>CACYZN010000008.1 GCA_902778925.1 uncultured Bacteroidota bacterium
CCGGTACCAAAGAATAATATTGTAATAAGGTAAATTCCAATTTAGCAAACAACAAACAACTACCAATATGAAAAAAGTTATCATAATTTCAACCAGTCTCCGCCCGGGCTCGAACAGCCACGCCTTGGCGGAGCAGTTTGCTCGCGGCGCTGAAGCCGCCGGCCATCAGGTGGAGCTCATCTCGCTGCGTGGCAAAGAGATAAAATTCTGCGTCGGCTGTCTGTCGTGCCAGCAGACGGGTGCCTGCATCTTCAAGGACGATGTGCCTGCCATCATGGAGCGTGTGCTTAACGCTGACGTTGTTTGCTGGGCGACGCCCATCTACTACTACGAGATGAGCGGCCAGATGAAGACCCTCATCGACCGCATGAACGCCATGTACACCAAGGATTATTGCTTCCGCGACATATACCTTCTGACCACCGCCTTCGAGAACGAGGCACACGTCCCCGAGCGTGCCGAGAGCGGCCTACAAGGGTGGATAGACTGCTTCGGAAAGTCGGCGCTCAAAGGTCACCTCTTCTGCGGTGGCGTTGGCGCACCAAATGAGATTTCCGGCAAGGCTATATTACAAGAGGCTTACGAATTAGGGACAAGTATTTGAAAAGCATTAGAAAAATCCCCTGCAGCCACCCGGTTGCAGGGGATTTCCTTTTCAATGGCGTTGCTCCGTGATGGGGAGCTCTCTCTGTCGAGGACCGTTTACATGTCAAGCTCTTGCTGGCGCAGTTGCTGGATGTAGATGGCCTTCAGATGCTTCTCGCGGTTGATGACACTGGGCTTGGTGAACTGTTGACGACGACGCATCTCTTTCACCACACCGGTCTTGTCAAATTTGCGTTTCAGCTTCTTCAGAGCTCTCTCAAGGTTTTCACCTTCTTTGATGGGAACTACGATCATTGTTAATACCTCTTTCTTGTTAAGGGTTAATACTAATTGATATTTAAGACTGCTTGTCTTCTCTTAGAATATCAGGAATTCCTTATGTTTATCGTTTTGGCCATTCGGCCAAGACGATTTAGAACATCAGATGTCCCTGGGCGGCAGCATCGTTGAGGGCGGCTATGATGCCTTTTTTGTTGATGATGCGCATGCCTTTGGCCGACACTTTAAGGGTAATCCACATATCCTCTTCGGGGATGTAGAATTTTTTGGTCTGCAGGTTGGGGGCGAAGGTGCGTTTGGTGTGGATACGCGAGTGCGATACGTTGTTGCCCACGATTACTTTCTTGCCGGTGATTTCACATTTCTTTGACATTGCTCTATACTTTTTTGTTGTTTGTTACGTTTTGTCTTTGTCTTCGCTCGGACGGTTGAAATAGGCCCTTTTTTTGTCGAAAACGGCTGCAAAAGTACCACCTTTTTCCGATATGGCAAAACCTTTTGCTGTTCAAAACGGTAGTTTTAAGTCTTTTTAACATTTTGTCAATTGCAAGTGTCACAGTATCAGTAATGTACTTTGGTGGCCTAATTGTCGTTTAACATTATTTTTTCAACCACTTAGCAGCGCAAAAACAGGAGTTGTGAATATCTTTATTGGACGGTTTGGAAAAAAATTAGTACTTTCGCGCCGCTAAACTGACAATAGATTAAGTTATATGATTGGAGTAAACAAAGTTATCCTTGTAGGAAATGTAGGTAAGAATCCCGATGTGGTTACTTTCCCGTCCGACGGCACTGTGCCCGTCAAAAAGGCGTCCTTCCCCCTAGCTACTACCGAAGCGCGTCGCAACCGCGATAACGAACGTGTTGAAATCACCGAGTGGCACAATGTTGTGTGCTGGCGCGGATTGGCCGACGTGGCCGAGCGCATACTCACCAAAGGTGCCCAGATATATGTCGAAGGACGGCTGCAAAGCCGCTCGTGGGAGGACAAAGAAGGCAACAAGCGCCATGTGACAGAAGTGGTGGCCGATAGTCTGCTGCTCCTCTCTAACCGTCAGCGCAACGACGAGGGCCAGCGCCCCAATCCGCTGATGGATATACTCAACTCCGACACCGAACCTCTAGGCGATTTGCCCTTCTAAAGGCAGACTTATAGATGGGTTGTCACTTCACCTTCTCTATCGGGTAGGGAGAGGTGCTTTAGTATACCAGCAAGCAGACGGCTGGTGGCAGCGTTGTTTATTATTTTGTTGATTATTTTTGGCATTGCTGCAAATTTTTATATGTAGTTTCAAGAATATTTCGTAACTTTGCAGTGTCTGATGGTAGTATGCCTTGGGGTGGTATACACTGAGAGGCAGAAGATTGCGGCAACGCTCCTGCGATAGGAGTGCCCGTGGTTCGGTAGGTGAAATGCCGACAATCGTCCCCAAAGTACACACATACACGTGTGCACAAGGGTGGGAATTGTCGATAGTTTGAGACTGAGCCCGGTAGCGTGCAGGGCGAAACAACAAATACGATGGACAGTAGCTGGTTCGCGATGAAAGTCTACCACAATCGGGTGCAGGTCGTGCTGCGCGATGTGGCTGATGCCGGAGTGGAGTTTTTCGCTCCGACCGATGTGATAGCGTCGCTGCTGTTTGTACGTGCCACCGAAGAATGGGTGCAACGCTTTGCCGCCGAAAGGTGGCAGCAGCTCTGGCTTTATAGGCGGCTCGACAGTCGACGGCCAGCGCCAATTGCCGACCGTGAGATGGAGGTGTTTCGCTTTGTGGTGACAGCAGGCCGCGAAGGTCTGGAATTGTTGGGCGACGACCGACCCGAGTATCATGCCGGCGACCGTGTGGTGGTTACCGGTGGTCCGTTCAAAGGCGCCGAAGGCCACATCAAACGCATAAAACGCGACCGCCGTCTGGTGGTATCCATCTCAGGCGTCGTGGCAGTGGCAACTACTTACATACACCCCAGTTTGCTCAGACGAGTCGAACAACAATGAAGACTCCGCTTTTCCGGTTGCAATACGAGGTCGCTACCGACAACTCTTATACCGAGGTCGGCAGCGATACTGGTGCCAAATTTAGCCTCGACACGGTGGCTAACGATGAGGTGCGTCGTAGCCTCTCTGCCACTAGCAGCCTCAGTTACAAGGATACCATCCTCTGGCTCTCCAACCATACTATGGGTCCCGAGGTGGCCGTAACACCCCTCACTACCCACACACCCGAGGCTATGGCGTATCGTCTCAGTGGGAAAGAGCCGCAACTGCTGTTTGTGATGCGTCCCCTGCATACGGTAGAGCGGCTCGACGAACTGCTCTATGCTATCAATCGGTGTCTGCCACAAGGAGCCTATATGTGGTGCCACACAATGACGGCGTCGCTGCAGCGCATGATTATCATGAAGCGTTTCCCGTGGGGGATGAGCCACCTGGTAGTGGCAGTCAACTATCTGTGGCATCGCGTATGCCCGAAGTTGAAGCTTACGCATCGATTATACTTTGCCGTCACCGGTGGCAAGAAGCGCACCATGAGCCGTGTGGAGGTGATAGGTCGCTTGTACCGTGCCGGGTTCGAAGTGGTCGACGAAAGGTTCAACGACGGTGAGTTCTTCGTAGTGGCACATAAGGTGAAGAATCCGATTGATGATGCAGAACCCACAGGATCGCCGGTGATACACTTGCGACGCATTGGGAAAGACGGCAAGGAGATAGTAGTGCATAAGTTCCGCACCATGTACACTTATTCGGAGTATGTGCAGTCGTATATTTACCATTACCAAAGCCTCGAGCGTGGCGGAAAGTTCAAAGGCGACTATCGCGTAAACTTCTGGGGACGTTTTCTTCGTCGCATCTGGCTCGACGAACTGCCTATGATATGGAACCTTTTGCGAGGCGACATAAAGTTGGTGGGAGTGCGACCTCTGAGCCGCCAGTATTTCAGCCTCTACACTCCCGAGATGCAGGCGTTGCGTACCAAGACAAAGCCGGGACTGTTGCCGCCATTCTACTACGAGGAGCATACCCCCGAGACCATAGAAGAGATTCAGGCCAGTGAACGCCGCTATCTTGAGGCCTACCTAAATGCCCCTTTCAAAACCGATTGGAAATACTTCTGGGGCATCATAGGAAACATCCTCTTCCACAAAAAACACTCTGCATAACAATATGGACAACAATCAAGATTGGACAACCGTAATCAAGCCTAAGGAAAAACTGTTGCAAGTCGACTTTGCGGAGCTTTGGCGTTACCGTGACTTGTGTATGCTGTTCGTACGGCGTAATATCACTACACAGTTCAAGCAGACCATCCTGGGGCCGCTGTGGTATATCATCCAACCAGCCATGACGGTCATCATGTATATGGTGGTCTTCGGCGGCATCGCCAATATTTCAACCGACGGGTTGCCACAGCCGCTGTTCTATCTCAGTGGCATCTGTCTTTGGCAGTACTTCAACGACTGTCTCTCGAAGACATCATCGACCTTCACCGCCAATGCCGGCATTTTCGGCAAGGTCTATTTCCCACGTATTGTTGTGCCAATTTCTACCGTCATCAGCAACCTCTTGCGTTTTGCTATCCAGCTGGGACTGTTCTTGGTGGTATATGCGATATATCAGATTTGGATTATTCCGGGTCAGATACATACCAACTGGTATGCCTTGTTGTTGCCGATTTTGGTGCTGATGTTGGCGGGGTTGGCGCTTGGCTTTGGAATCCTTTTCTCAAGTGTTACGACCAAATATCGCGACATGACGCTACTGCTGGACTTCTTTGTACGCCTGTGGATGTACGCCACACCTGTCATCTACCCTTTGAGCACCATCACCAATGAAAAACTACGCTTTGTGATGAGCCTTAACCCCTTGACAGGTATCGTGGAAGCCTTCAAATATGGTTTCCTTGGCGAAGGCCAGTTCAGTTGGGGAATGTTAGGCTACAGTTTTGTATTTATGGTGGTGTTGTTGGCAATAGGTATTGTGATATTCAACCGCGTGCAACGCACCTTCATGGACACCGTGTGACGAGTGACTAAGTGACCAAGTGGCTGAGTGACTAAGTGACAAAGTAGCTGAGTGTCTAAGTGATCGAGCGAATTTACGATTCTACGACTCAGCACCCCAGACACCCAGTAACCTTGCACCCCTGCCGCCCAGTAACCTAGACACCCAGCACCCCTGTCTCCCAGCAACCTAGACACCCAGCACCCCTGTCTCCCAGTAACCTAGATACCCAGCACCTCTGTCTCCCAGTAACCCAGATACCCAGCAACCCTGTCTCCCAGTAACCTAGATACCCAGCAACCTAGTAACTAAAAAATGGCAACAACATTCGATGAACTAATTATATGGCAAAAATCTCGTGAACTAACCAATGCTATCTATAAAATGATGGATGGTTTTAGAGATTGGGAATTCAAAGATCAGATACAACGTGCCAGCGTAAGCGTCATGAATAATATTGCAGAAGGGTTTGATTCTGGAAGCGATGCCAAATTCATCAATTTTCTCAACATAGCCAAGGGCAGTTGCTCCGAAGTACGAAGCATGTTGTTTCTGTGCGAAGATTTACATATATGTACTGAAGAAGAAAGAATCAGACTACAGGCTATGACCAGACAGATAAACACAGGGATAATCAAAATGATATCTCATTTAACCCCTGCCACCTAGCCCCCAGCCTCCCAGTCACCCATGTACAAAGAGATAGACATAGCATTTGCTTTGCTGCGAGCTGCCTTTGAAAACAATGAGGAGCAAATAACTCTTAACTCTCAATTCTTAACTCTTAACTCACACGACTGGTGGAGTCTTTTCCGGCTGATGCAGCAAAACCATGTGGCCGCCATGACGGCAGGAGTTTTGGCTACGCTCGACGTGCCACGTGAGGTGAAGATTCCTTGGTTGGCCGAGGCCGATAAATCAAAAAGATGGTATACTTATCAGACCGAGGTACAGCAAGATATTATATCGCAAATGTCGCATCATGGTATCGAGACTTTGGTGCTCAAAGGTACCCATATAGCGCAATACTATCCGGTGCCGGAAATGCGTGAATTTGGCGATTTGGATTTGTATTTTTACGATAGGCACGACGAGGCCGACGCTGTGGCGCAGAGTGAGTTGGGCGTGGAGGTGAGCAACGATGCTCATCACCACTCCAAGTACAACTATCGTGGTGTGACGGTCGAGAGCCACTACGACTTCCTCAACGTCCACTACCCGCCCAGCAACCGCCGCTATGAGACAATGCTCAAGGAACTTGCACCTTCGCCTACATTCGAGGTGCTTTTCCTGCTGCGCCACATGGCAGGCCATTTCGCCGCCGCGCGCATCACGCTGCGCGACCTCGTCGACTGGACGCTCACCTGCCGTGCATTGAACGACAAAGTCGACTGGAGTCGAGTGCAGGATATAGTGACCGAATATGGCATGTCGTCGTTTGTAATAGCGTTGAGCCTCGTCGCCGAACATCATCTTGGAATACTCATTCCGCTACAACTCGGTAACGGTCCGGACGACATGGCCAATAGAGATTTGTTCGAGCGCGATATCGTCTACGGCAGCGTCGACGACCATGCTGCAGACGGTATCGGCCGCCTGGGTTGGAAGTTCCGCCGCTGGCGCGCCCTCGCATGGAAACGCAAGATGGTATACAACGACAGCTCCGCATCGCTCTGGCTTGCCAGCCTCACCTCCCACACAATAAAACCACATAGCATACTGCATAAGCAATAATTATGAAGAAAGCACTTATCACGGGTATCACCGGACAAGACGGCAGTTTCCTGGCCGAATTCCTCATCGAGAAAGGCTACGAAGTACACGGCGTATTGCGACGCAGCAGTTCGTTCAACACGGGCCGCATAGAGCATTTATACCTTGACGAGTGGGTGCGCGACATGCACCGCAAGCGCCTAGTGGAGCTCCACTGGGGAGATATGACCGACAGCAGCAGCCTAATCCGCATCATCAACGAGATTAAGCCCGACGAGATATACAACCTAGCGGCGCAGAGCCATGTAAAGGTGAGCTTCGATGTGCCGGAGTTCACGGCCGACACCGACGCCAACGGCGTGCTGCGTCTGCTCGAGGCCGTGCGCATCACGGGACTTACTAATACTTGCCGTATCTACCAGGCCTCTACCTCTGAGCTTTACGGTAAGGTACAGGAGGTGCCGCAGAGCGAGACAACACCCTTCTATCCACGTTCGCCCTACGGCGTGGCAAAGCTTTACGGCTATTGGATGATGAAGAACTACCGCGAGAGCTATAATATGTTCTGCTGCAACGGTATCCTCTTCAATCACGAGAGCGAACGGCGTGGCGAGACCTTTGTCACTCGCAAGATCACCCTCGCGGCAGCACGTATCAAACAGGGCTTCCAGGACAAGCTCTACCTTGGCAACCTCAACGCCTTGCGCGACTGGGGCTATGCAAAAGACTATGTTGAATGCATGTGGCTCATGCTTCAACAGGAGAAACCCGATGATTACGTTGTCGCCACCGGCCAATATCATAGCGTCCGCGAGTTTTGCACGCTGGCTTTCAAGGAGGTAGGCATCGAACTTCGCTGGGAGGGCGAAGGTATTGAAGAGAAAGGTATCGACACTATTACCGGCAAGACACTCGTCGAGGTCGACCCAAAATACTTCCGCCCCGCCGAAGTCGACCAGCTTCTTGGCGACCCTTCAAAGGCCAATCGCCTCCTCGGCTGGAATCCGAACAAAACCAGTTTTGAAGAACTCGTCAAAATCATGGTCCGACACGATATGAAAAAGGTCAAGAAACTCCATCTCACCGAATCCTCACAAGATTAAAGGTCAAGAAATAGAGAATTTAAGAATTATCTAGTCTGGGTTGTGACAGCACAAAATTCTCTAATTCTTGAAAAGAAAAGATTTACGTTATAGTTATTATTTTAAGCATCAAGAATTTGAGAATTTAAGAATTATTCACGTGGCGCTTCTTTACCCTGAACTGAGCAAAAGAATTCTGGGAATCGCGATGCAACTGCATCGCGAGATGGGATGCGGTTTCAAAGAAAAAGTATACCAAGATGCCTTCGAAGTACTTCTTAAAGAGAACCAGATCAATTATGAGCGAGAAAAACATATCGACCTTATCTTCCACGGAGTGAAACTTGAACACGATTACTTTTACGATTTTCTAATTGAAGATAAGATTGGTGTTGAGATGAAGGCAGTATACGAGATAACTGGAGAATTTGAGGCTCAGATTATCAATTACCTACATGTGAGTAATCACAAGTTAGGTTTACTATTGAATTTCGGCACCACAAGTCTGGAATATAGGTGGTATCCCAATGAGTGGCACCATCGCGAACAAACTAGTATTGGATAATATCAAGAATTAGCGAATTAAAGAATTACCAATATCGTCCTGTCTGGATTGCGACAGCACAGAATTCTCTAATTCTCAAATTCTTGAAAAATAAGAATAATCGAATTCATTATAGCACATTTTACCTAATTGAGACGGCATAGAATTTTCTAATTCTCAAATTATTGATAATAAATGAAGCTAGATTCAAAGATATACGTGGCGGGACATAGAGGCATGGTTGGTTCTGCCATTGTGCGGGAACTGCAGCGCAAAGGATATAACAATCTCGTGTTGCGGACACACAAAGAGCTTGACCTCACACGTCAGCTAGACGTGGAGCGGTTCTTCGCTGAAGAGAAGCCCGAGTACGTGTTCCTCGCCGCCGCCAAGGTGGGAGGCATCGCCGCCAACAGCGCCGCGCTGGCCGACTTTATGTACCAGAACATGACGCTGGAGATGAACGTCATCCATGCCGCCTGGCATAACGGCGTCAAGAAACTTGAGTTTCTCGGCAGTAGCTGTATCTATCCCCGCCTGGCACCGCAGCCCATGCCCGAAAGCTGCCTGCTGACCTCGAGTCTCGAGCCCACCAACGAGGCATACGCGTTGGCCAAGATCAGCGGTTTGAAATACTGTGAATACCTCAACCGTCAGTATGGCACCGACTATATCAGCGTCATGCCGACCAATCTCTATGGCCCCAACGACAACTATCACCCTGAGCATAGTCATGTGCTGCCGGCCATGATACGCCGTTTCCATGAGGCCAAACTATCGGGTGCTGAGAGCGTCACCTGTTGGGGCGATGGTAGCGTGCTGAGAGAATTCCTCTACGTCGACGACCTTGCCGAGCTATGTGTCTTCCTGATGAATAATTATAGCGGTAACGAGACCGTCAATGCTGGCAGCGGCAAAGAACTCACCATCCGTGAACTGGCAGAAACTGTCGCCAAGGTGGTGGGTTATGAAGGTAAGATACTTTGGGATGCCTCCCGTCCTAACGGCACCCCCCGCAAACTCCTCGACGTCAGCAAAGCCACAGCCTTGGGCTGGACCTACAAAACCGAGCTGGAAGATGGCATCCGCCTCGCCTACAAAGACTTCCTAAAGCTCAATCAAAAATAAAAAAATCGTCGGATTAGAAAGATTCGTGGTTGCTTGAATCTCTGTCAGATTTGAAAATGTTGTAAAAGAAAACTCTTCGTCTTTTTGACCTTTCGACTCTTCGACTTACACATTAACGCATTCACACATTAACACATTCAAAATAATGGCCACTGCCATAGAATTCAATAATATCAGCAAGATATACCGTCTCGGCCTGGTCGGCACAGGGACACTGACGCATGACCTTAAGCGCTGGTGGACCATGAACATACGAGGCAAGGAAGACCCGTATCTTACCATTGGCGAGACCAACGACCGCAGCACCAAAGGCGATAGCGAGTATGTATGGGCCTTGCGCGACATCGACTTTAAGGTCGAGCAGGGCGACGTGGTGGGTATCATCGGCAAGAACGGTGCCGGCAAAAGTACCCTGTTGAAGATCCTCTCCAAAGTCACCGCTCCCACCACCGGCACCATCCGTGCCCGCGGTCGCATCGGAAGCTTGCTCGAGGTCGGCACCGGCTTCCATCCCGAAATGACGGGCCGGGAGAACATCTACATGAACGGTGCCATCCTCGGCATGACCAAAGCCGAGATAAGCAAGAAGCTCGATGAGATAGTCGACTTCAGCGGCTGTGAACGTTATATCGACACCCCCGTCAAACGCTATAGCAGCGGCATGATGGTACGCCTCGGTTTCGCCGTCGCTGCCCACCTCGACCCCGAAATCCTCGTTGTCGACGAAGTCCTCGCCGTCGGCGACGCCGAATTCCAAAAGAAAGCCATCGGCAAGATGCAGGACGTCAGCAAAGGCGAAGGCCGGACGGTACTGTTCGTGAGTCATAATATGGGAAGTATCAAGGCATTGTGCAATAATTGCATATTACTCGAGAAAGGAAGAATATCCTATCTGGGGACAACCGATGAAACAGTAAAACATTATTTAACTAGAAACGACATTATTGACACAAGATGCATCGACAGAAAAGATCATATGGGGACAGGCGAAGTCATTATAAGTGACATCTTCCTAACGGACTGTGACCACATTCCGATAAAAGAGGCACTAAGTGGGCAGTCTATTGAAATTCATTTCAAGTATATCTCAAAACTGTCAAAAATCACAGACAACATTGTAATGGGAATTGCAATAACAGATGAATTTGGTACCCCAATAACACTCCTTCACAGTAGACACTGCGGAGTACCTATTACATTAGAGAATGGCTGCGGAGAATTTGTTTGGACAATAGAGCATCTCCCCCTTAATGAAGGACAATACCACTTTAAATATTCAATTGCAGAAGGAGGCGGACAAGGAGATTATTATGACTATTTGGACAATGCTTATACTCTACAAGTAATAAAAGGCGATTTCTTTATATCTGGGGAAATTCCGCCAAAGCATTTTGGCCCATTTTTAATCGCCAACACTTTTCAGGTAAAAAAGAAATGACAATAAAAAATCACCAAATATGGAATACAGAAAGTCTTTATGGTACAGGGTGTGTAAACGTCTGCTGCGGAGAAAAGGTCTAAAAATAGTCCCGATAGAGTGTGAGGAACATAAATACGACTCGTTTTCACAGGAAGGCGAGGATAGGATTGTTAAGATGCTGCTACAAAGTGAAAAGATTATTGATAGTGATGTAACCTATCTGGATATAGGTTGCAACGATCCTATCGCACTGAATAACACATTCTTATTAAGCAGGTCATTCGTTGTTAAAAGGGGAGTTCTTGTAGAGCCCAATACTCAATTATTGAAAAATATGGCTGGTGCTCGTCCTAACGATATATTAATCAACAAAGGTGTCGGTGTTATCGCAGGAGAATTGTCATACTATGATTTCGGAGACTACCACACTTTGAACACATGCTCTGAAGAAGAAAAGGACTTTATAATAAAGCAGGGGTTTCCTATAAAAAGCACTACTAAAATTGAGATTGTACCCATTAATGATTTATTACATGAATACTTCCCTGATGGGCGACTTGATTTTTTATCTATTGATATTGAAGGTCAAGATGAAGAGATAGTAAAATCTATTGACTACAATTTTATTCGACCTGCTATAATATGCATAGAGACAGCGGTCTATAAAGGCGGTAAAATTGATGATATGTCAGAACTTGTCAACTTTTTCAAGTCAAAAGACTATTATTTGACGGCCGATACTTCTCTAAATTCAATCTTTATTGATGGAAGACGCTCTATTCACAAACGATTTTTGAACGATATTTTATTGAATCACAATTAATTACACACATCTATACAATTAATAAAACTAATGCATAATCATGATCAATCACATAAAACAGAAAATAGCATCACGATATCTTAAGGATGAACACGACCAAATTTATTGGGACAATCTATTTAGATTATCCCTCAACAAAATGAATTATGGACCCGGTGATGATTATCATAGTTCTGGTGAAAAAGGAGTCTTAGATTACTTAAAAAAAACCTTCAACTCTAGTGAGAAATTGGTAATATTTGATGTGGGAGCAAATATCGGAGGTTACACAAATATGGTTCTTGAATGTCTTGGAAGCAAAGCGCAAGTTCATGCATTTGAACCGTCATCCCGTACTTTTGAAATGCTTCAAAAAAATGTGAATGGTGATTTTGTAAAACTCAACAATATAGGCTGTAGCGACACAACCAAAACCATGCCGTTGTATAGCGATAAAAATGGATCAGGCTTAGCTTCTGTTTACAACAGAAAATTGGATTATTACGGCATCTCAATGAAAGAGACCGAACAATCAGAATTCATACGAATTGATGATTATTGCCAAAAGAACAATATTGAACATATTCATTTGCTCAAACTTGACATTGAAGGTCATGAACTATTCGCATTGAAAGGTGCTCAAGAAATGATAGATAAAAATAATATTGACTTTATCCAATTTGAATTTGGAGGATGTAATATTGATTCAAAAACATATTTCCGAGACTTCTACAACTTTTTTCATGACAAATATGATATTTACAGAATCCTACAAAAAGGATTATATAAAATAGACCAATATACGGTTTATTTGGAGATATTTGTTACAGCTAACTATTTGGCAAAACGCCGCTAACCATGCTTTCTATTGTAAAAATCAAAGGAGGTCTTGGGAATCAAATGTTTCAGTATGCATTTTTTCTCGCCCTCAAGAGACGACATCCTTTTTCTTTGTTTTTATTTGACTTGGAAGAATCCTTGTACTGCCATTCTGGATATCAATTGGATAAAGTCACTCACGCTCATACACTCAAGTCTGGTCGGTGGTATGTTAGAATCAACAAGCATTTCCCTAAAATATTGAAACAATTTAGAAAGATAAACCAGACAAACAGCTTAGAGTACAAAGAAAAATATCTTAAACATACTTTCATTCCGACACGATATGATGGATATTGGCAAAGCGAGAAATACTTTTTATACATTGCGAACAAAGTTCGACGAAGTTTTCAATTTAGAGAAAATCTTCTAAACGAACAATCCAAAAAATTGGCATCTTATATTAACGGAAATGAGTTTGTTTCCATCCATATTCGACGAGGTGATTACACCAATCTAACAGACTATTTCGGCCTCTGCGATATTGAATATTACAAAAAAGCAATAAACTACATTCAAAAACATACATCTTCTCCAAAGTTTATATTTTTTTCTGATGATATACCTTGGGTCAAGGACAATCTGAAAAATGATGATGCCATTTATGTCGATTGGAATCAAGGGAAAGATTGTTGGCAAGATATGTATCTTATGTCTCTGTGTAAACACAATATCATCGCTAATTCATCTTTTAGTTGGTGGGGAGCATGGCTAAACAACAACCCTCAGAAGATTGTCATTGCACCAGAAAAATGGTTCAAATTTTCCCCAAACTACGACATTATTCCAAATGGATGGATAACCATATAGATTGCTAATCATATGCAACAGAAACCGCTTTTCTCCGTTCTCATAGCCAACCACAACGATGGCAAATATTTACAAGAAGCCATTGAAAGCATTTTTTTACAAACCTATGATAATTGGGAAATCATAATCGTTGACGACAAGTCAACCGACAACTCTACTGAAGTGTATAAAAAATATTTAACTGACACTCGAGTTCATATCTACATGAATGATGAAAACAGGGGATGTGGTTACACTAAGCGGCGATGTGTGGAACTAGCAAAAGGTGATGTCTGTGGTTTTGTCGATGCAGATGACAGCATCACTTCTGAAGCCATAGAGACTATGGTTGAGGCTCACATTAAGAATCCACACTGCAGTTTGATTTATTCTCAATTCTACTACACTGACACCAGCCATAATGTCACAAACATTTCTCAACACCAATGCACAATACCTGAAGGAAAAACATTCCTAACATGTAATATTTTAGGAGCGGTCTCCCATTTTGCAACCTTTAAGAAGGATTATTACAATCAAACCATTGGAATCGACCCATCATTCAAAATAGCAGAAGACATCGATCTCTATTTCAAACTTGAAGAAGTAGGCGCATTATTATTTATCCCAACCCCTCTATATTATTACCGAATAGAAACAGGGAACAACACTTCTTTAGGCGAGAAGAATCATGTAAAATCTATATCCTGGGACTTTCTTGCAAGAATAAATGCCTATCAACGGAGACATTTACCAATTGAAGAGATATTAATACCACAATTGACACATATCTACGAAGAAGCATACTCCAATGGTCAAGATAATGTAAGAGACACTACCTCCTATAAAATAGGCAAAGCCATCATTTCGCCCCTTAGGTCTATTACTAAAGTATTTTCGAGATGAACCAGAAAAATAAAGTTTCCATAATTGTTCCTTGCTATAAACAAGCGGAATATCTTTCTGAGACTTTGGATTCTGTATTAGCACAGACCTATTCTAACTGGGAATGTGTCATTGTTAATGATGGTTCGCCTGATAACACAGAAGATATTGCAAAAAAATATCTAGGGGAAGACTGTCGCTTCAAGTATGTAAGTCAAGAGAATAAAGGATTAGCAACTGCTCGGAACGTGGGCATCGCAAATTCTGAAGGAGAATTCATTCTGCCATTAGACGCAGATGATTTAATCGAACCAACGTATTTAGAAAAATCCATACAGCATTTTACGTCTTCCCCTGAAACAAAATTAGTGTATTGCAAAGCTGATAAGTTTGGTGATGAAACGGGTTATTGGTACCTAGAGGATTATGCATTTAGTAAATTCATTTGGAGGAATTGCATCTTTTGTTCAGCACTATATCGACGAAAGGATTATGACAATACCAAGGGATATAATCCGAATATGGTTCATGGTTATGAGGACTGGGATTTCTGGCTCCAACTTCTAAATCCCGAAGATAAAGTCTTCCGCATTAATGAAGTTCTATTTCATTATCGTGTCAAGAAAACATCCATGCGTATAACAAATAGTACTCATATCAATGAATCCCATATCCAAATATTCAAGAATCACCCTCAAATATACGAACAATATGCGCAAAACATCATTTCCATACAAAACGATTTGATGCACTATAAAGAGTCATATTCTGCTATTACTTCATCACTTTTGTATAAGATTGGGAAAAAACTTCACTTACTATAATTTATGCTTTCCATCATCATCTGCAACCGAGAACAATCAATAACTCCCGTTTTAGCCGAGAATATTCACAACACGGTAGGTGTGGAGCATGAGATTGTTTCCATTGACAATTCCCGTGGCCAATACAATATCTTCCAAGCATATAACGAAGGGGTTCGTCAAGCAAAAGGTGACATTCTCTGCTTTATGCATGATGATGTATTATTCAAGGGAAACGGATGGGGAGCAACTGTTGAACGTATTTTTGCAGAGGATGAGAAGTTAGGTGCTTTGGGCGTTGATGGTGGACATTTCATGCCTAACTGTCCTTGTTCCTGGACCTCATGCCACACAACCTCATTCCACACTTGGCGCGACGATAAAGACGGCGTATGCAGAGAATATAGCAATAAAGAATTCTCCAATGGACATCGCTTGGTAGAAGTCGCCAGTATTGACGGGCTGTGGATGTGTATTCGTCGAAGTCTTTTTGACTCCATCCATTTTGACGACAAGACCTTCTCTGGCTTTCATTGTTACGATTCTGATATCTGTATGCAAATTTTAAACGCCGGATACCGCATTAAAGTGACCTACGACATCGACATTATTCATAATAGCGACGGGACCTATAATCCCACTTTCTTTAAGAATCTTGAACTCTGGCATGCAAAATGGCACAATCAACTGCCAGTTGTGCGAGGGATTGACCTTACTGAACGTGAACAGAAAATACACACACGCTATGCCATTGAACTCATGGAACGCCTTCGCAATGATGCCATGCTATACAATCGTCTTCATAGCCCCGAATACAGACTCGGTCATTTTCTGCTTAAGCCTTGGCGCTTTATCAAAAAGTACATTTCATTATGAAACCCAAAATACTAGCCTATTATCTTCCACAGTTTCACCCCATCCCAGAAAACGACAAATGGTGGGGCAAGGGTTTTACCGAATGGACCAATGTGGGCAAAGCCAGACCTTTCTTTCATGGGCACTATCAGCCGAAAGTGCCGGCCGACTTGGGTTACTATGACCTCCGCGTTCCCGAAACACGAATAGAGCAGGCCAAACTGGCGGCCAAATATGGCATCTACGGGTTCTGTTACTGGCATTACTGGTTCGGCGACGGCAAACAGCTTTTAGAACGTCCTTTCAATGAGGTTGTGGCTTTGGGCGAGCCCGATTTCCCATTCTGCCTCGCATGGGCCAACGAGTCCTGGAAGGGATTCGACCATGGGTTGAAGAACCGCATAGTCCTCATTGAACAAAAATATGGAGGAGAAAAAGATTATACCGAACATTTCCATTCCCTCTTGCCAGCATTCCTCGACAAGCGATATATCAAACAAAATGGGAAGCCACTCTTCACAATCTATTTCCCACAAAATATTCCTGATTGCAGAGCTTTCGTCGACCTATGGCAAAATCTTGCACAAAAAAACGGACTGCCCGGTATCTTTTTTATCGGGCTGTCACTTCATACCGACGTACATACCCTTGCCTCCATGCAGCAACTCGGCATGAACGCGATAACCACCATCAGGCTTGAAGACTTCTATGGGAACCTTAAACACAGGCTGTCTTATGGGCAAAAAATAAAGAACAAACTGACGGGAAACATCCTACCACCAAGAGCATTCGAGTATAAAGACACCATGAAATACTTCTATAACTCTTTGGACGCAACCCACAACATCTATCCTACCATCATCTCTGGCTGGGATCATAGTCCTCGAACCGGTTCTGAGGGACTCATAATGTACAACTACACCCCCGATTTGTTCAAATAACATGCCTCCCAGATACTCAGCTTAGTAAAAGGAAGGGATGAGGATGACTCCTTTGTCTTCCTAAAGTCGTGGAACGAATGGGCCGAAGGAAATAATATGGAGCCCGACTTGAAATATGGCCACCAATTCTTGCAAGCGCTGAAAGAAGTGATAGAAAACAATTAAAATGATCCCCACCGTTACCATAGTCCTACCCTGCTATAATGGTGCAGGCTTCTTGGCTCAATCTATCGATAGTGTCATAGCCCAGACTTTTTCTGACTGGGAACTTATCATTGTCAACGACTGTTCCAAGGACAACTCGTTGGAAATTATGCAGCAGTATGCCGAGAAAGACAGCCGTATACGCATCATCGACAACGAGCACAACCTCAAACTTCCGGGAGCGTTGAACAGAGGCTTCCAAGAAGCCAGGGGCAAATACCTCACATGGACCTCGCACGACAACCGCATGGGGCCTACCATGCTCGAAGAGTTTGTATCCTACCTGGACAACAACCCCGACAAAGGGCTCGTCACCGCCTGCTATGCGGCCTTCAGCCTCAAGACCGGCGAGACGCTCTACGAGGTGCACCACCCCGACCCACAGTTGCATCTCCCTCTCTTCAACTGTGTATGCTATGCTTTCATGTACCGCCGCGAGGTATTGGAAACCGTCGGCGATTACGACACCACGCTCTTCCTTGTGGAAGACTATGACTATTGGGTACGCATCTGGCTCAAGTACCCCATCGGCAAGATATACAAGGTGCTCTACTATACCGGTGTCGGCGACGACACGCTGACACTCTCCCGCAAGAAAGAAATTGCAGAAAAATTGGTAGAGATGCGCTTACGGTATTTCGCGGATTTTGACAATGCATTGATTGGACATCCTAACCTGCAACGCCGACTCTATAACAGTATAGCTGACAATATGCATGGATGGCCACGACTGAGATTCACGTTCCAAAGAGGTCTTAAATACTGCGTCTTTTACTGGCTGTACTACCGCCTGAAAAAGACTCTCAAGAAACTAATCAAGAATTAGAGAATTGGAGAATTATTCTTTATAGATGTCTATGCCACGCTTGACGGTGCTTATGCCGACATATAATGTTGCCCCATGGGTCGAGGAAGCCATCCAGAGTGTCCTCAACCAGACCTATCGTGACTTCGAGCTGCTGGTGGTAGACGATGCATCGACCGACGACACCCTCGACCGCGTCCGCTCCATCGACAACCCACGCATACGCATCGCTTCGTTCCCCAATAATGTAGGCCTTTCAGAGAATCTCAATAGAGGGCTCGACATCATCAACACCGAGTTGGTGGCCCGTATGGACGGCGACGATATCGCAGAACCCGACTGGTTAGAGACGGGAATCCACGTTCTCGACACCCACCCCGAAGTGGGAGTCTGCAGTTTCGGTTTCAAGTTCTTTGGCGCTAAGACCTCATTGGTTCGTTTTCCTGAACATCACGAGGACTCCAAAGCCCAAATGCTTTTCGGCTGCACCGTCATCGTTCCCGTCTTCCGTCGTGCCGTAATGGCCGACAACCACCTCCGCTACAGTACCGAGGCCTTCCCTGCCGAGGACTACATGATGTGGTCGAACGTGTACCCTCTGACACAGATCTACAATGTCCAGCGTACCCTCTTCCACTATCGCACCCACCCCACCCAGATATCCACCTCGCGTAGGGAGGCACAGATTGCGAAATCCAACGAGGTCCGGCTAAAGATGCTCCTTTGGCTCAATCCCAACTTTACTGACGAAGAAAAACGGTACTTCCTTGATGTCTTCGTCCCATGCAAGATAGAGCAAAAACAGGATATCAATAGTCTCCAGCAATTTGCCGACCTTCTTGTTAGACGGAACATACAAGGTCATTATTCCGGCGATGCCCTGCGGCACAAATTCAACAGCCATATAGCATACGGTGTATTGGAGTTTGCGGAGCGCACATACTTTGCTCGACGTTATACACCTATGGCGCTTGTTCAACTGATTTCCGACGGACTATATTTTATGTTACCCAAGAAGAACCGTCGCAAGATTCTGGTCAAGTGCATTATTTTAAAAATCAAGAATTAGAGAATTCGAGAACTTCTTATGGGTTCTTTGCAATACATACGACGTAAATTCCACAACCTCACGCACCCCTTGTTGGGGCGCATACTGATGTTGCATCGTGTGGTGGAGCAGCGCAGCGAGGGAGAGAACCGCGAGTTGGAGATTACACCAGAATTCCTGAGGCGGACCATTGAAACCTACCGTCAACAAGGTCACCGGTTCGTTTCCATCGACGAGGCCTGCGACATTATATCCAAAGGTCGCACCAACCACCCCTTCGTTTGCCTTACCTTCGACGACGGATACCAAGACAACTACGATATCGCCTACCCCATCCTAAAACAGATGGAAGTTCCCTTCGCCATCTATGTCACAACTGGGTTCATCGACAATCGCATCCCCATAAGGTGGTATCCTAATGAAAAACTGGGCATCAACACCGAATCTCTAAAAACCATGGATGCTGATCCCCTCTGCACCATCGGCGTACACACCGTCAGCCACCCCAAACTCGACAACCTCTCTCCCCAGGAACAGCAAAAAGAGATCGAACAGTCCCTACAAGAACTGGAGTCATTCCTCGGTCATCCCATCCACCACTTCTCCTATCCCCATGGCACTTACAACGCCGAGACACTCTCTATCATCAACAAACAGACATTCCGTAGTACACTTCTTGCATGGGGAGGCAACATCCGACGCGGAGCCAATCCACTAATGTTACCCCGTATCGAACTTCGACAACCATGAGTCATACACCTGAAATTAGTTTTGTTTCTTTTGCCAACAGCCGCTATGCATCTCAAACCCGTATCAAGCGAGAGGCAGAAGAGATGCACTTCTTCGACCACATCTATGTAGGCGACGAGAAGATGTTCGAGCCTTGGTATTTCGAGAAATATAAAGATCGATGGCCTGAACGCGGTTTTGGATATTGGCAATGGAAGTCCTACCTCATCAGACGCGTCATGGACCGCATGGAGGAGGGCGACTTCCTTGTCTATGCCGACGCAGGTTGCACCCTCAATCCCCGAGGCATTCCCCGTCTGAAAGAATACCTACACATGGTAGAGGAAAGCCCATGCGGTGTGTTGGGATTCAACCAGCACTTCCGCGAGGCAGAATGGTCCAAGGCAGACCTTTTTGACTACTTTGGAGTCCTCGGAACCCCCCAATATATGAATCATGGACAGGTAGCCGGAACTTGTATCATTTTGCAAAAGAAACCCACTGCACAACATCTTATCAACGAATGGCACTACATCATGCACTTTCACCATGATCTGGCCACCGACTCGCCTTCCAAACTACCTAATGCTCCCAACTTCCAAGAGAATCGCCACGACCAGAGTGTATTCAGCCTTTTGATGGTCAAATATGGTGGTGTGGAACTCCCCGTAGAGGAGTTCTTCACAGAAGGTGACTGGGAAGAACTGAAAGATTACCCCATCTGGGCCACCCGTAAGCGCATGAAGAAGCGCACCTGGCAAAAAGAGATTAATTATCGCATCAAGAAAATGCTATTCCTTACCAAATGAGTCCAAACTACGCCTACATCACAATATCTACCAGTAAAAGCTATCTGCTGGGAATCATGGCCATGTACCTCTGTCTGAAGCAGACTGGCACCACTATCCCACTGTATGCCATGCTACCCACCGACCTCATCAATAAGGAATCGGAATTGTGCAATAGATTGAAAGCAAACGGAATAAACATCATTGAATATAGCGACTCCATTTCCATTCCTCAGCAACTCATTGACAGTAACGAAAACCATGGCGACAGCCGTTTCAGCCACACTTTCGATAAACTGCTAGTCTTTGAACAGACACAGTTCGATAAAATAGTCTACCTCGACGCCGATATCTATATCCTCCACAACCTTGACCATTTATTCGAACTACCCCACATGAGTGCTATGATTGCCGGCAAGAGCTATCCTGGAAACGAAGACTGGATAGACCTCACCTCGGGCATCATGACCATCATCCCCGAAAAAGGGCTCTCCAAACAGTTCGAGAAACTGATTCCCGACGTCATCAAAGCCAAAGGTATTTGCGGCGACCAAGATATCCTTCAAGCCTACTACACTGACTGGACAAAGCGTCCTGAATTAGATATGGGTGAGAAATATGGCGTCATCGCCTATTACGCTAAATACTACGAACAACACCTCGGCTATAAATACACTAACCAAGTGGATGACCCCTACTCGGTGGCCGTGATACACTATGCCGGCGAGATGAAACCCTGGATGCAGCATTGGTCACCCCTCTCGGTACTCAAACAGGAATTGCAACTGGCGGCGCTCCGACTCCTCCACAAGCGCAACACCGATGCAGTGTTGCTGGAATACAAACATCTAGTGCGCAAAGCCAGAAAAATGCTCTACGCCAAATGAGTCTTCGTACCCTCTACCGACGCTACCGCAATCCGCTGACTTCTACCGATGGGCACATACTCTATTACAATTGGTGGAATAAACAGACTGCCGACGAGGTATGGTTCACCGGTTTCCTACAAAAGAGAGGATTCCTTGAACGTTATCCCAAGGCGCAGTTTGTCTTCTTCTCCTCACTTGGGAATATCAATCTGCTAAGGCTTGATGTGCTGGCACATCCATTTAAAGGCCGGTGCAAGCACCAGCACATTGGACAAAGCCGACAGTATGTACGCATCTACTTCAACGGCGAGAACAACCATTACCCAGGATTCGCCCCATACCTGCACAACCTCCTCGACCATAAAGCCATCAACCTCAGTCTCGGCTTCGACTACACTGACGACCCACGATACATGCGTTTTCCCTTGTGGATATTGGAGATGTTCCCTCCAGATTCTACCGAGCAGGACATCAAGCACATCTGCGACCAGCTGAGCCACCAGAAATGGGACACCTCCATGCGTAGCCGCTTCTGCGCCTTGGTCTCCGGCAACCGAGGCCCAGACGACCCTGGGGCACAACGGCGTACACGACTGGTCGGGAGTCTTAACACCTTCGCCACCGTCGACTGTGCAGGGAAACTCCTCCACAACACTGACGAACTGAAAACCCGCTTCAACGACGACAAAGCCGAATTCCTCAAGCAGTACAAGTTCTACATTTGCCCAGAGAATGCCTTTGTTGAGGGATACGTTACCGAAAAGGTCTTCCACGCCATAGGCTCCGGCTGTATACCCATCTACTGGGGGGCGAATGGTAACCCAGAGCCCGATGTGCTCAACCACGATGCCATTCTCTTCTGGAACCCTGACGGTGACAACAGCGCTTTGCTGCGACAGATTGAGGAACTGCAAAACAAGCCCGCCCTCTACCGCGAGTTCTACGAGCAACCCCGTCTGCAACCAGACGCATGGCGAG
The DNA here is from genome assembly GCA_902778925.1 of uncultured Bacteroidota bacterium. Classification (GTDB taxonomy): domain Bacteria; phylum Bacteroidota; class Bacteroidia; order Bacteroidales; family P3; genus Colimorpha. The sequence goes on from CACYZN010000008.1 coordinate 22,151, forward strand.
TGGTGGCCGGGTATTTCGAGAGGCTGGAAGAGCATCTTAAGAGAATCCTTGATTGACTGTTGTCTGGGTGAAGCAGTGTTACATTGCCGACGCAAGCGCCGGCTCACGGAACAAAGCCGAAGGGCATTAAGAACGGAAAACCATTAAATGACAGATAACCAGCAGATATATCGCTGTCATACTCACGACTACCGGGAGCCGTGCATCTACCTGTTGACAGTTACGGTGGAAGGGCGTCGGCCGGTGCTGGGTTACCTTGCCGGGGATGTGTATACGGCCCATATAGAACTGACTCCGCTGGGGGAAGATGTGAGACATGAACTGTATGCCCTGTGCGACCGCTATCCGCAGCTGAGACTACTGCAATACCAGATTATGCCCGACCACGTGCATGTCATCTTGCAGGTGACGGAGCGCCTGCCTAAACCACTCGGAAACCTCTTCTCGTCTTGGAAGATAGCCTGCGGGTATGCCTATGGTAGGATTATGGCAGGCGCAAGCGCCTACCAACCGAACAAAGCCGACACAACCTCGCCTGGCTCAGGGGTTTCGTTGGGTAAAGAGGCGCTTGCACCGCGCTATCGACGTCTTTTCTCCGAGGGCTACAACGACAGCATACTCACCGGCCGCGAGCAACTGCAGCATATGATAGCCTACGTGCGCGACAACCCACGCCGTCTGCTGATAAAACGAGCCTACACGCCCTACTTCACCATCCACCGCAGTATCGACATCGCCGGCTACCGTTTTGACGCCATCGGTAACCTCGCCTTGTTTCAGAGGCCACTGATGGCCGTCCACTGTCGCCGCAGTTGGACAGAGAGCGAGCAGCAGGCCTTCGCCGCCCAATGCTTGAAGGCTTCTGAAGACGGGACCGTCCTTATTGGGGCCTTCATATCGAAAGCAGAGCAGGATATTGCCCACACGTCCAACGAGCATCATCATCCGCTTATATATCTCGTGGAGAACGGCTTCCCAGAGTTATACAAGCCCATTGGACAGGCCTTCTATGCCTGCGCCGAAGGTCGTCTGCTGCTGTTGGCGCCTTGGAAATACCATGCCGGTCGTCAGACCATCAGCCGTGAGCAATGCAACGCGCTGAACACCATGGCAGAAAGTATTGCGCAACCCAAGGGTCGCGCCACATAACAAAGCCCCAACCACAACAATGCCAACATTCTCCATCATCATACCCGCCTACAACGCCGAAGCCTACCTGCAACGGTGTCTCGACAGCATCTTCTTGCAGGAGTTCACAGACTATGAAGTCATCGTCATCGACGACGGCAGCACCGATGGGACGGCAACTCTGCTGGAAAGCTACCCTCAAGTGAAGGTCATCCACCAAGAGAACCAAGGTATGGCCACGGCCCGTAACCGAGGTCTCGATGCAGCACAAGGTGACTACATCTTGTTTGTCGACAGTGACGACGAATTGACGCCGCATGCACTCTCCAATTTGGCACCGCAAATAAACGGTGAGGACATCATTGGTTTCGGTTCCAGTATCTACAACGAAGAAACCCAAACAATCACTCACTATCCACTACACACTACACACTGCACACTACATACAGGTTGGGACTACTTCAACCACCATCGGCTGGAGACTACCCCGGTACACTTCGTATGTGTCTGGCAGCGTGTATATCGACGGGGCTTTCTTGAAAAGAACAATCTGCATTTCGTTGACGGTCTAAGGCGAGCAGAGGACGACCTTTTCACCACCATTGCTATGTTTCATGCCCAAAGTGTGAAGACGATAGCCGCCCCACTGTACATATATCATGTACGTAATGGTAGTATCACTCGCACAAGCGACTCTAAACTGGATGCCGACAGTTGGAGTGTGCAGCAAAACCTTGCCGACACATTCATACCCATGCAGGGTATTGATAAGACGGTCATTTATCAAGTATTGGCCTCAAACTATATCAATCACATCTCCGTGAAAGGAAACCACTTGACCAAGGCTGAATGGAAGCAATTCCGGGAGGTCTGCATCATTCCCCGCCATCAGCGACTTTATCGTATTGCCCACATCAGCCCTGCTCTCTTACGCCTATACTCATTCATTGCAGGAATCTTCCATAGATAATCACAATAATGAAAAAGATACTTGTTGTTTTTGGCACCCGCCCCGAGGCCATAAAGATGGCGCCTGTGGTGAAAGAGCTCGGCAACCGGCCAGACTTGTTTGAGACGAAAGTCTGCGTCACCGGGCAGCACCGCGAGATGCTCGACCAGATGCTCGAGGTGTTCGACATACATCCCGACTACGACCTGGATATCATGCGGCCCAACCAGGATCTATACGATGTCTCGGCCCGCATACTGCTCGGCATGCGCGACGTGCTGAAGGCCGAGAAGCCCGACATGGTGCTGGTGCACGGCGACACGTCGACCTCGACCTTCGCGGCGCTGGCCGCTTTCTACCAGCAGATACCCGTGGGCCATGTGGAGGCTGGCCTGCGCACGGGCAACATCTACAGCCCGTGGCCCGAGGAGATGAACCGTCAGCTGAACGGGCGCCTCTGTACGTGGCATTTCGCCCCCACCGAGAGGGCCCGCCAGAACCTGATGCGCGAGAATGTCGACGATGCGCACATCGTCGTGACCGGCAACACCGTCATCGATGCGCTGCATTGGGTGGTGGCGTCGGGCAAAGCCGTGGCACCACGCTTTGGCCGCGACGAAAGTCGCCGCATGGTACTCATTACCGGCCACCGCCGTGAGAATTTCGGCGACGGCATGAAGCATATCTGCCAAGCCATCAATGCGCTGGCTGAACAGTTCGGGGATGTGGACTTCGTCTACCCCATCCACCTCAACCCCAACATCCGCCGCGCCGTGCACGACATCATCGACGGCAGCCGGGGCAACGTCTACCTGCTGGAACCCCTGTCATACCTTGAGTTCGTGGCCATGATGCAGCAGAGCACCTTGATACTGACCGACAGCGGTGGCATCCAGGAGGAGGCCCCCGCCTTCGGAAAACCCGTCCTGGTGATGCGCGACACCACCGAGCGTCCCGAAGCCATCGAAGCCGGAACCGCCCGCTTGGTGGGCACCGACCGCAGCACCATCGAGCAACACGTCGCCCGTCTGCTCACCGACACCGAAGCCTACCGCGCCATGTCCCATGCCGAAAATCCCTTCGGCGACGGACATGCCGCTGAACGCATTGCAAACGCACTACTGAGCTGATTCTCACATCTTCACATTTCCATTTTACAACCCACTCACACCAGCGATACCGCATCATAAGTTTGGTAACCAAACTAAAGGATAATTAGGTATATATTATACAATTAAGTGATGAAATATACCAATTCACGATACCGCAGAATAATTGTTTGTATTCTAACTACAATCGCACTGGCACCCTTAGCAGCCAGAACGATTGCAATTATACTAACCACCGGCAACTTCGGGTGGCCTGCATTTAACTATTTTATTGGCTATCCTACAGGTTTTTTGAAAGATCCTTCCTTCGGATGAAAAACAAATTTGCCATCATCCACAGCCAAAACTCAATGAAATCATAATATCTATAATATAAGAATAAAAATGAGAGCATCTAAGATGTCAATCCGTACTTTTGTACGAAATATTTACACTCTCTTCGCCTACGATTTTCGCAATCAGGATAAAGAGCGTCTCAAACAATGGTTAATGACACGTGATTTTATAACTTTTGAGAATCTACGACGATACTTTGAAGAGAATGACTCTTCTGCTTACCAGGAAGAGATTGACTATATCCTTAGCAATGGTCTGCAGCCTTTCCCTTATGCGGTTGTAAAGAGGGTAGATAAGGTGGAATGTGGATTTGATCATATAATAAAGCTTCCATTTGTTGTACATAATGGCAAACGGCTCTTTTTCCCAAAATCGTACAGCCTAGCTAATGTGGAAAGGCATTATCGCAATTTTATAGAGACAGAGAATTTGCTGGGCGGAGGCTATCGTACAAAAATGCCTCACTGCTATCAATCGGAAAGAGTGAAGGTGGAAAATGGCGATGTATTTGTGGATTTGGGCTCTGCAGAAGGTCTTGTGTCTCTTGATGTTGTAGATAAGGTAAGTAAGATTTACCTGGTCGAAAGCGATCGTTCATGGATACCGGCACTTCGAGCCACTTTTGCTCCATACAAAGACAAATGTATCATTGTCCCTAAGTTAATTTCCTCCTCTTGTAAACACCACTCCACAACATTAAGTAAATTGTTGGCATCGGAGACTAATAGTCACATCTTTATAAAGATGGATATTGAAGGATTTGAGTCGGAAGTGCTCAATGCCTCGAAGGATTTTCTTGCTACTCGTCACAATATCAAACTCGCCGTATGTACATATCATCGGCATAATGATGCTGCCGATTTCTCTGCTTTTTTCGATCGGCTGGGTTACAAATATGAAGTATCTGATGGTTATATGATATTTGATCTGGACTTTTCAGAACTCCCTACACCTCCATTCTTCAGAAAAGGAATGATACGAGCGTGGAGATAGCGTAACTTACTTATCCAATGTACATCTGGAATAAAATAACCGAAGTGTAGACTCTTCCCCTATGGAACCACAGATTACTTACATAATACCTTATTATAACGGCCAAGCAACAATACGCCGACAACTCGACTCAATATATGCTACTAGCCTAGGGCCAACGGAATTGGAAGTGATTATTATCGATGATGCCTCTCCGTCATCTGCCCAAAATACCCTTCACCATGAGCTATCAAAATACCCTGGGCTGAGAATTATCCGCCACGAAACAAACCGACGGCAGGGTGGGGCGAAAAATACAGGTATTCATGCTGCTAAAGGAGAATTTATAGCTTTTGCAGACCAAGACGACACCATCGACCCTACCCATATCAAAGAAATCCTTACCCTAGCAATTACGCAACAACCAGACGTCATATTATGTCAAGCTAGGCGATATCATATCAACGGTAAGCTACAAACTCCTGGTCATCCACTGGGAAACGGGGCAACAATGTCTGGTAAGCAATTCTGCGAAAAATACTTCAACGCAGCTTTTTCTGCGAGTCCATGGAGCAACATATACCGTCGAGAGTATTTAATAGAGTTACATAGACCCATGGCGGAAAAAACACTTCTCGAGGACGTAGACTGGGTTCAATATCATCTTTTCTTTGCAAAAAAACTGATGAATTTCAACTACCCAATATACAATTGGTATGCACATACACAGTCAATCACTCATACAAATACGCCACGGCTGACAACAGCTTGTATAGCCCTCGGATATAGAAAAATAGAAAACAGCCGAATATTCTGCACTATATCCCCTCAATTCGCCAACATTATTTATGAGGATGGACAACACACCATTGCCACAGAATTACGGGCTGCATGGAAAGTATCTCACCCTTGGCGAGTATTTGTTTCAGATGGATGCGGTGAGATCAGTCCTTTAATTTGGGAAAGTCTTTCGCAGCTGACGTGGGACAAATGGACAGGATTCCTCATTCGAAATCGCACCTTGGCTGCCATCATCATGACATTAGCGTTTCCTTTGCGCTGGGCAATTTTTTTCAAGCGTCTTATTCTCCACAATGGTGACTAGCAGCATCCACCTACCCGGTCTCAACGGACTCCGTGCAATTGCAGCACTGTCTGTGATGTGCAGCCACACCTTCCAATCCACCTTCGGCGACTGGGGCATTGCGGGATTCCCCCTGCCTGTGGTGGCCGACGGCGTGACGTTGTTCTTCGTCATCAGTGGATTCTTGATAACCTATCTGCTGCTGAACGAGCAACAACGGAGCCACACGGTAAGCATACCGAAGTTCTACATGCGCCGCATTCTCCGCATCTGGCCGATTTATTACCTATACATGCTCATCGCCCTGCTGGTCACCGGCACTTGGCACGACAGCAACCTCTGGTACTACTGCTTCTTCACTGCCAACATCCCATTCATCCTCGCGGCAGGTATTTGGCCCATAGTACACTATTGGAGTATCGGCGTCGAGGAACAATTCTACCTCTTTTGGCCGTGGATGGTGAAGCTGACCCGTGGTCGCACCGGCCGCTTGCTAGCCCTTGCCATTACGGTTTGTCTCGGATGGCTGGCCTGCAAATGGGGACTCTATCTGTGGAAAGGGACTTGCACCGCCTATCGGTTCTTCGCTGCCACACGATTCGACTGCATGATGCTGGGTGCCATCGGTGCCGTACTCTACCACCGCCGCAACCCAATCCTGCGCCGCATCGCCGCCAACCGTCCCCTCGGGCTGCTCTGTCTGTTGGCGCTCGCCTTCTCACAACCGTGGGCAAACTTCGTTCCTGCACCCGTCAGGCCACAGATGCTCGCCTTGCTTTCACTCATATGCATTGTAAACCAACTGGAGCGACCCATAATCAACCTTGAAAACCACCCATGCGATTTCGTCGGCAAAATATCCTATGGCATCTATATCGTCCACCCGTTGCTGATATATCTCCTTTCAAACTTCTACCGCAATATTGCGCCGCCGATGCCGGAAGCCTTGGCCATCGCACTCATCTACAGCCTCGTCACTGCCACCACACTCCTCGTTGCATGGCTATCGTACCGTTTTTACGAGACTCCATTCCTGCGACTGAAGAACCGCTTCGCCGTCGTTCAAAGCCAGAGTTCCATCGAGAAAACCCGTCCATATCCGTATCAAGTCCGACTCAACTCCGAGGATGGTCCGACCGCAGTCGGACATGCTACGGTGTAGCTACGGAGTCGATACGAAATAGGTCGCGAACGACATATATCTAATTTCATAGCCACCACACCATGATACATTTTTCTATCGTCATGCCACTCTACAACAAGGCGCCCTATGTCCGCAAGTCCGTGGAAAGCGTCGTGGGACAGACTTACGACGACTGGGAGTTGATAGTGGTCGACAATGGCAGTACCGACGGAAGTGGCGAGGTGGTGGTAAGTTGTCACGACCCAAGAATCAGGATGCTGCATCTAAAGGTAAATATCGGTCCCGGGGCTGCACGCAACCATGGTGTGGCAGAGTCGACAGCGGACCACATCTGCTTCCTCGACGCCGACGACTGGTGGGAGCCCACCTTCCTCGAGGAGATGGCGGGGCTGATGGAGCGGCATCCCGGCGCAGGCATCTATGGCACAGGATACTATATCGTCAAAAACGGTCGCCAACGCATAGCGCCCATCGGGGTGGACGAGGGCTTCGCGGAGGGAGAAATCAACTACTGCCAAGTCTATGCGCAGACACTCTGCATGCCGTTGACCTCGATAAGCGTCTGCATGCCACGCAGGGTATTCGATGAGGCCGGCGGCTTTCCGACAGATGTCAGACTGGGCGAGGACTTCCTGCTGTGGTTACGTATCACACTGACCCACAAAGCGGTGCTTCTCAATCGGCCGCTGGCCAACTACAACCAGGATGTGGCCGTGGCTTTCCGCGGCACCCACCACCTGCATCCGCCCGAGCAGAATATGCTGTGGAAACTTGGAGGATACGAGCCTCTGGAAAAAACAAATCCCGACTATAAGCAACTGATAGACAATTTAAGGACCTATGGTCTTCAATCGTATCTTTTAAATTCCAAATATCGCGATGCCGCAAGGCAAGAATTGTCAAAAGTGGATTGGAGAAACCAAGATGTCAAATGGGAAAAACTTTATAATCTACCAGTTGGTGTTTTAAAAATACGATTTAAAGTGCGGAAGCTGGGATCTTTGATGAAACGCATATTAACGGGGATAATATAACTTAAGCCAGAAGAGTTGTCATGAAGAAAGTTTCAATTAATAGAATTGTCGAAAAGTGTAAAAACCTATTGTTTTTGTTAACTCATGAACATAGTTTTCGGAGGAGGTTGAAATATCTTTGGTTTAGAGAGGGGAGCGAATCTTTATTGGTGTTGTTTCCTGGTTTCAGTAAAGATAGACCTCGTAAATACAATTATGTAAAAGGATTGATGGGTGTAAAAAATGTTGATAGGCTTTATATTAATGATAATTTTGGCTATCAAGGATCCTACAATTTATATGAAAATGGGGAGAAAAAACCTGAATCGATAACAATAGATCTTATTGACGAAACAATAAAAAAAGGGAACTATAAGCATTTGTTTTTTGCTGGTAGCAGTAAAGGAGGTACATGTGCCATTTATTTTGGCTTGGTTTTTCATGCAGATGAAATATTTGCTGCAGCTTGTCAGTATCACATCGGAAAGTATGTGTCAAGCGAGATACCTGACGATAAAGTATTCTATGCCATGATGGGGAGTAATGCTGGGGAAAAAGAATCTCACATTTTAGATGATGTGATGCCTGACCTACTCCAAAAACATAAGGGTTCTAAGTCAGTTATTCATATTTTCTGTTCAAGACAAGATCCTACTTATGAGCGACATATTAAGGATCTCATCAATTCTCTTGATCATTATGGTTACCTCTATTCTGAAACGATTGAATCCTATACGACCCACTCACAAGTAGGCGAATCGTTTTTAAAACGTTTACAAAGTAGGTTTTCTCATAATTGACAATCCTGATTTCCATTTGATTCCCATGAATAAAGTTTCATATTCAGTTGTTATTCGCACTCTAGGAAATACAGGAGAAAAGTACCGTACAATGTTGAACGCCATTGAACGGCAGACTGTCATACCCCTGGAAGTAATTGTCGCCATTCCTGATGGCTACACATTAGACCATACACTAGGTTACGAAAAAATTGTACGATGTAACAAAGGAATGGTGACACAACGAGCCGCAGGTATCGAAGCCGCTCAAGGCGAATATCTACTGGTGTTGGACGACGATCTGGATTTCCCTGCTGATTTTGCGGAACAGATGTACAAACATCTACAGGCGAAACAGTTGGATTGTACGCTGGCATTCCCCAACGGTGGTTGCCACAACAGTGAACCTCCACAAAAAGTTTCTAAGAAAACGCAGTTACTTGCAGAGGTCAAGAGGGCTCGGGGAGCCTTTACCGGACAGGTGTTTTATAGTCGCCGCAAGAGTGAATGGTTTGATGTCATCACCAGCACGGCCGGGCACCGCACCTATGTCAACTGCGAGGACAAACTGTGTCAAGCAGGCTGTTTCCAATGCTTCTTCATCAAGGGATCGATGGCCAAAGATGTCAGGTTCGACGAAGAGGTTTGGCTGGAACAAGGAAGGCTGTCAAAATACGCTGCTTACGACGATGCAGTGTTTTTCTATAAGTTATATTTGCATGGCGGGCGTATTGCTTACACCCCCGACACGGGATACACACATCTGGACGCTGGTGCGGGACGTCCTGCAAAAAGCAAACTGGAGGCCAAGCGCATACGGCTCTACACCATTGCCCGCAACCGCACTCTGTTCTGGCTGTTACATATCTGGCCCAGCCGTCACAAAGTGCGCACCCTGCTGGGAGGAATCTATGCGTTGGTCAACTATACATTATATAACCTCATCATCAATCTACACCCCAAATATTGGCCTGCCATCAGTGCTCTTTTTGCGGGTTATCGTGACGCATTTAAGTATTACAAAAAGGGACTATGATACCCAAGACAATACATTACTGCTGGTTTGGTCGTGGCGAGATGCCTCAGTTGGCTCAGGACTGCATCGCATCGTGGCATAACCATATGCCAGACTGGAACTATAAGCTCTGGAATGAAGACGACTTCGATGTCGACAGCGTGCCCTATACCCAAGAAGCCTACGCTGCCAGAAAGTATGCTTTCGTCACCGACTATGTGAGGCTGTACGCCCTTAGCACCGAGGGCGGGGTGTATATGGATACCGATGTGGAAATACTAAAACCTCTGGACGACCTGCTCCACCTCAAGGCTTTCACCGGCTATGAAGGCAGTAAACACAAGCCGCCTGTAACAGGTTTGATGGCCAGCGAGGCAGGCGGACAATGGGTCGAGGAACAACTGCATGCTTACGACAATGCACACTTCCTTATGCCTGACGGCAGCTATGATACAACAACAAACACCTGGCGCATCAGTCGCATCATGCAATCCAACGGGTTCGTATGCGACGGAAAGATGTCTCAATATAAGGACCTGACTGTATTCCCCTCGGATTACTTCTGTCCGCATCAGACCACCGGCGAGTACCTGCTCACCGAAAACACCTACTGCAATCATCACTTCATGGGGTCGTGGAACAACAATAAAAACAAGGGAAGGAAAGGAGTTCTGCGGAAATTGGTGGGACAAAAAAACATGACCACGCTGATAAAATTCAAACGTTGCTTGGAGAATCTCAATCAAAACCAAAAGAAGTGAAAAGAACCCCGATGTCTTGATGTCTTATAGTTCACACATTAACACATTTACACATTAACGCATTCATAAAATGCTTTCTTTTTTCCCAAAACAAATAGCTACTAAAGGCATATACCTTTATCTTGGGGCATTGACGGCTGTATCATTGGTTTTCTTTCGCCACGCCATGTCAATCGATTTTTTACTGATAGGGGTGATGTGGGTAGTGAGTTTTTTCCTGCTGAGTTCATACTGCAGTCGTAAATGGCAGAGCATACCACAGAAGAAACTATTATCCAACTTGTTCCTTACAGCCTTGGGGTTGAGATGGGCATGGGCAATCTTCAGTTATTTCTACTACTCTGCCAAAACTGGAATGCCTTTCGAGTTTTCTGCTGGCGACTCCGTCTGGTATTACGAAGAGTCGATGGGTAATGTGCATGCATCTATCAAAGACATATGGAACTACTTGTTTGTTAGTTCTGATTCCATCTCTGACTCTGGTTATGTATTTTACCTCTCGCTGCTCTCTAAGATCACAGGCTACAGCATATTGCTACCACGATTGGTCAATAGTATCTTCAGTGCCATCACAGTTCTGCTGATTTACCTGCTGGCCAAGCGCAACGTTGGCGAGGAGGGTGGCAGGTTGGCGGCAGTATTCACCTGTTTCATGCCCAATCTTATCTTTTACTGTGGCATGCATCTAAAAGAGTCATTCATGGTGTTCTTGCTAATAGCTTTTCTGGAGCGTTCCGACTACCTGTTGCGAAGCAAGAATTACAACGTACTCACCATTATCATTCCGGTACTGCTTGGAGTTAGCTTGTTTTCGTTCCGCACAGTGTTGGGCGGTGCCGCGATCTTCTCTTTTGTTACTGCTTTGGTATTTACCAATACTTCGGTCGTGGGACGAGTCAAGCGTATCATGCTCATTGCTTGGGGTATGTTGGCTGTGGTTACGTTGACCGGCGGAGTTATCACTACCGAGGTACAAGCCACTTGGGAAGACCGCGAAAGCAACCAAGATGCCAAAAGGTCAATACAGACCGCGAGAGGTAACCAGTGGGCTAAATATGCTACGGGAACCGTCATGGCCCCTATGATGTTTGTGATGCCGTTTCCTACAATGGTGGATGTAGACGAGCAATACAACCAGCAGATGATTAGCGGAGGAAACTATGTGCGCAACTTCTTTGGAGGATTTGTGCTCATCGCTGTGTTTAGTGCTATTTTCATTACCAAGAATTGGCGTAATCTGAGTCTCATAGGCTCTTTCGTCATCGCCTATCTGGGTATTATTTCGTCCAGTGGCTTCGCCAACTCGGAGCGATTCCTACTGCCAGCCTTGCCTTGTCTACTTATCATTGCGGCTTACGGCGTTACACTGCTCAATGCAAAGAATTACAAGTTCATCAAAATTTGGTACTGGGTGGTGCCGGTGATGTCTTTCGCCTGGGCATTCTTCTCAAACAAAACTAAAAAACTAAAAAAATAATAACACAGCATTCCTTCATGACTGATTATTCCACAACACTATCCTATCAAGTATTAGGCTGTGCAATGAACGTATATCAACATTTTGGTCCAGGATTGCTTGAATCTGTGTATCAACAGGCATTGATGATTGAATTAGACAATGCTGGTTTACTGGCAGAGCAAGAGGTTCCAATTAAAATTGAATATCTTGGCCAAGACCTTGGACTTGCATTCCGATTGGACATCCTGGTTGAGAATTGTATGATTCTTGAACTGAAATCAGTATCACAGCTGGAGAAGGTTCACTTCAAACAGTTAATGACTTATTTGAAGTTGACTGATAAACCGATAGGATACCTGATAAATTTCAATACGGAAAACTTCTCCATCGGGCATAGCATACACAAAATAATCAACTATAGTTATGGCAAAGAGATCCCCACATGGCTGGGATAGAACATTTCATCGTTTTTGATTGTTTTTTTAGTTTTGGTTGAGACATGAAAGTTTTGTTGATATGCAACTATAAGCCTGGTGTCGGAGGTATCTCAGGTCAAGTAGAACTTCTACAGAAACATCTGAGGGGTGATGGACATATTGCAGACATCTTCTCCACGAAAGGTTCCATCTTTTGGCGGCTCGGATTATTATGTCGGCTACATAAGGTTGCCCGCGACTACGACGTGCTGCATATCCACTGCTGCTCGGGCTGGGGATTTCTGCCAGCCATCGTCGGTGTCACCGTCGGACAAAGGCTGAAGAAACGTGTGGTGCTGACCTACCACGGTGGTGGTGGCGAGAAATTCTTTGCTAAACACATCCGTCTGGTAAAATACTATCTACTACGTACCGACACCAATATTGTCCTCTCGGGCTTCCTCGCCAAGGTCTTTGACAAACACTACCTACCTTATGCAATCATCCCCAACATCATCGAATTGAACGACTCCCATTGGCTTTCCAAAAAGTTCAAACTGTAATACCGGAATCGACCCTAACATTGGTTGGCAGTGGAACAGATCACGATAAACTCATTTATCTATCTCAGGAGATGGGACTTAAGAATGTTACCTTCACTGGTCGTGTAGATAATAGCGAAATTTACAGATGTCTTGACCAGGCAGACATAATGCTTTCCGCTCCTACAGTCGACAATATGCCTGTCTCCATTCTTGAGGCTATGAATGCGGGGCTGTTGATTATCAGCAGCCGTGTGGGTGGTGTGCCTTATATGGTTCAGAGCGGAAGTAATGGTTTGCTGTTCGAAAGTAACGACAGCGAGCAATTGGCAGAACTAATGTTATGGGCCATCGAGAACCAATCACTCGCCAAAGAGATGATAACGAAAGCTCATCAAGAGGTAGGCCGGTATCGTTGGGAGGGTATCAAAAAACAATTATACATGTCTTATGGCATTTTTGCATGAACACATCATACTACCATTGGGTGACCTAATAAAAGGAGAGCAGGTACATAAATACCTGCGACTGATTAAAGAGGCCGAGCAATGGAGTCCGCAACAGATGGCCGACTTCCAGCAGCAACGACTACGGGAACTCCTTACATACGCCGCCAAGAAAGTGCCCTTCTATAATGAATGGTTTCAAACCCACGATTTGAATCCAGACACTACCACCCTGGACCAGCTGCCTATTGTAGACAAATCCATTATGCGACAGGAAGGAATTGGTAGATTCAGTGCCAAAAACTTCCCCATAAAGAAACGTATCCCCACACGTTCTGGTGGTAGCACCGGTGAGCCCTTCACCTTTTATGAGACGAAAATCTCCTATTCCGTCAATATGGCGGCCAAGTTAAGGACTTGGTACTTATCTGGCTACAGTCTTGGTGACCGATATATGAAGATTGCCAACGGCAAACGCCCCAGCAAGGTGAAACAACTTCAGGACTTGGTGAATAATTGCGTCTATGTGCCGTTCTATTCTATTAATGACGACATTTTGAAGTCAGTCTTGGACAAAATTGAACATGCCAAACCCACTATTATTCGATCCTATCCTAGCCCCTTATACCTTTTGGCACGCTACCGCAATAGTCATTCCTGCTACTATTTCACACCACAACACATCATGACTACGGGGTCGACACTCACTAAGGAGTACCGAGAAGAGATAGAAAAGGCCTTTGGGTGCGATATCATAGACTCCTATAGCTGCGAAGGGACCCCTAACACTTACGAGACACCTTTACACGATGGATACAACATTTCGTGCTACTATGGTATTATCGAAATTCTTGACAACAATAACAAGCCCGTTGTCAATGGTATTGGCCGGGTGGTCAGCACTAATCTATGGAATTTTGCTCATCCTTTTATCCGTTACGACACCCAAGACCTTGTCGAGGTTAAAGACGGTCGCATCATACGTATCATAGGTCGCCAATGCGAAACTCTTGTAGAAGCTAATGGAACCCTGCTGACAGTACATAATTTCACTCATTTTTTTTCGGATAATTTCCCGTCGGTCGACGGATGGCAGGTGGTGAAACAAAAAGATGGGAACATACGATTCCGGCTGGTTGTAAACAAGAATTTTTCCCATGAAGATGAATATAATATCATCAATCATTGGTCGTCGTGTACCGGCAAAGACATAAGTCTTGAGATTGTCGACAAACTACCTTTGATGTCCAACAACAAACACCTCAGTATCATCGACGAACCATGACCCTGCTGACACAATACTCGCAAATAGATCCTATCGCCTGGGATAATCTTCTACGGAAGTCTTCTGTCGCCTCTTGGTTTCAGTCTCCTGAGGCTTTTCTTTTCTTCAATAGCCTCAATTTTATGGAGGCGTTCGTCGTGGCAATTACAGAAGAAGACAAACTACTTGGGGTTGTTGTCGGGTATATTCAAGGCGACGGTGGTCGACTGAAACAAATGCTCTCGCGCCGTGCCATCATTGTCGGTGGACCGTTGCTTGCTAATGAAATATCCGATGAGGCGCTTACCTTGATGCTCATCTCTCTCAAGAAACAACTGAGTCGCCGATGTATCTACATTGAGACCCGCAATCTTAACGACTACTCATATTGGAAAAAAATATTTGAGACCTGTGGTTTCTCATACGCACCCCATTACAACTTTCATATTGATGTCTCTGAGGGTGAACAAGTAGACAAACGCATGGATAAAAGCCGGCGGCGACGTATCCGGCGTGCAACTGAGAATGGGGTGAACATAAGTTGCGAGAATCCAGACATAAAAGGATTCTATGACATCTTGTCAAATCTTTACCGTACCAAAATACACAAACCGTTGCCACCACTCAGCATGTTCGAGCAATTGAGGAAGGAACCTTTTGCCAAATATTTCATTGTCAAAGATTCTCAAGGCAAGACCATAGGAGGTCAGCTTATCCTGATGCTTGAGCACCATGTAGCATACGCTTGGTACTGTTGTGGTCTCGACAAAGAATACCACGACCTATACCCTTCCATTATGGCCAACTATGCGGCTATCCGTTATGCCGCTGACAATGGCTTCGAGCGCTATGACATGATGGGGGCAGGGACTCCGAAAGAAGATTATGGCGTGCGTGACTTTAAAGCCCAATTCGGTGGCACCTTGGTGGAGCACGGCCGTTACCTGCACGTATGCCGACCTGTCGTCTACTGGCTGGGCAGCAAAGCCATTGCACTTCTCAAATATCTGCATAAATGACCTATACCTTCCACTCCGTCAAACCCTCACCTGCCATATGGGATGTCCTAATGGCGGCACCAGATAGCAGCATCTTCTTCACCCGACAATGGGTCGAATACCTGCACCGGTTGCGCGTACATACCCTGCTAATAGAAGTACGCCACAATGAAGAACTTGTTGGATACTTTGTAGGGTCGCATCGTTGGTTGGGTATCAGGGTGGTTATTGCACCATCGATGGGAACCGGAACCTACGCCCAAGGGCTCTGCATGCTACAGGAAATCACACCGAGTGAGCGAATAAGTATCTACCAACAACTGGCACAATACCTATTCAAAAGCCACAAGGCAGACTATCTACAAATATGCGACTATCAACTGCGTAACACCGAGGAAGATAATGCACTGCCCGCGCTTGATGCAGCTTCGATTCATTACAATCCACGATATACCTATTCCATCGATTTGCGGCCATCTGAAACTGAACTGTGGCAAAGCCTGCACTACAAGTCGTGCAAATACTGTATCAACAAGGCACGTAAAGAGGGACTGATTGTGAAACAGGTGGAAAGACCCGAAGAGATCGGCCCGTTTGCACAGCGCCACAGTCAACACCTGAAAGATATGATGCGGCGCAAACACAGCAAAGGGCTTCCCTGCCAACGCTACAAAAACATTATTGCACTCTGCCGGTCGCTGTTTCCTCGTAATGTGCTGATGCTTGAAGTGGTAACCCCTAGTGGAATCTCAATAGCCTCTGGTATCTTTGCATACACGCAGTCTGGTACTGCCACCTACTTTACCGCCGCATCGCTCGAAGAGTATATGCATCTATGCCCTAATGAATTACTGGTGTGGGAGGCTATGCGTATCCTTCACAATGAAGGGGTTGACGACCTGATTCTTGGCGGAGTTGCTCACTACAAAAAGAAATATGCTCCCACTCTGGCTTTCGTACCCGTGATCATCTTCTCTCGATACAGCGTGCTGCTAAATATGAGAAAGAACATCAAGTTGCTCTATCAACGGGTGATGTACCGAGAAAAGTCCAAATAACCGGAAACATGAATATACTGATTGATATAGGGCATCCAGGGCACGTTCATTTGCTGAGGAATGTGGCCAAGGAGCTAGAGGGGAAGGGGCACCGGATTTACTATTCGGTAAGGGATATTCCTGTAGCCAAGCGCCTTATGGAACACTATGGAATGAAACCTTGGCTGGATCTCGGAGGGAAGAAAGACTCCCTGCTCGGAAAGGCACTGACAGTGGCACACCAGGACGTTGAAATTCTACGATTCGTCCGCAAGAACCATATCGGCCTGGGTCTTAGTAGCGGTCTGGTACTGAGTCATGTGTCGAAACTCTCCAAGATGCGTTCGTTCGTTTTCGACGATGATGACGATGCCGTTGAACCTCTTTCGGTAAAATATGAACATCCGCTAAGCAATGTAGTTTTTACACCCGACTGCATACGGCGAAAAACTAAACATGCTGTATATTATGCAGGGACACATGAACTTGCATATCTACATCCTAAACGTTTCACACCCGAACCATCCGTACTGCAACGGGCTGGGGTACATGAAGGCGAACGCTTTTTCATCATGCGTTTCGTAGCGCTCAAAGGGCATCACGACGTGGGACAACAAGGATTGACGATGGAGCAGAAGAAAGCCTTGGTTGAATTATTGAAACCTCACGGACGTGTTATCATTACTTCAGAGAGAGCCATCGAACCTGAATTTGAACAATATCGGCTACCTGTGCCACCAGAAGACATACACTCGCTGATGGCCTACAGCTCTATGTTCCTCGGCGACAGCCAGACCATGACCTCTGAGGCTGCGGTGCTGGGTGTGCCGGCATTGAAATGCAATACTTTTGCCGGACGCCTTTCGGTGCCCAATATGCTGGAACAGAGGTATGGCCTCTGTTATGCATATCTGCCAACACAATTTGACAAGATGTACCACCACATTGAGCAACTGCTGGCACGAGATCTCAAAGAACTGAAGAACGAATGGCAAGCCAAACGACAGCGGATGCTAAACGACATGATTGACCCCACGGAATTCTTTGTCAACTACATAGAGCAATATGAAAGCCTATCTTGAATTGAAAAGACAACCTCTGCCGCACTATAAACGTGCAGGCCTGTGGGGCACCATTCGCCAATCAGCAAAGATACATGGCTACCATAGTGCCATCTGGTTTGCTATTATACGCTGGAAAGACCACGTTTTCAATCAGTGGGCTATGTGTTGCCCTTGGAATGGCTTGAGAATAAGACTACAGCGATGGCGGGGAGTGCAGATAGGCAAGCAGGTGCATATCGGGCCCGGCTGCACCCTTGATTACCCGTATCCCTATTTTGTAATCATTGAAGACGGTGCCTCATTGGCCGGCAACGATTACGTGCTGGCACACAGTACCCCCATGGAATACCATTCCAACTGTGTAGAGTCATTTGTAGCACCGACAATTATAGGCAAAAACGCCTGGGTGGGGGTGAACGTTACCATCCTCCCCGGCGTCACCGTCGGTGAAGGGGCAATTGTAGCTGCTGGTGCAGTGGTAACCAAAGACGTACCACCTCGCACCCTCGCTGCTGGAGTGCCGGCAAGAATCATCAAGCAACTGAAAAAATAGTGGACTTCACTGTAGAGAAATACAAGGAACTGCTTTATGCTCTGAAAGAGCATAAAGACTTTAGTCTCAGGCATGACGTGGACCTGCGTCCCGATTTTTCTTTGCGTATAGCGCAGGTGGAAGCGGAAGCTGGTCTGAAGGCAACATATTATTTTCGGACTGTACCTGAAAGCTACGATGAAAATATTATCCAACAGATTGTCTCCATGGGACATACTGCAGGCTACCATTATGAGTGCTTGACTACATGCAATGGTGATTCTGCAGCGGCTTACGAGGATTTCTGCCGCAACCTAGAACGGCTGCGTTCGGTAGTTCCTATCAGCACTGCATGTGCACATGGTTCGCCCCGGTCTCCTTTCGATAGCCAAAGTATCTGGAAACAATATGATATACATGCTCTCGGTATCGACTATGAGCCAATGCTTGATACCGACTTTACCAAGACATTGTACCTGACCGATACCGGTCGCCGGTGGGACGGGTATAAGGTGAGCGTGCGCGACAAGGTGACTGAGCAGCAACAGCGTTGGCAGACAGAGGGATTAGTATTTCATTCCACGGATGATATAATACATGCTATCAGGTGTATACAGCACCCAATACACAAATATTCCCTACTAATAAACACCCATCCGCAGCGATGGATGCCGTTTGGGTTGGGATGGGTGTCTGAAGCTGGTATGCAGTGGGGTAAAAACATTGTAAAACGCCTGCTTATATCGTTAAGAAAGCACCAAGGCTGATAGACAGAATTATCGTAGGCTTATAATAGAACAACATGCTGAAATTACTGACAATCGTGGGAGCTCGGCCGCAATTCATTAAGGCTGCAGCCATAAGTCATACTATCAGGGATTTGTACTCCGGTCAAATACAAGAGGATATCCTGCACACTGGTCAACACTACGATGACGCCATGTCGGCCCGTTTTTTCCGAGAACTGGATATACCTGCACCGCGCTATAATCTGGGTGTGGGTAGTGGCAGCCATGGTGCACAGACTGCTGCGATGCTTAGAGGTGTTGAAGAGGTTTTGTTATCAGAACATTACGATGCAGTGCTGGTTTATGGAGACACCAATTCTACCTTGGCAGGAGCCTTGGCTGCAGCGAAGGTCAATGTGCCGGTGATGCATGTTGAGGCTGGTTTGCGGTCGTACAACCGTGCGATGCCGGAAGAACTGAACCGGGTGCTAACAGACCATGCTTCAACACTGCTGTTTGCACCTACCGAAGCGGCAAAGGAAAACCTTTGTCGCGAGGGCTTTGCGCATGACAAGGTTTTCCTCTCAGGCGATGTGATGCTTGACAATGTGCGTCGTTATGCTTCGTCGGCAATGCTGCCAGATTGCTACGAAGGAGAGCAGATACTTTTGACTTTGCATAGAAACTTGAATACGGATGAAGATAAACGGTTAAAGGCCATACTATCAAGCGTTGACATGGCGGCAGGCCGTCTTGGGGCCAATGTTATGTTCGCAGTTCATCCGCGCGTCGCCAAAGCCGTTGAAAGCATGATGTTTGACAATATAAAACCGGTGCCTCCGCTATCATATCATGAGACTTTGGCAGTCCTGCAAAAAGTGCGCTTGGTGATGACCGACAGTGGCGGGCTGCAGAAAGAATCGTTCTTCTCTGGACGTCCATGTGTGGTATTGAGAACAGAGACCGAGTGGACGGAAATAGTGGACTGCGGAGCAGCAATTCTGGCGGGCGGGGAAGAATGGTCTATTGTGGCGGCAGCAGAGAGAATGTGGAGTGTGAAGCCAGTACCTCCGTCGCAGTTTGGCGACGGACGTGCGGCTGAACAAATAGTTGCCTCTATTCTGCATCATTATCACAATGAGAGCATGCTTTGATTAGAGTCCACACGTGACCAGTGAAGGATGGATGGAGCCCCGTGTGGTCACCGTCGTGTCGGGTCTGCCGATAGTAAGAGTTAGGTAAGAGTTAGGTAAGAGTTAGGTGAGAGTTAGGTGAGAGTTAGGTGGGAGTTAGGTGAGAGTTAGGTGGGAGTTAGGTGAGAGTTAGGTGGGAGTTGAGTCGGACCTGATACGGAGGGGATACGGACCGAATACGGACCAGATACGGAGGAAGAGGAGATCGGAGAGAGGAATGATAAAGGTTTGAGGCACCCATGTGGAGACGATGGTTAGTGGGAGATGTTTATAAGTTTGTGAGAAAAATGACACTTCATGTGTAAAAAAACGATATTTTAACCTTTTTTAATACACATTGCGCAATATTAATAAATAGTGCGCGTTTAATTGAATTAATAAAAAAGGCGTATGCTGGACAGATTTTATATAAGAGTAATCTTGGTAGCGGTTGTGGCAACGATGTTTACATCGTGTGTAACATCGCGCAGAGTCAACTATCTACAGGATATGACGCAGGGAACGCAGATCGAGCTGGAAGATAAGTTCGAGGCTCGTATCGCACCCTATGACGAACTCACTATCCGGGTGTCGACCTCACAGGCAAGTCAGGTGATGGCAACCCCGTTCAATGCCGGCCCGGAAGGCAATGACTATCTGGTCGATGTGAATGGCGATATTGAATTCCCTGTGCTGGGCAAGATGCATGTCGCCGGCTTGACGCGCATGCGTCTGCAGGATGTGCTGAGGCGTATGCTGGAGCAGGGCGACTACTTGGATGACCCATATGTAATGGTCCGTTTCAAGGCGTTCAAGATATTTGTGATAGGAGGGGGCAAAGGAATGGTCATAAATGTTCCTAACGAAAGGTGTACATTCCTTGAGGCCTTGGCTATGATGGGCGGACTGAGCAATTACACACGTCGTGACCATGTAGGAGTGATGCGTGAGGTGAATGGTAAGATGGTAATGCGGTATCTGGATCCGCGGTCAAGCGACGTGTTCTACGATCCCTTTTTTATGTTGCAGCAGAATGACTTCATAGTAATGGATGGTGTCGATGCCGGCACTTATCGTAGCGAATTTACATTCTGGCTCGGTCTGGTTTCGTCGATTACTTCGATGGCAACCCTTGTGGCCACATTGGCACTCTATAGAGCAACAAAATAAAACTGACGGTACAAGATGGCAAACAACGCAAGAACAAACGAGACGTCATTCCTTGACGAAAAGACAGGTCCGAAACTACATGTTAAGGATGTGCTGTTCACCATATTGCGGAATGCACATTGGCTGTTGCTTTGTGGTGTGATAGGTGCTGTTGTTGCTGGCTATTGGGTAAGACACCAGAACCGTGTATACGAAAGCTATGCCAGAGTGCTCATAAAGGGCTCTTCGACAGGCAACAATGATGGTTCGATACGTGAAGCCTCGATTAAGAATATGTTTGCCACGAGGTCGCTGTACAATAGCTCAATAAACAACGAGATGATGATCCTCACCTCGAAGTCGGCAATGCTCGAGGTGGCAAAAGCTTTGAACCTCAATGTGAGGTATACGACGAAGACCAAACTGGTGAATCGTGTGAAAGACCTCTATGGCGAGTCGCCGGTAACAGTGGCTTTTGTCGACAACAATGAAGAGGACGTCATGGACTTCAATGTCACAGTTGTGGATGATAGTTTGGTTACCATTGAATTGGATAACTATGTGCCTATATCCGCCAGGTTTGGGGACACGGTAGCTACCCCATTTGGCCGGGTGGTGCCAGAGAAGACCTGGTATTGTACTCCGTCGTACTATAATATTCCGATACATGTCAGCCATAATTCACTTAATGCCACGGCTGATTATTATCGTGCAGCCATGCAGGTGTTTCGTGATGATGAGATGAACACCATAGTAAACCTTTCGCTCCGTGATGCCTCGCCAATACGTGCGGCCGAGGTGATCAACGAAGCTATCAAGGTCTACAATGAAGACGCTGTGAAAGACAAGCAGCGCATCATCGCTTACACTTACGATTACATCAATGAGCGTCTGAAACTGCTCCATTCCGATTTGGGTATACAGGAGAATGCTCTGGCCAACTTCAAACGGCAGAATAGTCTGCTTGACCTCTCCTCCTATGGACAAACCTATTTGGCTACCAGTATACAGTCGTCGGAAGAGATTGAACGTCTCAACAAGCAACTCTCCACAGCACGTTACCTGATGCAAGTGAACGAGAGTAGTGATGAGCCTAAAATCATACCGAGCAACGTGGGTATCGATGACGAGCATATCTCGAAACTTATCTCTAATTACAACGACATTGTGCTTGAGTTGGGCTCTTTCCAAAACCAGAACAACCCCACTGTGCGGCAGCGCAAGGCTGAGCTGGAGAGACTCAAACGAGATATGAATACACTGCTCGGTGTTTACATAGGTGTACTTCAAGAACGCATTGCCGGTGTACGTTCCACGGCCGACATGGCAGCCAGCAAGATGCGCAGTGTGCCAGAGCAGCAGTTGTATATAGAGAATATAGAACGTTTGCAGAAGATAAAAGAGGAGCTGTACCTGCACCTGCTGAGTCGCCGCGAGGAATTGATGATAAGTCAGCCCTCGATAGAGCCCAACGGCAAAGTGCTCGATCCTGCCCGCGTGAACCGTTCGCCGATAGCTCCCAATGAATCCCGCACCACTATGATGGGCTTGCTGATAGGACTGCTTGTGCCGGTGGCGGTGTTCTTCCTGAGGCGCCTGTTCGACACCAAGGTGAAGTTCTATAGTGATGTGATACACGTCACCTCGGCACCGTTCCTGTGTGAGATACCTGCCCGTGCAAAAGATGACGAGCGCGACCTGGTGGTTATCGACAATGACAATGACGCCATGTCCGAGTCGTTCAGACTGCTCAGGGCCAAGGTGGACTTCCTGGGTACCGACGCAGGCGAAAGCCGCTCGCGTTGCTATATGATAACATCAATACTGCCTGGTATGGGTAAGACTTTTATCTCGTCCAACCTTGCAGCCAGTCTCGGCATAGCGGGCAAACGGGTAGTGCTGCTTGACCTCGACCTTCGTCGCGGGTCGCTCACACGTCGATTCTATTCGCGCCACTATGCAGGACTTTCAAATTATCTTGTCGGAAAGACCAATAATATCGACGATATAATATGCCACAACCTGATATTAAACGGTGTGGATAGTATATTTACCGGTCCGATACCTCCCAATCCGACAGAGCTGCTCAGCAATGGAAAACTCGACAAGTTGATGGAGGTGTTGCGAGAAAGATATGATTATATACTGTTCGACACCGCTCCTACCGGCTCGGTGGTCGATACTGAAATAATAAAGCACTTGGTCGACAACACACTGTTTGTTTTGCGTGCGGGTAAGTTCGATAAGCGTCTGCTCGAAGAGGTGGATCAGATGTACCAAGAGCATACCTACTCCAATATGGCAATTGTCCTCAATGACGTACACTATAAGAAACTGATGCCATTAGAGCGTAAGTATGGTTACGGCTATGGTTACGGCTACGGTTACGGCTATGGTTACGGCTATGGTTATGGCTACGGTTACGGCTATGGTTACGGCTACGGTAGCGATGAGGATGACAGTAAGCAAAAGAAAGAAAAAGAAGATAATAAGAAATAGGTATATATCATATAATATGAAAAAAATACTGTTTGTACTATTATTGCTATTAACAACGCTAAGTGCGTCAGCACAGAATTTCCAGCGGCGAGGCTTTGCATTGGGTGCAGACCGTGATACACTATTATATATAATAGCGTCTCCGTTCGACAACTGGTTCGTAAACTTCTCTGCCGGTATTCAAACCTTCAGTGGCAACGAATTGGTGGCGTCGGCCCGTGTCAATAAGCTAAACTATGTGGGACGTGTAGAGATAGGTAAGTGGATTATACCTGATTTAGCAGTCTCTGGTCGTGTTTCTATATTTAATGTCGATGGACAGACCAAATATGGATTACAGCCATTTATAGATATAACAACAGATGACAGTAATGCGAATGGCTATTATCCTTACCACGCTCATGCTATGGCTTTGATGGGCTATGTAACCTTTGACTGGACCAACTTCATAAAAGGTTATGAGTTGGGTAAGCAAAAACACCTGCATGTCTATACTCCGGTAGGCCTTGGTATGTCTATGTTATTTGGTCAGCAGCGTAATCCGCGCGGAGAAGTTGGTTCGTTCCGTAAGAACTGGGAACTGGCTTTTTCGGCAGGTCTCGGTGTTGAGTATGTTTTCTCGCAGGAATTTGCACTCAATTTGTTGTTCGACTTCTTCGTGTCGGAGTCGACATGGGACTGGTCGCCATACGACAATTCATATTCAATATTTGATAAGATACCATCGGTGGCATTTGGCGCCAAGTTTAACTTGTTGAATTCGGTACGCAAGTTCAACCCGCGTACCAGAGAGTCAAGACGTGTGAAGACCTACCACGAATTTCTCACCGTCGGTTCGCCTGGAATGCTGCAAAGCCGCGAGGTTGAGGTGCGCAAGCTTAGTCATGCCCAAGACTCGCTAAGCAAAGCCCAAGACTCGTTGATGGATCTGATAATAGCGAACAACGGCAACCGTGATGCTCTGTTGCGTAAGTATGACAGCCTGGCCGACGAGATTGATGCTATCAACAAAGGTATGAGATACAACCGTCATCCGGAGAACATGCTTGCAGAGTTGCTTGACTTCAACGAAATGCATGGTTTGCCCGCGGTGGTGGTGTACTTCCAGCTCGACCGATATGAGTTGGACTACAACGCCGACAAGCGTCTGCAGAGTTTTGCCCGCGAGGTGAACCGTCTTGATGATTCGCTGACGTTCTACTTGCTCGGTGCTGCAGACTCGGCTACAGGTACAGTGAAACACAATATATGGCTCTCGCAGCAGCGTTGCAATGTGGTCTATAAGAGACTTGTTGACGATAACAAGGTCAATAAGAATCGCCTGATAGTAACGCCACTTGGCGGTATAACCGATTACGAGCCCCAGGAGAACAACCGTATGGGTATGCTCATACTCCGTACTCCTGAGACCGAGGAGATCGTGAACCGTTGGCTGGCTACCGGTAGTTCTGGACTCTCTGGTGGAGTGAGCTTGCGCGATGCTGACTCTCTCGCCAATATTCATGTCAATGCCGGCAACATCGAGATTGAGACTACTGAAGGTGTTAGAATCGTTATATACGACGAGGTAGGCAACGAGGTTATCAATGCTGTATCGCAAGGCAAGAACGCATTTGCTGTGAAGAAAGGCAGATACACCATCAAGGTTGGTGACCGCACGAAGAGAGTAATCGTAGAATAACAAACAGCACCGGCTTAGGCCATAATAAGAATTCCCCCACTCAGCATTGCTGAGTGGGGGAATTCCTTTTTATTATTTGTGCTTTAAAAAAAGCGTTCTCTTATTTAAGGCCGAGTTTCTTTTTCACCTGAGGCATGATGTCGTCGCTGTCCTGCGAATAGAGCACGGCTGCGGTACCTGCATCAAGGATATAGGTGTAGCCACCTTCTTTGGCAACTTCCTCGATGGCTTTCTTTGCACGGTCAATGATGGGTTTCAGCAGTTCGGCTTCGCGCTCCTGCAGCTGCTTCTGAGCATTCTGTTGGAACTCTTCGATACGCGATGCCATGTCCTGGATTTCGCGCTGCTTTGTTTGACGGATCAGGTCTGTCCAACCAGCTTGATTAGCCACATAGTCGTTGTAGCGTTTCTCAGCTTCTGCTTGCATCGACTTGAGGGTCTCTTCAAGTTCTGCCACTTCGCCTTGCAGTACTGTTTGAGCTGAGTCGCGACCCGGCATAATCTGCATCAGGTCGTTCGAGTTGATGTGTCCGAGTTTTACGTTCTTCTGGGCCATGGCCGTGCCACCGAGGGTGAGCAGGCAGACCACCATTGCGATGAGTGTCTTTTTCATTTTGATTCTATTGTTTGTTTATTTGTTTCGAGGTGTTCTGGGTTGTGCTCCGAGAGGTGCCGATATGTCGCGATTTTTGCCACCTGGTACATCGCGCATCTCTGGGTTCGTCGGACGTTTTGCCTTGGGCTCTTTCTCGCCTTTCTGATCAGCATCCGAGGCTGCGCCAGGCTTATAACCTAGCATTTCGAGTACTTCATCGCTGATGTCGTACTTCTTATTGGCAAAAAGAATAGTTGCACTGCCAGCCTTGTCGAAGACGAAGGCATAGTTCTTCTCATGTGCAATACGCTCTATGGTGCTATAGACGCGGTCTTGCACTGGTTTCAATAGCTCGGCGCGTCTTTTGTCCAGGTCTCCGCCTGCGCCAAAACGCTGCTGCTGCAGGGTCCGCAGTTCTTGTTCTTTAAGCTGTATCTCCTCTTGACGACGCTTCTTCAGGTTGTCTGGCAGCAGGTAGCTCTCTTGTTCGTAGTTGGCGCGCAGCGATTCTATTTCAGCGGCCATATCGGCCAGCTCTTTCTGCCAGTCGGCCACGTACTTGTCCAGTCTCTTTTGGGCGTTACCGTAATCAGGTATTGCTTTCAGTACATAGTCGGTATTGACGCAGGCGTATTTTTGCGTCCATGCGCATGGACACAAGACAAATAGCAATGCGGTGAGCAAGAGTAATTGACGGTATCTCATGTGGTGTTAATCTAAGCTTTGTCCGATAGAGAAGTGGAAATGGCTGCCGCCATTCTGTCCGTCGAAGCCATAGCCCCAGTCGACGCCGATGAGGCCAAACATGGGCATGAAAAGACGCACTCCGATACCGGCAGAGTTATACATTTTGAACGGTTGGAACTCGCTGATGTCGCCCCAGCTGTTACCGCCTTCAAGGAAGCCGGCGACCCAGATGGTGGCGTTGGGGCTTTCTATGATAGGCTGGCGCAGCTCAATGGTGAAGCGGTCGAATACCGATGCACCTCCGTTGGGGTTGAGCGAGTTGTTTTCGTAGCCGCGCAGAGGCACGACCTCTCGGCCATCGAGCATCCACGACGAGAGACCGTCGCCACCGAGGAAGTAGCGTCCGAAAGGTGCAAGGCCGATGTCTTTGTTGTAATAGCTCATGAAACCGAAGCGGAAGCGGGTGTTGAGGACCACGCTACCCACGAGGTTAAGCATCCACGAGCCACGAAGGTTCACCTTGTAGTACTCGACCCATTTGTACTTCTCTTGCGGTGTGGCGTTGGAATAGTCTTTTCCGCCTATGAAAGAGTAGGGTGGGGTGATGTATGCCGAGAGCGATACTTCGGAACCGCTACGGGCGTAGATGGGCGAGTCGAGCGAATTGCGGCTCAGTGTGAAGCCATAGCTAAGGTCGTTGGCGGTGCCGTCGGTGAAGATGTCGGTATTGAGGCTGTAGTTGTTCAGTATATAGTGTTTGTAGCTGATGCCATGTGAGACGATGAAGTAGTCGTCGGGCCACTTCAGACGCTTCGAGAAGCTCACTCCGGCGCCTGTAATCTGAAGGCTGTAGTACTTCTCGCTGTCTTTCTCGGTGTAGAAGCCGTTGCTGTAGAGGTTGTGGTATACTGTGCCGGTGAGCGATTGCGCCCTGTGGCCGCCCAGCCATGGCTCGGTGAACGAGGCGCTGAGTGCATAGTAGTAGGTGCCATTGGTGACGGCATTGAATCCCAGTTTTTGGCCATCGCCGGCGGGTAGTGGAGCCCAAGCGTCTTTGTTGAATATGTTGCGTGCGCTGAAGTTGTTGAGCTGGATGCCGATTTGTCCGATAATCATGCCGCTGCCATAGCCGCCTTGCAGGTTGAGCTGGCTGGTGGAGCCTTCTTCCACTTTGTAGACTATGTCGACGGTGCCGTCCTCTTCGTGGGGCTGGGGTACGGGCTGGATGCTCTCCTGCTTGAAGTAGCCTAATGTGACCAGTTCGCGTTGGCTGCGTATCACAGCGTCGCGGCTGAAGAGGTCGCCCGGGCGGGTATGCAGTTCGCGCATTATAATCTTGTCGTTGGTGATGGTATTGCCCTCGAGCGACACATTGCGTATCCTGGCCTGTTTTCCTTCGACAATACGTATCTCTATGTCTATCGAGTCGCCATCCACAGCGACCTCGACCGGGGTGGCACGGAAGAACAGGTAGCCGTTGTCCATGTACAGCGAGGTGATGTCGGTGCCCGAGGGGTTGTACTTCAGGTTCTGCTCGAGGTTCGTGCGGTTGTAGGGGTCACCTTTCTCGATGCGCAGAGCACGGTGCAACAGCTCGTCGCTGTACACTGTGTTGCCGCTGAAGGTGATATTGCGGAAGAAGAACCTACGGCCTTCGTAAATGTTCACCTTCACCTTGACGCGATCCTGTTTGGCTTTTTTCTTGGCACTTATGTTCAGGTCTTTGGGGTCGACGTTCCACACGGTGTCGCTCACCACACGGGCATCGCGGTAGCCGAGCTCGTTGTAGTAGTCTACAATGCCCTTCAGGTCGTCGCGGAAGTCGCTCTCGATGTAGCGGCTTTTCTTCCAGAATACCTTGGTCCAGAAGCGCAGCTTGCCGAAGTAGTGCACGTCGTGGGTGTTCTGCATCTTGCTTTGCAGCTTGGTGGTCGATATGGCCTCGTTGCCGACGAATATCAGCGAGTCGATTTTCACCTTTTTGCCACGGTCTACGTTGAAGGTGATGGTAACACGGCCTGTGGTGTCGGGAGTGGTGGTGGGTGTCACCTCTACCCGTGTGAAGCCTTTGCCTATGTAGTAGCCCTTGATTTTGTTGGTCGATGTGCGCAGCAGGTTCTCGGTTACCACATCGCCGGCGGTGAGTTTAATCTCTTCGCGCAGTTTGTCGGCCTCGCCCTTTTTCACACCTTTAAACACGAACTTCTCCAGTCTGGGACGTTCGGTGAGGACTATCTTGAGGAATACGAGGTTGCCTTGAATGCGGGTGATGCGAATCTGCACATCCTCGAACATGCCTTGTTTCCAAAGGTTCTCTATGGCAGCCGACATCTTGTCGCCGGGTATTTTGATGCGGTCGCCTACCTGCAGTCCGGCCACGAGAAGCACCACGCGGGTGTCGAAACTCTCGGCCCCCTCGAAGGTGATGCCGCCAATTTCGTAGGTCTTAGGGGTCAGGTAGTCGATGTCGTAGTCGTCGCCCATGCCAATAACGGTTTGCGCAGGGGCTGCAAAGATATTGAGTATCAGTAGGGCTGCCAGTAGCAGCAGGCTTTTGGTCTGTTTCATCTACAACTATGCTTATCCCTAAATAAACTTACAAGTGCGCTTTTTATTATATATCGTGTAATAATTTTTTAGATTATTTAGCATTGGCGGCCTCGTCTTCCACCTGGGCCTCGGTCTTGCCAAAGCGGCGCTGGCGCTGCTGGTAGTCGAGCACGGCATCGTAGAAGTGCTCGTGGCGGAAGTCGGGCCACAGGAGGTCGGTGAAGTAGAACTCGGTGTAGGCCATCTGCCAGAGCAGGAAGTTGCTCACCCTGAGCTCGCCGCCGGTGCGTATCAGGAGGTCGGGGTCGGGGTAGTCGCGCGTGGTGAGGTAGCGGCGCAGTGTGTCTTCGTCGACCTCTTCGGGCTTCAGCCCCTGGCGGCAAATCTGCCGCAGGGCCTCGGCTATCTCCCAGCGCGAGCTGTAGCTCAGTGCCAGTATCAGGGTGGTGCCGCTGTTGGCTGCGGTCTGGTCTATGCAGCCTTCCAGCACGCGGCGCGATTTTTCGGGCAGCCGGCCGCGGTCGCCTATGGTCTGCAGGCGCACGTTGTTGTCCATCAGGGTCTTGGTCTCGTTGTGCACGGCGGTGATAAGCAGTTCCATCAGTCCGTCGACCTCGTCCTGCGGGCGGTTCCAGTTTTCGGTGCTGAAGGTGTAGAGGGTGAGGTATCCCACTTTGAGGGCCACGGCGGCCTCGACGGCGGCGCGCACGGCGTCCATGGCGTTTTGGTGGCCGAAGAGGCGCTGGTGCTGCTGGCGCATGGCCCAGCGGCCGTTGCCGTCCATGATGATTGCCACATGCTGGGGCACGCGGCTACGGTCTATTTGTTCTATTGTTGCCATAGTGTTACAGTTTACAACGTTTCGAGCGCATCCAACCGAAGAGAGTCTCCATGTTGATGCCAATGCTGATGCGGAGGTATGAGTACCAGTCGTCGAGCGAGTCGTCGCCTCGCTTGATGCCCACGGCGTTTACGTAGCCGGCTTCGACCTCGGTGCTGCGGTCGGCCAGGGCGGCTGCCAGTTCGCCGTTCTCGACCTCGGCCAGCAGCAGTGCCGAGCCTACGTAGGTGGTGCTTACGTCGTCGAGGTAGTCGGTCCAGGTCTTGCGGAAGCCATACTCGGCGGTGAGGCTGAACGATTTGTTGATGCGCCATTTCACGCCCACGCCGAACGGCAGGCACAGCTGGGTGAGGGGGTAGGGGCGGCGGTCGGGATAGTCGACGGTGCCCTGTCCCTCGGTGCGTAGCGGCTGTAGGTCGGCCCATAGCAGTTTGCCCTCGGGGTCGGTATATTGGGCTTGTGGGTTGAAGTGGAATATGGCCAGTCCGCCGAAGATGTAGGGTGTCCAGGGGCTTTCGGTGGCACCCGGGCCGAAGGGCCGGAAGTTGAACTCGACCAGTGCCGCTGCCTCGGTTATGGCGGTGCGGAAGCTGAGGTTGCGCCGCGCGAGGTAGTCTTTGTCGCGTTGCAGATGGCCGTAGGTGGCGTCGAGGCGCAGTGCCCAGCGGTTGTCGAGGCGGCTGCGCAGGCCGAAGCTGGCGCCCCACTGCGGCATGTCGATGGCGCTTTGGTTGTTGAGGTCGCCGATGTACCACATGGCGCCGCTGCCCAGCGTCAACTCGCTGCGGTTCAGGAAGCCGGTGGGTTGTGCCGCGGCCGTGAGGCCGGCCGCCAGCAGCAGTGCTATGACGATGGGTTTATTCACCTTTGTTCCATTTGATTGAACGGCAGATGCCGTCGACCTGCATCAGGTAGTCGCGCTTGTCGAAGCGCGGGCAGTAGACGTAGCCTATGAGGTCGACCACCTGGGTGCCGTCGGGCGAGAGGAGGCTGTAGCTCACAAAGGGGCCGCCCATGAAGTCGCCGAAGGTGCGCCAGAGGCCGCGTGTCTCGAGGCAGTAGGGGCTGCCGTCGAAGTCCACCTGGCGGCATTGCAGGTCGAACCGGCGTTCGGTGCCCATGTAGCTGCCCTCGGCCGAGCCAGGCACCTCGCGGCGCATCAGGGTGTCGAGGCGATCGAGCACCTTGACCGAGTCGAACTGGTGCTGGTCGCGATAGGGCATCACGTTGACCAGAACGCCGAGGCCGAAGTCCTTGGTCTCCTTGCGCAACCACAGGAAGTCGCCGTCCTCTTTGGCCCACGAGAACTCTTGCGGCAGGGTGAGCGAGAAGCCGTACTTGTCGGCCACGCGCGCCATGAGCTCGACGTTGCGGTCCTTGTAGAAGGCGCGGGCCATGCGGTCGTACTCGGTGCCGTATATCTCTTCGACGATGCGGTCGCAGTGGCGGCGCAGCATTGCGCGCAGCTGCTCGTCGTTGCTGGCGGCTATGTCGACCACCACCTGCGGCTCGGCCCACTGGTCGTGGTGTATGTAGAACTTGTCGGGGTTGCCGGCCTTGACGTCGCACAGTATGATGTTGCGGTGCATCTTGAACATCTGGGTGTTATGCAGCGAGCTGACGGGCACGTTCACCACCGAGAAGCGGGCCTCGGGCTGGGGTAGGCCGTCCTGCGGGGTGAGCAGTATCGAGTCGAGCAGCGCCTTGGTGGCGTCGCTGTAGTGGGCCTTGTCGGCGGCCACCAGCACCTCGCAGGTCTTGCCGCTCGAGCTGCGTTTGGTCAAGGCCTTGTTTTCCGGACTGTTGCAGGCCACTGTCAGCAGCATTGCCGCTGCGGCCATCAGGGCTAACGCCGTGTGTCTTCTTTCCATTGGTGATATTGTTTTATGGCCTCCGCTATGGAGGTGTATGTTATGTCCAGTTCCCGTGCTGCGCGGCTGCCGTCGTAGTGTTCCTGCACGGCCAGCTGGCGCAGGTTGTTGCTGCTCAGTTCGGTGCGCAGGCCGCAGGCTCGCAGTGCGTCGCCTGCCGCCCCGGCGGCCGCCATCAGCCAGCGTGGCAGCACGAGCAGGCGTTGACGGTAGCCCATCGTGCCGGCCTGCAGGCGGTAGAGGTCGGCTATGCTCATGCTCTGGCCGGCCACTATATAGCGTTCGCCGTTGGCGCCGCGGTCCAGTGCGTGCACTATGGCCGTGGCCACGTCGGCCACCGCCACGAAGGCCTTGCCCCCCGGAGGCGCCGCCACCAGCGGGCGACGGTAGGCGGCCTGGAGCATACGTCCCGACGAGGGCTTCACGTCCCACGCGCCGAGCATGAATCCCGGGCAAACCACCACGGCGTGCCATTCGGGGTGCCGCCGTGCCGCCTGGAGCACCACCTGCTCGCCTTCCAGCTTGCTCAGCGCGTACAGGCTGCGGTCGAATGGCGGGCGCATCGGCGCCTGCTCGTCGGCGGGCTCTGCGGCGCTGCCGTGGCCTATGGTGTTCACCGTCGAGGTGTGCACCAGGGTCGCTATGCCCAACTCCTCCATCGTGCCGACCACCCGTGCCGGCAGGTCGCGGTTGGCAGGTCGAAAGTCGTCGATATGCCTGAGGCTCATATCGGTGGCGCCGACGCAGTTCACCACGGCTTGGCAGCCGTCGGCTGCGCGTCGCAGCGTGTCGGCGTCGAGCGCCGAGCCCACCACCGTCTGCCAGCCGCCGGCGGGCAGACGTATACCCCTGGCATGCCGCACCAGCGCCACCACCTCGTGGCCGGCGTCGACCAGCTGCCTCAACACGTTATGTCCCAGCAGCCCAGTGGCTCCAAGCAGCAACACTTTCATGCTCCATAAACGCTACGCTTGCCCTTTTATTGTGTCCTCGCCAACCTATTTTACTCCCCTCGTTCGCTTTTGCCCCAGCAGGGTGAAAGAGGTATACCTCCGTCCATCTGGCCCCTTGCCCCCATTCCCAGTCACTTACTCCCCGCTTTCCACTCTCTTCAACCTGTTCCCCTCCTGCTCCTGTAGGGTATTTCTTATGTACTTCTTATGTATTTCTTATGTATTTCTTATGTTTTAAACATAAATACAACATAAGAAATACATAAGAAGTACATAAGAAATAGGCTAGGGGAGCCGGAGCGGAAGAGGGGAGAAATGGGAATGGAGAGGTGTGGGATGCGCGTGGTGATGGAAAAAAAATACGGAAGCCCCCCTAGAGAGGCTTCCGTATTTCCCACTGTGGGTGTGGTGGTTAGAGGCCGAGCACGTCGGCACCCTGACGGTAGATGATGTCGCGCGGGATGTTGGCGTCGCGTATCAGGTCGAGGTCGTGCTGCAGCTCGCTGCCGATCTTGCCGTTGCGGTCGCTGTAGGCCTTGGCGGCGGCGGCATCGCCCTCGCCTTCCATGGCGATGATGATGGAAGCCCATTCGCGGGCGGCCTGGCGGGCCTTGTCGACATCGATCACGTACTTGCCGTCGGCGTTGCGGGTGAAGGCACCATGCTCTTTGAAGTAGTTGTAGCACATGATGTTGGCAACACCGTGGGCCTCGGTGGCGCCGAAGCGGACGCTGCGGAGGATGCCGGCGATGAAGGTGATGTAGTTCTGGGCGACGGTGGTGTTGGTAATCTCGCCGCGCTCGATGAGCTGCTCGGTGAGGAAGAGACCGCACACGTCGGCCTTGGCTTCCTCCCAGGCGCTGTACTGTGCGCCGAGGGCCTGGCGGCAGGGACCGCGGCCGGTGACGGTGTTCTTGATGCCCAGGCCGTGGGCCACCTCGTGGTAGCAGGTGTTGCCGAAGAAGGCGTTGAAGGTGACGCTGTCGACCTGCTCGGGGCACACCATCAGCTTGGCGATGGGCACCATGATGTTGTCGAACTTGGCCTGCATGGCGTTCTTCAGCTGCAGGCGGCGGCTGCCTTTGGCCAGCTGCACACGCTCGTCGTTGGGCAGGTTGATGGCGATGGTCTTGGACCCCGCGTTGCAGTCGCCGGCATAGTAGACCACGTCGTATACGTTGATGTCGCAGTCGGTGCCGGGCACTTCTTTCTTATACTTGGGGTCGCAGGGGAGGAGCTTCTGCATCTCGGGCAGGAGGGCGGCGAACTTGCTGAGGTCGTTGCTCCAGGCCTCGTCCTTGACGAGCACGAAAGCTTCGTGGCTGCACTTGAGGCCGTTGATGCCGTCGTCGTAGTTCTCGATGGGGCCGACCACGAAGTCGAGCTTGCTGTCTTTCATGTCCATCCACACCATGTCGCTGTTGAAGTAGTCGTCGGTGCGGAAGGCTTCGCGGCGGGCCTCGAGGTATTTCTTGAGGCCGGCGTTGTCGGCCAGGGCGATGGCCTTCTCGAGCAGGCTGTCGACTTTGGCCAGCTCGGTCTTGTAGGCCTCGTGGTAGGGCAGTACGTAGAGCTTGCCGTTCTCGTCGCGGCGCAGCACGCTGTACTGGTCGTTCTTCAGCGGGTCTTCGAGGGCCTCAAACTCTTCGGCCGTCATGTCGACGGGGTAGAAGTTGCAGCCGGCGGGGCGCTCGCCGTAGCCGGGCAGGAAGGGGCGCTCGCTGTCGAGGCGGTCCCAAGCGCCGTACTGGATGCGGGCGAAGGCGCGCATGGCGGGGTCGCACAGGGTGTCGATGCTCTCGCGGTTGGCGTAGCCGAAGTATTCGTCCCAGTAGATGTCGTCCATCACCTTGCCTATCTCGATGAATATCTTCACCAGCTCTTTCTCGTTGGCCGAGAGGGTCTGGATGAGGTCGGAGGTGAGGGTGAACTCGGCGTACTCGTTCACTTTCTGTTGGATTTCGGGGTCGGCAGCGCAGTCTTTGCCTGCCTTTTTGTTTTGGCATCCGATGGCCAGGAGCATTGATGCTGCCATTGCAATTACGGTTAGTTTTTTCATGATTGTGTGTTTGTGTTGTTATTTTTGTATTGTCTATTGCAGTACGAGTCGCAGGGTGGCGACGCCGGCGGGTATACTGGCGCGCAGGGTGTAGACGCCTTTGGGCAGGTGGCCAAGGTCGAGGCGTTGCACGTGGTGCAGGCAGGCTACCTGGCGCCCCATCATGTCGTAGATGCGAAGCTCGGTGGCGGGCTCGCTGAGGGCCACGCTGCCGCTGGTGGGGTTGGGGTGAAGTCTGAGTTCGGGGGCAGGCAGCGGTCGGTCGGCTATGCCTTGAGGCCCGAGAAGGGTCAGAACGAGGGTGACGGTGCTGTCGCAGCCGTAGGTGGTGGGGAAGACCTGTGTGTACATGCCCGAGGCGGTGTAGATGTTGTCGTTCCACTGGAAAGAGTTGTCGTGGACGTCGAGGGCTATGGTGTCGAATACCGGGGCAAGCACCGTGTAGTCGACGATGGTCACCATCCAGCTGGTCTCCAGGATAGCCGCGCCGCTGGTGGGCTCGTGGGTGTCGATGGTGTCGTCGAAGAGCATGTAGAAGGCCCCTTCGCAGAGGGAGTCGTGCTGGAAAGCGACGGCTTTCGATTGGTGGGGCAGAATGATGTTGTCGATCCACACGCAGTCGCTGCCGCGATCCCAGCTGACGTCCTTCTCGTAGCGGAAGGTGAGGGTGTGGGTGCCGGTGGTCAGAAAATAGGAGACGCGTTCCCATTCGGTCTCGCCCGAGGCGTCGAACTGCTCGGCTCCGTCGATGGAGAAGTGGAACTTGTCGTAGTTGCGCTCGGACGAGACGCGGTAGTAGAAGCTCAGGCTGTCGGGCGTGGCGACGTTAACGGAGAGCTGCATCTCGGAGATGTCGTAGTTGGAGAGGCCGGCTGCCGACCGCATGCAATGGGAGCCCTCGTAGGCCAGCGAGTCGGTGACCACCCAGGGGTGGGTGCCGTCGTTGGCAAAGCCGTTGAGGTTCATGGTGCTGCCCTCGAAGGTCTCCAGGTAGGCTTGTCCGAGGTACACGGGCAGTTCGCCGTCGAGGGTGCTGTAACGATAGTGCATGGGAATGGTGATATGCTGCGGGAGTAGGCTGTCGGCATGCAGGGTCAAGGATAGGGTAGTGTCGCTATTGGGTGCCATCGCAAAGGGGGCGGTGGAGGTTGCGGTGAGGAGAGAGGTGGTAGGGGTCAAGGTCAGGGGGAAGATGTGCCCGGGGGCGTGACCGGTGTTGCGCAGGGTGGCGGTAAGGGGCATGGTGCTGCCGGCATTCATGCTCGGCATGGGTTGTGAGAAAGAGATGGAGAGTACCGGGGCATAGAGGGTCATGCGCACCATGTTGTCGCTAGTGAAGGCGTTGTCGGACCACGAGGCGGCGATGCTCAGGTTGGCAGTGGCGTTGTCGGGGGTGTCGTCGGCCACAAAGGCGTTGACGGCATCGGTGAGGACGACGGTGTCGCCGGCGGCCAGGCTGTCGAGGGTCACAGTGGCGGAGGATAGGGTGAGGCGAGGATTGTTGGAAGACAGTTGTGCCACGATGTTGTGGGCAGTGGCGGTGCCTATGTTCTGGAAGGTGATGGTCAGCGCAACCGTGTCGCCGCTGTTGAGGGGTGCCGCGTTGGCGGCGCTTACGATGGTGAAGGCCCCGTCGGGTTGTATGAAGTCGATGTCGACGAAGGCGGTGCGGTATTGTTGGGCCGAAGCGGCAAGGCGGTAGGTGCCAACCAACAAGTTGGTCGGGATGGAAAGGATGGCATGTCCGTTTCCGTCGGCGAAGGCCGAGGTCTTCAATTGGTTGGTCGTGGTGTCGACCAGTGCCAGATAGGCGTATGGGGCCGCCGTCACAGGAATCGAGGTGGTGCCGATGCTGGTGACGGTCGGTGCCGATATGCTCATCGTGTCGGCTTGGGTCATGTAGGGCATCAGCGACGGGTCGCCCATGAGGTGGTATATCTCCCAGTAGTATAGTTTCAGACCAGAGGTGGAACTCTCCACAGTCATGTTGCCCTGGAACATCAAGCTGCCCTGGGTGGTGACCCATTTGTCGTGGCTCTCGCCGTGGGTATGGAACAGACGATCGTAGGCGCCTAGGTTGCTGCTGTTGTAGTTGAGCGACATGGTGGCGCTGATGCTGTTGCGCACGCCCACGGACCAGTAGAAGTCCTCGCCCCAGTAGGTGCTGTTGCTGCCGCCGATATAGCCTACGGCGCCGCAGTAGTTGCCCTTGCGGAGTACGGCTTCGCCGAGACAGGTGGCGGTCTCGAACTTGTTGGTGAGGCAGCAGTTACCTATCATCAGGCCGAACTTCTGATTGTTGGTCATGTTGGCTGCGTGCGTGGTGGTGAAGTTGGGGGTGCCCCAGCTGGTTGAGCTGCCATGGGCTGTGTAGTTGATGAGGCCGGCACCTTGGTTGTACTTGTCGCGCACGGTGGCCGACATGGCGTCGCTGTTGCCTGCGACGGTGATGTTGGTTCCGGCCGGCACGACGGAGGTGTTGTTCTTGTAGTAGTATACCTGGCTGAAGCCTTGGCCGCCGTTGACGTAGTGTTGGATGGCGTAGTCCATTGTGGGGTCGGCATAGTTGTAGCCGTGGTCGCCGTCTTCGCCGCGGTCGACGCCTGCCACCATGACAGCGCGGTCGAGGAACGAAGGGTCGGCAAAGGTGTACTGCTCGTACATGAGGGTCTTGGCTATCTGCGGAACCAACTGCGCCTCTGTCTGGGCCGAGAAGCGGCCGTGGTAGCAGTCGGGTATGTTGTCACCTTGGGTCCAGGTGGTGTAGTAGAGGTCGGTGATATGGTCGTCGTCGGTGGTACCTTCGAAGGCGGGTATCTGCTCGTGGTCGCCTACCAGCAAGAGGTAGGTGGGAGCGGGGTTGGTGGCGGTAGCATCGGTGTACTGGCTCCGTATGAACGACTGGATGGAGGCGCAGGTATTGCCCACGGCAGATGAGTCGGTATAGGCTATGTCGACCAAGAATCCTTTGCGACGCTTCCACTGAGCGAACCCGTCAAGCAGGCCGCGGAACATGCTGTGGGACACTATGAGGTAGCGCACAGGGGCTGTGGTGCTCACGGCTTTAGGGTAGAGGCTGTTCAACACAGTGATGCCACCGAAGGCCGGGGTGTGGTAGCGGCCGAAGTGGGCCAGCGTGGCTTCGGGATTGCTTCCGAGGTAGTGCACCTCCACAGTGGCGTTGCGGCATACGATGACTTGGTTGCTTACGGGGTTGTAGCGTACTGGCGAGAACTGCAGGCGGGCCAGCTGCCGGTCGCGGGCGATACCCACCGCCTCGACCGAGGCCAAGGCTACCCCATAGAAGGCGTCGGAGGTGTAGGTTTTGAGGTTCTTTACCAGTGGATGTGCTGCGGTGTCGCTTTTGCTGCGTGGAGGCTGTACGGGCAAAAGCCACATGGCAGAACGGTTGCTTGACAGGCGGGCAACGTCGAGTGTGTCGTAAGTGGCGTTGCTGACAGTTACAGCATAGCCATCACAGAAGGGTACCTCGATGAGGGTGGAGTATGTCGGTAGACACGGCTCGCCCACCTCGGACGATGGAAGCCATCCGTAATCGCTATTGCCAAACAAGGCATCACCTGCGGGGAGAGAAAACTCGATACGCAACTGCTGCCAGGAGTCTTCTACTACCTTTTGTGCTCTTGCGTGCGGCGCCACGCCCAGCATCGCAAGGAGTACAGTGGAAACGATAAGACAGTATTTGTGTCGCATGTGTCTGTATATCTTATTTATACGTAATGTGTCTAGTGTTTGTACAAATTGCAAATATACAAAAAAACACACATGTGCATCTTTTTAAACGATAATTATGCAATTAATCATATTGAGAGGGGGTAGAAATCAGCCGATTGCAAAAAAGTTTTGCCGTATGAAAAAAATGTAGTACTTTTGCGGCCGATTTTCAAATCCACGGAAAGGTGCTCGAGTGGTTGAAGAGGCCCGCCTGGAAAGCGAGTAAGCGTTAACAGCGCTTCAGGGGTTCGAATCCCCTCCTTTCCGCCAGACGTGGAAAAGAGAGGCGCGACCGCATGCGGTCGCGCCTCTTCCTTTTACCCATTTGGGTCGTTATTTGTTTTTCAGGTCGACGCTGCTGTCGCTCTCGAGGTTCACGTTGCGGGTCACTTTGGCCTCGATGGTGTTGGCGCGGACTATGTCGGTCATATTTACGCCTGTGGCGCTTTCGATGACGTCGAAGCTCTGCTTGATGACGGCGGGTACAGCACCGCTGATGCCGGCGGCGTCGGCACCGCTGGTACCGTAGACGTTCATGTTCTTGATGGCGCTGATGGGCTCGGAGACATGCTGAGCCACCTCGGGTATAATCTTCACCATCATGTCGAGGATAGCAGCCTGGCCGTAGCGCTCGTAGGCTTCGGCTTTCTTCTGCATTGCCTCGGCCTCGGCCAGACCTTTTTTCTCGATGGCGATGGCTTCGGCCTCGCCGGCTTTCTGTATCTTGTAGGCTTCGGCTTCGCCGTTGGCCTTGATACCTTCGGCTTCGAGCACCATGGCCTGCTTTTTGGCTTGGGCCAGCGCTATCTGGGCGCGGGCTTCCTGCTCGGCACGGTAGGCCTCGGCTTCGGCTTCGCGTTTGCTCTGCTCGAGGTCGGCAGCGGCCTTGAGCTCGATTTGGTACTTGTCGGCATCCGATTTCTTCATCACCTCGGCCGCGAGTTCGTTTTCGCGTATCTTCACCCGCTCGGCGGTGAGCACCTGCTCGCGCATGGTCTGCTCGATCTGTGCGTCGACGGTCTTGGTGTTTATGGTCTTCTGCTGCTCCTGGCGCTGTATTTCGTAGGCGGCGTCGGCATCGGCCTGTTTGGTCTGTGCGATGATGGTGAGTTCGCTCTTCTTGACCGAGAGCTCGTTCTGGCGGATGGCTATCTGGGTCTGGCTGTCGACCTGGGCGTCGTTGGCTTCCTTTTGTGCCTGGGCCTCGGCCATGGCGATGTCGCGCTCGGCGTTGGCCTTGTTGATTTTGGCCTGTTTGCGGATAGTCCAGGTGTTGTCGGCGCCGAGGTCCTCGATGAGGTTCTTTTCGTCGGTGACGTTCTGTATGTTGCACGAGATGATGCGCAGGCCGAGAGCCTCCATGTCTTTCTGGGCTTTCGACATGATTTCGTCCGAGAATTTGTCGCGGTTGATGTTGATGTCGCGTAGCGAGAGGCTGCCGATTACTTCGCGCATGTTGCCCTCGAGCGAGTCCTGTACCTGCTTGGAGATGTCGGCTCCGCTCATGTTCAGGAAGTTCTTGGCGGCGAGGCGCACACCGTCGATGTCGGGGATGACCTGGATTTTGGCCACGGCATCGACGTTGACATTGATGAAGTCGTTGGTGGGTACGGTGCGGCTGGTGCGGATGTCGGCGGTCACCTGGCCGAGGAACACCTTGTCGAGGCGCTCGAGCATGGGTACACGCAGTCCGCCCTTGCCGATGTAGATGCGGGGTTTGCGGTTGAGGCCGGAGACGATGTAGGCTACTGAAGGCGGCGCTTTGATGTAGCTTACGAGGATGATGAACAGTACCACGACTGCCAACACGATGAGTGTGATTGCAATGTTGCTCATGATTCTATTGTTTTTGGTTAATATTTTGTTCTGCCAGATGCAACAGTTCGGCGTCGCAGCCCAAGATGGCGGCAATGCGCAGGGCCTCGTGGGGCACGTCGTCGCTTTGGTCGTCGGTGAGGGAATAGTCGATGAAGAGACCGATGTTGCGTGGAGTGAGCGGCACATTGGCCATGTCCTCGACAAATCCGCGCACGCGCAGTCGGCGGCAGTTGGTGCCCAGTTGTCCATAGTGGGTGGTCACCATGGATACCGATGGGCATTGTTCCAGCAGTGTGATGATGGACTGCACGAGGGCTTTGCCTTCCACGGGGTTGGTGGTGCGTGCGGGCTCGTCGATGAGGGCCAGCAGGCGCTCGGTGCGGGTGCGACGCACGATGTCGCTGATCTTTGTGATTTCGGAAGCGTAGCTCGACAGGCCATTCATCTCGTCCTGTTCGTCGCCAATCGAGGTCGCCACGGCATCGAATACGGTGGTTACGGCTTGGTCGGCGGGAACATAGAAGCCGCACTGGGCCATGAGCTGGGCGGTGCCCACGCTCTTGAGCAGCACCGTCTTGCCTGCCATGTTGGCGCCGGTGATGAGCGTCACGCCTTGTTCAAGGCTCAGGTCGACGGGCTGGTAGCGCAGGCCGAGCTCTTCGTTGCGATGTCGCAGGCGGGGGTTCCAGAGGCCGACGTAGCGTATGTCGGAGCCCAGATGCGGCCGCGACAGATGCCAGCGCTCGCAGAGTTCGGCCTGGGCCAGAAGATAGTCGGCATAGGCCATCTGCCTCATGGCCTCGGCAAGGGGCGTGCAGTAGGTGGCGAGGCTGTCGCTGAGGCGAAGGCACACCTCGGCCTGTATGTCGTTCTGCTCGGCCATGAGGGCGGCGATGCGTTGCGGGTCGCCCTCGTGCTCCTGCAGGGCTTTGAGTTCGCGGCGCAGCGGGCCGAGGCGGGGGTGGTAGGTGTCGTATATGTAGAAGTTGGCGATGCCGGTGTG
Organism: uncultured Bacteroidota bacterium; assembly: GCA_902778925.1. GTDB lineage: Bacteria > Bacteroidota > Bacteroidia > Bacteroidales > P3 > Colimorpha. Next base: position 63,540 of record CACYZN010000008.1, read on the forward strand.
GTCGGGGTCGAGCAGCGCCACCACGGCTTCGAGCGACGGTAGCGGCAGGGTGGCGGCCAGACCGAGCCCCTGGATGGCGACCGAGGCCTTGGCACACAGCATGGCCAGGTTCTTGATTTCGAAGAGCTCCACCTCGTTGAGGGGAGTGTGCGAGGCAAGCGAGGCCAGGGTGCCGCGCAGGTCGTGCAGCTGCATCAGGCAGTGGCGCAGGTCGGTGTAGGAACGACGGTTTTCGGTATCGTTGGTGGCGCGCACGGCCTCGTCGAGGTTGCGCCACGCGGCTTCGATGGCGTCGTGGTCGGTCAGGAAGGTGCTCTCGAGCATGGCTTGCCGGCCGGCCGACGACATAAGCTCCATGTTGTCTATGACATACTGGAAGCCGACGTCTTGTTTTATGAGGTCTTTTATCTTCATTCTTGAGGTATCTTCATCACATCGTAGACGGGGGTCTGCAGCGCGTCGGACAGTGCGTTGCAGGTGCTGCCGCTGTCGAGCACAAAGCCTTGCGGCGAGGTGGGGTTGAGGGTGATGGCAATCAGTTGCGAGCGTTGCAGCACCAGCAGGCGGCCGTCGCGTCGCACGAAGTCGGAATAGGCTTCGGGTGTTATGAAAAGCTTGGTGAAGTCGCGCGCTATCAGGGTGATGCCTTTCGCCTTGGAGGTAAGCGTGCGCAGCAGGCGGTCGCTCACCGCCCCCGAGGCGAAGATGGTCTTGCCGAAGCGCAGCAGGTCGACCTCGGAGCGCCCGATGAGGAATGCCGAGGCGATGCCCAGGTCGTGCACCGTGCCGTCGTCGGCCACGCCCCACAGTCCCGAGGCGATGGGGCTGAGAAGTTCGCGCCGGGCGGCGTCGACCTCGTCGAGGCATATTAGGTTGTAGAGGAAGCGGGTGCGCGATACCAGCTGCTTGACGCTGGCCGACACGGCGGCGCCGGTGGCCAGAATCATGGCGTCGGTGACGGTCGGCGAAGCCAGGCTGAGGCGCGACAGAGCCCCGTCGACAATGCCCAGCCGGCACCCCATGTCGGACAGCTGCCGCAGTTGGCGCCGCAGGGTCGACGTGGAGGCCGCTCCCGAAAGCAGCACCTTGCCACCCACCAGCACGCGGGCCGTCACCATCGGGCCAAGGGCGGTGCGCTGTGAGTCGACGTACTCGATGCTGCTCACCACCTGACGTTTCAGGTAGTGCTGCTCGGAAGTGATGAAATGTGTGCCGTTGTAGAGCGTTATCTCGGGCTTGGCGGTGGCGAAGACGGCATCGGTCTGCTCGCCGTCGACGCCTATGGAAGTGACACCGACATGCACCCCCAACTGGTCGAGACGGCGCAGTATGTAGTTAAGACACACGGTCTTGCCGGTATTCTTCTCGAGCCCTACGATGGAGAGACTCCTGTGCTGCAATATGTCTGGCAGAAACGGCATAATACGGCGGCAAAGATACTGAAAAAAATCCGACTGCCGAAAACAAGATTTTCGAAGATTTGCAATGGCTTATCGGACAGATTATTGCCGCACAGTCTTTCGACATCGGGCAGAAGAAAACGCCTTGCCGACATGCTCCCCGACCCTTCCCCAAGCCATCCCCTCCGGTATTTCTTATGTACTTCTTATGTATTTCTTATGTATTTCTTATGTTTTAAACATAAATACAACATAAGAAATACATAAGAACGAGGAAGCGGCGGGGAGCGGGGGTGGGGCCTTGCGGGATGGCGGCAAAAAAAATATAAAACTTTTTGCACAGTTCGGAAAAGTTATGTATCTTTGCAAATCACAACAGTATGCCTCCTAAAGTGGTATGGTGTTGTGAACCATATCGGTATAGGGTAATTGTAATAATAAATATAGTAACTATGAAACTGAAAGTAGCAAAACTCACCTTGGCCGTGGCTGTGCTTGGAGCTATGGCCATGAGTTCGTGCACGACGACAGCCGAATTGGCCTATGTGGCCGATGCCACACGCGACTCGGTAATAGCCATCAGTGGCCAGTTTACCAAGGGTATACAGGCCAACGACCTGCTGAGCATATATGTGGAAAGCGAGACGCCCGCCGTGACGGTCCCGTTCAATCAGGAGACCAACAAGATTGCGGTGAGCGACGGCGTGGTGATGAACCCCGGCGCCACGGCTGTGAGCGGCTACCTGGTCGACAGCGAGGGCAACATTGTGTTCCCTGTGCTGGGCAAGATACACGTGTTGGGTATGACCCACAGCGAGCTGGCTGCCGAGTTGGAGCACCGTCTGGTGAGCGAAGGCCACATCAAGGATGCCGTTGTGACGGTCAAGCTGATGAACTTCACCGTCAGCGTGCTGGGCGACGTGGTGCGTCCCGGCCAGATAAGAGCCAGCGGTGAGCGCCTCACCATATTCGAGGCCCTCAGCATGGTGGGCGACCTCACCATATACGGCCAGCGGCACAACGTCACCGTGATACGCGAGGAAAACGGCCAGCGTGTGATTGGCGAGATCGACCTGCGCTCGAAAGATGTCTTCAATTCGCCCTACTACTATCTGCACCAGAACGACGTGGTGTACGTGGAACCCAACATGAAGAAGAAGAAACAGGCCGAACGCGACCCGATGATGATGACCTATATCTCGAGTGCCGTCAGCATCGTGTCGGTGCTCAGCTCGGTGTTCTACTACTACATCATGTCGAAGTACTACTCGTCGAAATCCAACTAAGTCGTATCAAGAAAACACAATACATCAATAGCTATGGAAAACAACACGCAGCAGAATAATGCAGGTGTAGACAAGCAGGAGCGCTCGATCAACATCCGCGATCTGGTGTTCATGGTAATCAACAACTGGTACTGGTTTGTGGCATCGGTGGTGGCATGCCTCGTTATCGCGGGCTTTGTCTATAAGGCCCAGCCGAAGACCTATACCGCTACGGGAACCATTCTTGTACGCGACAACAACAACAGCAACAGCTACTCGAGGCGCAATATGGATGCCATATTGAGCAACATGGGTATGGACAACAGCAATCTCTCGCTCGAGAATGAAATATACATGCTCCGTTCGTCGTCGCTTATGAGCCAGGTTGTGTCGCGGCTTGGATTGCAGTATTATTGCAATCGCAACGACGCCTTCCGCAAGGTGACCTATTTCCGCGACGCTCCTATAGCCCTCACCGTCCACGACCTAGTCGAGGACCGTGAACCAGTGATCGGCCTCAAGGTGAAACCATTGAATAATGGGAAGTATGAATATTCTGCCATTACCCGGTTCAAGGAGAAGTACAAGGGTGAAGCCGCCTTTGGCCAGACCATCAACCTCGACGACACCCTTTTCTTCAGCATAGACACCACCCCGTTCTTCAATGCTAAATGCGTTGGTGTGAGGTACAATATCGGCGCCACCCCCGTTTTCCCGACAGCGCGTGGCATGGTGACCAGACTTGGTGTGAGTCGAGTAAACAAGATGGCCTCCATACTGCAGTTGACGTTCCAGGACGCCAATCTGCGACGTGCCAACCAGATTATCGACACCCTGATTGCTGTGTACAATGACGATGCCGTCGAGGATAAGAACAAGGTGGCCCAGAAGACCAATGCCTTTATCAACGAGCGTATCTCGTTGATCAGTGGCGAGCTGGACTATGTCGACGCCAAGGTGGAACAACTGAAGAAGCAGTCGCAACTGCCCGATATTACGGGCGCATCGTCGCAAATGATGCAGACGGGTACCCGCTACAGTGAGACTGTTACCCAGCTCGAGACCGAGCTGAACCTGGTGCGGATGATGAAGTCGTATGTGGATGATCCGAACAACAAGGGCGAGATATTCCCTGCCAACGTGGCAGTGAGCGATGCCGCAGTACAAAACCAGGTCTCTATGTACAACAGTTTGGTCAATCAGCGTAAGCGCCTGGTCGTTACCGCCGGCGAGAATAACCCGCAGATACGGCAGCTCGACCGGCAAATCGACGATATGTATAGCGCTATTGCCACGGCAGTCGGCAATGTGGTCAATGCGTATGTAGTGCGCCTGCAGGATGCCCGGAACCAGGAGTCGCGGGTGCGCAACCAGATTGCAGCGTTGCCGACCCAGAACAAGGCCGTCACCGAGGTCGAGCGTCAGCAGAAAATCAAGGAAGAGCTCTACCTGTACCTGCTCAGCAAACGCGAGGAGACTGCTATGAACCTTGCCATTACGGTGAGCAATGCCAAAGTGGTCGAACCTGCTATCACAAGGCCCACCGCACCGCGTCTGATGATGTTCGTGCTTGTTGCATTGGTGTTGGGATTGGCATTGCCGATGGTGGTGATGTTTGCCATCAGCTTCTTCGATACCAAACTGCGTGCAAAAGGAGATGTCGAGAACCAGACATCGTTGCCGATACTTGGCGAGATACCGTCGAAGCCCGCAGCCCGCGCCAATGACGAGATAATAGTAACGGCCAATGGTACCGATGTGGTTACCGAGGCCTTCCGCTTGTTGCACTCCAACATACCGTTCTTCCTCAAGGATGGAGAGAAGGTAATACAGACCGTGTCGACCGTCCCCGGCGAGGGTAAGTCGTATACGGCAATCAACTTGGCTCTATCGCTGGCCTATACAGGAAAGAAGACCCTCCTGGCCGACTTCGACCTTCGTAAGCGCTCGCTGTCGAAAACGGTAGATCCGCATAATCGTATGGGTCTGATTCACTACCTTATCGATGCCGAAGACAATTTCGACAAGTATATCTCACACAGCGAGACCAGCGAGAACCTTGATTATATTGTTTGCGAGAAGACTCCGCCCAATGCTACACAGCTGCTTATGGGCGAGAAACTGGATAAGCTGGTAGCCTATCTGCGTGAGCATTACGATTATATTATCTTCGACTCGACGCCTGCACAGATAGTGGCCGACGCTGCCATTATCAACCGCGTGGCCGACCTCACGGCCTATGTGATGCGTGTGGGTAAACTGAACAAGGGCTCCCTGCCATTCATCCAAGAGATGTCCGATAAGGGCCGCTTCAAGAATATGGCCGCTATCCTTACCGACGTACCTCTCATAAAGAAGCGTTATGGCGGCTATGGCTACGGTTACGGCTATGGCTATGGTTACGGCTATGGCTACGGCTATGGTTACGGCTATGGCTACGGCTACGGTTATGGCGACGAGAGCGAAGCTTCGCAAGACAAAAAGAACGAAGACTAACTGACTAACTAATACAATGAAAGGTATTGTATTGGCGGGAGGCTCGGGTACGAGACTCTATCCAATAACCAAGGGGGTTAGCAAGCAGTTGCTGCCGATTTACGATAAACCAATGGTTTATTATCCCATCAGCGTGCTTATGTTGGCGGGTATAAGGGACATATTGATTATCTCCACCCCATACGATTTGCCTGGTTTTCAGCGTTTGCTCGGCGATGGAAGCGATTTCGGTGTCCATTTCTCCTACGCCGAACAGCCTTCCCCCGATGGCTTGGCCCAGGCATTTATAATTGGTGAGGATTTTATTGGTGACGATTCTGTGTGTCTTGTCTTGGGTGACAATATTTTCCATGGCAACGGGTTGAGCCAGATGCTTAGAAAGGCTGTGTACAACGTCGACGTGGAGAAAAAAGCAACGGTTTTCGGCTATTGGGTTGCCGATCCCGAACGATATGGTGTGGCAGAGTTTGATGTCGAAGGCCGGGTGTTGAGTATTGAAGAAAAACCCAAGGAGCCCAAAAGCAACTATGCTGTTGTAGGTCTTTATTTCTATCCAAACAAAGTTGTGAAGGTGGCCAAGAGTATTAAACCATCTGCTCGTGGTGAGTTGGAGATAACGTCGGTTAATCAGGCATTCTTGGCTGATGGTGAGCTGAATGTCCAGCTTATGGGTCGTGGTTTTGCGTGGCTCGACACAGGTACTCACGATTCCCTTGCCGAGGCATCGACATTTATAGAGGTTATCGAGAAACGTCAAGGCCTGAAGGTGGCATGCCTGGAGAGCATTGGGTATGAGCAAGGCTGGCTTTCGGCCGACGATATAAGGCGAGTGGCACAACCAATGGCCAAGAACCAGTATGGCCAGTATCTATTGAATCTAATATGAACATAATAAAAACGGATATAGAAGGTCCCCTTATTGTAGAGCCATTGATACATGGTGATGCGCGAGGCTATTTTTTTGAAAGCTTCAATGCACGGGAATTCTACAAGCAGACCGGATACAACACGCAGTTTGTCCAGGATAATGAGTCACGTTCGTGCTATGGCGTGGTGCGTGGTCTGCATTTCCAGAAGCCACCCTATGCTCAGGCCAAATTAGTGCGTGTAGTGCAGGGAAAGGTGCTCGATGTGGCTGTGGATATACGTAAAGATTCACCTACATACGGAAGATATATTTCGACTTTGCTTTCGGACGAAAACCACAGGCAGTTTTTCATACCGCGTGGTTTCGCACACGGCTTTGCTGTATTGAGCGGTGTGGCATTGTTCCAGTACAAGTGTGACGAATACTATCATCCAGAGGCAGAAGGAGCCCTTGCATGGGATGATGTGCAATTGGCCATAGACTGGAAGGTGCCCTCCGACAAGGTTATCCTTTCTGAAAAAGACAAGCATCATCCATCATTGGCTGATTTCGATTCTCCATTTTAAGGATATGACGATACTTGTAACTGGAGCAAACGGACAGCTGGGTACGCACATGAGGCTACTCGCAGGCAACTCAGATCATCACAGATGGTTCTTTACCGATGTGGCCGAGTTGGATATTACTTCGCGGGAAGCAGTTGATGCATTTGTAAGTGAGAATAAGATAAACCTTATAGTCAACTGTGCCGCATATACTAATGTTGACAGAGCAGAGACTGATGAACAAACTGCACTTCGGATTAATGCAGATGCAGTAGGCAATTTGGCTGATGCTATGAACCGAGTTGATGGCATATTAATACATATTTCTACGGATTATGTCTTCGGTGGAAATAAGAATAATACGCCGTGTACGGAAGCCGAACCTGCAAATCCTACTGGAGCCTATGGACGTACTAAACTGGCTGGGGAGCGCGCAGCTAGGCGCTGCCATAGCATAATACTCCGTACTTCTTGGTTGTATAGTGAGTATGGAAAGAATTTCCTGCTTACAATGCTTCGACTTACGGCGGAGAAACCTGAGTTGAGGGTTGTCTTTGACCAGGTTGGTACCCCAACTTATGCCGGAGATCTGGCAACCGCAATATATAGGCTAATCGAGAGCGGTGATGTGATGCGACATGAAGGTGTTTTCCATTTTGCCAACGAAGGAGTATGTAGTTGGTATGATTTTGCGGTCGAGATAGCGAGATTAAGTGGCAATACCGATTGCGTTATCTATCCATGTCATAGCGATGAATACCCAAGTCCTGTTAAGCGGCCGGCCTATTCGGTACTCGACAAGACAAAATTCAAATCTACTTTCAACCAGACTATACCACATTGGGTTGATGGACTGCAACGTTGTATGGCTAATGTAGAAAAATGAAGAACTTTGCACTTATAGGAGTTGGTGGTTATGTTGCACCACGTCATCTACGGGCTATCAAGGATACTGGGAATAACCTTGTGGCAGCATACGACAAGAACGATTCTGTTGGCATAATCGACAGCTACTTCCCGAAAGCATCCTTCTTTACCGAGCAGGAGCTTTTCGACCGTCACAATAACTGGTTCCTTTCGCAAGGTAATAATATCGATTATCTAAGCGTATGTTCCCCTAATTACTTACATGATGCACATACACGATATGGTCTTAGGCTTGGTTGTGATGTCATCTGCGAGAAACCGGTGGTGCTGAGCCCATGGAATATCGATGCCCTTGAGGAAATTGAACAACAGACGGGACACAAAGCATACACTATCTTCCAGCTACGCCTGCATCCTTCGGTGGTAGAGCTAAAAAAGAAGATAGAACAAGGTCCCAAGGACAAAGTGTACGATGTAGATCTCACTTATATCACACCTCGTGGTTATTGGTACTACGCCTCATGGAAAGGCAACATTCAGAAGAGTGGCGGTGTGGCTACCAATATTGGTGTTCATTTTTACGACATGCTACAGTGGGTCTTCGGTCCGGTGCAAAAGAATGTGGTGCATATCGCAAGTCACGACCGTGTGGCAGGATACCTCGAAATGCGTCAGGCCAGGGTGCGCTATTTCCTAAGCATCAACGGTGACCATGTGCCAGAGGGGCACAGCGGCAGTTACCGTAGCATCACTGTCGATGGACAGGAGTTTGAGTTCAGTCAAGGTTTTACCGACCTGCACACACGCTCCTACGAAGAGGTTCTGGCAGGACGTGGTTTCCGTATCGGCGAAGCAAGAGAATGCATCAAGACGGTATATGACATACGTCATGCCGAACCCATCGGTCTTAAGGGCGACTATCACCCAATGGCAAAATATCCACTAACACCACACCCCTTCGGATGGTAGACGAACCGTTCATACACGAAAGCTCCTACGTCGACGACGGCGTAACCCTTGGCGCCGGTACCAAGGTGTGGCACTTCTGTCACATTCAGAAGGGAGCTGTGCTGGGCGAACGCTGTTCGCTGGGCCAGAACGTTAATATTGGCCCCAACGTCCATATTGGCAATGGCGTCCGCATCCAGAATAATGTATCGGTTTACGAGGGCGTCGAGATTGAGGACAATGTCTTCCTAGGTCCCAGCTGCGTGTTCACCAATGTGCTGATGCCTCGTCTGGACCGTCCTGCCAACGGTCACTATGAGCGCACGCTTGTCCGCGAGGGAGCCTCGATAGGTGCCAACGCAACCATAGTATGTGGTCACACCATTGGCCGTCATGCCCTGGTGGGAGCCGGCGCTGTAGTAACAAAGGATGTCCCCGACTATGCAATCGTTGCCGGTGTACCGGCAAAAATCATAGGAAAAGTAGAAGAATAACCCATGCAGTTCCGCGATCTACATAGACAGTATGAAGCAATGCAGGCCGAGATGGACGAGGCGATGCTCGCCGCTGCTCGTAGCGGAGCATATATTATGGGGCCGCAGGTGGCTGAACTGGAACAGCAGTTGGCTGAATATGTGGGTGTAAAGCATTGTATCTCTTGTGCTAATGGCACCGACGCCTTGCGCCTTGCTCTGATGGCTCTCGGCATAGGTCCCGGCGATGCTGTCTTTGTGCCCGACTTCACATTCTTCGCCACTGCCGAGGCGGTGGCCATGGTAGGCGCGACACCGATATTCGTCGATGTAGACAAGGCCACATTCAATATGGCACACGAAGACCTGATGGTCAAGTACGATTATGTAGCGTTCCATACACAGCTGCATCCACGTGCCATAATACCAGTAGACCTTTTTGGCCTTCCTGCCAATTATGAGAAACTGCATTTTGTCGCGGATACCACGGGTATGCTGCTCGTCGAAGATGGTGCCCAAGGTTTCGGTGGCAGCTTTGGCGGCAAAAAGGCATGCTCGTTCGGCGACATCAGTACTACATCGTTCTTCCCAGCCAAGCCTCTTGGCTGCTACGGCGATGGCGGCGCCCTGTTCACCGACAGCGATGACTACGCAGCGTTGCTTCGTTCATTCCGAGTCCACGGAAAGGGAATCGACAAATACGACAATGTGCGCCTCGGTCTAAACTCGCGTCTCGACACACTGCAAGCCGCCGTACTTCAGGTTAAGTTTAAACATTTTGCTGAAGAGATTGAGGCCGTTAATCGCGTAGCCTTGCGATATAACAACCTTCTTAAAGGCAAGGTGGATATACCGTTGATACCCGATGACACAATATCATCCTGGGCACAGTACACCATACAGGTGGAAAACCGTGACGAAGTGCAGACACGCCTCAAGACTGCTGGAATCCCTTCGATGGTATATTATCCCCGTACAATGAGTCGACAGACAGCATTTGCCCACCTCAACCACCAACCCTGTCCGGTGGCAGACAAACTGTCGCAAACAGTGCTTTCGCTGCCAATGCATCCTTATATGACAGATGAGGAAATAGAAACCGTAGCTTCACTGATATGATTAAACAGAGCAATATGAATATTTGTGAGGAATACCTTGACTATAAACAATTGTGGACCTTTGTTGGCTCGGATATCAATATCAGCAATGCTATTGTCAATGCAAAACTCTATCTAATAGATAAATAGAAATTATAGTACTATGATATCATTTAGGTTATACAAGAAACTGAGTTTTCAGTTGGTAAAGAGATATAGGCACTCCACATTGTCGCAGTGGATAGTGCTTGCAATCGACACGATACTTTTCACCGTCGCTTTTGTGCTTATGGAAGCATTGCTTACCGGAGGTAGCTTCGGCAACTTGACGCTTCGAAGTGGTGTCATTGAGTATGTGATAACGCTCATGGTTACCATGCTCTTCTTCTTCTTCACCGGTTCCTACCGAGGCATCATACGTCATGCCGGCATGAGCGATATTTTCAAAATTATCGTTGCAACCATAGGACCCATGTTGCTTATATGGGCAGTAAACCTTTTGAACAATCAGTTTACGCCCAAGGTGGTACCAGCAGAGTATATACTCTCATATCGCGAGTCGGCAACACTTTTTCTACTCCTTAGTATCATGATGATAATCATGCGACTCTTCATGCAGCGTATATATAACGATTACTTCCGCCGCCGTCGCCAAACTGTCAATGTGATTATCTATGGAGCTGGAGCAGCTGGTATTATCGCCTACAACGCCCTGCACCAAGACGTCATGCACGAGTACCATGTTGTGGCTTTTATCGACGACGATATGTCTAAGGTGAACCAGGAGCTTAACGGTGTTCCTGTGATGCGGGCACGTTCAGTGTTGATTCCTAAGTTCATACAGAGCAAGGAAATCTCGCAGCTAATCATTGCCATCCCTTCGATACGAACGCTCCACAAGCAGGCTATCACCAACAAGGCCCTTGACCTCGGCCTCACTGTGAAGGCGGTACCACATATCAGCATGTGGATGAATGGTACCTTCTCGGTCAACCAGATACAGGACATCAAGATTGAAGACCTCCTTGAACGCGAAAGCATACGGCTCGACAATGTCAACATTGTGCGCGAGGTCGTCGACAAGGTGGTGCTGGTGACTGGTGCTGCAGGCTCCATTGGTTCCGAGATATGCCGCCAGTTGATGCAATACAAGCCAAAGAAGGTGGTGATGCTCGACCAGGCCGAAAGCCCAATGTACGACCTGCAGTTTGAGTTGAAGAACACCTACAAAGACCAGTTGGAACGTATGGAATTCGTCATCGCCAATGTGAAAGACCGGCCCCGAATGGAAGAGGTCTTCGAGGCATTCCACCCCCAGTTGGTCTACCACGCCGCCGCCTACAAGCATGTGCCATTCATGGAGGAGAACCCCTACGAGGCCGTCTATGTCAATGTATTCGGTACTCGCAATTTGGCCGACCTCAGCATCAAGTATGGCGTCCAGAAGTTCGTCATGATCAGCACCGACAAGGCTGTCAACCCTACCAATGTGATGGGTGCCACCAAGCGCATGGCCGAGATATACATCCAGAGCCGTTCCACCGACACCACCCACTTTGTAACCACCCGCTTCGGCAATGTGCTGGGTAGTAATGGCTCGGTGATACCATTGTTCAAGAAGCAGCTTGCTGCTGGTGGTCCGCTTACGGTGACACACCGCGACATAATACGTTACTTCATGACCATCCCCGAGGCATGCAACTTGGTCCTCGAGGCTGGCGCCATGGGCGAAGGTGGCGACATCTTCGTGTTCGATATGGGCAAGCCTGTCAAGATATACGACATGGCCAAGAAGATGATACAGCTCAGTGGCCTGCACGGTATTGAGATTAAGGAAATAGGTCTCCGCCCGGGCGAAAAGCTTTACGAAGAGCTCTTGGCTACCAAGGAGAACACCATACCCACCTACCACCCCAAGATCATGCGTGCCCAGGTACGTCGCTATTCGCTCGAGGACATCGACCGGGAGTACAACGAACTGTGGGATGTTCTGGAAACCATGGACGATATGAGCATTGTAGGCAAGATGAAGTCCATAGTGCCCGAGTTCCTTTCGAACAACTCTGTTTACTGCAAATTAGACAAGTCCACCACTTCTCCGGCGGCTGAGCAATGATCACCCCTACCGATGAGCAATGGTTAGGTCTCGTCTGATAGTTCTGCTACGCCTCTATATCACCCTGCTGCTCATCTTCGCAACGCAGAAGATGGTCTTTATGATCTTCAACGCCGGCCTGGCCGACGGGGCTCCTTTGGGGCAGTGTCTTTTGTCGGTGTGGCATGGCCTGCGCCTCGACTCGGTGATGTCGTGCTATCTGCTACTGCTGCCTGCTGTCGCTTTGCTTGTCGGTTGCTTTGTGCCTCGCATGTCGTTTCGTCGCATACTGGCTCCCTACTATGTCGTGGCAGCCATTCTGGTAGCTGTCATATTTGTGGCCGATACCGTCCTATACCTATTTTGGGGAGCCAAGCTCGATGCCAACGACCTGATGTATGCCGCCAAGCCAAAAGACATGTTGGCCTCGCTGCCCTGGTGGGCCGTGGTGCTGGGTGTGGCGGTGATTGCTGCCCTCTCGTGGCACTACTACCGCCGTCTGCGCCATGCCACCCCCGCACAGCTGCCACCCCTGCGCAGTCGCTGGTTGACGTTGCTGGCTCTGCCGGTGGCAGGGTTGCTTTTCCTCGGTATACGTGGCGGCACAAGCGAGTCTACCGCCAACCCGTCGTATGCCTATTTCTCGTCCTATCCTTTCTGCAACCACGCGGCCCTCAACCCGACCTTCAATATGTTGCACTCGCTCTTCAAGGCCCAGAACCTTGAGACCGAGTTTGCCTTGCGACCCGACGACGAGGTCGATGCAATGCTGGCCGATGCCTTCCGTCACGACCATAGGGTGGCCGATACCCTGCTGCGCGTGCAACACCCCAACGTGTTGCTCATTATCTGGGAGAGTGGCGGCAGCGGCATGGTCTGCAACGACTCGGTGGGCCCCTGCCTGAAGGCCATAGCTGCCGAGGGTATCGACTTTACCCACTGTTATGCCAACAACTTCCGTACCGACCGAGGCCTCATCTCGGTACTCAATGGTTGGCTCGGCCTGCCCACCACCTCGCTCATGAAGCGCCCCGACCTGTGCCGTCGTCTGCCGTCGCTGGCGCAAACCCTACGTGCCAATGGGTATGCCACCTCGTTCACCTATGGCGGCGACATCGACTTCACCAACATGCGTCTCTATTTCCTTGAGACAGGCTTCGACAGTGTGCGTGGCAGCGCCTACTTCCCTGCTTCGCAGTACACCAGCTCGTGGGGAGTGCCCGACCACTACCTGCTCGGCCCGTCGCTGCTGCCCTCGCGACGCCCATTCTTTGCAGCTACACTGACCCTAAGTAGCCACGAGCCGTGGGACGTGCCCATGCACCGCCTCGCCGACCAGCGCCAGAACGCTTTCGCCTATACCGACTCGTGCATCGGAGCTTTTGTCGATTATCTCCGCACGACCCCCTTGTGGGACAGCCTGCTGGTGGTCATCGTGCCCGACCACGGTGTATGTTTCGGCGACATACACTCTACTTCAGACCCTCGTGTGGCCCATATACCTCTTGTGTGGACTGGTGGCGCAGTGGCCGCACCGCGTGTCGTAGAGCGCCACATGGCCCAGAGTGACCTGGCCGCCACCCTGCTGGCGCAGATGGGCATCGACGCCAGCCATTTCGTCTACAGCCGCAATGTGCTCGCACCCACCTACGACAGTATGCCCCACTTCGCCCTGCACGCCTTCAAGAACGGCTGCAACCTCATCACCCCCGATGGCGTAGCCACCTACGACTGTGTCGACCGTTCGCTGCAGGGCACTACCGACACCACCGCGACTGCCGCGTCGCAGCAAGCCTTTGTCGAGGCCTTGTTGCAACACCTGTACCGCCGTTCGGCCCAACTGGCGGCGCGCTAGGCTCAATCCCCGTGTAACACCATTTATACCCCGATACTATGAACCGAAAGACCCTGATGATGCTGAGCTTGATGCTCGTTGCCAATATGTTTTCCTACGCAGCCCCTGTCGGCCGCACCGTGGCGCGTGCTGTTGCCGAGACATTCATGCAGGCCGCCGGCATGCCCAAACCATCCAGCCTGAACGACATCACGGCCCAGGTTGGTCTGGAAATGATGTATGTCTTTACCGCTGCTGATGGCGGCTTTGTCGTGGTTAGTGCCGACGATGCAGCCCAGCCTGTGCTGGCCTACTCGCTTACGTCGCCTTTTGCCACCTCGGCCTCGGCCATGCCGGCCCATGTGCGCGGTTGGTTCTCCACCTACGAGGCTGCCATACGCCATCTGCAGCAGATCAAAGCCACTGCCCCAGATGACGTTGCTGCCCAGTGGGCGGCACTGTCGAACGGCACCGTCCCGCCGCCGCTGCTCACCACGCCGGTGGCGCCGTTGCTGACCACCACCTGGGACCAGTACCCCTACTACAACGACCAGTGCCCCTACGACTCTGACGCCGGCGAGCATGCCGTGGCCGGCTGCGTGGCCACTGCCACGGCGCAGGTGATGAAGTACTGGAACCACCCCACTACCGGTTATGGCAGCCACAGCTACACCGACAGCGAGTTCGGCAACCAAAGCGCTGACTTCGGCAATACCACCTACGACTGGGCCAATATGCCTTCAATCCTCACCGGCACCAGCAGCACCACCCAGGTGAATGCTGTGGCTCAGCTGATATACCACATTGGTGTGGCCGTCGAGATGAGCTACGGTGTCGACGGTTCGGGTGCCAGTATACCCACCAACGAACTGGTCGACTACTTCAAATACAGCCCCACTCTGTACCGTGCCAGCAAGGGCAACTATATGGTCGACGAGTGGCACCAGCTGATACGTACCGAGCTCGACTCCCTGCGCCCTGTCATCTACCGCGGCGATGGAGGCGACGGCAATTCCGGCCATGCCTTCGTGTGCGACGGCTACGATGCCAACGACCTGTTCCATATCAACTGGGGCTGGAGTGGTTCGTGCGACGGCTACTACCAGCTCGAGATCCTTACCCCCGGCAGTTCGGGTGTGGGTGGCAATGCCAGCGACAACTACAGCTACGATTGCGCTGCCATAGTGGGCATCAAGCCTGTGTCCAGCGGCTTCGGTACCCCCACCACCGTGATGGCCACCGCCACGGGTGGCGCCGGATGCAGCGTCGCCGGCTCGGCCAGCTACCCTTTCCAGTCGACTGTCAACCTCACCGCCACGGCCGCCGAGGGCTACCGTTTTGTGCAGTGGAGCGATGGCTGCCGCAACAATCCGCGCAGCTTTACCTCCACCGGTGGTTCCATAGGTCTGACGGCCCGTTTCGAGCCCTTGCAGGGCGACCTCGTGGGCTACTGTTCGCCCACTTCGGTGGTGCGCCGTTGGAACAGCTCGTCGGTGTGGGGCATACGCCTGCCGGCCTCGTCGCTCCAAGCTGGCCATGACCTGCGCGCCGTGCGCATGTTCGTCGACGAGAGCGACACCTACACCGTCAGCATACATATCGGCTCGGCCACTGCCATAGCAGCCGCCACCGTGAGCCTCACCCTCTCGTCGGTTCCCTACGAAGGCCAGTGGGCGACCTTCGTGCTGCCCACGCCGGTGCCTATCGACGCCACCCAGCCCATCTGGATCAGGGTCGAGGCCAACAGCGCGAACTGGCCCGCCACCCTCACCACCTACAGCGGCAACGCCGACGGCTACCTGACCGGCAACACCCTTGCCCCGACCAACTCCACCAACGGCTCGTTCATGATCATGGGCGTCTTCTCGTCCACGGCCACGGTCAGCGTCGGCGGCACTGTCGGCAATGCCGGCACCGGCACCGTGAGCGGCACGGGCTCCTATGCCGTGGGCTCGCAGGTGGTGCTCACCGCCGAGCCCGCCGAAGGCTACTACTTCGTGGCCTGGAACGACGGCTCGACCGAGAACCCCCGCACCGTCGTGGCTCTCACCGACACGGTCTACACCGCCATCATGGCTGTCGATCCCTGTATCGTTTCCGACCTGCCGTGGGTCGAGGACTTCGATGGCGAGACCGCTGCTTGCTGGCAGTTGGTCGAGGGCAACGGCTATGGCGGCTACCACATCTACTCTTCGTCCACACCCCATAGCGGCAGCTACGTGCTCTGGGGCTCTTACGACGACTACGGCGACGTCGACGCCTGGGCCCTCTCACCGGCCATCGTGGTGCCACTCAACGCCGTGGGCGTCAGCCTCGAGTGGTGGGTGCGCGGCTCCATCTATGCCGGCTTGCCCACCTCCTATCAGGTGCTCCTTGCCCCGGGCGGAAGCAGTCTGCCCGAAGCCTTCACCGTACAGCTCCATGCCGAGACTACCACCAGTGCCGACGCCCATCAGTGGCGCCAGCGCAGCGTCGACCTCTCGGCCTATGCCGGACAGACCATACGTCTGGCCTTCCGCAACGTGTCGGTGCAGGGCGGAAACATACTGCTCTTCGACGATGTGATCCTCACCGCCACCGACTACACGCCTATGCCCCAGTACACCGTGACGGTGCTCAGCGCTGCCGACACTATGGGCACCGTCTCGGGCGGTGGCACCTTCGACTACGGCACCTCCATCACCATCGCGGCCACACCGGCCGAGGGCTACCGTTTTGTGCAGTGGGACGACGGCCCGACCGAAAACCCGCGCACCATCGTCGTGGTGGCCGACACCACCTATACAGCCCGTTTCGAGGCCGTCGAGGTCCAAGGCATAGCCACTGCCGCCGCCGATGTCGTCCGCACGCGCGTGCAAGGCCACAGCATAGTGGTGGAAAGTCCAGCCGGGTGCGAGGTGAGCCTCTTCGATATGAGCGGCCGCCAACTGGCCGCCACCCGCTCGGCAGGCACCACGCTGCGGCTCCAGGTGCCCGCCGCCGGCGTCTATATGGTGCGCACTTCGGCCACCACCACCCACAAGGTGGTCGTCATTGACCGTTGAAAAAAAAAGTACCGCCACCTCGGCAGGTGGTAGCGGTGTACTTTTGCCGTCAATTGTTCACCTTGACCACGCGGGCTGTGTAGGTGTTGCGGTTGGTGAGGACGCGGAGCATATAGATGCCATCGGGCAGGGGGCCGAAGTCTATGGTGGTGTACCTGGTCGAGCCCAGGAGGTGCCCGTCGGCCGAGTAGATGTCCACCCGTTCGGCCACCTCGTAGGAGGGCAGGGCCATGTAGAGGAGGCCCGAAGTGGGGTTGGGGCCCACCTCGAGGCGGCCGTCGGCCGGCAGGGGCTGCGGCGCAATACCGGTGTTGGGCCTGGCCACGAGCGGCTCCATAAATGCGGGGTCCACATACTTGGCAATCACGGCGTGGTCCCGCCCAGCCGAGTAGGGTATGTCGCCAAAGGTAACAGACAACTGTTGCAGTTCGTTGGTCAGGTACAGTGTTGAGTCGTGCAGCACCATGCCAGTTTGGTATAAGCCTGAAATCATTTGTGGGGACCAAATATTGTAGTCGATAATCCTCTCCACATTGCCGTTATAGTCGAATGTTACCAGTCCCGCACTCCACCCCTCGTGTGTCGGTGGTGCAAACTGCTGTGTCGGGGTGTATACCGGGCTTTTGTATTTCATCTGTATATATGCACGGCCGTCTTTCGTAATTAGGTTTCCGTGAGACATTGGCTCTGGACTAATGAATGATTCTTTTGAAGGGGACTTGCTTGCCGAATGTAGGACAGGAGGGAAAGTGTTGAGCTCGAACGAGAGAATATATGCATCATCTCTTGTCGTCGTAGGGTTTATGGGGGTGTTGCGATAGCACATGTTCTGGCAGCAATCTCCGCTGATAAAAAACAGGTTGCTGTCATAGTCAAAGCTTATGTCGTACATATCCTGCCCCCCGGCCACAGAAGAGTCCGAGTCGTCAATTGTAACAAATCCCAAAGGGTTCAACGCGGTGTCGAATATTGTAAGGAAATACATGTCGAGGATTTTTTCAGTAAAATCGAAATACATGTCCTGTGTCGAGTCGATGATTACCCTGTAGGTATGGTCGAAAAAATCATCAAGCTTTGCTATAACATAGATATGGCCATATTGGTCCAGTCTTAGATATGAAAAGGGAATGGTTGCATCAAATGTTGTTCTGTACTGATATATATGGCGTGTGCCGAGCAGGGTGTCGAGGTGCGGCGAGAACTTCAGTATCTGCGGAATGTAGAGAAGCCTGTCTTTTTGTGTTTCCGCGGTTCCCACATGCCGTCCGTCGACCCAGAACTTTACGGCCGAGATGGATGAATCCATAAAAAGGTAGCCATAGTCGTCGTCGTCCCTCACCATGTATATGTTGCCGTCCTCATCCATATCAAATGCGCCATGAAAAATACCATGCATACGTATGTATTCAATACCCCAGTTGGGGTGAACCCAAGTAACGTCATTGTCTGCCGAATCCACAAAGCTCATGGCCAGGAAATGCTTCTCGATCAGGTTGCCGTCCAAGTCGAAGGTGAGCAATGCATTGCAATCGATTATCATGCAGGTGTCTTCGAAGTCGTAAGGGTTGTCTTCTGCCGTATAAATCAGAGTGTCCAGGAAATCCAGGTAATAATCGTCTATCCGCGCAGGCGTCATGTGGAGCAGGCATGTTATGGCGGTGTCGCCCACCAGCTTCATTTCGAGGGGATGGTTTGCCCCCATGTTTGTTTTAACCATCTTCTTCCATGCCATCTCGCCGTCGGGGGTTATCTTGGCCAGCAAAAAGCTCTGGTAAGGAGTGGAAAACGGGTGTTCCTCGTTGCCCACCAGACTCTGGCCCTCCCACTCCAGCGGCCCTTTGAAATGGCATGCCACGTAGAGGTTGCCGAGACGGTCGGCCACCGAGCAGTCTATGAAGGTGTTCTCGGTGCCGGAAAAACCCTTGACCCACTCGAAATGCTGTGCGCGGCCCGCTGCCGGCAGCAGCACGGCCAGCAGCAGCGCTGCCATAAATATATTCTTTTTCATATTTTGGTTTGTTTGTCGTTTATGATGGCTTGCGGATGCAAAGATACGCTTTTTTTTCGATACGGTGTTCTTTTTTCATTTTTTTGTTCTGACCCCGGCGCATAATATGCCCCTTCACTATATATTATACTCACTTTTTTGGCAAAGTGTGACACCCTACATCGTTTTTTTTCTGTTTTTGGGGTCAAGGCACCGCCTTCCGGACGCCCTCCGGTAGCCTTCCGGTCCGGTCGTTCTTATGTACTTCTTATGTATTTCTTATGTATTTCTTATGTTTTAAACATAAATACAACATAAGAAATACATAAGAAGTACATAAGAACGCTTATGTTTTAAACATAAATACAACATAAGAAATACATAAGAAGTACATAAGAACGACAGGAGGGGAAGGGGTTGGATGTGAAAGGTGAGAGGTGGTAGGTGAGAGGTGAAAGGTGGTAGGTGAGAGGTGAAAGGCTAAATTCGAAATGCGAAGTTCGAAATTCATCGTAACGGTGAAAGATGGCAGAAAAAGGGGCGGAGGAAGCAAAAAATTTGCCATGTCAAAAAAAAAGCCTATATTTGCAAGTTAAATCATGGTGCCCAGACAATGGCCGAGGCTGTTGTATGTGGCTGATAGAGTGTATATAAAGCAAAAGAATAACATACAATGAGAAGGTCGCTTTTTGTGATAATGCTCGCTGCGGTGCTCCTTTCGGGCTGCAATGGGCTGACGAAAATGAAGTCGGGCAGCAGCCGCGTGCGCTACCAGGCCAACCCCAAACCGGTGGAGACGATGGACGACAAGGTGGTCGTGAAGTTCACAGGCTCGATACCTGAGAAATACTTCGACAAGAACTGCGCAGTCTTCCTGCAGCCGGTGTTCACCTGGGAGGGCGGCAATATACCGCTCGAGCCGCTGACCTTGAAGGGTGAGAAGGTGGACGGCGACGGCACGGTGATCAACTATGCCAAGGGCGGCCGCTTCACCTATACCGACCAGTTCGACTACAAGCCTGGCATGGAGACCGGCCGCGTCACCCTGACGCCCGTGGGCTACCGCAGCGGCCGCACCAACGAGGATGCCCGCTTCAGCGAGGAGGTGGTGCGCGACAACGGCGGCGTCGAGTTCACCTCGGTGCTGCTCTCCGACGGCGTGAACAACACCTCGTCGCTGGTCGACATCAAGGGCAACATTTCCATAGCCCCCATCAACTACAACAAGAGTCAGGGCATTGTGGAGACGGCCGACATCTACTTCCTGAACGGCACGTCGAACCTCGACTGGAACTTCTCGATGAACCAGAAGTATGGCGCCACCGAGCAGATGCAGCACCTGAAGCGGGTGATGCTGGAGCAGGGCCTGCCCAAGCAGATAAGCATCACCGGCTGGGCTTCGCCCGAAGGCGAGGAGAGCAACAACGTGGGCGTGTCGAAGAACCGCGCCGACATTGCCACCGCCGAGCTCAACAAGCTGCTCGACGAGGTGCTCACCGTCATGGCACGCCGAGCCAAGGTGAAACCCCAGGATGTGGAATACTACAAGTACCAGCAGCTGAAACAACTCATCATCACCACCCGCGCCGCCGGCGAGGACTGGGTGCACTTTGTGGTGATGGTCGAGGGTTCGGAGATACAGGACCGCCACGCCATCATCAACATCGTCGAGACCCAGCAGAGCCTGGTGAAGCGCGAACAGATGATACGCAACATGGCCGAGACCTACACCGAGCTGACGGACGACATCTTCCCCAGCCTGCGTCGCGCCCAGATAGCCCTCTACTACAGCGAGGCCCGCAAGACCGACGCCGAGCTGGCCAAGCTGGCCTCGACCCGCCCCGAGAAGCTGAGCTTCGACGAGCTGATGTATGCCGCCTATATCAACTACAACCATGAGACCAAGCTGAAGTACTACAAGTGGGCCACCGAGAACCACAGCGCAGAGTGGGCCGCCTGGAACAACGCCGGCGCCGAGGCCTTCTACCTGGGCGACTACGACGAGGCCGACCGCTACCTGAAGGTGGCTCGCGACATGAACCCCCACAACCCCGACATACTGAACAACACCGGCCTGCTCTACCTGGGCAAGAAAGACTATGCCCTGGCCAAGTACTACTTCGAGGAGGCCAAACGTCAGGGCAGCAACGACGCCGACGTCAACGTGCCGATACTGAACCTGCGCCGTGGCAACTACTCCGACGCCGAGAAGGCCCTCAAAGGCACCCCCTGCACCTACAACCTGGCCTTCGCCCAGCTGATGAACGACGAGACCGGCACCGCCATACGCACCCTCGACTGCTGCCTCGACCAGAACAAGGATGTCAACTACCTGCGCGCCGTGGCCTATGCCCGTCTGGGCGACAAGGCCAACTGCCTGAAGAACCTCAAGGCCTCGATCGACGACGACTATGAGTACAAGCGTCGCGCCGCCGTCGACACCGAGTTCCGCGAGTACTGGGACGACGAGGAGTTCAAACTCATTGTAAAGCTCTGGTAGGACAATGAAGAGAGAGATACCCAACCTTATCACCCTGTGCAACCTGTTGTGCGGGGTGATTGCCTCTTATGTGGCCGTGCAGGGCGACATACGCCTGGCGGCCCTGCTGATATGCCTCGGCATAGTGTTCGACTTCTTCGACGGAATGACGGCCCGCCTGCTGGGCGTCAGCTCGCCCATGGGCAAGGAGCTCGACTCGCTGGCCGACGTGGTGACCAGCGGTGTGGCTCCGGCCATGATACTGCTGCAGATGCTGCAACAGCACGCCCCCGACAGTCGGGTGGCGGCGGTGGCGTTCCTGGTGCCGCTGTTCGCGGCCTACCGCCTGGCCAAGTTCAACCTCGACACACGCCAGAGCCACTCGTTCCTAGGCCTGCCAGTGCCCAGCAACGCGCTGATATGGGTCGGCGTGGCCCTCAGTGGTTCGCTGTTGCCCAGCACCTGGCCTATGGTGGTCTTGTTTGTGCTGGTGTCGCTCGTGGGCGATGTGCTTATGGTGTCGGAACTGCCCTTGTTCTCGCTGAAGTTCAACTTCAAGGAACTCGCATGGCGCACCAACAGTGTGCAGTACATATTCCTCATAGGATGTGCCCTGATCATAGTGCTGTTGCGCGACTGGATAGCCATATCGGTCATCATCCTGTGGTACATTGTGCTCTCGGCCTTTACACAACGCAAGCATGCTTGATGAACTGAAGCATATACCGATAGCCGACTACGACTATCCGCTGCCCGACGAGCGCATAGCCCGCTATCCGCTGCCCGAGCGCGACCACTCCAAGCTGCTGTGTCTGCGCGGGGACGATATATCGGAACACCACTTCTACGACCTGCCGCAGCTGCTGCCACAGGGTGCCATGCTGGTGTTCAACGACACCAAGGTGATACATGCCCGCCTGCTGTTCCGCAAGGCTACGGGTGCCATAATAGAGATATTCTGCCTCGAGCCCTACCACATGCCCGTAGCGCAGGCTTTCGAGGAGAGAGGCCTCAGCTCGTGGGTGTGCATGGTTGGCAACAACAAGCGCTGGCGCGGGGGCGACCTGACGGGTCAATGTATGGTGGACGGCGAGCCGTGCACCCTCACCGCCACGCGGCGCGACTCGGAAGGGCACGCCTGGGTGGTCGACTTCCGTTGGACGGGCGGCTTCAGCTTTGCCGAGGTGATAGAGCATGCCGGCGTGATACCGTTGCCCCCCTACCTGGGCCGCGAGGCCGAAGAGAGCGACAGCCAGCGCTACCAGACCGTCTACGCCCACCACGAAGGGTCGGTGGCAGCACCTACGGCAGGGTTGCATTTCACCCCAGCGCTGCTCGAACAACTGGGCGCCAACGGCGTGCAGACCGAGTACCTCACACTGCATGTGGGGGCAGGCACCTTCAAGCCGGTGTCGACCGACACCATCGGCGAGCACGAGATGCACGTGGAGAAGGTATTCATCACCGACACCAACCTGCGGCACCTGATTGCCCAGGCCGGACGTCCGCTGCTGGCGGTGGGCACCACAAGTGTGCGCACCCTCGAGAGCATCTACTGGTTCGGCGTGCAGCTGCAAGGGCAGCCCGACATGGACGAGATGCATGTCTCGCAGTGGGACCCCTATACCCTCGACGACCATGGCCTCGGCTATGCCGACGCCTGCGCCAACGTGCTGCAGTGGATGCGCCGCAAGGGGATGGACCACTTCAGCGGCGAGACGCAACTGATGATTGCCCCGGGCTACCGCTACCGCTCCATAAGCGGCCTGATTACCAACTTCCACCAGCCCAAGAGCACCCTGCTGCTACTGGTGTCGGCGCTGATAGGCGAGAGGTGGCGCGACTGCTACCGATACGCCCTCGATCACGATTTTCGCTTCCTCAGCTACGGCGACAGCTGCCTGTTCCTGCCCTAAATCGGACACCATGCTGCTGCGTGCCTTGATCGACGTTGTTTTTCCCGCCACGTGTGCCGGCTGCGGCCGTGTGTTGGTGAGGGGCGAGCGCCAGGTCTGCATGCACTGTATGGCAGGCTTGGGCACCACCGACTCGGCGGCTATGGTCGACAACGCGACCGAGCGCCGTCTGATAGGGCAGGTGCCGATAGAGGCGGCCATGTCGCTCTACAACTATACCAAGGAAGGTCCCGCGCGCCAATTGGTGCATGCCATGAAGTTTCACGGCAACGCCAGGTTGTGCGTGATGATGGGACGCCAGATGGGACTGGAACTGCTGCACAGCGGCCGCTTCGACGATGTGGATGTGCTGGTGCCGGTACCGCTGCACTGGCTGCGGAAGCTGCAACGCGGTTACAACCAGAGCCTGCTGCTGTGTCGTGGTATCGCCGAGGTGTGGCCGCGGCCTGTGGTGAAGGATGTCGTGGTGCGCCATCGCTACACGCGGCAGCAAAGCCGACAACTCGGCCCGCAGCGCGGCACCAATGTGGAAGGGGCCTTCAGCCTGAAGCATGGCGAACGGCTGGCGGGCAAGCACGTACTGCTGGTAGACGATGTGCTTACTACCGGTGCCACCCTTGGCGCCTGCGCAGTTGCACTGGCGCAGACAGAAGGGGTTCGGATCAGCGTAGCTACGCTGTGTATCGCTTAAGCCGGTGGGCTGTGGTCAATCGTAGATAAGAGTGCTGAGTTTGTCGTCGGCAAAGAGGGCCTGGGCCACGCGCTGCAGGTCGGCCGGAGTCTGTGACATGATGTCGGCGTTCATCTCCTCGAGTGTGTCTACATGGTCGAAGCAGAGGTAGGCCTTGCCGATAGACTGCATCTCGTTGCCGCCGCCGGCATTGTTGATGGCCATCTGGCCTATGAACTGGCGTTGTGCGTTCAGCATCTGACGCGGTGTGAGGGGCGTGTCGGCCATGCGTTGCAGTTCGTTGCGGACGAGGTGCAGGGCGCGCTCGGTGGCGTCGAGGTCGACACCGGCGTAGATATAGAACAGTCCGGTGTCGGAGAATGGGACGTATTGTGACTCGATGGTGTAGCAGAAGCCGTAGCGCTCGCGGATGGCGACGCCAAGGCGCGAGTTCATGGCGGGGCCGCCCAGTATGTTGTTGAGCAGCGTGAAGGCCGTCTTGTCGCGGCTGTAGATGTCGGGGGCTTCGCAGCCCAGCAGCAGGTGCGCTTGGTGGGTGCGGCGATGTATGTGGCGCTCGAAGTGCCGGAATACAGGCTTCTGCGAGCGGTCCACAGCAGAAGGATGATCGGGCTGACAGCCGAAGTAGCGCTCGCAGAGGCGCACCAGACGGCCGAAGTCGACATCGCCGACCACGCTGACTACCATACGCGACGGGGTGTAGCGCTGCAGCAGGTGCTGCTGTAGCCGTTGTGGGGTGAAGCGGCGCACGTTGCGCTTGCTGCCAAGGATGTTGTGCGCCAGAGGGTGCCCCTCGTAGGCCAGCTCTTCGTACTGGTCGTAGATAAGCTCGGAGGGCGAGTCGTTGTAGCCGTTTATCTCCTCGAGGACCACGTCTTTCTCGTGCTCGATCTCGGTGGCAGGGAAGGTGGAGTTGAAAAGGATGTCGGCGAAGAGCTCGATGCAGCGGTCCAGGTGTTCGCTGAGCGAGGTGGCATAGATACAGGTCTCTTCCTTGGTGGTGAAGGCATTCAGCTCGCCGCCAACACCGTCGATGCGGTTCAGTATGTGGTAGGCTCGGCGGTGGGTGGTGCCTTTGAAAAGCGAGTGCTCTATGAAGTGGGCTATGCCCTCGTCGGCGCCCGACTCGTCGCGGCTACCGACGTTGATATATACGCCCGAGTATACCACCCGCGAGGGGGTATGGCTCAGTATTATCTTCAGACCGTTGGTCAGGGTGTGGTATTCGTACATGTTCTATTGTTCTATGGGGAGTGCGGTCCGCCTGCGAAAGGCGAGGAACCAGGTGCAGAAGAGTATCCCGGCCAAGGTGTCGAGGGTGTCTTCGGTGATGAAAGAAAGCAGCACTGCCACTGCCCAGACGAGCAACAGCGGTGCCACTGTCGAGGCACGGCGCCACGAGGCACGCAGGCCGAAGCCCAGCACCACGGCAAAGCCCAGCACCCCGAACATGGCCATCAGGGTGAGGTACTGGTTGTGGGTGCGCTTGGAGGTCTTCCTCAGCTCCGACTGGTCGGTTTCGAGCTGGGCATGCACGGCGTCGAAGGCGTCGCCTGTGCCCACGCCGAGCAGCGGATTGTCGGATATGACATGTGCCGTGGCACGCCACAGCTCGAGGCGCTGCAGCATGGTGAAACCCCGCACAGTCGATGTGTGGACGTAGTACTCACGCTCGAAGAGCATTACATAGACCATCTTGCGGAGTGGCGAGCCGGCGGTGTAAACGGGATTGGCCACGCCGCGCTCGATGTCGGCCAACTGCTCGTCGCTGAGGGCTGCCACCCCAGCGCTGTCTTTGGTCTGACCTATGGCGTTGAGGTAGCGTACCAAGGTGGGTTCGACACTGTAGCCTGTCGCCGAGCAGCTGTCGTAGGGCATGGCGCTGCGGTGCTCCCAGGCCGTCCTCAGCTCGGCGGGGCAGACGTAGTTGTTCACATAGTTGCCGTTTTCCACGATACCGTCGCAGGCGTGCTCATAGGTGTTGCCGTTGGCTGTACGGGCCTGCAACGGGGCTGTGGCCAGGGGTACGAGCCGGTAGTAGTTCCTCACTTCTATGCCGACGGCGGTGACCAGTACGGCGGCCGCCAACACCCACAGTCCTATCGTCCACCAGCGGCGGTAGTAGACGAGAATGGCCGCCAGCGATGCGACAAATATTACCGCCACGGCGGTGTAGGAGCGTAGCAGCAGCAGGAATACGAGCATCCATGCCGCCATGGCCATCGCGCCGACTGTGGCCAGACGTGTGGCCCAGGTGCGTTTCTTATCCCGACACAGCGCCAGCACGGTACCTGCCGCGATGAAGAACACCATGCAGCAGTTGAGCGCAAAGCGGATGTGCGATATGTACGGCACTGCCTCGCGGTAGGGTATGTCTTCGATGGTGAGCATGCGCACAGTGGCTATGACCGCTATCACCGCCACGGTGCCGGAGTACAGCCACAGTATGGTGCGGCGGGCGCGTCCCTCGGGGGCCGGCGTGGTGAGTACCACCAGCGGCACCGCCAGCAGCGGCAGCGACACCTGCATCACCTGCAGGCCTGCCCCGATATTGTTGCTCCAGAGCAGTCCTATGGCCAGCAGGAACCACAAGGCCAGATACACGTGCAGTGCACGGCTGTGCTTCAGCATCTGCCACTTCTCCTGCCACCGCCTTTCGAGCACCCAGTTTGCCACCAGCAGCACCCACATGAGGTTGGCTGCCCATGTGGAGCATACCATGGTGCAACCCAGCAGGGTCAGCAGCACAAGGTAGATGGTGCGATGTGTCTTGGCGCCGAGCACGGTGACGTTATTCTTTAGACTTCATCTCGGCCAGCGCGCGCAGTAGCAGCTTGTCGGTCTTGAGGGTGGATACTATGCGGCCTTCGTCGTAGTAGTAGCGCGACAGTATCTCGCCTTTCAGCATCTCGCACACCTCGTCGCGGTACTTCTGCAGGTCGCCCTCTTTCTCCTCCTTCAAAGCGCTCTCCATGGAGGCCAGTTGGCTCGCTATGGCGGCATCGTAGTTCTCCTCTTTTGCGACTTCTCGCAGCTGGTTTATCACCCGTTCGGTGACGGTCGAGTAGGTGAGCTTTTTGTCCTTCAGGTAGCGGCAGAAGTCGGCATACAGTTCGTCGCTCACCTCGAACTCGTCGGCCGCGACAATGGTGTCGTGGCTGCGGTAGTAGTCGGTGGCGTAGTCGAACACAAGGAACTTCTGGGCCAGCGCTATGCCTAGGTTGGACATGTATTCCGGCTCGACCTCGATGTCGGGCTCGATGCCGAAGCCGTCGTACACCGTGCGGCCTCCCTTGGTCTTGAAGGCCGTCTTCAGCGAGTCGGGCACCTTCACGGCCCGGCCTTGCTCGTCGCGGTGGCTGTAGTCGATGGCCTGTATGCAACGTCCGCTGGGTATGTAGTATTTGCTCACGGTGACCTTCATCTGGCTGTTGTAGGCCATGGGCAGTATGTTTTGCACGAGGCCCTTGCCGTAGCTGCGTTGGCCCACGATGATGGCACGGTCGAGGTCTTGCAGGCTGCCGCTCACAATCTCGCTGGCCGATGCCGAGCCGCCGTCGATGAGCACCGCCAGTGGTATCTTGGTGTCTTCCGGCTGCAGGCGGGTATAGCTCTTGGTGTTTTTCGACGCCACCTTGCCTTTGGTCTCGACCACCAGGGTGCCGCGCGGTACCCAGATATTCACTATGTCGACGGCCTCGTTCATCAGTCCGCCGCCGTTGCCGCGCAGGTCGAGCACCACCCCGCGCATGTTGGGCTTCTCTTTCTTCAGGCTGACGAAGGCTTCGCGCACGTGTTTGGCGGCGTCGGCCGTAAACTCGTCGAGCTTGATGTAGCCGTAGTCGTGCTGCTCGCCCACGAAGCCGTAGTAGGGTACGTTGGGCAGCTTTATCTCGCGGCGCTTCACCGTGCAGTCGAACTCGCGGCCAGCGCGTTCGAGGCGCAGCACCACGTCGGTGCCGGCCTGGCCGCGCATGGCCGAGCTCACGTCGGAGGTCTTTTTGCCCACGGTGCTCTGTCCGTCGACGGCCACGATGCGGTCGCCCGCCTTGATGCCGGCCTCGGCGGCAGGCAGCCCTTTGTAGGGCTCGCTAATGTATACCGAGTCGCCGCGCTGCACTATCATGGCGCCCACGCCGCCGTACTGCCCCAGCAGCTGCAGCTTCACGTCTTCCATCTGGCTCTCGGGGAAGTAGTTGGTGTAGGGGTCGAGCGATGCCAGCATGGCGTCGATGGCCACCTTGATGGTCTTGCCGGGGTCTACGTCGTCCACATAGTTTTGGTTTAGCGACTTGTACACGGCCGAAAATATCTCCAGGTTCTTGGCAATCTCAAATCCGCGGTCGGTCTGGGCGGTGGCGCGCGGTGCCGCCAGGGCTACCGTTGCCATCAGCCATATTGTCCATCTCCTTTTCATCGTTTGCTTATATATATCTTTTGTCCATTATAACAACGAACGGCACATATTATTGTGCCGTCCGATAAAAACTGTGTTCGGTGGAGCTGGGCGGAGTCGTGGCGTGCCGTCGGCTTGGCCGACAACCCCGTCCAAACAAGTGACGGATGTGCTTTCTGCATGCTTGTCCGCCGCCCTATAACAGGAAAGAGACCCGCGGTGAGCCTCTTTCGGTGGAGCTGGGCGGAGTCGTGGCGTGCCGTCGGCTTGGCCGACAACCCCGTCCAAACAAGTGGCCGATGTGCTTTCTGCATGCTTATCCGCCACCCTATAACAGAAAAGATACCCGCGGTAGGCCTCTTTCGGTGGAGCTGGGCGGAGTCGTGGCGTGCCGTCGGCTTGGCCGACAACCCCGTCCAAACAAGTGACGGATGTGCTTTCTGCATGCTTATCCGCCACCCTATAACAGAAAAGAGACCCGCGGTGAGCCTCTTTCGGTGGAGCTGGGCGGAGTCGTGGTGTGCCGTCGGCTTGGCCGACAACCCCGTCCAAACAAGTGGCCGATGTGCTTCCTGCATGCTTGTCCGCCACCCTATAACAGAAAAGAGACCCTCGGTGAGCCTCTTTCGGTGGAGCTGGGCGGAGTCGAACCGCCGTCCAAACAAGTAACAGATGTGCTTTCTACATGCTTATCCGATGGTTGGTTGTAGGGGCGGCTCCGGACGTCGGCACCCAAGGCAGCCCTTAACCTCTGAAGGTTTCACCGGTGTGTAGAGGTGTCGTACCGGCTATCCCGTCTTTACCTGCACCTCCTGGTCAGCAGCCGACGGTCGGGGCGGCTGGGAGATGTCTCGTTCCTGCGCCTTGCGCGGGAATTAAGCCGAACTTACTGTGCTTCGGTTAGGCAGCGAGAGCGTAGTTGTTTTCGCCAATTAATTTGTCGCGTCTGTTTTCAAGGCCTCTGGCGCGTCGGCCTGCATGCTTACAAACCCATTATCCTTGCTGTCAAAACCAAGCAGCCCCAATATTGGGTGATAAGTTGATACGTTAAGAGCTCTCACTGCTGAGAGCTCTTTTCGTGTTTGGCGGTCCGGACGAGACTCGAACTCGCGACCCCATGCGTGACAGGCATGTATTCTAACCAAACTGAACTACCGGACCGTTTCCAGGGTTCTGGAGGGCTTTCTTCTGTCGAAAGCGAGTGCAAAAGTACAAAGTTTTTTGAAACCGGCAAAAAAAAATTCAAATAATTGTCGGTTATCGACGACGAGCGGTTGAGTTACAGCGGTTTGTGTGGCAATATTTTTTTAGGTCGTGCTGCTGTCGACCCTGCCAAGGCGAGGCCCGGCGGGCCGGTTTTGGTCAAATTTCGGGGTGCTTGCGCGAGGGCGCAACACGGGGGTGGGATGTGAAAAAAGAGAGACCGTCGTTGTCGGTCTCTCTTTCCGGGGTGGGAGGTGGGGCTCGAACCCACGACCTCCAGATCCACAATCTGGCGCTCTAACCAGCTGAACTACGCCCACCGTCTAGGTGATTTCTTTCGGTGAAATCGGGTGCAAAAGTACGAACTTTTTCCAAACTGACCAAATTATTTTTCACTGCTGCATGTAAGATGCTGTGTTGCAGCGCTGCTGCGAGCAACGCGCGCCTCGCCCGGGCGCCTGTGCCGGGGGCTCACGGGTTGCCGTCGGCTGCTTTTTCCTCTTGTCGCCCATCCCCCGCTTCTCCATTTTCGCCCCCGCTATTCACCTCTCCCCGTTCACCTCCATTGTCTCCCCGTTCACCTTTCACCTATCACCTCTCACCTTTCACCTATCCCCTCCCACCTCACCCTCTCCGGCCGTTCTTATGTCGTTCTTATGTATATCTTATGTACTATTTATGTTTAAAACATAAGAAATACATAAGAAATACATAAGAAGTACATAAGAACTACCGGAGGGGAAGGGGAGGGGATGGCTGGGGGAGTTGGATTTCAGCGCGTTGCGAGGGTTGTAAAATCGGGCTTGGAGGGCCGGAATGTGCTGTTTTAACATAAATAAGGTTAAAACAGGGGCTGTGGAGGGGTGCCGCAGGGTGCTGCGGGGGCGGGGTGGGGGTGGGAAAGTATTTTTTGGCAGGAGTGGCGCGGAATGCTTTTTTTTAGTATATTTGCAGCGCAAAGCGGCGTGGGCCGGCTGGCGCAACGCACTTTGCGATAGTTCATTGAACTGTTTTCATGTCGAGGTTCTGCCCTGTAATGGGGCAGCCAAGAGGGAATCGCGTGTGAATCGCGAGCTGTCGCGCAACTGTAATTCTGCCATATCGCTTCGCCAGTTGACCATTGGGCCCATGGGGCCTGAGAAGGTGCGTTGTCGGTGCAGCCGAGCCAGGAGACCTGCCTTGATGTGTTTTGTGGCAATGCTTTCGCGTTAAAGGTGGTTGTCTGAGGCTGTCCGGCCGGTGTGCCGGATGGTGTTTGCTGTTGTTTCCTTTCGGGCGTGGGTCGCATTGCTGCATGGCGATGTGACTGAATAATTGTTTAAAATATATCACGCTATGAATTGGAAAGAAGAATACAAACGTAAGGTCTCCCGTGCGGAGCAGGCAATCAAGGATATACACGACGGCGACTGTGTGGTGCTGGGCCACGCGGCGGCGGTGCCCAAGGTGGTGCCGCATGCCATGGCCGAGCATTGCGAGGAGTACAACGATGTGCTGATTTTCCACATGACCACGCTGGGCGACAACGAGTTGCTGCATCCGCGCTGCTATGGCCATTTCCGCCATGTGAGCAATTTCCTCAGCGGCAACTCGCGCGAGGCGGTGAACCACCTCAACGCCGATTTCTTCCCAGCCTATTTCCACGACGTGCCGGGCATGATTGGCGACGAGATACCGTGCGATGTGGCTGTCTTCCAGGCCACGCCGCCCAACGCCGAGGGCTACTGCTCGCTGGGCGTCAGCTGCGACTACGCCCTGGCGGCCATACGCCGCGCACGCTCGGTCATCGTCGAGACCAACGAGATGATGCCCTTCACCTATGGCAACACGATGATTCATGTGTCGCAGATAGACCACATCATACCCTGCGCCTACCACCTGCCCGAGCTGCACAGCGAGGCTCCGACCGAGGTGGAGCAGGCCATCGGGCGCCACTGCGCCTCGCTGGTGGCCGACGGGTCGACCCTGCAGCTGGGCATCGGTGCCATTCCCAACGCCGTGCTCAGCGAGCTGGGCGAGAAGAACGACCTCGGCATCCACAGCGAGATGTTCTCCGACGGGGTGGCGGCACTGATGCGACAGGGCATCGTCAACGGCAGCCGCAAGACCATGCACCGCGGCAAGGTGGTGGCCACCTTCATCATGGGCAGCCGCGAGCTGTACGACTTCGTCGACGGCAACGAGCAGATAGAGCTCTACCCCGTCGACTACACCAACGACCCCCTCGTCATAGCCCGCCAGTACCGCATGGTATCCATCAACTCGTGCCTCGAGGTCGACCTCATGGGACAGGTGGCCAGCGAGAGCATAGGCATGCGCCAATACAGCGGCATCGGGGGGCAGATCGACTTTGTGCGCGGCGCCTCGATGGCCCGCGAGGGGCGCAGCATCATAGCCATGCCCAGCACCGCCGGCGGCGGCACCATCTCGCGCATCAAGCCTTTCCTCACCCCCGGGGCCGCCGTGAGCACCACCCGCAACGACGTCAACTACCTGGTCACCGAGTACGGCATAGCCCGCCTCAAGGGTCGCACACTGCAGCATCGCGCCGAAGACCTGATACGCATTGCCCACCCCGACTTCCGCCCGATGCTCGTCGAGGAGTACGAGCGCCGCTTCCGCTGCAAGTACCCGCTGCTGTAGCC
Source organism: uncultured Bacteroidota bacterium (assembly GCA_902778925.1). GTDB lineage: Bacteria > Bacteroidota > Bacteroidia > Bacteroidales > P3 > Colimorpha. The sequence goes on from CACYZN010000008.1 coordinate 95,789, forward strand.
CGAGTGCAAATACCTAACAGTCGGTATATCCGCGGTTGCAAAAAAGTGTGTATCTTTGCAGCCGAAAATACCGACTGCCATGAGTACTGTACTGATAGGAATACTGTTGCCCCTGGCCGGCACCATGCTGGGCTCGGCCTTTGTCTTCTTCATGCGGCGCGACATACCCGACCGCCTGCAGAAAACCCTGCTGGGCTTCGCCAGCGGCGTCATGGTCGCGGCCAGCGTGTGGTCGCTGCTCATCCCGAGCATCGACATGGCCGCCGCCGCCCGGCCCGCCGCGGGGGGTGGCCTGTGGACCGTCGTGCCCGCCGCCGTGGGCTTCCTGGCTGGCATGGGCTTCCTGCTGCTGCTCGACGAGCTGACGCCCCACCTCCACCTCGGTGCCCAGCGCGCCGAGGGTCCGCGCAGCCGCCTCTCGCGCACCGCCATGCTCGCCTTGGCCGTCACCATCCACAACCTGCCCGAGGGCATGGCCGTCGGCGTCGTCTTCGCCGGCGAGGCCCAGGGGCTCACCCTCAGCGCCGCCCTCGCCGTCTCCATAGGCATCGCCATACAGAACATCCCCGAGGGCGCCATCATCTCCATGCCCATGCACGCCGAGGGCAACTCGCGCTGGCGCTCGTTCCTCATAGGCAGCCTCAGCGGCGTCGTCGAGCCATTGGGCTCGGTGGCCATACTGTTGCTGGCCTCGGCGCTCGGTGTCGCCTTGCCCTACCTGCTGGCCTTCGCCGCAGGCGCCATGCTCTACGTCGTCGTCGAGGAACTCATTCCCGAGACCGCCCAGGGCCGTCACACCAACCTCTCAACCATAGGCTTCGCTGCCGGCTTCGTCCTCATGATGGCCATGGACGTCCTGTTGGGCTAAACCATCTTTAGCAACGACGGCATAAGCAGGACCAGGGCCGAGGCGGCGAGGCCGTAGTACATGGGGTCGGCGGGGAGGGCGAGGAGACCGGCGGCGAGCATGGTGGCCGTGCCGGCAATCATGGAGGCTATGACGGCACGGCCGCTGAAGCGGCCGGGGAGCCACAGGGCGAAGCTGAGCGGCAGCAGCAGGGCGGCGGCGCGAAGGCCGAGGGAGAGGAAGCCGAGGTCGTTGATGAACGAGCCCCGCATGAAGTGGGCCGCCACGACGCCCAGGGCCAGCAGCGCCACGATGGCCAGACGCATGCCGCCCAGCGAGTCGCGCCGCACCACGTCGCGCATCACTATGGTCGAGGCGCCGAGCACCAGGCCGCTGCCGCAGCCCAGTATGTTGATGAGCAGGGTGCCCAGCGCTATGCCGCCCAGCCATGGCGGCAGGTGGCCCAGAATGAAGGCGGGGAAGGCCTGCAGCGAGTTCTCTATCACCCCTATGCCGTCGGGCAGCTGTTCGCCGGCCGCATGCAGGGCCGCGGCCTCGGCGGCGGTGACGTAGTGGCCGCGCATGTACATGCCCACCAGCGTGCAGGCCGCGCCGATGAGGGGGATGAGGGCGGCGCAGTAGACGGCACCGCGCTGTGCACGCCGTGTGGTGGAGGCCGACCAGATGGCCTGGGCGTAGGTCTGGGTGCAGACCACGCCGAGGGTGAGCGACAGGCATCCGCCTATGTCCTTCAGTGGTCCCCGGGCCAGGAAGGTGCCGTAGCGACGGTGTATGTCGTCGGCACCGGCGATGCCGTTCAGCTGTGCCAGCAGCGGCGAGCTGTAGACCCCTTCGACGCTTGTGCGGATACCCGTCAGGCCCTGGCCCAGGCGCCACACGGCTATGCCCGCCGCCAGCGAGCATACGTAGAGCAGCACCAGCTTCACGATACCGCCTGCGCCGGCGCTGCGTATGCCGCCGAAGAAGACCAGGGCGGCTATGAGCACTGCCCCGACGACCAGGGCCGCAGTCAGCGGCAGGCCGAAGAGGCTGCCCAGCATGGCCGACGAGGAGAGCAGCTGCGAGGTGATGCTGATGAATATGCCCACCAGGAAGAGCACCGAGCCCACGGTCTCGGCCCGCGGACCGTACTGTCGCCGCACCACCTCCATCAGGGTGGTGCATCCGCTGCGACGCAGCGGGCCGGCGTAGAGGATGCCCAGCACCAGTGCGCCGAGGGCGGCGCCGATGGTGAACCACCAGGCCGAGAGGCCGAAGGAGAAGGCCAGCTGGGCGGTGCCGATGGTCGACTGTCCGCCGACGAGGGTGCCCAGTATGGCGCCGCACACCATCCACGAGCCGGCGCGTCCGCCGGTGGCGAAGCTATGGGCATCCTTGACCTTGCGGCCCGAAAAGATGCTCACCGCCAACAGTATGCTGACGGTGAGCAGGATGCCTGTGATATGTACTGTGGTGAGCACTTATTTGGCGTCGCGGCCGGCGCGGATGGCCTTGATGTTGGTCTCGACCACGGCGTCGCCCTTGCGGCCGAAGATGCTCTTGATGGCTTTCTCGAGCTCGTCGAAGGCAATCTCCAGGTAGGGAGCGGCAGCGCCGAGGAGCACCATGTTGCCGCGGGCGCCCAGCTCTTTGGCTATGGCGTTGGCGTTGAAGCTGACGCATTTGGGCAGCTTGGCCAGTTCGGCATTGACCTTCTCGATGTCGGGATAGTTCTTGATGTTGACGAAGGGGTCGCTGTTGGTGATGACCACGCCGTCGGGAGCGAGGAAGGGCAGGTAGCGGAGGGCTTCCATGGGCTCGGAGCTGAGGATGATGTCGGCCTTGCCTTCAGGTATGACGTCGGCGAAGATGGGGTCGCTGCTGACGCGGAGGTGGCTGAACACCGAGCCGCCGCGCTGGCTCATACCGTGGATCTCGCTCTGCTTGACGTTGAGGCCCAGGTTGAGGGCTGCGTCGCTGATTATCTTGGCCACGGAGACGATGCCGTCGCCGCCTACGCCGCAAAGTATGATGTCTTTCTTCATATTCTTATTTTTTAGGAGTTAAGTAGGTGAGTAGTTATCGCTTCGCTCGCCCTTCGGGCAGTAGTTAAGACAAATGTACCTGTCTGGGTTGTGCTGGTGCAATTGTCTTGACTACTTAACTACTGTCTACTTGACTACTTGGTTAATCTTTATTTGTTTGCTGCGATGCGTTTCTTGTTCTCGACGATGCAGACGCGCTGCGGTATGATGACCGAGACGCCGTTGTAGGCGATCTCCTCTTCGAGTATCTTCATGAACTCGTCGTGGTTCTTGGGCAGCGGCACTATGGTGCGTATGTGGTCGGGGTCGACGCCGAGGCCCTTGCAGATGTTGAAGAGCTTCTGGTTGGCGCTCGAGGGCTGGCCACCGGTCATGGCGGTGATGTCGTTGTCGAGGATCATGATGATGACGTTGGCCTTCTCGTTGACGCAGTCGAGCAGGCCGGTCATGCCGCTGTGGCCGAAGGTGCCGTCGCCGATGACGCCGATGGCGGGGAAGATGCCCATCTCGGCGGCTCCCTTGGCCATGGTGACACTGGCGCCCATGCAGACGGTGGTGTCGATGGCACCCATGTTGAAGCCGAGGGTGTAGCATCCGATGTCGCCGAAGACGCGGCCGTTGGGGTACTTCTTCATCACGTCGACCACTGCCTGGTAGCTGTCGATGTGGGGGCAGCCGACGCAGAGTGCCGGCGGGCGGTTGGTGACCACCTCGGGCACTGCGGGGCCCTTGGGCATGGGCTTGCCGAGGGCGATGGCCACCTTCTCGGCGTTGAGCTCGCCGTCGCGGCGTATGGTCTCGTCCAGGCGGCCGTGCACGGGCTTGCCTTTGCCGAGGAAGCCTTTGATGTGCTCCTCGACGAAGGGCTGGCCGTCCTCGAGCACGAGGATTTCGTCAACCTCGTCGTACAGCTTGTTGAGCATGTTGAAGGGCAGGGGGTACTGGGTGATCTTCACCACGGGATAGGGGCAACGGCCGCCGGGGAAGTTCTCCTGCAGGTAGTTGTAGGCGATGCCGGTGGTGATGATGCCGCGGCTCTTGTCCTCGCCGGGGATGTACTGGTTGAAGCCGCACTCCTCGCTCATCTTGGTGAACTTGGCCTGCTTGTCGATGAGGTCGCGGTAGAGGCGCTTGGCGTTGACGGGCAGCAGCACGTAGCTCTTGGGGTCGCTGGGGCTGCTGAGGGGGTTCTGGGCGCGGACGGGCTTGCGCTCGACGCCGGCGCGGCTGTGGGCCAGGCGGGTGGGGATGCGCATCAGGATGGGGGAGCCCAGCTGCTCGCTGAGGTCGTAGCCGGCGAAGACCATGTCGTAGGCCTCCTGCTGGTTCGAGGGCTCGAGCATCGGGATCATGGCCCAGTGGCCGTAGTAGCGGCTGTCCTGCTCGTCCTGGCTGGAGAACATGCTGGGGTCGTCGGCCACCACGATGATGACGCCCTTGGTGCCGATGATGGAGGCGTTCATGAAGGGGTCGCCGCAGACGTTGAGGCCCACGTGCTTCATGCAGGTCATGGCGCGTTTGCCGCTGTAGGCCACGCCGATCGAGGCCTCGAGGGCGGTCTTCTCGTTGGCGCACCAGTTGGCGACAACACCCTGTTCCTTGGCCTGTTTGCTCTTCATCACATATTCGGTAATCTGGGTCGACGGGGTACCGGGGTAGCTGTTGATGGCGCTACCGCCAGCATCGATAAATGCCTGTGCAATAGCCTCGTCGCCTAAAAGAAGGAGTTTTGACATAATGCTGTATTTTTGTTAATATTATTGCCGTTAAAACGATGTGCAAAGATAATAAAAAAAATCAATATAATGGAAATTATTTACAATTCGGTGACACCCAGCACTGTATGCCCTGCGTTGCCGTCGCCGCCGGCCCCTATGCCCCCGGCCGTCGACCCGATTGGCCCTCGCTATGCCCCCGTAGCCCCGCCATGCCACCCTCGAGGCCCACTCCCGCCCCCTTGCCGAGGCCTTAAGTCGCTTAAAATCACCATGTAGCAACCGCAGCAGGGTCGTTACCTGCTGATAATCAGTTCCTCAAGCCTTCCTCTCCGCTTCCCCTCCGGTAGTTCTTATGTACTTCTTATGTATTTCTTATGTATTTCTTATGTTTTAAACATAAATACGACATAAGAAATACATAAGAAGTACATAAGAACGAGCGGACCGGAAGGCTTGGGGAGGCGGTCGGGGAGAGGGGGATGTGGAGAAAAAATGGCGTCGGGCGGCACAATAAAACGGGCGCTATTGCGTTGAAGTAAGCACAACAGAACGAAAGCTATACTATGGAAAGCCTGCCTGCATTGTTTATGGATTTGGCGGTGATTTTGATTACTGCCGGTGTGATTACCGTGGTGTTCAAGTGGTTGCGCCAGCCGCTGGTGCTGGGCTACATACTGGCTGGTTTCTTCATCGGCCCCTACTTCCCGTGGTTCCCGGCGGTGAAGGATGCCGCCAACGTGCACGTGTGGAGCGACATAGGCATCGTGTTCCTGATGTTCGCCCTGGGCCTCGAGTTCAGCATCAAGAAGCTGAAGAAGGTGGGCGCCACGGGCGCCATCACCGCCCTCACCGAGCTGGCGGTGATGTTCCTCATCGGCAACTCGGTGGGTCACCTGCTGGGCTTCAGCAGCATGTCGTGCGTCTTTCTGGGCTGCATGCTTTCCATCTCGTCGACGGCCATCATCATCAAGAGTTTCGACGACCTGAAGCTCAAGCAGCAGAAGTTCACCTCGACGGTGACGGCGGTGCTGGTGGTCGAGGACATCGTGGCGGTGCTTCTGCTGGTGGTGCTGAGCACGGTGTCGGTGAGCCGCACCTTCGACGGCGCCGGCCTGGCCTGGAGCATGGTGAAGCTGGCTTTCTTCCTGATAGTGTGGTTCGTCTTCGGCATCTACCTCATACCGACCTTCCTGCGCTGGATGCGGCGCTACATGACCGAGGAGACGCTGCTGCTGGTGGCCGTGGGACTGTGCTTCGGCATGGTGGTGATGGCCGCCAAGGCGGGTTTCTCGACGGCCCTGGGCGCTTTTGTGATGGGTGCCATCCTGTCCGAGACCATCGAGGCCGACGTCATACACCGCCTCATCACCCCGTTGAAGAACCTATTCAGCGCGGTCTTCTTCGTATCGGTAGGCATGCTCATCCAGCCTGCCGTGCTGGGGCAGAAGTGGCTGGCCATACTGGTCATCGCCCTCAGCATCATCCTCTTCAAGACCACCGCCGCCACCACCGGCGTGCTGCTGAGCGGCAAGCCCCTGCGCACGGCCATACAGAGCGGCTTCTGCTTCTGCCAGATAGGCGAGTTCTCGTTCATCATCGCCGGCCTCGGCACCAGTTTCCACGTCATCGACCCCGACCTCTACGCCATCATCGTCTCGGTGTCGATACTCACCACCTTCGTCACCCCCTACATGATCAAGGGGGCCCTGCCATTCTACAACTGGGTCGAGCCCAAGATGCCGCAGCGCATCAAGCGGCACATAGAACAATACAGCGAGCATGCCCGCAGTGCCGACGACAACCACGGCAGCATACAGATCTTCGTGCGCAAACAACTCTCCACGGTACTGCTCTACGGCGTGATACTGGTAGCCATAGCACTGCTCTCGCAGGGGCTGCTGCGGCCGTTCCTCGACACCCTGTTCGCCGACCTCAAGATACCGCAGATATGGAGCCGCATAGTGGGCCTGGTGGGCACGCTGGCCCTCATGTCGCCCTTCCTCTGGGCAGTGGCCGTCAAGGGGGTGAGCAAGAAGCGCATCAAGGAGATGTTCGACACCTATCGCTTCAGCCAGGCCGTCGTCATACCGATACTGGTGCTGCGCTACTTCGTGGCCCTCTTCTCGGTGGGTGTGGTGGTGGCCGCCTACGTCGACATCGCCGTGGGCTTCCTCTTCGTCATCGCCCTCATAGTGGTCGCCGTGGTGCTCTTCTCGCGCCGGGCCGACGGCTTCTACGCCCGCATCGAGGAGAGCTTCAACAAGAACTTCAACAGCCGCGCCGACCAGGCCTCGTTCCACATACCCGACGGCATGGAGAACGAGTTCGCCATGGAGCGCCTGCGCGTCACGGCGGCCTCGCCCTTGGCTGGCCTCACCCTCGCCCAGGGCGACCTGCGTGACCGCTACGGCGCCAACATCGTCACCATCGAGCGCGGCGAGCAGGTGATCGACCTGCCCGACAAGAACGACATACTGATGCCGGCCGACATAGTGACCGTCATTGGCACCGAGGACCAGGTGGCGGCCATACGCGCCGACATCGAGAAGGAGGCCGACATGCTGGTGCACGACCACTCGGACCACGAGATGCACATGTACCGCTACCACGTCGAGGCCGGTGGTCCGCTGTGCGGCATGCGCATCGGCACCTCGTCGCTGGCCACCAAGCACAACGTGATGGTCATCGCCATCGAGCGCGGCGGCGAGAAGATTGTCAACCCGCGCCGCGGCACCATGTTCATGCACGACGACCTGCTGTGGTTTGTCAGCCCCGAGGAGTTCACCGTCACAGGCTTCGAGAAGAAGATGGTCGAGATATAATACCGCTGCACATGGAAGGATTCATACTCGCCGCTGGGCTGGGCACACGGTTGCGGCCACTCACCGACGACCGCCCCAAGGCGCTGGTCGAGGTGGCTGGGCAGACGCTGCTCGAGCGCACCATCCACAAGCTCGAGGCCGTCGGCATCGAACACATCGTGGTCAATGTGCACCACTTTGCCGATATGGTTATCGACTACATAGGCTCGCGTCGCTGGCAGGCCGCCATCGACATCAGCGACGAGCGCCGGCTGCTGCTCGACACCGGCGGGGGGCTCAGGCATGCAGCACACCTCTTCTCCGGCCGCGAGAACGTGCTGGTCCACAACGTGGACATACTCTCCGACGTGGACCTCTCCGACGTGGAGCGGTGGCATAGGCGGCAGGACAACCTCGCGACCCTCTGCGTCAGCCGTCGGCAGACCAAGCGCCTGCTGGCGTTCGACGGGGCGGGGCTGCTGCGCTGCCGGGCCGGACAGGAGGGCGATGCCGGCTGCACCGCCTACGCCTTCAGTGGCATCTCGGTGGTCAGCCCCGCGCTGTTCCCTCTGCTGCCCGAGGCCGACCGTCCCTATCCCGTCGTCGACGAATACATACGCCTCTCGGCTTCCGGCCACCGCATTGCCGCCTACCTCCATCCGGCCGACCGCTGGCTCGACGTGGGCAAACCCGAAACACTTGAGCTAGCACAACAATGGATACTTTCCTCAAGCAAGTAGCCCGGCGCGTGCTCGACGAGCACCCCGCCGATGCCGACCGCACACTGGTGGTGTTCAACAACCACCGCTCCGAGCTCTTCTTTCGGCGCGCCTTCGAACACCTCTCGGCCGAGTGCGGCACCACCTTCTTCCTGCCCCAGATGACCACCATCGACGAGCTGGTGGCCGACCTGGGTGGCCTGCGCATCGTGCCCAACGAGTTCCTGCTCTTTGAGCTGTACCGCATACACATGGAGATTGGTGGCGACGGGCGCAAGTACCAGACCTTCGAGGAGTTCATGTCGTTCGGCGACGTGATGCTCAGCGACTTCTCCGAGGTGGACCGCTACTGCGTCGACGCCCGCGACCTGTTCGTGAACCTGCACGACCTGAAGGCCATCGGCGAGTGGGACATAGAGAACCCCGCCATGAGCCCCTTCCAGCGGCAGTACCTTGAGTTCTACCACTCGCTGTACGACTATTACTGCAAGCTGCGCGAACACCTGCTGGCCCGTGGCGAAGCCTACGGCGGCATGGCCTACCGCCATGTGGCCGACAATATAGCGGCGATGGTGGACGGATGCAGCTACAGTTACGTCTACTTCGTTGGTTTCAACGCTCTGAGTGAGTGCGAGCGCCGCATCATAGGCGAGTATGTGCGCCGCGGCAAGGGGTGCCTGCTCACCGACGGCGACCCCTACTACTATGCCGACCCCATGCAGGAGGCCGGCCACTTCCTGCGCAAGCACAGCGCCGAATTCCCCACCATCGAGCCCAGTGGCACCTCGCTCTTCGGACAGGGCAAGAAGCGCATCACCATCGTGGAATGCCCCGAGGCGGTGCTGCAGTGCAAGTTTGCGGGCCAGATGCTCTCGGAGCACACAGACTGGCTGTCCGACTCGGAGAGCACTGCCATCGTGCTGGCCGACGAGAGCCTGCTGATGCCCACACTCGGTGCGCTGCCCGACAGCGGGCAGGACTACGGGGTAAACATCTCGATGGGCTTCTCCTATGCCGACAGCGGGGTGCACATGCTGGTGCAACGTTTGCTGGCCCTATACCGCCAGGCGCGTCCTTCGGGCTACTACCACACTACCGTCGTCGACCTGCTTTCCGACTACCATATAGGCCACCTGCTCGGACAGAAGAACCTGCGCCAGCGCAGCGCCGACTTCATGGAGCGCGAGAACCGCATACGCTGCTCGGGTGCCGAGGTGGCCCAGCTGCTGGGCACCGACCGCCTCGCCTTCCTCTTCCCCGACGCCCTGTCTTCGCCCGACGAGGTGATTGCCTTGGTGCGACAGGTGGCGACCCTGATGGTGCGCGAGGGCACGACCGAGAGCAACAAGCGCGAGAAGCAGGCCCTCGGCGGTCTGGTCGAGATACTCGACTATCTGGCCAAGCTACAGTCGGACTACCACTTCATAACCACCCTCGCCACCCTCGAGAAGATATACCAGCGCCTGGCCACACGCCACACCATCGCCTTCCTGGGCCAGCCCCTAAGCGGACTGCAGATACTGGGCGTGCTCGAGACCCGCAACCTTGACTTCCGCCGCGTGGTGCTGCTTTCGGCCAACGAGGGTGTGCTGCCCGCCGGCCGCAGCCAGAGCACTCTTATACCCTACGAGCTGCAGCGTGTGTTCCACCTGCCCACCTACGACGAGAAAGACTCGGTCTACGCCTACAACTTCTACCGCCTGCTGCAGCGTGCCGACGAGGTGTACCTCTGCTTTAGCTCCGAGGCCGAGAGCATGGGCAAGGGCGAGGAGAGCCGCTTTGTGAAGCAGGTGCGCAGCGAACTGGCACGCCGCTTCCCCGCCAACATCGAGGTGAGCGACATGGTGGTCGACCTCGACACGGCGCTGGTGCGCAACACTCCGCCCGTGGAAGGCCCGAAGAGCGACCAGGTGATGGAGCGCCTGCGGCAGCTGGCCCGGCGCGGCCTCTCGCCCACGTCGCTCAACAACTATATCGAGTGTCCCATGCGCTACTACTACTGCAATGTGCTCGACATCGACGAGCCCGAGCCCATGGAGGAAGACCTCGACGCCTCGCAGCTGGGCACCTGTGTGCACCAGGTGCTGCAGCGCATATACACGCCCTACATAGGCCGCGCCGTCGACCCGGCCGGCCTCAAGGCCGCCATGGCCAACCTGCCGCAGCTGATGCAGGAAGCCTTTGCCGACCTCTACCGCCACGGCCGCACCACCGAGGGGCGCAACCAGTTCCTCTACTCGGTTGGCGAAAGCCAGCTGCGCCATGTGCTGCAGAAGGAGCTTGCCGTGGTCGAGGGTGGCACCCGTCTGGAAATCGTGGCCCTCGAGCAGGAGCTTACCATGCCGCTGGCCGAGGGGGTGGTGCTGAAAGGCTTCGTGGACCGCATAGACCGCGTCGACGGCCGCCTGCGCATTGTCGACTACAAGACCGGCCGCCTCGACGACCGCGAGATCACCCTGGGCAGCGACGACTTCGATGCAGGCCACATACCCGGCAAGTGGCTGCAGCTGCTGTGCTACGCCTTGCTCTACGTGCGCAACACGCCTTCGTTGGCCGACGCCTCGCTGCAGGCCGGCATCTACCCCCTGCGCAACCTGCGTGCCGACGTGCGGCTGGCACGGTGGGACGGCAGCGCGCGCATCACACGCCCGCAGCTCGACCTCTTCGAGCAGCGCCTGGGCCAGCTCACCGCCGAGCTGCTCGACCCGGCGCAGCCGTTCCTGCCGCCCGAGCGGCCGCAGGGATGCTCCTACTGTCCGGTGCGTGGCTTCTGCCCCTCGCGCCTCTAGAGCACCGCCACCGTGCGCCGCAGCACCTGCTGCGTGCCGCCGAGGTCGTATACGGTAATCATTATCAGGTATTGTCCGCGCGGAGCCACCGTGCCGTCGTGCACGCGGCCGTCCCACACGATGGTGCCCGAGGTGCCCAGCAGTGCCCCGTCGAGCAGCCGCCGCACCATGTTGCCGCGCGCGTCGTAGACTTCGGCGCGTGCCGCCAGGTCGCCGCTGGCCAGCGAGTAGGCTATCTCCAGCTCGTCACCGTAGCCGTCGCCGTCGGGCGACAGCAGGGTGGCGGAGAGCGTGAAGGAGGCCTCCTCGACCAGCCGTTCGCTGCTCTGCGAGTTGGCGTAGCCCGGGGTGCCGTAGCCCGCCGTCGACGCGGCCGAGAACCAGTTGGCAGCCTCGCCGGCCGGCCGGTCGAAGCTGCGCCGCTCGAGGCTCACGCCGGCGCGGTCGCGCAGCAGGCGGCTGTGCATGGCCGGCGAATAGTCCAGTCGCTCGACCACCATGCTGTCGGCCCGGCTCAGCACCACGCTGCCGCCGTCGTTGGGGTATGGCGGCAGGTTGCACTCGACCAGCGCCGAGGGGTTGCGCACCGTGTAGGCCGCCGCCACCGAAGCCGCGTCCTTGGTCAGCACCACATAGGCGTGCGGCGCCACCATGCGGGGCGGCAGGGCGTAGTGGGTGGCCAGGCTGTCGTGCAGCACGCGCACTATGTGGTAGCCGCCCAGCTCGACGGCCGAGTCCGAGGCGTTGTACAGCTCCACGTACTCGGCCACGCCGCTCGCGGGCTGGTACAGCAGCTCGCTCAGCAGCAGCCCCCGTTGCGCCATGCCAACCGGCATGGCGCAAAGCAGTATAGCCGTAAGCCACAAGTGTTTCATGCCTACAATAACGGACTCCTGCCCGAATTATTGCCGCCCTGCCCACCTTCCATCCTCACCCCCTCCCCACCGCTTCCGGTCCGGTCGTTCTTATGTCGTTCTTATGTATATCTTATGTTGTATTTATGTTTAAAACATAAGAAATACATAAGAAATACATAAGAACGACATAAGGGTTGTGGAGGGTGTGGAAAAAGGCGGTTTTCGGCAGCAGGTGACGAAACGGTGTCGCGAGGGTGGGAAAAGGGAGGCAAAGGGGGTTGCGGCCGCCAGCCAAGGCTGGCGGCCGCAACCAGGCGCCGACCAATGCCGCATCGGCCGCAACGCACACTGCCACAGACACTATGGTGCTGCGGTGGACGCATGGCGGCAGGCCGGGGGTACAATTATTTTTTACTTTGGTGTGCGGAGTTTGACTTTTTTGTGTATATTTGCAGCAGATTTTAACAAGGTACTGCCATGAAATATCACAAGAAAGAAGAGGAGCTCTTCGAGCGCTGGGCCGAGAGGGCTCGCAAACTGCACGATAGCGACGAGATTACGAAGGACGGACTGCTGTATCGCGGCGAACTGTGGTTCGACGGCTACTGCCAGGTGCATCGCCGTGCCAACGAAGAGCAGCTGTGGGCCGATGCCGGCATGCGACTGCTGGTGCTCACCAAGGAACTCTTCGACGAGGACGGGTGGGACATGCGCGCCGAGAGCGGCCGTGTGCCAAGCCCCCGCCTCACCTGCCGCACCGCCTACCGCTTCTTCCCCAACCTCGAACTGTGGGTCTATGGCCTGATGAACATACCAGACCGCAAGGTCATATCCTTCGCCCGCGCCGACAACGAAACCCGCCTGCAGGGCTTCTACGAGAATGCCCCCATAGCACGTGTCAACTGCAAGAAACAGCCCGACGCCCGTGCCGCCAGCAACGCCGTGCTGCAGAAATACATGGAGAACTATGCCGACCTGCTGACCGAGCAGATCACCCTCTACGACGCCGATGTGATACTCTGCACCGGCGGCCAGGGCATCATGGTCAGCTTCCTGCAGAAACACGTCTACCGCGACCTGGAGCAAGTGAACGAGCACTGCTGGTATTCGGCCTCGGCCAACGTGGTCGTGGTGAAGCAGTACCACCCCACCTACAGCGTCTACAGCCGCAAGGAAATGTACCAGTCCATGATCGACGACTACCAGGCCTTCATCAAGGCCACGCCGGCCTTCCCGCGCCAGCGATAGGGCGCTGCACCGGCCTGGAAAAGAACAGGAGGCTCGCGCCATGGCGCGAGCCTCCTGCTTTTGTCTGCTTTGTGTCCGAGACTTAACCCTCGACGATGGCGCCGGTGGGGCAAGCGCCAGCGCAGGTACCGCAGCTAACGCAAGCGTTCTCGTCAATCTTGTAGATGTCGCCTTCGCTGATAGCTCCGACGGGGCACTCGTCGATGCAGGTGCCGCAAGCAACACAAATGTCAGTGATTTTGTAAGCCATTTCTTTTCTTTTTTTAAGATTAATATTGCAATATTTCCTTGCTTAAAAGCGGTGCAAAAGTACATACATTTTCCGAATTGGCCAAATTAAATCACCATATTTGGTGAGGCTCTTCGGTGAGTGTGTTGTCTATCAACTCATTATGCGGTGCGGAAAATGACGGCATCGGCCGCGGAAAAGACGGGTATTTCGATGCAATCGGGCGGTGTGGCCGACGAATACGCGACCTCTACCGGCGGTGGCCAGGTCCCTCCGGAAACCAGCCCCTGTCGACCCGCTGCCGCTGCTTCACCAGTTCGTGGATAGACCACAGACTGCTGAAGCCCACTACCCCGAGCAGAATGCTCCACACTCCGCCGGCAAACAGCGACCCTCCGATGCAGCCCAGCCCGACTAGCAGGAAGAGCCACCAGCAGCCTGCGCCCAGGTAGTACTCGGCCTTGATGACCAATGGGTGGAACAGCCCGATGGTGAGGAATGTGGCTGCGCCGATTATGATGCCGGAATAGTCCATATTACTTCTTTCTATTATCCATTCTGCCAGTCCGCCAGCTGCCGGTACCTTGGCTACTTCCTAATGACTACGGCGTTGGGGTGTTTGCTGAGGTCCGGAGTGAAGTGGCTGTCTTTCAGGCCTACACGGATGTGGGTGATAGTCATTGTCAACTTGGCCCCGCTGGCGCTGGTGCGCATCTCGCGCAGGGTGTAGTTCTTGTCCGAGATTTTTACGGTGGCCTTCCTGGCCGCGTTGTCCTTGTCTATCGGGTTGCTGAAGGTGATTTCGTAGCAGCCGTCCTTGTGCTTCATCTTGGCTTTGCGGTACTGCTTGTCGAGGGTGAGGTCCAGGTCGCCCTCGCTGGGCTTGCGCTTGTCGCCGGGGGTGAAGATTATTGTGTCGTCCGTCAAGGAGCCTTTTATCTCCCAGGTGTCGGTGCCGTTGAAGCCAGACTCGGCGACTGCTTCCAGGTCGAGTATCTTGGTGGTGTGCCTGGTACGGCTGAGGTTGCCTTTGTTCGCCACGATGAAATGCATCTTCATGGAGAGAGGCCCAAAGCCTACCTTCATGTCCATCTCGTACTCGAGGCCGGTGCTGTTGGTCATGGCTGCTCGGCAGCGGTCCATCACGGCGGTCACGTCGGCCGGCACTTGTGCTCGTGCGGCGGCAAGGCCAAGGGTGAACAAGAGCAGCAGTAGGAGCAGCCTTTTCAATTCCCGGGTGGGGTTGGTGCTTAGAATATCAGGGTCAGCAGTACCCATATCCAGTGGGCAGCGATGCCGGCGCAGAGGCCGCCGACGGTGTGGGCTCCGATGGCTTTGCCTATGAGCTTGCGGTAGCCGAGGCTGTCGAGCATGGCGGTATGGGTGCTCAGGTAGCCGCTCCAGCACATGCCCATGGCAGTGAAGACGGCAATGGCGTTGCCGTTGATGATGCCTTCGCTCACGAAGCGCGGCACCAGACCGATGGCGGCGCCCACCGCACCCAGGGCGGTGATGGGGAACGACACCAGTGCGCCGCTCTCGAAGCCGAAGAGCCAGTAGAAGATCACGTTCACCTTGTCGGCAAGCCAGGTGATGACGGGCACGCCCTCGTAGGCTGCGCCGGTGTAGACGCCGCCTTCGCCCGCAGGACCGAAGGTGAGCATCATCACTAAGGTCGAGATGCACAGCACGCCGGGGATGATGGCCACGCCGATGCCGACGCCGCTCTTGCCGCCGTCGAGCATGGCGTTGAGGAAGCGCTGGAATACCGAGCCCTCGCTTTTGAACGAGATGTTCTGCTCGGTGCCGCCTTCTTCGGTGACGGGTGCGTCCATCTCGGGGTAGCTCCTCAGGGTGGAGCGCTGCATGATGCGGGTGCTCACGATGCTGCCTATCACGGCACCCAGCAGGCCCACCAGGGCGCCTTTGCCGAAGCCCAGGCCCGTCATGAAGGCTATCACCACCAGACCCATGCCGAAGGCGGTGCCGAAGTTGGTGAGGGACACCAGCTGGTATTTCTTGAAGTAGCGTGCGAAGTTGTTGTCCTTTGCCAGCGAGATGATGGCAGGGTTGTCGCTGAGGAAGGTCATCACGGCACCCAGCGCTGCCACGCCCGGCAGGTTGTAGAGCGGCTTCATCAGCGGCCGCAGTATGTTCTCCATCAGGCGCACCACGCCGAACTCGGTGAGCAGCTTCGAGATGGCGCCCATCAGCACGCAGATGGCCATGATGTAGAACACCGTCTCGAGCAGCAGGTGGTAGGCCGTCTGCATGAAGGTGTTCAGCATGTTGGGCAGTGTCATGCGATAGGCCAGGAAGCCGAAGAAGGCGAAGAAGCACACGAGGAAGATGAGTGCCTCGACGCTGCGGCTGGTGGTGAACTTCAGCCGGCGCGGCTTGCCGCTGCGTTTGTTGGGGTCGGTCTCGTGGTGCCGGAACACCTGGAACGGGTCGACCACCGAGAGCATGGTGTTGAGCAGCTTGTGGCTGTTGCTATTGTTATTATCGCTCATAGGGATTAAGTGTGTTTTCTTTAATTATTGTCTACTTGAACAGCCGGTAGAAGTCCATGGTCCAGGTGGCTCCAATGTTGAAGTTCCACGAGGCGTCGGTCACGTCGATGCCGGCATCGTCGGTGTAGCTGTCGGTCATGCGGCAACCGTAGATGTGCAGGCGCACGTTCTTCTCCTTCGAGGGGTACCACTCGAAGCCCAAGCCGTAGCGCGCCGACGTGTGGCCGGCCGCCAGCTGGTGGTCGGGCGATACCGACGAGCCCAGTGTCACCTCCGACTTGTTCTGCTCGTACATACCCTTGACAAAGATGTTGAACTGCGGGGTGAAGTAGTAGTTGGCGCAGCTCACGAAGCCGAAGTTCTTCCCCCAGTCGTCGATGGCCAGCGCGTGGTGGATAAAGTCGATGTAGATGTCCCACTTGTCGTACACCATCTTGTTGCCTATCATAATCATGTTCAGGTAGTTGTTCCACTTGTACTCCACCATCGAGGTGCTCCACAGCGTGTGCCAATGCCCCATGTTGCCGGCCCAATACAGGTTGTACGACACCAGGCCCGCGTCGTAGTTCAGGTTGTTGTAGTTGACGTAGGGCGAGTTGCTCACCTGCGCTATGAACGTGTGGTTCCCGTCGTCGGTGATATATGCACCGCTGGCACCAAGCTGGAAGCAGTAGATGTTGCGCCACAGATTGGTCGGGAAGTACACGTCGATGGGCGCCGCGTCGTACTCGAAACCGCCCAACGCCATGGCATCCTTGCCGAAGCGCAGGCGCCAGTTAGGCGTCGGCATATAGTCGAGATACAGGAAATCCGTGTTGTCGAAGAAGGTAACCGTGCCGGGATTGGCCACGATGCGCTGCATGAAGTAATAGCTGAAACCACCGCCCAGGTCGCCGCCCAGCTTGAAGTTGAAATACTTGCCGTGGAAACCCAGGTTCGGAGTGCTGTCGGTAGTGGTATATTCGCCGTCGGCTCGCACCTCGAGCTTGAACTTGTTGAACACCTTGTCCCACTGCACCTGTCCCTGCACCCGCGTGCAAATCGACAGCATCAGCACTGCCATCGCAATAGTTGTTATTCTTGTTTTCAAGATATTATGTATTTTTATAGTTAATAAAACAGTCTGCAAATATACACCTTTTTCCGAAAACAGCCCCATCGTTTTAAATAAAAGTATATACATTCGCCCCTTAAACAAAAGCGGGCTCCCGAGCTCCGGCAGCCCAGCCGATTACCATCCCCTCCGCCTCCTCTCCGCTTCCGGTAGTGTCGTTCTTATATATTTCAACGATAAAAATAGTACAACTATCGTTGAAATATCGTATCTCAATCGTACAAAAGTCGGAGCAGTACCAGAGTGGAGTGCTATATGAGAGGGTGATTAGGCTTCTTTTTGAGGGGTAAACCACTGACTGTTATTACGATGCAGCGAAAATAGTGCAAAAACGGGCAAAAAGCACCCTGGAGGGGGTGAAAAACGGACTTTTTTGGGTGCTACCGGTGCTTTTGCGGGGCCGCGCGGCGGGGTGGGTGAAAATTTTTTCGTGGCGTATGCGGCTGACTGACAGCGAAGTGGCGGGGTGGGGTGGAGGAAATTTGAAAAAATATTTTGGTGGAATGGAAAATGGTTGTATCTTTGCATCCGCTTTCGACGAAAAAAGGATATGTTGAAAAG
>CACYZN010000009.1 GCA_902778925.1 uncultured Bacteroidota bacterium
GTTGGTCATGACGGAGCCCATGGCTTCCATCACCTGGTCGCTGACGAAGTTTTCGGAGGCAATCAGTTCGATGCCTTTGGTCTGACGCTCACGCTCTTTCTGTATGAGGTCGAAAATCTGCGTATCTCTTTGCATATCTGTTTGTTATTGTATTATTTACATTATATTTATGCTGCAAAGATACACTTTTCTGCCGATATGGCAAAAATTATTTTTCCGCAAATTGCCTCGATGTTCCGGCACTTGATGCAACTGCCTCATTCCCAGCGTCCGCTACCCATCCTCTCCTAATCCCCTCCGGTAGTTCTTATGTACTTCTTATGTATTTCTTATGTATTTCTTATGTTTTAAACATAAATACAACATAAGAAATACATAAGAACGATATAGGGAGCGGAGGGGGTGGGGAGAGCGATTGGGTGGCCGTGGTTCGGAAGTTTTGTGTATCTTTGTGGCAGGATTTTATGGCACTACGTCGGGCTACTATAGTGATGTTGTGTTTGTTGCCCCTGTCGGCATGGGGGCAGCGGATGCCGCTTTGGCATGGCGAGGGGGGCGCGAGGCTCGACTTCGACGCCGACCGCTTGTGGAACTATAACGGCTACGAGCATTCGCGCTGGGGCGGAGGCTTGTGGCTCGACTGCGCGCCGCGCCGCACGAACGGCGACCGCCTAGGCTTCGAGCTGTGGGCAGGCTACGGCCTGCGCGACCACGAGCTGAAAGGGGGGCTGGGCTTCGAGGTGAAGTTCGGCCGCAGCCGGTGCGGACTGACGCAGTACATATACGTGGGACGCGACTATGTGGCCGCGGCGTCGCGCCAGATGGGGTCGCAGTCGCTGCTCGACGTGGGCGGGCTGTCGACGCTGCTGAACCGCCGCCTGAGCGACCGCGCCATGGCGGTGTGGGGCTACCGCTGGCAGGCAGGGCGCACCAGCATGGCCGTCGACGCCACCGGGTTTGCCGGCGGACGGCTGTTCGACGCCACACGGCTGTTGTACCGCACGGCGGGCGACACCATTGCCGAGGAGGACGGTGCCGAGCTGAACTGGTCGATGCGGACGCCCGCGGGGCTGTCTGTGCGCGCCACGGTGGCCGCCACCTGGCCCGAGCGGGCGCTGACGGTGCGATTGCTGGTGCAGTACCGCCGCACCTTCAGCCTACGGCCGTTCGAACTGGGGCTTTACCTGCAGGGCGGCGTCACTCCGCCCCGGACGCCGTACATCTACATGTACGACCTGGGCGGCACGGCCGTGGTGCCCTTCCTGTTCGACCGCACGATGCTGAGCGTGGGGGTGAACGAGTACACGGCCAATGCCTTCGGACTGAGCAACGTGCGGCTGGGGCTGCAGCGGCCGCTCTTCAGCATCTGGAACAATGTGTTGGTGGTAGGCAGCAAGCCGCGGCCTTTTGTTGAGGCCAGGGCCATGTGGGGGCACCTGTGGGGTCAGGACGGCGAGGGCTGCCTCGAGCACGAGGGCTTCAGGCTACAGGCTCCGCACCGCGGGGTGGTCGAGGCCGTGGCGGGTGCCGACGCACTGCTGCTGTGGGGCGTCACCGAATGGGGCGCCGCCGTGGCATGGCGGGTGTGGCCCGAGGCTCAGGCACGGCCAGCAGTGTTTTTCACCGCACGGCTGTCGCTCTAGCGAGCCTTCTGGTACAGTGCATTGAGGGTTTTCACCTTTATCTTCACGTTACGCAGGTCGGCCTTGGGGTCGACGGGGACGAAGACTGTGCGCAGCTTGTCGCCGGCACGCATGTCGGCGAAGTTGCGGGTGAAGTGGCCGTCCACGTGGGGCTCGGTGTCGAGGTAGAGGTCGTAGAGGTCGCTTTCGGCCTTGACCGTCACCACCAGCGAGCCGTCGCTCTGCCAGTCCTGGCCGATGTTGCACTGGGCCTCGGGATAGGAGCGGTCCTTGGGGTAGACGGAATAGTAGCGCTGCCACCTGTCGAGGTCGGCATCGTCGGCGAAGAGGGCCTGGGCACGGTAGTGGAGGGCCTTCCAGTTGCCGTAGTAGTCGATGCTGCTCCACGAGGCCACGGGCCAGCAGTCGTTCAGCTGCCAGTAGAGGGTGCCTGCGCAGCGCGGGTCGCTCAGGTGGCAGAGTATGCCGTAGCCGGTGCCCCAAGCCTGTAGCAGCTGGCTGACGTAGGCATAGTCTTCGAGGCTGAGCGAGCGGCTGTCAAAGCCGTAGTACCGCAGCATGGCCTTGTCTATAATCTCGCGGCCGCGGCCGTGCTTCTGGTGGTTGCGCATGGTGGGCGAGTCGATGGCCAGCTGGTCGGCCGGGCAGAAGCGCCGGATGGTCGAAAGCAGCGGATAGCTTTGGAAGCCGTACTCGCTCATGAAGCGGCCGGTCTTCTGGCGGTACATCTCGAATGGCTCCTCGCCCCACCAGACGCCCCAATAGTGGCTGTCGCCGTGGGTGACGCATTCGGGGTGACCCCAGCCGTAGAGCGGCGAGGTGGTGATGTAGGGGCGGTGCATGGGGTCACAGTCGCGGACAGCTTTAGCCAGGATGCTGGTTGTGCTGGTATTGCTCGACGTGCCGGAATAGCCGAAAATGGTGTCCATGGCCTTCTCCAGGCGGGCGCGTTGCTCAGGGGTCCAGTTGTATTGGCCCTGCCAGCCCCAGTCTTCCCAACCGTTCTTCACCTCGTTGTTGCCGCACCAGAGGACGATGCAAGGGTGCTTCGAGAGGCGGCTCACCTGGTGACGCACCTCGCGGTCGATGCTGCCCAGCATGTCTGCGTTGTCGGGATAAGGCGTTCCGGCGAAGATAAAGTCCTGCCACACCATGAGGCCCAGCGAGTCACAGAGGTCGTAGAAGTAGTCGTGCTCGTAGATGCCGCCGCCCCAGACGCGCAGCATGTTGAAGCCCGCCTCCTTGGCCGAGCAGAGCAGGTGGCGGTAGCGGGCACGGTTGGCGCTGTCGAGGATGGGGAAGCTGTGGACGGGAATCCAGTTGGCTCCCTTGATGAAGAGGAGCTTGCCATCACGGTAGAAGGAGAAGCTTTGGCCTATGGAATCCTGTTCCTGACGGAGTTCGACTCTCGGAGTATTCGGAATATTCTGAATACTCAAATTATTCGTAGGGCGTTGGTTGGTGATGTAGGCGGGTTTCCAGATGCCGCAGGTGGACAGCTTGGGGCCCCAGTCCCAGCCCTGCTGGTAGGGCGCAATGCGGGTGAAGGCGCGCCGCTCGGGCAGAGGAATGCCATAGTTGGCCTCCTTGGCAGAATCACTTGGCAACACCTCGCAGGTTTCCTCATCAAGAGTGGGATAAAGAGCATTGGACGTCGGCCAAAACGACAGTCCTATTGATAGTATGCTGTCGTCCAATCCAAGTAGGAAGTCAGTAACAGGATATATATACTGGCAGAACATATTATCCATTACATCGATGAGTTCACCGTTGATGACAAGGGATGCTTGCCCGGCAAGGCCATCGAACACCAGCCAGAGAGTGTCGCCCTCGGGCAGGTCGTTTTTCCGGATGGTGGTGCCATAGTACCACACGCTGTCGCCGACCCATTGCACCGAATCCTCGTTGGTGCCATAGTATGGGTTGGAAATAATCCCGTTGGCCATCAGGTCGGTGTGGATGAATCCCGGCACCGTGGCTGGGTACTCTTGCCCGTTGTATTCAAACTGCCAGTCGGTCAGTTCCAGCGTGTCGGGCTTCGTTGCACATGCCGCCAGCAGCAGCGGCAAGAGTAGAAGGGATAGTTGCTTCATTTGTCTTAACTACTTAACTACTGTCTCCTTAGCTACTGTCACTTCGTTTTCCAGAAGGCGAAGACCACGGCCAGCAGGATGAAGACGAAACTGACAAGGTGGTTCCAGCGGATGGGCTCGCCCTTGAAGACGGTGGCCACGATGACGGTGAAGACGGTGAGGGAGACGGCCTCCTGGATAATCTTCAGCTGCATGAGCGAGAAGGGGCCGCCGGTGATCTGGCTGCCTATGCGGTTGGCAGGTATCATGAACGAGTACTCGAAGAAAGCCATGCCCCACGAAAGGGCGATGATGGCTAGCAATGGCCAGTCCTTGATGACGTTCATCTGCTGCAGCTTCAGGTTGCCGTACCAGGCGAAGGTCATGAAGACATTGCTCACCACGAGCATCAGTACTGTTATCAATCCTCTTGGCATATCAGTTTGATTAACATCGAGAATGCC
The DNA here is from genome assembly GCA_902778925.1 of uncultured Bacteroidota bacterium. GTDB lineage: Bacteria > Bacteroidota > Bacteroidia > Bacteroidales > P3 > Colimorpha. Next base: position 4,180 of record CACYZN010000009.1, read on the forward strand.
TGGTTCACCGTGCGGTCGATATTCTGCTGGCGACGGCGACCAGGGAAGTTTAGCAGCTGGGCTTCTGTGCGGGTACGGCTGCTGACGGCAATCCAAACCGTGCCGACGGGTTTCTCTGGCGTGCCGCCGTCGGGGCCGGCGATGCCGGTGGTAGCGATGGCCAGGTCGGCGCCCAAGCGTTCTCTCACGCCTTCCACCATCTCGCGCGCAGTCTGCTCGCTCACGGCGCCGTGGGCTTCAAGCGTGCAGTGCTTCACGCCGAGGGCGCTTTCTTTCACCTCGTTGCTGTAGGCCACCACACCGCCACAGAAGTAGGCCGAGGCGCCGGCCTGGGCCGTCAACGCGCTGGCGATGGTGCCGCCGGTGCAGCTCTCGGCGGTGGCCAGCGTCAGGCCGCGCCCGATGAGGGTTTTGTGCACCAACTCGGCCAGGGTCTCGCAGTCCTCGCCGACGATATACTGTCTAGCTATCTTGTAAAGGCCCTCAACGGCCTTGTCGACCTCACGCTGCAGCTGGTCGGCCGCGCCGCGTTCTCCGCGTGCGGTAAGTCGCAGCTTGGTCATGCCCGCCACAGGCAGGTAGGCCAGACGTATGCACTCGGGCAGCTTCAGTTCCCACGGCTCGATGAGGTCGCTCAGAAACGACTCGCCGATGCCTTGGGTGAGCAGGTTCTTGTTGATGATGGTCTGAGTGTGGAAGGTATCCTGCAGCTTGGGGATAACGCGGTTCTGCATCAGCCACTCCATCTCGAATGGCACGCCGGGCAGGGATACAAGTACCCGGCCAGCATGCTCGAACCACATGCATGGTGCGGTACCGAGGTCGTTGTTGAGCACCTCGCAGCACCTGGGCACCAAGGCCTGGGCGCGGTTGACGGGCGTCAACTCGAAGCCTCGCACAGCGAATATGCGGCGCACGTTCTCCAGCGCCACGTCGCTCTCCACCAGTTCGGAGCCGAAGTACTCGCAGAGCAGCTTCTTGGTGATGTCGTCCTTGGTGGGACCTAGTCCACCGGTGACGAGCACGATGTCGGTGCTTGACATGGCGAAGTCAACGGCGTTGCGAATGGCATTGGCATCGTCACCCACGACACGGACACTGGCCACGTCGAATCCGGAAGCAGTGAGCATTCTCGACATAGCCGAGGCATTGGTGTTGACGACCTGTCCCAGCAGCAGCTCGTCGCCTATATTGATGATTGAGACAAGGTTCATAGTCTATATTTTCGGTCGTATTCCTCGTATGCGAAGTCGAGACCGCTTGCCTCGTCGAACATAGGCTCGCCGAGCTTCACCAGGGTGAACTCCGACATGTCGATTGTCGGGAAGTAGACGTCGGCATCAAAGTCACGATACACACGGGTGATGTATAGTCGGTTGCAGAACGGCAGCAGAGCCGTGTAAATAGCGGCGCCACCCATAACGAAGACCTCCTCGTCACAGCCTTTCAATACATCGAAGAGCTCATTTATGCTGCGCACAACGGTAGCGCCTTCGGCAGCGAAGTCGGGGTTGTTGGTCATCACTATGTTCTGACGTCCCGGCAACGGCCTCTTCGGTAGCGAGTCCCAGGTCTTGCGTCCCATAACCACGGGGTGACCGGTAGTGAGTTGCTTGAAACGCTTCAGGTCGCCGCTGAGGTGCCACAGCAGATCGTTGTCCTTGCCTATGGCTCCGTTCTGCGCGACAGCCACAATAATGGAAAGATTGGGTTTCTTGTTTGTGTCAATCATTGCTGGAATATCTTTATAGCTCTGTCGAAGATACCATGGCACCAGGCTAAGGCCAGACCGTAGTTGCTGACCGGCACTCCTGCTTCGAGGGCGGGCAGCAGACGGGCTCGCACCTGCTGGGCGGTTATTACACAGCCGCCGCACTGGATTACCAAGGTGTATTGAGATAGGTTCAATGGCAAAGGGGATTGTCCGCCGATGACCTCGTATTGCAGGTCTTTACCAGTTGCCTTGCGCAAGGCAGCGGGCAACTTCACACGGCCTATATCCTCACAGGTTACATTGTGGGTACAGCTCTCGAGCAAAAGCACACGGTCACCGTCCCGCAGCGAGCCTATAGTGGCAGTCCCACGCAGGTAGTCGTCGAACAGTCCCTTCTGCCGTGCCAATACCACACTGAACGATGTAAGGAATACGTCGCTGGGAGTGATGCTGTCCACGAGGGCGAAGGCTTGACTATCGGTTATAACCAGTCTTGGCAGCTCACGCAGTGCCGAGAGAGTCGACGCCAGTTCCTCGGGCTGGCAGAACACGGCGCGGGCGTGGATGTCCATCAGGTCGCGCAGAACCTGCACCTGCGGCAGTATCATGCGGCCCTCGGGTGCCGAGCTGTCGATAGGGGTAACCAGAACCACCGTGTCGCCAGCGCCGACCACGTCGCCCAGCAGCGAGCGGCCATGCCACGACTGCTCAGGCAGGGCGGCACGGATGCGGGCGATGAGGTCTTCCCTGTCGATTGGGCCGGCCTTGCTGAGCACTTTCAGCAACGGCTTGCCATGGTCGCGACAGTATGCCTCCACCCTTTCCTCCGGCTCACCATAGTTGCCTTCGGTATACAGCAGCAGCGCCAAGTCTACCTCGGCCAGCGCCGCCATGCTCTTTTCCACTCGCAGAGCCCCCAGTTCGCCTTCATCGTCGATACCGGCTGTATCGACAAGAACCACAGGCCCTATGCCGCCGATTTCCATCGACTTGCGCACAGGGTCTGTGGTCGTGCCAGCAGTGTCGCTTACTATGGCGATTTGCTGACCTGTGAGATAGTTGACCAGGGAGCTCTTGCCCACATTACGGCGTCCGAAGAAGCCGATGCGGGGCTTTAGCTCATTGCCTTTCACTCGTCAGCCTTTAATGTTGGGTTCTTCCAGGCCGAGGTGCTTCTTCTTGTCTACCACACGCAGGTAGAGAGCAATCAGGCCTGCAGCCACACCGAGGGCGGCCAACATGACCAGAGCCCAGGTGTAGTCGAGCTCGGTAGCAGGGGTACCTTCGGGGTTGGTGTTCTCCAGCACCTTGCCGATGAGCAGCGGGAAGAGCCAGAGGCCGATGTTCTGGATCCAGAAGATCAGAGCATAGGCCGAGCCGATGATCTTCTCGTCGACCAGCTTGGGCACCGAGGGCCACAGAGCGGCGGGCACCAGCGAGAACGAGGCGCCGAGCACCAGGATTGTTACATAAGCCACGACGACGCCGCCCACAGCGTTGCCCTTGAAGCCGGGCAGGATGAAGGCGAAGGTGAGGTGGCAGAGGATAAGCAGCACCGAGCCGAGCAGCAGCATGGTGGCAGCCTTACCCTTGGTGTCGACATAGTTGCCCAGAATGGGGGTGATGGCCACAGCCAACAGCGGGAACACAGCGAAGATGGTCTCGGCGGTGCCACGCATATAGCCCATATAACAATAAACCACAAGAGCCACAACGGCCAAGCCCATCAGGCCATACTTGAGGTTCTTATTGGTCTTCATGAAATTGCTCGAGAACGAAGCGGCAGCCACCACCAGCATGAGGATGTACTGCACGATGGTCACCGTGTTGCCGCCCCAGAAAGTATTGGGGTCGGCCTCGGTCAGCGTCAGGTTGCACTGCAGCATATTGACGGCATATTTCTGGAAGGGGAAGATGGCGCTGTAGTAGAGCACGCAAAGCAGGGCAACCAGCCAGAAACCAAGGCTGGAGAATATCTTGCCGAGGTCCTTGATCTTGAAGGGGTCGTCCTTCTCTTCGGCCTCGCCGGTCTGGGCGTCGAGTTTCTTGTCCATGAAGAAGTACACGATGAACATGATGAGGGCGATGCAGAGCAGCACCACGCCGAAAGCCACCGAGCGGCTGACGTTGACCTCGCCGCCGAGCTTGGCGAAGAAGGGCGAGAAAATCATGCAGGTAGCCACACCCAAGCGGGCCAGAGCCATCTCGGAGCCCATAGCCAGTGCGGTCTCGCGGCCTTTGAACCACTTCACAATACCACGGCTCACCGTGATGCCGGCCATCTCGCAGCCGCAGCCGAAGATCATAAAGCCGCAGGCAGCCAACTTGGCCGAGGCAGGCATGCCACGATAGAACGGGGCCACGCCGATTTCGTCGAACAGGGGTATGTAGTTGAGGTTATTGGTGAACCAGTTGTAGAGGGCTGTGTGGTTGCCCATCTCGTCGACGCCGATGAACGACTCGCTGATGGCGAAGTACTTGATAATACCGCCCACCAGCATCACAGCGCCCGAAAGCACTGCGGTGAAGCGCACACCCATCTTGTCGAGGATGATACCGGCGAAGATAAGGAAGAACACGAAGACATTGAGGAACACCTCCGAGCCCTGCATGGTGCCGAAAGCTAGGCTATCCCACCCACGGGTCTCTTGCATAAGGTCCTTGATAGGCGACAAGATGTCCATAAATACGTAGCTACAGAACATAGCCAACGCCAAAAGCAGAAGAGCAATCCAACGCATGGCCGGATTGTCGCGCAATGTTTTAATAGTTGTTTGTGTCATATCGTTTTATTTTATGTTAATATTAGCGTTAAGCGCTGCAAAGATACAACAATTTTCCAATACAGCGAAAAAAAAGTGCACCTGTGTGCTAACACTCACACCATCAGCGCCACCAGTTGCTCCAAGCAACGGCGGTCGGTCTCGTCGAAGGTGGCGAGGTGCCGACTGTCGATGTCGAGCACGGCTACCACCACGCCGTCCACGAGCATGGGCACCACGACCTCGCTCTTCGACTCGGAGCTGCAGGCTATGTGTCCGGCGAACTGTTCCACGTCGGGTACCACCAGTGTGCGACGCTCTTTCCAGGCCGTGCCGCACACGCCGCGGCCGAAGCCTATATGCACGCATGCCAGCGGTCCCTGGAAGGGTCCGAGCACCAGCTCGTCGCCGACCACGCGGTAGAAGCCCGTCCACCAGAAGCCGAACTCGTGGTGCAACAAAGCGCTTACGTTGGCCATCTTGGCCGTCATATCTTTCTCGCCCTCACAGAGGGCGGCCACCTGCGGGAGCAGGTGGCCGTAGCGTTCCTCTTTTGTCATCGTTTGCTTATTTGAATGCATTCTCGCTCAATCCCTTGCCACTCAGCGCCAGGTCTTTCATGTAGCCTGGCACCTCGCGACCGAGGTACTTGTCGACGTAGAGCTTGGCCAGGTACTGGCCCAGCATGAAGCCGTGGCCGCGCAGACCGGTGAGCAGGCCCACCTCGGGGTCGACGATGTAGCGCGGCTCGGTGTAGCGACCGGCCCAGCAGGCCAGGAAGCTCACCTCGCGCAGGTTGGGCAGCCACTCGGCAAAGACCTCGCTCACTATCTCCAGGAACTCCTTGCTGTTGTACTTGATGTTCTGTCGAGTCTCGTAGGCGTCGGTGTCGGGGCTGGCGCAGCCTATTATCTGGCCCGTATGCTCGAACTGCTGGCCGTAGACAGCGCTGAAACCACGGTAGTGGCGGCGGTCGATAATCATGTCGAGGGCGCGGCCGCCGGGTCCCATCAGCGGCAGGCGGCGGGTGATGAAGGCCTGGTGCTTGACGGGATAGAGGCCGGTGTCGATGCCGAGCATGTCGGTGAATTTCTCGGCGCCCCAGCCCATGGCGTTGACGAAGTGGTCGCAGGTGTACTCGATGTAGTGACCCTCGTGGTTGCGCACCAGCGCCACCACCTTGTCGTCCTTGCGGGCCACGCTGAGCAGCTCGCAGTCCTCGTAGTAGCGGCCGCCGAGCGAGACGCCTATGCCGCGTATGTAGTCGATGACGCGGCCCGGGGTGGCCTGCCAGCAGTCGCGGGTGATGAGGGCGTGGCTGTAGGTGTCGCGACTGTCGTCCCACAGCGGCGAAATCTCTTTCTTGAAGTCCTTGCGCTCCACCATGTAGGCGTCGCTCCAGGCCCGCGAGGCGTCGAGGGCGCGGTAGGTGGCGTCGTCGTGCACCAGGTTCACGTATGTGGTGGGCTTGTAGTTGATGTTGTGTACAGACTGTATCTGGCGGAATATCTCGTGGCTGTGCTGTGCGATGTCGGCGATGTCGGGGTTGCTGAAGGCCGGACGGCCGCCACCGATGTTGCGCCACGAGGCGCCGCGGCTCCAGTTGACCATGACGGGCTTCAGGCCTGCCTCGCTGAAGTAGCGGAAGAGGCCGCTGCCCGCTATGCCGCCGCCGGCTATGAACACGCGCACCTGCTCGTGCTGCACCTCGTTGCCCTTGGGGAATACAAACACCTCCTTGCGGCCCTCGGTGTATACGTCGCCCAGGCTCACCTGGTTCGACAACGGGGCGCGGGGCGTGGCCTCGCCGGTGAGCTCGATGCCGTGGGCGCGCAGCAGCTGGCGCGCACGCGCTATGCAGCGCTTGCCGCGGCAGGGGCCCATGCCCATGCGGGTGATGTGCTTCAGCTCGTCGACCGATATGTAGCGGCGGTCGCCCACCACGTCGAGTATCTGCTGGTCGGTAATGTCCTCGCAGTGGCAGATGTATGTAGGTGAGGGCTGAGAGGTGTGAGGTGAAAGGTGTGTAGTCTCGTCCGTTTCGCCTTTCGCCTTCGACCTTCCACCTTTCGGCAGGAAGCCCTTGATGTCGGTCATCTGGCCGTCGACCTGCTCGACCTTGACACGGGCCACGTTGGTCTTGTTGTCCTTCACCAGCACTTTCTCGACGGTACCCTCGCCTATCTTGCGGCCGTTGTTGTCGACCAGCTCGACGGCCACGCCCTCGTCGACCTTGTACTCGACGGGCAGGAAGCACCACTGTTTCTGCATGTTGTAGCCAAAGATGGCCAGGCCTGGGCAGTGGTTGACGCACTCCATGCAGCCGATGCACTTGTCGTAGTCGACGGTCGGGGTGCTCGAGGTGGTGGGTTTGCTTATGGCGTGCTGCGGGCAGCTGAAGGTGCAGGGGTTGCAGGCAAAGCCGTAGAGGCAGTCGAGCTGCACGAAGGGTCTGGCGGCCATGCGCTCGGCCGACGGCAGGTCGGGCCGCTCCTTGAGGCGCACGGGGTGCTGCTGCGAGTCGATGTACTGGCGCGAGAGGTCGAGGTACTCGTCGTAGTCGAAGCGCAGCCCGAGGTCCTGTGCCACGTCGTAGGCGGCCTGGCGGCCACGCAGCACGGCGCTGGTGCCTTCGCCGATGCGCACCGCGTCGCCGGCGCCGAACACACGGTGGCCGAAGAGCTCGCGGCCCTTGACAAGCAGCTGGTTGTCGGGCACCAGTCCGGTGCAGATATTTATGATGTCTATGTCGTCGACCACCTGCTCGGTGCCGGGCACAGGCTTGAAGTTCTCGCAGCGGGCTATGACGGCGCCGGTGATGCCGGTGTGGTCGGCGTTGGGGATGGCGCGCACCAGGGTGTAGCCAGTCATGATGGGTATGCCGAGGCGGCGCACGCGGTTGGCCTGCACGGGGAAGCCGCCCTCGCGGGGCATGGCCTCGATGATGGCCTTGATTTCGGCGCCGGCCTGCATGCCTTGGTACGAGGTGAGGTAGCCTATGTTGCCGGCACCCACGGTGAGCACGCGCTTGCCCAGCAGCATGTGTTCCTGGTTCATCATCTTCTGGAAGACGGCGGCGGTGTATACGCCCGGCACGTCGTCGTTCTCGAAGGCGGGCATGAAGGGCACGGCGCCCGTGGCCACCACCAGGTACTGGGCGTCGACGTAGGCCATCTCGCCGGTCACGCTGTTCTTGATGGCGATGCGCGGCCCCTCGAGGATGTCCCACACGGTGTAGTTGAGCAGTATGCCCTCCTGGCTGTCGCCGGCCAGTGTCTTGGCAATGTCGAAACCACGCATGCCGCCGTATTTCTTCTCGCGCTCGAAGAAGAAGAACTGGTGGGTCTGCATGTTGAACTGGCCGCCGATGCGCGCGTTGCTGTCGATGACGAGGTTGTCGACCCCGAAGGCCTTCAGCTGCTCGCGGCAGGCCAGGCCGGCGGGGCCGGCGCCTATGATGGCTACCGTGGTCTTGTATATCTTCAGAGCATCGACGTTGCGGGGACGGGCCGGTGCCTCGAAGGTGACGCCAGGCAGGTCGGCCTCGTGGGTGATGAGGCGCACCTCGCGCACCCCGTCGACGGGAGTGATGCAGATGCGGCGCACCCGGCCGTCGACCAACATCTCGCAGGCGCCGCATTTGCCGATGCCGCACTCGAGCGAGCGGTTGCGCCCGTCGAGCGAATGGCTGTGCACCGGATAGCCGGCCTCGTGCAACGCCTTGGCTATCGTGTAGCCACGGCGACCCTGCACCTTGTGTCCTTCGAACATAAACTCTGTCAACTCGGCCTGCGGTATGTCGAGTATGGGATGCTCTTTGATTTCGTACATAGTGTATTGTTTTATGGATTAATAGCTTACAGCGAAATATCGTTGAATTACATCACCGCAAAGGTAGAAACATTTGTCGAAAAATGCAACTTTTTTTCAAAAAACTTTCCTCCTCCCGCCCCCGACCAAACCCCTCTCCCACCCCTTCCCCACCTGCTCCGGTCCGGTCGTTCTTATGTCGTTCTTATGTATTTCTTATGTCGTATTTATGTTTAAAACATAAGAAATACATAAGAAATACATAAGAAGTACATAAGAACTACCGGAGGGGATCCGGAGAGGATGGCCGGAGGGACTGGTTTTCAGGGCTATAGGAGGGCGAGGGGAAATAGCGGGAAAGCGGCGGAAGGCGCAGGCGGCAGCATGCTGGCCGACAGGCAGTTGCAGTGGCCGGTGCGGAAAAAGGGGCCGTCGGAGGGGGCGGGGTGCTAAAAAAATATTATGGTTTATACAATAAATAAAATATATTTACGTTTCCCCCTTCGTCGAGAGACGAACAAAAAAGAAAAACAACAATATATGAAGAACCTTGTAATTGTAGAGTCGCCGGCCAAGGCCAAGACCATCGAGAAGTTCCTTGGCAAGGACTACACCGTCAAGTCGAGCTATGGCCACATACGCGACCTGGCCAAGAAAGAGATGAGCATCGACGTGGAGAACCACTACGAGCCGCAGTACCAGATAAGCGACGACAAGCGCGCGCTGGTGAGCGAGCTGAAGAAAGCCGTGGCGAGCGCCGAGCAGGTGTGGCTGGCATCCGATGAGGACCGCGAGGGAGAGGCCATAGCATGGCACCTGCAGGAGACCTTGAAGCTCGACCCTGCCACCACGCAGCGCATCGTGTTCAACGAAATCACCAAGACGGCCATACTGCACGCCATCGAGAATCCGCGCCAGATCGACATGAACCTGGTCGACGCCCAGCAGGCACGCCGCGTGCTCGACCGGCTGGTGGGCTACGAGATAAGCCCCATACTGTGGAGCAAAATCAAGCCGGCGCTGAGCGCAGGCCGCGTGCAGAGCGTCGCCGTACGCCTCATCGTCGAGCGCGAGAACGAAATCAAGGCCTTCGAGAGCAAGCCCTACTTCCGCGTGACGGCCCAGTTCCGCCCGGTCGACTCGAACAAGGTGCTCAACGCCACCCTGAACCGCCACTTCGACACCGAGGCCGAGGCCGAAGCCTTCCTGCAAAGCATCGTGGACGCCAGCTTCAAGGTGAGCCGCATCGAGACCAAGCCCGCCCGCCGCACCCCGGCACCCCCCTTCACCACCAGCACCCTGCAGCAGGAAGCCAGCCGCAAGCTGGGCTTCAGCGTGGCACGCACCATGCAGGTGGCCCAGCAGCTGTACGAAAGCGGATACATCACCTACATGCGTACCGACAGCGTCAACCTGAGCGAACTGGCCCTCTCGATGGCAAAGAAGGAGATTGAAAGCCAGTACGGCGCCGAATACGTGAAGACCCGCCGCTACCAGACCAAGACCAAAGGCGCCCAGGAGGCCCACGAAGCCATACGCCCCACCGACCTCACCGCCCAGAGCATCAACACCGAGAGCGCCCAGCGCCGCCTCTACGAGCTCATCTGGAAGCGCACCGTGGCCAGCCAGATGGCCGACGCCGAAATCGAGAAGACCGAGATAGAGATAAGCATAAGCAACACCGCCGACAGCAACCCGGCACTCGCCTTCGGCTGCACCGGCGAGCAGGTGAAGTTCGACGGCTTCCTGAAGGTGTACATGGAAGGCACCGACGACGAGGACGACGGCCCGACCGCCGACCTGCTGCCCCGCCTGCCCGAGGGCACACGCCTCAGCATCGAGAACTGCGAGGCCGCCCAGCACTACACCCAGCACCCGCCGCGCTACACCGAGGCCAGCCTCGTCAAGAAACTCGAGGACCTCGGCATCGGCCGCCCCTCGACCTACGCCCCCACCATCAGCACCATCCTCAAGCGCGAATACATCATCAAGGAAGACCGCGAAGCCGAACCCCGCCAGTGCGTGGTGCTCAGCCTCAAGGGAGGCGCCGTGAAGCGCACCGAACGCACCGAGAAAGGCTTCGCCGAGAAGGGCAAACTCTTCCCCACCGACATCGGATGCGTGGTGAACAACTTCCTGATGGACCACTTCAACGACATCATGGACTACAACTTCACCGCCACCGTCGAGAAAGACTTCGACGACATAGCCGCCGGCAAGAAAGACTGGCGCAAGGTGATAGACACCTTCTACATACCCTTCCACAAGAACATACGCCAGACCCAGCAGACCTCGCAGCGCACCACCGGCAGCCGCCTGCTCGGCGTCGACCCCGCCAGCGGCAAGAACGTCTACGCCAAGATAGGACGCTTCGGCACCCTGGTGCAGATCGGCGACACCAACAGCGACGAGAAGCCCCGCTTCGCCAGCATGAAGAAAGGCCAGAGCATCGAGACCATCACCCTCGACGAAGCCCTCGGCCTCTTCAACCTGCCCCGCACCCTCGGCCAGTACGAGGACAAGGAGGTCATGGTGAGCATCGGCAAGTTCGGCCCCTACGTGCGCCACAACAACAAGTTCTACTCGCTCGGCAAGAACGACGACCCCTACGAGGTAGGCCTCGAACGCGCCATCGAGATTATCAACATCAAGCGCGCCGCCGAACAGCAGAAGGAAGAGCTGAAGAAGATATACCCCCACGAGATAGGCACCCACGACGGCGACGCCATCACGGCCAACATAGGCCGCTTTGGCCCCTACCTCACCTACCGCGGCGACAACTTCCGCCTCGGCAAAGAGGTCGACCCGCTGAAGCTCTCGGTCGACGACGCAGTGCAGATCATCACCAACACAAGCAAGAAAAGAAGCCGCCGGAAGTGACGCTCGCCATAGTCATAGTAAACTATAACGTCAAGTACTTCCTGAAGCAAAGCCTGGCATCGGTCTACAGCTCGGAGCGCCGGTTGACCGACGGCTCCGAGCTGGGGCTCGACGTGTGGGTGGTCGACAACGACTCGGTCGACGGCTCGGTCGAGATGGTGCGGCGCGACTTCCCGCAGGTGCACGTCGTCGCCAACCACGAGAACGTGGGCTTCGCCCGCGCCAACAACCAGGCGCTGGCCCGCATAGCCGCCGAGGGCAAGGCCGAGCTGATGCTGCTGCTCAACCCCGACACCGTGGTGGAGCGCGACACGCTGACGCGCTGCGTCGACTTCGCCAGCCAGCACCCCGACTGCGGCGCACTCACCGTGAAGATGGTCGACGGCAAAGGCAACTACCTGCGCGAAAGCAAACGCGGCTTCCCGTCACCACAGGCTTCGTTCTACAAGATATGCGGCCTCGCGAGCCTCTTCCCCCGCTCGCGCCGCTTCGCAGCCTACTATATGGGGCACCTCGACGAAAACGAGACCAACGAAATCGAGATACTGTGCGGCGCCTTCTTCATGCTGCGCCGCGCGGTGTACGACCAGATTGGCGGCCTCGACGAGAGCTACTTCATGTACGGCGAAGACATCGACTACTCGTGGCGCATACGCCTATCGGGCTGGAAGAATTACTATCTGCCAGCGACCCACATCATACACTACAAAGGCGAGAGCACACGCAAGGGGTCGATGAACTACGTATACACCTTCTACAACGCCATGTCCATCTTCGTGAAGCGCTACTTCAGCGGCAAGGGGGCACGCCTCTTCTCGGCGCTGCTGCACTTCGCCATCTGGTGCCGCGCCTCGCTGGCATGGCTGACGCGCGTGGCCCGGCAGGTGGCAGTGCCGCTGCTCGACTTCGCAGCCGCCTACGGTGGATTCCTGCTGCTCAAGCAGCTGTGGGAGTCGCTCAAGGGCGTGGGACATAGCTACTACCCGACCGAATACGCCACCCTCGTCATACCGCTCTACATACTGATACTGATGCTCTGCAGCTGGCTCCACGGCGGCTACGACCGTCCCGTCAAGGTGGGACGCATAGCACGCGGCATAGGCACCGGCATGCTCCTGCTGCTGGCCTTCTACTCGCTGCTCGACGAAAGCCAGCGCTACTCGCGCATGCTGCTGCTCCTGGGGTCGCTTTGGACACTCGCCTCGACACTGCTAATACGCCTTGTGCTGAGCCTCTGCAAGGTCAAAGGCTATGCCCTGCGCACCCGGTCCAAAGGCAACACCATCATAGTAGGCCAGCCCGAAGAGACCTCGCGCATAGCACTCCTCTACACCGAGTTTGGCATGAAGGGCGACCTGCTGGTCGAGACCAGCGACTGCACACCACAGCACCTGCAGGACCTGATACGCATAGAGCGCGCCGAGGCCGTCGTCTTCTGTGGACGCGACATCGACCTGCGCGCCATCATCGACCTCATGGCACACCTGCGCACCACCGGCGTGGACTACAAGATAGCACCCTCCGAGGGCGACTATATCATCGGCAGCGACAGCGTGGTCTCACGCGAGGAACTCTTCCTGGCCGACCTCGACACCATCAGCACCGACACCTGCCGCCGCAACAAGCGCACCTTCGACATAGGCACAGCCCTGCTGCTGTTGCTACTGTCGCCCCTGCTGTTCTGGTTCCAGCGCCGCAAGCGGCACTACTTCGGTCACTGCATCGGCGTGCTCGCCGGACACCTCACCTGGGTGGGCTACACCGGACACCGCGGCGTCTTCTCGCCCGCCGACGCTCTGCGCACCAGCACTCCCGAACTGCAGGAGCGCTTGCTGCTGCGCTACATGCGCCACTACCACACCTCCACCGACTGGACCATACTACTCCGCAACTGGAACAATATATGAGACGACTGCTACTCATACTGCTGCTATTCGCCCCCGTGGCCTCGCAGGCCCAACGCATCCACGCCTTCGTCTCGTCGGGTGCCACTATCAGCCAGATAGAAGGCGACGAACTGAAAGGCTTCAAGCAGTTCGGCTTCACCGGCGGCGTAGGCGCCCTGGTTGCGCTCGATGCCAACAACCGGTGGGGCATGAGCATCGAGGCGCTCTTCTCGCAACGCGGAGCCAAAAGCGACAGCAACACCAACTACTACCTATACTATTGGGATGTAAGAAGCAACTATGTCGAGATACCGGTGCTGCTGCACTGGCAGGACCACCACGGCGGTATGCTGTTCGGCGCAGGACTGAGCTACGGGCGTATGGTGCGGCAGCCTTCAGGCGTGATAGGCTTCAGAGACTTCATTCCAGACACGACCGACAAGGTGTTCCTCAGCAGGGACTTGATGGTGGTGCTCGACGCCCGCTTCACCATCTGGCGCGGGCTGCAGCTCGACCTGCGGTGGCAATACTCGCTGCTGCCTATAAAGCGCGACTGGACATTCCGCAAATACAACGGCTATGGCGTCGACGAGAACGGCAACCGCTACGACCGGTACATCACAAACAAACGTGACTGCTACAACCACAGCATCGTCCTGAAGCTCATCTGGCAATTCTAAATACCGAACACTATGGCCACAGCCCTCTTCCCCGGGTCGTTCGACCCCTTCACCACCGGCCACGAAGCCGTGCTGCGACGCGTGCTGCCACTGTTCGACCGCGTGGTGGTGGCCGTGGGCGTGAACGCCGAGAAGCACTGCATGTTCTCGCCCGACGAGCGTGTGGCCCGCATACGGCAGATGCTGGCCGACTGCCCCACCGTCGAGGTGCTGAGCTACACCGGCATGACCATCGACCTCTGCCACGAGGTCGGCGCCCAGTGCATCATACGCGGCATACGCACCGCCGCCGACTTCGAGTACGAGCAGCTGGTGGCCACCGTGAACCGCAGCCAAGACCCCGCCATCGAGACCCTGCTGGTGATGGCCGACGCCGAGCACCGCGACATCAGCAGCACCCTCGAGCGCGAACGTCTCTCCCACTCATGAAGCCCCAAGACGACATAGTCTACCTGAAGGGCGTAGGTCCCTCGCGCGCCAAGGTGCTTGCCTCGGAGCTCGACATACGCACCGCCAGCCAGCTGCTCGAGTACTACCCCTACCGCTACATCGACCGCTCGTCGCTGGCGACGGTGGCCTCGCTGACCGAGGAGAGCGGCCTGGTGGCCCTGCGCGGCAAGGTGAGCAACATGCAGATTACCTCGACCGGCCGCTACCGCGAGCGCCTGACCGTCGACTTCAGCGACGGCACCGGCACCATACAGCTCGTGTGGTTCCAAGGCACCAAGTGGGTGCGCGAGAAGCTGAAGCCCAACACCGAATACCTCATCCTCGGCAAGCCCACCGTCTTCAACGGACAGTGGCAGATGACACACCCCGAGCTGGAAGTGGAGAACGGAGAACGGAGAACGGAGAACGTCAAATACATGCCGGTCTACACCACCACCGAGAAGATGAAGCAGAGCGGCCTCGGCACCCGCGCCCTGGCACGCCTCACCGAAACCCTGTGCGACTGCATAGCGGGCCTCGACGAGACCCTGCCGCCCGACGTCATGGCCAAATACCACCTGCTGCCGCGCAGCGAGGCCCTCCGAGCCATACACTACCCCGCCTCGCAGCAGCAGCTCGACGCCGCCCGCACCCGCCTCAAGTTCGAAGAGCTCTTCTTCCTGCAGCTCGACTACCAGTGGGCCCACTCGGCACGCCTGCAGCACTCGGTGGGGCGCGTCTTCGCCTCGGTGGGCGACTACTTCAACCGCTTCTACAGCGAGCACCTGCCCTTCCCCCTCACCGGCGCCCAGAAGCGCGTCATCCGCGAGGTGCGCGACGACCTGCGCAGCGGCCGCCAGATGAACCGCCTGCTGCAGGGCGACGTGGGCAGCGGCAAGACCCTCGTGGCCCTGATGTGCATGCTCCTGGCCCTCGACAACGGCAGCCAGGCCTGCCTCATGGCCCCCACCGAGATACTGGCCACCCAGCACTACCAGACCTTCTGCCGCATGCTCGAAGGCCTCAGCATCGGCGTCGAACTGCTCATAGGCAGCGTCAAGGCCGCCGACAAGAAACGCATAAAGGCCGACATAGCTGCCGGCAAGACCCATATAGTGATAGGCACCCACGCCCTGATCGAGGACGACGTGCGCTTCCGCGACCTCGGCCTCGTGGTCATCGACGAGCAGCACCGCTTCGGCGTCGAGCAGCGCAGCAAGCTGTGGGCCAAGGCCACGCCGCCGCCCCACGTGCTGGTGATGACCGCCACCCCCATACCGCGCACCCTGGCCATGACCCTCTACGGCGACCTCGACTGCTCCATCATCGACGAGCTGCCCCCCGGCCGCCACCCCGTGCGTACCTTCCACCGCACCGAGCCCCGCCGCCCCCTGGTGTTCAGCTTCCTCAAGAAGCAAATCGACGCCGGCCGCCAGGTCTACATCGTCTACCCCCTCATACACGAGAGCGAGAAGCTCGACCTGCGCGACCTCGAGGCGGGCCTCGACATGGTGCTCAGCTACTTCCCCCGCCCGCAATACCAGGTGTCGATGGTGCACGGCGGCCTCAGCGCCGACGAGAAGGCCTTCGAGATGCGCCGCTTCAAGGAGGGCAAGACCCACATCATGGTGGCCACCACAGTGATCGAGGTGGGCGTCGACGTGCCCAACGCCACGGTGATGGTGATCGAGAACGCCGAGCACTTCGGCCTCTCGCAGCTACACCAGCTGCGCGGCCGCGTGGGCCGCGGCGCCGACCAGAGCTACTGCATACTCATGACCAAGGACCAACTCTCCTACACCAGCCAGGAGCGCATACGCACCATGTGCGCCACCACCGACGGCTTCCAGATTGCCGAGGCCGACCTGCGCCTGCGCGGCCCCGGCGACATACAGGGTCTGCAGCAGAGCGGCGTGCTCGACCTGAAGATGGCCTCCATCGTCGACGACGAACCCCTCGTACGCGCCACCCGCAACGAGGTGCACGACATCCTAGCCGCCGACCCGGCACTGACGGCACACCCCATTTTGGCGCAGTATATCAAACACTCAAAGAACAAACAGTTGTGGAGCAAGATAAGTTAATGAGGAATGAGGAATTAGGAATGAGGAATTATCCGTCGGTCACGTTGATGGGTGAAGAAGGCGCCTCGTTATCGTCTGGAAGTCTTCGTCTGTATGCAATTCCTAATTCCTCATTCCTAATTCCTAATTCAGCCGTGGGCTGTGTGGACCTTTACAACTACGACCCGCTGAACCGCCGCTGTGCCGTGGGCATCATGGTGGCCACCGAATACCGCCGCCAAGGCTACGCCCTAGCCATGCTGCGCGAGCTCTCGCACCTTTCACCTCGCACCTTTCACCTTCACTGCCTCTACGCCGACATCGCGGCCACCAACAGCGCCAGCATAGCACTGTTCCAAAAGGCCGGCTACACCGAGTGCGGCCACTTCCGCGAGTGGCTCTGCGTCGACGGCCGCTATGTCGACACCATACGCATGCAACTGCTATTATGAAGAAACACACCATTGTACTGCTACTCATCGTCCTCGCCGTGCTGGCGGGCTGTCTTGCCGGCGCCCTCGGACTGCGCCAATCCACCGCCAACGGCGACGCCTGCCGCCTCTACCTGCTCGACGGCACCAGCCGCGACGCCCTGTGCGACACCCTGGTGGCCGACGGCGTGCTGCACAGCACCACGGCCTTCCGACTCGTGGCCAGCCTGCTGCGCCTCGACGAGGTGCGCCCCGGCTCCTATGTTGTCGAACCCCACATGCGCACCCTGACCCTAGTGCGCAAGCTGCGCAACGGCCAGCAGGACCCCATACGCCTCACCATCGGCAAGTTCCGCCTGCCGCAGGACCTGAACGACTACCTGGGCCAGAAGCTGATGCACGACACCTTCGACGTCAGCCTCTCCACCTTCCACCTGGTGCTGCCCGACACCTACGAGGTCTACTGGACCATCACTCCCGAGGCCTTCATGCAGCGCATGGAGCGGGAATACAACACCTTCTGGAGGGGAGTGAAGGGTAGTGAAAAGGTAGCGAAAGAAAGTGAGAGGAGAGAAATCACCATCCTGGCCTCGATTGTCGAGGAGGAGACCAACTACGGCCCCGAGAAGCCGCTGATAGCCAGCGTCTACCTGAACCGGTTGCGGCGCGGCATGCCGCTGCAGGCCGACCCAACGGTGAAGTATGCCGTGGGCGACTTCACCCTGCGCCGCATACTGAACCGCCACCTCGGCGTCGAAAGCCCCTTCAACACCTACCTGCACACCGGCCTGCCCCCCGCCCCCATCTGCCTGCCCTCGAAGGCCACCATCGAGGCCGTACTCAACGCGCCCGAGACGCAGTACCTCTACTTCTGCGCCAGCCCCGCCATGGACGGCACCCACCGCTTCGCCGCCACCCTGGCCGAGCACAACCGCAACGCCGCCGCCTTCCACCGCGCCCTCGACAGCCGCACCAGGTAGAACTCCCTCTGTCACAGCATTCTTCACCCCAGCCCCTCCCCTTCCGGTCCGGCCGTTCTTATGTATTTCTTATGTATTTCTTATGTTGTATTTATGTTTAAAACATAAGAAATACATAAGAAATACATAAGAACGACATAAGAACTACCGGAGGGGAAGCGAAGGGGAAGGCCAGAGGAACTGGTTTTCAGGCGGTTGTGAGCGCCAGCAGATTGCAGCGCAGTGACTGTCAGCACCTTGCGCCCTCGGCAGGCGGCCGCTCGGCGGCGCGGAGAGGGTCGCAGGGAGCAAAGGTTAAAAATAGTTAAATACGGGCGCGCGCATGTAACAAAATATAAAAAAGAGGCGTCTATATCGGCAAAAAGGTGTAACTTTGCACTTTGGAGAAAACTGTATACAACATGCACAAACACTACATATATAGGCTCTTAATGGCCACGGTGCTGTGTCTGGCCTCGGTGGCTGCCACGGCACAGGAGGTGGTGAGCCCCTGCCCCGAGGTGCTGATAGACCAGAAATACGACCATGTGACGGCCCACCGCTACCGCATACAGGGCTGGGACACGGCGGTCACCTGCGAGCGGCGCACCATCGAGCTCACCTCCGAACCCTTCATACCGGTGCAGTACTTCAACGGCACCTACCTGGTGGAGGAGGTGCCCTTCAACCCGCCCGACCCCTCCTTTGCCCAGGGCACCCGCATGCCGCTGGGCACCGACGACGACTTTGCCGACTCGACCACCACGCTCACCTTCCCCTTCTTCTTCTTCGGCATCAAGAAGACCGGCTTCCGGCTGGGCGCCAACGGGCTGATTAGCTTTGCCACCAACCAGTTTGGCGGCGGCAACGGCTGCCCGTGGAAGTACTCGGCCCAGCTGCCGTGGACGCCCAACAAGGCCGGCGTGCCCACCATGCCCGAAGGGGCGACCGGCAGCGTGCCCCTGGCGCGTATGCGCGACGCCATATACGGCATCTACGAGGACACCCACCCACTGGCCAGCTACCTCAGCGGCCAGCAGGGCATATACTACGGCATACAGGGCGAGTGGCCCTGCCGCAAGATCATCTGCTCGTGGAACGGCATACCCACCTATGCCGGCAGCCAGAACCTGAACAACCGCTGCACCTACCAGATTGTCTGCTACGAAGGCTCCAACATCATCGAGGTGCACGTGAAGCGCCGCGGCGTGAACACCAACTGGCAGGGCGGCCGCGGACTGATAGGCATACAGAACGCCACCGGAGTGGCCCAGGAGCGCGATTCGATCGACCCCGACGCCCCCAACCGCTACGTGCAGAACGGCTCGCCGGCCTTCTTCTGCCCCGAGGGCAAGAACGTCTTCACCACGCCGCTCGACACCGTGGCCTACCGCTTCACACCCCAAGGCCAGACCCCCAAGACCTACGTGTGGTACCGCATCACCGCCGCCGGCGACTCCATACCCCTCAGCCAGGACATGAGCGACCCCAACGGCTACTACGTGCCCATGGGCTACGACCCCATGCACCCCACCCGCACCAAGGCCGTCGTCTCGCCCCGCGTCGACACCCGCTACGTGCTGATGGTCTACTTCCGCAACGCCAACCTCGACGTCTACCGCCTGCGCGACACCATATCGGTGGGCGTCGACACGGTCGACATACTGCAACTGCAAGCCTACTCGAACGGCAGCCGCTCCAACATCAACGAGCGCGAATACGCCATCTGCCGCGGCGCCGAGGCCGACGTGCGCGTGCAGTACACCGACGTGCAACTGGCCGAGAACATACAGTGGACCGTGTCGCGCATAGTCGACGGCGTCGAGACCCCGCTCGACGACACCCTCTACAGCGTGCTCGACAACGACCACACCGTGCACTTCGGCGTCCTGCCCTCGGCCCACCCCGACGACCCGCACTACATAGACTCGCTCTTCCTCCGCACCACCGTCGACTACGTCAGCGGCTGCCCCAACCACGACACCTTCCTGCTGCGCGTGCTGCCCACCTACGACGTAACCGACACCCACGGCATCTGCGCCGGCGACACCCTGCACTGGGCCATCGACGGCCACAACTACACCGCCACCAACCACACCGCCTTCCGCAACGTGGGCACCGCCGACGGATGCGACTCGGTGGTGCACCTCGACCTCACCGTCTTCGGCCTCGACAAATACATCGTCGACACCACCTACTGCGAACCCATCGAGTGGAACGGCCGCACCTACAGCGAGACCAACACCGCCACCTCGGCCACCGACACCGTGCGCCTGGTCAACGTCTACGGCTGCGACTCGATAGTGCAGCTCCGGTTCACGCTGGCCCCCGTCGTGGCCAAGATAGGCAGCGACCGCGACGAGTTCACCCTCGACGAGCTCACCGTACAGCTCACCGACCTCTCCACCGGCAACAGCGGCCGCACCTGGCTGCTCCCCTCGGTACCCGCACAGTACGAGCCCGTGGCCGAATACACCATACCCATCGACATGAGCGAGGCCGACATACGCCTCGTGGCCTACAGCCCCTACGGCTGCACCGACACCGCACGCCTCGTCATCCCCCTCAACAAAGAAACCTTCTGGATACCCAACATCTTCACCCCCAACGACCCCGACGCCAACAACACCTTCGGCGCCGTAAGCACCGGCACCTTCAACCAGGAGATATTCATCTACAACCGCTACGGCGAGATGGTCTTCCACTGCCTGGGCGACGACTGCCGCTGGGACGGCACCGACACCCACGGCCGCGAATGCGTGCAGGGCGCCTATGTCTACATCATACGCTACAACGACCGCTACGACCCCTCCGTCACCAAGGTCAAGAAAGGCACCGTGACGCTGATAAGATAGAAACAAAACACCTACGCATATATGAAACAGTCAATCCGCACCGCATTGCTGCTGCTACTTGCAGCCACCCCGCTTTGCACCGTGGCCCAGACCACTCCCTTCGACTCGGCGGCGCCTCCCCCCTGTCCCGAGGTGCTCATCGGCGAGAAGTACGACCACGTGCCCCTGCTCCGCTACCGCCAGCAAGGATGGGACACCGTCGTCACCTGTGCCCAACACGAGATAGTACTCACCACCGAGCCCTTCATACCAGTGCAGTACTTCAACGGCACCTATGTAGTTACCGAAATCCCCTACAACCCGCCCGACCCGACATTCTATATAAACTACACCGGCGTCGACACCCAGACAAAGAAAAAAATGAACATCACTGCCGACGACTACTTTGCCCCATCGGCCGTAACCCTGAACTTCCCTTTCTATTTCTTCGGCATCAGGAAAACAAAGTTCCGCATCGGCGACAACGGCATAGTCACCTTCAGCGACACCGACGGCAGCTACGATGCAGGAAATTATGATCCTGCCAACAAGTGCGACTGGTCGTGTCCGGTGGCTTTGCCTTGGACATCAAGCACTGCCGATGCACCCTTCACGTATGGCACCAACTGCATGCGCGACGCTATATATGGAGTTTATCAAGACACACATGTATTACCTAGCACAGTCTCCGGCAACCAAGGCATCTACTACGGTCTCATAGGCGAATGGCCATGTCGCAAGATCATAGCCACCTGGAACGAGATACCGCTCTTCAGCAGCCAGACCAACAAGCGGCAGTCGTACCAGATAGTGTGCTACGAAGGCACCAACATCATCGAGGTGCACATCAAGAAGCGCGACTGCACGCCTGGCACATGCGAAGGGAGAGCGACAATCGGCATCCAGAACGCCACCGGCACGGCCCAAGTCACAGGCCCCAACGACACTCCCAACCACTATGTGGTGGCAGGATCGCCCGCTTCGTTTGCTCCGTCGGGGTGGAACCCCAAGCAATGCTCTGACGCCGGTGCCAATGTCACCAACAAGGCATATCGCTTCACCCCGCAGGGCAACACTCCATACACTTTTCTCTGGTACCGCCTCACCGCCGCCGGCGACTCCATACCCCTCAGCACCACACCCGGCGACCCCAACGGCTGGTACGAGCCAATGAACCAGTACGACCCACTCCATCCACGCCTCACCAGGGCCCACGTCAGTCCTTCCGAGCCCACCCGCTACGTGGCCTACCTATACTTCCTCAACGCCGAGGGTGAAAAATACCGCCTGCGCGACACCATCTTCGTGGGCGTCGACACCGCCGACTACCTGCTCCTCACAGCCAACGGCGGCGGCCACAACTCCGACTCGGTCCTCAACGTCTGCCAAGGAGCCACAGTCAACTGCCCCCTCAACTACACCGATATACAGACTCCCGAGCGCATCAGCTGGACCATCAAGCGCCAGCTCAACGGCACAATGGTCGACCTCGGCGACGGCATGCTCACCTTCACCCCCAACGACACAGCCGTCACCATAGCGCCCGACCCCAACTACGACCAGCTGCCCGAAAACAAGATAGACAGCATCTGGCTGCATGCCGATGTCGACTTCATAAGCGGCTGTAGCAACTTCGACTCCGTACTGGTGCGCATCTTCCCCAACTTCGACATAGTCGACACCCACTACATCTGCCAGGGCGACCCCTTCGTCTGGAGCGCCAATGGCCAAAGCTACACCACCAGCAACCACACCGCCGTGGCCGAGCTGGAGTCTCAGCCCGGGTGCGACAGCATAGTGCACCTAGCCCTGACGGTACACCCGGTATACCACATTATTGACCCGGTGGTGAGCTGCAAGCCCTACACCTGGATAAACGACTCCACCTACTACGAGACCAATACCGAGACCGCCTACCGCGACACCATCATGCTCAAGACAAAGTACGGCGACTGCGACTCGATAGTGCAGCTCGACTTCACGCTCAAGCCCGTCGTGGCCCGCATCAAGAGCAGCCTCTCGCACTTCGACTTCGACAACCTCGACGTGGTGCTCAACGATGTGTCGCTGAACAACGACTCGCGCCGCTGGCTCTTCCCCAACGGGTCGGAGCAGGTGGCCGCCACAGCCTACTACAGCATACCCTACACCGCCGACAGTGCCGACATCACCCTGATGGCGCATAGTCCCGACGGCGACTGCTGGGACACCACGGTGCTCACCCTCCCATTCCGCAAGGAGACCTTCTGGATGCCCAACGCCTTCACCCCCGGCAACCCCGCCGGCAACAACAAGTTCGGCAGCACCAGCAACAACACCCTGTCGCAGGAGATGTACATCTACAACCGCACCGGCCAGCTGGTGTTCCACTGCGAGGGAGTCGACTGCCAGTGGGACGGCCGCGACCTGAACGACCGCGACTGCCCGCAGGGCGCCTACGCCTACATCATACGCTACACCAACAAGTTCGAGCCCAAGGTGACCAAGGTGATCCGCGGCACAGTAACGCTAATCAGATAGAGATGACCATAGCAGTAGTAGGAGCCACCGGCCTCGTGGGCCGCGAGATGCTCACGGTGCTCAACGAGCGTGGCTTTGCCAAGCACGACATCATAGCAGCGGCCTCGGCCAAGAGCGTGGGCAAGCAGATTGCCTTCGCCGACCGCCAGCTGACGGTGCAGAGCGTCGAGGAGGCCATAGCCGCCCGCCCCGACTATGCCATCTTCTCGGCCGGTGCCGACGCCTCGCGCCAGTATGCGCCGCTGTTCGCCGCCGTGGGTACCACGGTGGTCGACAACAGCTCGGCCTGGCGCAAGGACCCGCAGGTGCCCCTCGTGGTGCCCGAGATAAACATCGACGCGGTGAAGCCCACCGACCGCATTGTGGCCAACCCCAACTGCTCGACCATACAGATGGTGCTCGCCCTGTCGGCCCTGCAACGCGAGTATGGCATCAGGCGTCTGGTGATAGCCACCTACCAGAGCATCACCGGCACCGGCATCAAGGCCGTGCGCCAGCTGGAAGCCGAGGAGAGCGGGGAGTGGATAGTGGAGAACGGAGAACGGAGAACGGAGAACATCGAGATGGCCTACCCCCACCCCATACACCGCAACCTCTTCCCCCACGGGGGCGACTTCCTGCCCGACGGCTACACCACCGAGGAGCAGAAGCTGGTCGACGAGACCCGCAAGATATACGCCGACCCGAGCATAGCCATCACCGCCACGGTGGTGCGCGTGCCGGTGGTGGGCGGCCACAGCGAGGCCGTCAACGTCGAGCTGCGCCGCGAGTACGACCTCGACGACGTGCGGCGCCTTATAGCCACCACCCCAGGTGTGGTGCTCTACGACGACCCCGCCCACAACGTCTACCCCATGCCCATACTGTCGCACCACCACGACGAGGTGTGGGTCGGCCGCCTGCGCCGCGACCCCTCGCAGCCGTGCAGCCTCAACCTGTGGGTCGTGGCCGACAACATACGCAAAGGCGCCGCCACCAACGCCGTGCAGATAGTGGAAGAGCTGCTGAAAACAAGAAACTGACCAACGATGAAGAGACTATACATACTTTTGTTTGGCGCCCTGCTGCTGACGGGGTGCTCGAAGAAGGTGCTGTTCGACGAGCAACACGACTTTGCCAACCACACGTGGAACCGCTTCACCCCCGAGGTGTTCAATATCGACGTCGACAACGTCGAGGACTACTACAACATAGACCTCACCATTGCCGTCGACACCCTTCTATACAACCAGGCCGTGCTGCCGCTCACGGTGAACCTCTACAGTCCCAACGGCGACCGCCGCATGTTCTACTCATCCATAGCACTCAAGAAGAACGGCCGCTGGCAGGGCACCGACCAACAGGGCATACGTGTGGTCACCGAGCGCATACGGGCCTTCTTCAGCTTCAACAACGAGGGCTCCCATCGCCTTGAGATAGGACAGGCCACCAGCAAGTACGACCTGCGCGGCATGGTGTCGCTCAACGCCTACGTCGAGCGCGCCAAGCTCGACTACGACGACCTGTAACCACACGCAATGATCGACGCCTCTGTCAACCCCAACATCGAGCACATAGCGCTCCGCCTGAAGACCATACCCGAGAGTCCCGGCGTGTACCAGCACCTCGATGCCGACGGCAAGGTGATCTACGTGGGCAAGGCCCGCAACCTGCAGCGGCGGGTAAGCAGCTATTTCTCGCACTACGACGACAAGAGCGCCAAGATAAAGATGCTGGTGCGGTCGGTACGCGACATACGTGTCACCGTGGTGGCCACCGAGGTCGACGCCCTGCTGCTCGAGAACAGCCTCATAAAGCGCTACCAGCCGCGCTACAACTCGATGCTGAAGGACGACAAGACCTACCCCTACCTCTGCATCACCGACGAGGAATACCCCCGCCTGCTCTACACGCGGCGCCACACCATCAAGGGCCAGTACTTCGGCCCCTACCCCGACGGCCGCATACTGCGCCAGCTACAGGACATCATACGCCAGCTTTTCCAGTACCGCACCTGCGACCACATGGGCAAGCGGCCCTGCATGAAGCACCAGATAGGCCTGTGCGGCGCCCCCTGCGCCGGCAAGCAGAGCCGCGAGGAATACCTGGCCACCTTCGACAACATACGCCGCATACTGCGCGGCGACTTCGGCGAAATCGTCGACCAGCTGAAGCAGCAGATGTACTCGCTGGCCGACCAGCTGCGCTTCGAGGAGGCCGAGGCCGTAAAACACAAGATACGCCAGCTCGAGGAGTACCAGAGCCGCTCGACGGTGGTCGACACCAATGTACGCGACGTCGACGTGGTGGCCATCCTCGGCGACGAGAGCTACGCCTGGGTCAGCTTCCTCCGCGTGAAGCACGGCGCCATCATCTACAGCATCAGCAACGAGATAAAGAAGCAGCTCGACGAGAGCGAGGCCGAGATACTGGCCACCGCGGTGCCGGCCCTGCACGAGCAGTCGCAGAGCACCGCCACCGAGGTGATACTGCCTTTCGCCATACCCGACCTGCCGGCCGAATACCTGAAGCAGACCGTCGAGCCGCGCGGCGACCGGCGCAAGCTGCTCGACCTGGCGCAGCGCAACGTCGAGAGCTACCAGCGCCAATGCCGCCACCAGCGCGCCCTCACCCAGGGCGACGCCGCACCCCAGGCCGTGCGCCTGCTCGAGCGCCTGCAGAAGGCCCTGCAGCTGCCACGCCTGCCCATGGAGATAGAGTGCTTCGACAACTCGAACATACAGGGCGCCTACCCTGTGGCCGGCATGGTGCACTTCACCGCCGGCAAGCCCAACCGCAACGAGTACCGCAAGTTCAACATACAAGGTGAACGGGCAAAGGGCAAAGCCGAAGCTACCGATGCCCGTAAAGGTTCTCCCCTCTCACCTTCCACCTTCCACCTTAACGACGACTACGCCTCGATGGCCGAGGTGGTGGAGCGGCGCTACCGGCGGCTGCTCGACGAGCAGAAGCCGCTGCCCGACCTGCTGCTGGTCGACGGCGGCGAAGGCCAGATGCACGTGGCCAAGGAGGTGATAGACCGCCTCGGCATCGACCTGCCCATCGCCGGCCTCGCCAAGAACGAGCACCACCGCACCAACGAGCTGCTGCGCTTCGACGCCCACGGCGAGACGGCCGTGGTGCAGCTGAAGCCCACCGACCAGCTGTTCCACCTGCTCGAGCAGATACAGAACGAGGTGCACCGCTTTGCCATCACCTTCCACAAGGACAAGCGCAGCCGCGGCACCTTCCGCACCTCGCTCACCGACATCGCCGGCATCGGCGAGAAGACTGCCCACGACCTGCTGCTGCGCTTCGGCAGCGTAAAACAGATACAGCTGCAGACCCTCGACGACCTGACCGCCGCCATCGGCCCCGCCAAGGCCCGCCTGATCTACGACGCACTGCACGAGGAAGGATAAAGTAGTTAAAGGAAATATAGTAGTTAAAGGAGTTAAAGACAATAGTGCTGCTAAGGGTATTGTCTTTAACTCCTTTAACCACTCTAACTCCTTCAACTACCCAAACTTTCACATCCAACCTTTCACCTCTCACCTTTCATCTCCAACCTTTCACCTCTCACCTCCAACCTCTCACCTTTCACCTTTTCTGCACCGGCTCCCCTCCGGTCCCGGTAGCCCCGTTGTACTATCGTTGTACTATTGTTGTACTATCGTTGTACTATTGAAAACATAAGAACGATAGTACAACGATAGTACAACAATAGTACAACGATAGTGGCGAAAGATGCCCTTATACCCCGTTGGGATATAAGGAGTTGGGCGGGGACTGTATACCCTGCCGTATCAGTACAGGAAGTTGTTGTAGGGGTAGCGCACGGCGTGTATGCGGCGCACCTCGTCGTAGAGCAGGCGGCGCAGGGTGTCGATGTTCTGGCGCTGGGCGGCCGAGATGAAGATGCTCTTGGCCTGCTTGGCAAGCCAGCTTTCCTGCAGCATGTCGAGGCTCCAGTTGGCCCGGGTGACGGGGGTGAGGTCGTCGGCCTCCTTCTCGACGTAGGTGTAGGCGTCGATCTTGTTGAAGACCATGATGGTGGGCTTGTCGGCGGCGCCTATCTCCTCGAGGGTCTGGTTGACGGCGGCTATTTGCTCCTCGTGTCCGGGGTGCGAGATGTCTACCACATGCAGCAGCAGGTCGGCCTCGACCACCTCGTCGAGGGTCGACTTGAAGCTTTCGACCAGCTGGGTGGGCAGTTTGCGTATGAAGCCCACGGTGTCGGTGAGCAGGAAGGGCAGGTTGTCGACCACCACCTTGCGCACCGTGGTGTCGAGGGTGGCGAAGAGCTTGTTCTCGGCGAAGACGTCGCTTTTCGAGAGCAGGTTCATGAGGGTGGACTTGCCGACGTTGGTGTAGCCCACCAGTGCCACGCGCACCAGCGACTCGCGGTTCTTGCGCTGCAGGGTTTTCTGGGTGTCGATTTTGGCCAGCTGCACCTTGAGGGCGGCTATGCGTTCCTTGATGAGTCGGCGGTCGGTCTCAATCTGGGTCTCGCCGGGGCCGCGCATGCCTATGCCGCCGCGCTGGCGCTCGAGGTGGGTCCACATACGGGTAAGGCGGGGCAGCATGTACTGCAGCTGTGCCAGCTCGACCTGGGTGCGGGCGGCCGCCGTGCGGGCTCGGCGGGCGAAGATGTCGAGTATGAGGGTGGTGCGGTCCAGGATGCGGCATTCGAGTTCCTTCTCGAGGTTGCGCAGCTGGGCCGGCGAGAGCTCGTCGTCGACCACGATGAAGTCCACCTCCAGGGCGTTCTTGTATTCCTTCAGTTCCTCGAGCTTGCCGCTGCCGATATAGGTGCGGGTGTCGGGGCGTTCGAGTTTCTGGACCACCTGCTTCACGCACACGCCGCCTGCGGTCTCGAGCAGAAAGGCCAGCTCGGCCAGGTACTCGTCGGTGCGCTCCAGGGTCTGTCCGCCGGGGCACACGGCCACGAGGATGGCCTTCTCGGGCACCACGTCGGTGCTGAAGGTGTTGCGCTCCTGGGGCGTGGGGCGCTTGGCGGTCTCGTCGCCTATCGCGTTACGGAACTTGCCCTGCTTATTTGGCGACCACTGCATGCAGAAGCTCTTCTAACGGTTTGACGGCGGCGGGCCAGGCATAGTGCTGCTGCACGAAGTCGAAGCCGCTCGCGGCGATGCGGGAGCGCTGCTCGGCCGAACCCAGAAGCTGTGCGATGAGGGAAGCCAGCTCGGCAGCCGAGTCGCCCACGAGCAGGTGGTCGCCGGCCACGGCGCCGAGGGGGGTGGCGGCGAGCTGGGTGGTCACGCAGGGACGGCGCATGGCCATGGCCTCGAGCAGCTTGTTCTGCATGCCCGAGCCGATGCGCATGGGGGCCACGAAGACCGCAGCCGAGGTGTAGGCGTCGCGTATATCGTCCATGCGGCCGCTTACGGTGACGCAGCCCTTGGGGCCCTTGTTGGCCAACGCACGCACCGAGGGCCGGGGGTCGGCGCCGGCAATCAGCACCTTGGCGTCGGGGAGCGACGTCCACACGGTAGGCATCACCTCCTCGACCAGGAAGCGGGCGGCGTCGACGTTGGGGGCGTAGGACATGTTGCCGGTGAAGACCACACTGTAGGGAGGCTGAGGGGCGGGTTCCGGCTTCACAGCCTCGGCCTTGAAGTATTCGGTATCCACACCGTTGGGCACTATGCGTATCTCGCCGCTCTTCTTGTGGGGTATGGCCTCGCTGTCGGTCTCGCTGATGATGGTGAGGCCGTCGAAGAACGAGAAGGCGTTGTACTCCGACGAACGCAGCATCTTGAACTCGTAGTGCAGCACATAGTGCCAGAAGCCTGTGGTCAGTTCCATGCGACGCTCGGTGTTCATCGATAGGGCATCCTGGAAGTCCATCACCTTGGTGAACGGCAGTCGGGCCACAAGGGGCATGGTGCGCACCATCTGGTTGTACACCACGTCGGGCTGCACCTCGCGGGCAAAGGCGCGGCAGAGGCGCTTCGAGCGGCTGGTGTTCCAGTAGCCCATCTGGAGCGACTTGGAGGTAAACCAATTGCACACCACGTTGAAGGCGCATACAAGCAGGTTGAGCCGCACCACACGTATCTCGCGGCAGTAGGGCTTCAGCGCGGCGCGCTGGGCCTCGGTCACCTTGGTGTGGCTCACACAGAAGAGGTATACGTCGTTATGCTTCGAGAGCTCTACTATCTGGTGGTAGGCGCGCAGCTTGTCGCCTTTCTCGAGCGGATAGGGAAACCGCGGTAAAACTACAAGTATCTTCATTCTTAAAACAGTTGTGTTTGTGTGCCCTCGGCAAAGCCTTGGCGGTCGTCGGGTATGGCAGACTCCTCTTCCACAGCCTCGTCGGCCTCTTCTATCACCTCAGGGTCCGGTTTAAGGGGTTGCATCCAGTTGAAGCTCTCCACCGCGAAAGTGGTGATGCGTTTGCCTTTGGCCTTGGAGCTCTTCACCCCGATAAAGTCTTCTACTTCGATTATCTCGCTCTGTATCTTCTTGCCGCTGTCGGGGGTATAGACCACCTCGAGGCGGGGGTAGAAGTCGAGACAGAGGTCCATCAGCGTCGAGCCGTCGTCGTCGAGGAAGGGGGTCTTGCGGTCGGTGACCTCGGGCACGAAGCGTTTCAGGTAGGGGTAGCCGTCGGCCGAGCGATAGAGCACCGTCACCACCTGGTCGGCGCGGTACTTGCGCAGCTCCATGAGGTCGTCCTCGTAGTGGTTGGCCAGGTCGAAGCCTGTGGTGCGGTAGCTGCCGTTCTGCATTATGGCCAGTATCTTGTCCGAGCCGTGGAACTCGCCCAGGTAGCGGCCGGCCTCATTCACGTTGAGGCGCTTCACGCTCTCGTCGAACCATATCTTGCGGGCCGAGAGGGTGCTCACGCCCGAGTCCTTGAGGTTGATGCTGCGCACAGCGTTGCGGGTAAGGATATTGCCCATGCTCTGGCGGCCCTTGATGGCGAGGGTCTTGAAGTCGAAGTCGAACGACACCTTCTTCAGCTTGGGGTTGCTCACGTGGTGCACCGTCACCACCTCGGCCTCGCCATTGGGGTTGGCGGTGAAATAGAGCACCTTGGTGCCCTTCGAGCCCTTGGTGAGGGAATACTCGCGGTCGCGGGTTATGGCCGTCACCGAGAAGCGCTTCACCATGGCATATCCCGCCGAGCCGTCGCGGTATATCATGTTGTACACCGTGCGCTCGTCGCGCTTGCGGAACACGCTCACGAACAGTATCTCCTTGCAGTCCTGCGAGCCTACGAAGCCCTTCTCCTGCACCTTGGTAACCATCATGGTTCCGTCGCGACGGAAGACGATGATGTCGTCCATGCGCGAGCACTCGCAGGCCACCTCGACGCCCTCTTCGCGCTTCAGGCCCCAGCCCACGAAGCCGGTCTGGTAGTTGACGTACAGCTTCTCGTTGGCCAGCGCCACCTCGGTCGACTCGATGTCCTCGAAGTTGCGTATCTCGGTGCGACGCTCGCGGCCTTTGCCGTAGCGCTTCAGTATATCCTCGAAGTAGCGTATGGCATAGTCGGTGAGGTGGGCCAGGTGATTGCGCACCTCGTCGATGGTCATCTCTATCGAGGCTATCTCTTCCATAGCCTTCTTTATGTCGAAGCGGTTGATCTTGCGGACCGGTTTCTCGCAGAGCTTGAGCACGTCGTCGCGGGTAATCTCCTTCACGAAGAGCTTGCGGTATGGGTCAAAGGCGCGCTCTATCATGGTAACTATGTCGTCCCACGAGGAGGCCTTCTGCTTGGGGTCTTCGAGCACCTTATAGATGCCTTTCTCGAAGAACAGCTTCTCGAGTGAGACCCAGTGCCAGCGGTCTTCCAATTCGCCCAGCTGTATCTCCAGCTCCTGGCGCAGCAGGTCGCGGGTGCGCTGGGTGCTGTGGCGCAGTATGTCGCTGGCGGTCATGAATACTGGCTTCTCGTCGACAATGACACAGGTCTGAGGCGAGAAGCTAATCTGGCACGAGGTGAAGGCGTACAGTGCATCGATGGTCTGGTCGGGGCTTACGCCGGCTGGCAGGTAGACCACGATTTCGACCTCGGCGGCTGTGTTGTCGTCGACCTTCTTTATCTTGATCTTGCCCTTCTCGTTGGCCTTGACGATGCTGTCTATCAGGGTGTCGGTGGTGACAGTGTAGGGCAGCTCGGTGATGACTATGGCCTTGCGCTTCTCGTCGTAGTGCATCTTGGCGCGTATGCGCAGGCGACCGCCGATGGCGGCGTCGTTGTACTTGCTCACGTCGATGAGGCCGCCGGTGGGGAAGTCGGGGTATATCTCAAACTCCTCGTCGCGCAGTATCTTGATGCTGGCGTCGAGCAGCTCGCAGAAGTTGTAGGGGAGTATGACGCTGGTGAGCGTCACTGCAATACCCTTGGTACCCTGGGCGAGCAGCAGAGGGAACTTGATGGGCAGCGACACGGGTTCCTGCTTGCGGCCGTCGTAGGAGGGCTTCCACTGTGTGGTCTTGGGATTGAAGACCACCTCCTTGGCGAACTTCGAGAGGCGGGCCTCGATGTAGCGGCCGGCGGCGGCATCGTCGCCGGTGAGTATGTTGCCCCAGTTACCCTGGCAGTCTATGAGTAGTTCCTTCTGGCCGAGGTTGACCAGAGCGTCCTTGATGCTGGCGTCGCCATGAGGGTGGTACTGCATGGTGTTACCCACAATATTGGCCACCTTGGTGTAGCGGCCGTCGTCGGTCTCCTTCATGGCGTGCAGTATGCGGCGCTGCACAGGCTTGAGGCCGTCGTCGATGTCGGGCACCGAGCGGTCGAGTATGACGTCGGAAGCGTAGTCTATCCAGTAGTCCTTGAACATATTGCCGAGCGAGAGCGTGGCGCCCTGCTCCAGCGGCTGTCCGTCTAGTTGTTCTTGTGTTATATCGTCGTTTTCTTCCATGTTCTAAAGGGGGAGTGTTACACTTTCTTGAAGAGGCGACCGCGGAACTTGAAGAGGCCCTGGCGGTCTTTGTCCCAGCTCCAGAGGATGGTCTTGGCGCGGCCCACGATGTGGTCCTCGGGCACGTAGCCCCAGTAGCGGCTGTCCTGGCTGTGGTGGCGGTTGTCGCCCATCATCCAGTAGTAGTTCTGGCGCACGGTGTAGGTGGTGGCGGGCTGGCCGTTGACGAGTATCTGGTCGCCGCGCACCTCGAGGGTGTTGCCCTCGTAGGCTTCTATCACGCGGCGGTACATGGGCAGTGTCTTGGCGTCGAGCTGCAGCACCTGGCCCTTGGCGGGGATGTGCACCGGGCCGTAGTT
The DNA here is from genome assembly GCA_902778925.1 of uncultured Bacteroidota bacterium. Lineage (GTDB taxonomy): Bacteria > Bacteroidota > Bacteroidia > Bacteroidales > P3 > Colimorpha. The sequence goes on from CACYZN010000009.1 coordinate 36,386, forward strand.
GTCGATGCTCTGCACCGAGTCGGCCAGGCTGGGGTACAGCGTGGGGTCGGCGGGAGCGTCTATGGGCTGCACGTCAAGCACGTCGTAGCGCTTGGCCAAGCGCGAGGCCATGGTCGGGGTGAGTGGCAGCACCATGCCGTAGGCGTTGCCCAGTTGCTCGGCGTTGTAGAGGGCTGCCGATATGTCGTCGTAGCTGACGCCGACCTCGTGGAGCATCATCTGCGGACGGGCCTGTATGCCGTCGACGACCACGAGGTAGGTGGTCTGTGCCTCGGCGGGGGTCTGCAGTGCGCGGCCGTTGATGTAGACCACGTGGTTGCGCACCTCGAGGGTGTCGCCCGGCATGCCGATGCAGCGCTTGATGTAGTTCTCGCGCTTGTCGAGGGGTCGCACCACGGGCTTGCCCAGCGGCACGGGGCCTTCGCCGATGTCGATGGTCTGGCGGCCACTCCACACGGCCTCGCGCCCGAAGTCGTTCAGGGCCTGGTAGTAGGTGTACTTGCCGTCGGGGAAGCCGCTCAGTATGGTGTCGCCGGCCGGGAAGTTGAAGACCACGGCGTCGAAGCGCTTCACCTCGGAGTAGCCCCAATAGCGGTGGTAGGGCAGCTGCGGATGGTCGAAGTAGGACTTGCCGCCTATGAGCGGCACCACGTTGTGCATCAGCGGCAGGCTGAGGGGGGTCATGGCCACGCGGGGACCGTAGGCCAGCTTGCTCACCATCAAGTGGTCGCCCACCAGCAGGCTCTTTTCCATCGAGCTGGAGGGTATCTGGTAGAGCTCGAATATGTTGCCCCGGATGATGGTGGCGGCGATGAGGGCGAAGACGATGGCGTCGAGCCAGTCGCGTCCTTCGCCCACCTTGGCGGGTTTCTCGACGCGCGGGTCGACGTAGCGGCACTTCTTGTCGAGCCCCAGCCACGGCAGATAGACGAAGGGGAACAGCGCCGCCGCCAACTGCTCCCAGAAGGAGTAGCGGCGGAAGACGCGCGCCGTCTCCTGCACCAGCAGCAGGAAGCAGAAGACGTTGACGGCCGGCACAAACATGTATATGTACCAGCGCCACGACTTGCCGCACAGGCGTATCCACAGCACGATGTTGTAGACCGGCACCAGTGCCTTCCACGGTGCCAGACCGGCCTTGCCAAAGACGAACCACAGGCCGGCCACGGTGCCGACCAGGTAAATGAGTAGTAGGATGTCGTATATCATGTCTTTACTATTTCTGAGTGTTTTATTTCTGAGTTATGAGTATGGCGAGCAGCTTCTGCTTCTCCCGTTCCCAGTCCATGTCCCGGCGGGCGGCGTCGAAGTCGCTGTCGGTCCACTGGCGTGCCAGCACGCGCTCGACGGCGCGGGCCAGCGCCCGGGCTTCGGAGCCTGGCTGCCGCTCTATCACCTCGCCCACGCCGAAGCGGCGCACCACGGCGGCCATCTCGGGCAGGTCGCTCACCACCATGGGTACGCCGGCCGCCACAAAGTCGCCTATGCGGTTGGGCAGGGCGTAGTGGTAGCTGAGGCCGAGGTCGTCGAGCATCACCAGTCCCACGTCGGCCTGGCGCGTCAGCGCGTCGAGGTCGGCGGGCGGCACGTGGCCCAGGAAGTGCACGCGGTCGGCCCACGGCTTGGCGGCGGCATAGGTCTGCATGGCCTGCAGCAGGTCGCCCCGTCCGGCCACCACCAGCCGGCACTGCGGCAGGTACTCGAGGGCGTCGATGGCCCAGTCGACGCCGCGCCCCAGGTTGACGGCCCCCTGGTAGAGGAGGGTGGAGAGTGGAGAGCGGAGAGTGGAGAGTGGAGAGTGGGGAGCGGAGAGTGGAGAGCGGAGAGCGGGCAGGTTGCGCACCACGGTCATGGCGAGGCCGTACCGGTCGCGGTAGTAGTCGGCAATGCTCTGGCAGACGGTGAGGCGGGCGTCGCAGCGCGGCATGTAGCGCCGCTCGATGGCGCGCCACACCCACTGCACCAACGGCCGGTGTTGCACCTCGGGCACCTCGGGGAAGAGCTCGTGGGCGTCCATCACCAGGCGGCAGCCCAGTCGGCGTGCTGCCACGGCGCAGCCGGCCAGGGTGTCGGTGTCGTTGGCCCACACCACGTCGGGCCGCTCGCGCAGCATCGTGCTGCAGAGGCGACGGTTGAGCTCGGCATAGAAGCGCCAGCCGCGCCGGTGGCGCAGCGGCATGCGCACCAGGCGCCACGGAGCCTCGACCTCGGGGCTCGACGGCAGGCGCCGGCCCACCACCACCACCTCGCAACCGGCCTGCTGCAGCGCCCCGGCATGGCGCGCCACGCGGCGGTCGTTGCTCAGGTCGTTGCTTACGGCCATGGCCACTTTTATGGTGTTCTTTTTATCCAAAACTGTATAATAACGCTCCCGCATCCGAAATCGTATACCGTCCCGCAAAAAAACTTTTCCACACCCCCGCCCCACCCGCTTCCCGACGCAAGGGCACGCCCTCAGCTCCCCTTCCCCTCCCCTTCCGGTGGCCTCGTTGTACTATCGTTGTACTATTGTTGTACTATCGTTGTACTATTGAAAACATAAGAACGATAGTACAACAATAGTACAACGATAGTACAACGACCGGAGGGGAACCGGAGAGGAAGCGGAGGGGATGGGGTGCGGAGGGGGTGCCGGAGCCGGGGGCTGCAGGGCAGAAAAATGTTGCGTGCACGCACAATAATATGCAGGCACGAGCGTTTGAAGGAGTATGAAAGCAACGAATGCCCTTGTCGCATTGTGCCTTGTGCTGGCCGCTGCCGGCGCGGTGGGCTGCACGGCGGCGCGCGCCCCAGAGGCCGCGTCGGCGACCGTGGCCGAGCCGCTGGCGCCGACGCACGAGCAGGTGTGGCAGCTGGTCGAGATGCGCGGCCGCAAGGTGGAGCGCAGCCTCGCCGCGGTCACCCTGGTGGTCAACCCACAGGCCGGCACCGTCAAGGGCCAGGGGGCCTGCAACGGCTACTATGCCGACTGCCGCCTGCGGTGGACGGCCACCGACCAGGAGGGGCACCACTACAGCCTGCGGCTGGAGAATGTGGGCAGCCACGACCGGCAGTGCCCCGACGCCGAGATGAATGCCGACGCGCGCTACCTGGCGCTGCTGGCCAAGGCCGACGGGCTGGTGCTGACGCCCACCACCCTCGTGCTGTTTCAAAAAGAACGCCCACTGCTGAAATACGAACTGCTATGACCCTGAGCTACCGACGACTGACCATCCACCTCGGCCCACGCACGCTGCACCGCCTGAAAGAGCGCCTGCGGTGGGTGCGGGCGGCCGGATGCGTGGTGACCGACGAGGGCGGCGACATGCTGCTCATAAGCCGCAACGGCCGTTGGGACCTGCCCAAGGGCAAGGTGGAGGCCGGCGAGACGCTGCTGCAGGCCGCCCTGCGCGAGACCGCCGAGGAGACCGGCATCGAGGCCACGCCTGCCGGCTGCCGTCCGCTGCCGCTGGTGAAGACATACCACTCGTACAACCTCTACGGCGGGTGGCACCTGAAGCAGACCACCTGGTTTGCGGCATGCGCCACCGGACACCACCCCGCCGGCCGACCCCAGGGTGAGGAAGGCATAGCCGCGGTGGTGTGGGTGCGGCCCGACGAGTGGCGCCGCCGCCTGGAACACAGCTACGGCACCATGCGCACCATTGTAAAACACATGCCATGGACCGACTGAGCCAGATAGCCCTCGCGATGACCCCCGGACTGGGAGCCACCGGCTGCCGCCGGCTGCTGGCCGCCTGTCCCGACACCGACATCTTCGCACTGCCCAAAGCACAGCTGGCGGCGATGCTCGGCCCGTCGCACCACGAGGCCGTCGACGCCATAGCCGCCAAAGCCTGCTTCGCACAGGCCGAGGCCGAACTGCGCTTCTGCGAGGCCAACAACATACGCACCATCTTCTGCGCCGACGCCGACTATCCGGAGCGCATGAACCACGAGGAGACCCAGGACTGCCCCGCGCTGCTCTACGTGCTGGGCGGCGCCGACCTGGCGCCCGAGCACGCACTGGCCGTGGTGGGCACCCGCCGCGCCACCACCTACGGACGCGACACCGCCGCCACGCTGGTGCACCAGCTGCGGCCCCTCGGCGCCACCATCGTCAGCGGCCTGGCCTACGGCATCGACACCGCCGCCCACCGCGCCGCCCTCGACAACGGGCTGCCCACCGTGGCCGTGCTGGGCCACGGCCTGGACCGCCTCTACCCGCCCGAGAACCGCACCCTGGCGCAACAGATAGTGCAGCAGGGCGGCGCCTTGGTCACCGAGTACCCGTCGGGCACCGCCATCAACCCACGCTACTTCCCGGCCCGCAACCGCATCATAGCCGCCCTGGCCGACGCCACCGTGGTGGTGGAAGCCTCGGAGAAAGGGGGCGCACTGATCACCGCCTCGATAGCCGCCAGCTACCAACGCGAGGTCTTCGCCGTGCCAGGCCGCCTCGGCGACAAGTACTCGTGCGGCACCAACAACCTCATAGCCATCAACAAGGCACAGCTGGTGCGCGACGCCGCCGACATAGCCTACCACATGGGCTGGCCCTACGCCGGCAGCCAGGGCAGCCAGCAGGAGCTCTTCGTCAGCCTCGACCCCGACGAGCAACAGGTGGTCGACCTGCTCCACAAGCACTCCTCGCTCACCCTCGACGAGATAGTGAACCTGAGCGGCAGACCACGGGCCAAGGTGACGACCACCCTCTTCGACCTCGAGATGCAGAAGGTGGTGCGCGCCCTGCCCGGCCGCCTCTACGAACTGGTACGCAACCCACACCGTGCATATTGACCAAACACAACCATGATGAAAAAGACACTCACAATGCTGCTGGCACTGCTCCTCGTTGGCGGAGCCGTCTGGGCCCAGGACAAACCCGGCAAGCGCGAGCGCAAGAAAAACCTGGTGGTGAAAGAATGGAACACCAAGCAGGGCTCCAAGACACCCTACCTCGACAACGTGGTGACCTACGACGAGCTCGGCCGCAAGGTCGAGGAAATAGAGTATGCCTCCTACGGCCAGAAAAAGCGCGTCACCTACGAATACGAAGGCACCAACACCAAATGCTCGCGCCAGGTGGAATACGACGACAAGAACCATGCCGTGCGCATCAAGAAGTTCGTCTACAACGACGACGGCACCCGCAAGGCCCAGTACAACTACAACCCCAAGGGAAAACTGGTGAGCACCAAGACATTTGAGTATAGCTACAGATGAACGTCCTCGACCAGATGGCTCCCATAGGGCTCGACGACATGAAAGCCGTGCGCCTGATGAACCGTGTAGACCAGAAATACATGGCCAGCGCCTCGCAACTGGAGGCGCTGCTGTCGCGCATCGCCGACCGCTACTATGTGCAGCACATCGAGGGCAACCCACTGGCACCCTACCGCACCCTCTACTTCGACACCGACGGCCTCGACATGTACACCATGCACCACAACCAACGGCTCACCCGCCAGAAGCTGCGCGTGCGCACCTACCGCTCCACCGACACCACCTACTTCGAGATAAAGAACAAGGACAACAAGAAGAAAACCCGCAAGGTGAGGATACCCATCGACGTGTCGCGCTTCGACGACTGTCTGGCGGTGCCCGAAGTGGCGGCCTTTGTCGACACCAACACCCCCTACCCCGTGGCCTCGCTGCATCCGTGCCTGGAGAACCGCTTCGAGCGGATTACACTTGTCGACAAGGGCATGAGCGAGCGCGTCACCATCGACCGCGGCATCACCTTCTGCAACCGCGCCACCGGCCGCAACGCCGACATCGGCCGACTGCTGGTAATCGAGGTGAAGCACGAAGTCGGAGCCCCCGCAAGCGACATCGAGCGCGCGTTGCACGAGCTGCACGTGCTGCCCCGCCGCATGAGCAAATACTGCATCGGCACGGCCCTGACCGACCCCGCCGCCAAATACAACCGCTTCAAACCAAAGTTGCTTTACATTTCCAAAATCAATAGACCATGAGACTACTGCAATTGGACTTCGATCCGGCCATCGCCGCCGAATTTCCGCAGGGCGACCAGAGCATTGACCTGCTCGGAGTGCCGCTGTTCGACGGGCCCAGCCTGTGGACATTCCTGCTCCGCTTTGCCTTCAACCTGCTGGTGTGCTGGGTCATCACCCACTTCCTCTACTACCGCAAGAGCCACCGTCGCGACTACTACTTCACCTATATGCTCTTCAGCGCTACCATCTTCCTTATACTGTACCAGCTGCAGAACCTGCAGATGGAAGTGACCCTCGCCCTGGGACTGTTCGCCATCTTCAGCATGATACGCTACCGTACCGAGCAGCTCCCCATAAGAGAGATGACCTACCTGTTCGTGCTGATAGGCATAAGCATAATAAATGGCTCCGGCATGACGTCGAGCTACACAGCCTTTGTGGTCACCAACGCGCTGGTGGTACTGCTCGTCTGGCTGCTCGAGAGTCTCGGCTTCAGCAAGCGCCAGGCCCACAAGATTATCACCTACGAGAAGATAGACCTGATACACCCCGACCGGCGCCAAGAGCTGCTGGCCGACCTGCGCGCCCGCACCGGACTGGACATCGTCAAGGTCCAGGTGGGCAGCATAAACTTCCTCAAGGACACCGCTTTCCTGAAGGTTACCTATATCCCCAACGACAGCGAGCCCAACGACATAGACATGATTACCAAGTTCAAAAACAGATAGCACAATGAAGAAGAATATCGCAATGGCAGTGGGCATGGCCCTGCTCGCAATGGCATGCACCGCCAAGACCAACGAGTACAGCGCCGCCGACGGTTCGGTGAAGGCCACGGTGAAAGTGGGCACCGACGAGTGGCACATAACCAAGGCCGACGGCACCGAGGTGGTGCCCGACTACGACTCGATGCGGGTGGTGCAGACCGGCGACGAGGGACACCCGATGACGGTGGTGTACTACATCGGCAACCGCCAGCACTGGCTGCAGTACTACAGCACCATGCAGCTGCGCTCGGAAGGCGACATGGTGGGTGGCCAGCGCGAAGGCCGCTGGGTGTACTACCACCCCAACGGCAACGTGCAGAGCGAGTGCACCTTCGTGGCAGGCCAGGAGGATGGCCCCTACCGCGTGTACCGCGAGAACGGCCGTCCCTACTACCTGGGCCAGTACACCGCCGGCCAACGCACCGGCCGCTGGGAGGTGTACGACGACATGGGTGTGCTCGTCGAGACCAAAGAGTACTGACCCATGATTGACCTCGGGCTGGACCTTTATCGCACCATCGGTCGCGAAGCCGACCGGCTGGGCCTCGACGCCTATGCCGTGGGCGGCGTGGTGCGCGACTACTTCCTCGGGCGCCCCTGCACCGACATCGACGTGGTGTGTGTGGAAGGAGAAAGGACAGGTGAAAGGTTAGGAGAAAGGTTAGGTGAAAGGTTAAAGGTGAAAGGTGAAACAGATGAAGCCTCTCACCTTTCACCTCTCACCTCTCACCCCTCACCGTCCACCTCCCCCCGGATAGGCATCGAGCTGGCCCACGCGGTGCACCATGTGCTGGGCGGAAACGCGGTCTCGGTGTTCCGCAACTTCGGCACTGCCTCGTTCCGCACCAAGGAGGGCCTCGAGCTGGAGTTTGTGGGCGCCCGCCGCGAGAGCTACAACCGCGAGAGCCGAAACCCCGTGGTGGAGGACGGCACCCTGGAGGACGACCAGCGGCGACGCGACTTCACGGTGAACGCGCTGGCCGTGTGCCTCAACGCCGACCGCTACGGCGAGCTGGTCGACCCCTTCGGCGGCATACACGACCTCGACGCCGGCTTGCTGCGTACCCCGCTCGACCCCGACACCACCTTCAGCGACGACCCGCTGCGCATGATGCGCGCCGTGCGCTTCGCCGCCCAGCTGGGCTTCCGCATCGACGACCCCACCTTCGAGGCCATAGGCCGCAACGCCGAGCGCATCAAGATCGTCTCGGCCGAGCGCATTGCCACCGAGCTGAACAAGATAATGCTCTCGCCCAACCCCTCGCTGGGCCTCAAGCTGATGCAGCGCTGTGGCCTGATGCAGCTCATACTGCCCGAGATAGCGGCCTTGCAGGGAGTGGAGACCGTGGAAGGCCGCGGCCACAAAGACATCTTCTTCCATACCATGCAGGTGCTCGACAACGTAGTGGAGAGTGGAGAACGGAGAGTGGAGAACGAGGAGCCTGCCCCCCACTCTCCACTCTCCACTCTCCGTTCACCTCTCTGGCTGCGTTGGGCGGCACTGCTGCACGACGTGGGCAAGCCCGGCGTGAAGCACTACGACGCCAAACAGGGCTGGACCTTCCACGGCCACGAGGCTCGCGGCGCCCGCATGGTGAAGCGCATCTTCCAGCGCCTGCGACTGCCCATGGGCGCCGAGATGAAGTACGTCGAGAAGCTGGTGCTGCTCCACATGCGCCCCATAGTGCTGGCCGAGGACGTGGTGACCGACTCGGCGGTGCGCCGCCTGCTGTTCGAGGCCGGCGACGACATAGACGACCTGATGCTGCTCTGCAACGCCGACATCACCACCCGCAACGAGGCCAAGCAGCGCCGCCACCGCGCCAACTTCGAGCTGGTGAAGCTGAAGCTGGTCGAGCTCGAGGAGCGCGACCGCATCCGCAATTTCCAACCCCCGGTGAGCGGCGAGGACATAATGCGCACCTTCGGCATCGGCCCCTGCCGCGAGATAGGCACCATCAAGGACGCCATCAAGGACGCCATACTCGACGGCAACATAGCCAACGACCGCGACCAGGCCTGGCAGATGATGCTCGACCTCGGCGCTTCGCTCGGACTGCACCCTGTCGCCACCGACACCCTTTAAACACCCCATCCCCTCCCCTTCCGGTAGGGTCGTTCTTATGTCGTTCTTATGTATATCTTATGTTGTATTTATGTTTAAAACATAAGAAATACATAAGAAATACATAAGAAGTACAAGGGGATGGCTGGCGGAGCTGGTAATGAGGGCGTTGGAAAGGGGGTGAAATTGGGGGCTTATGGGGGCAAAACTTAATTTTACATAAAAAACATACTCTATGGCTACCAAATGGAGTTTATTTTGTATATTTGCAGCCACAAAAATCAATCAAAAAATGAGAAAGAGACTGACAGCATTGCTGTTGCTGACCATGGCCGCCACGGCCGTCGTCGGCGCACAAGACCAGGCCCGGCCAGGGCGCTATGCCGGTATGAACACCATCACCCGGTTCGACTCGACGGGTGTGTACATGGAAGAGTCGGGACTGAGCCACGTGCTGACGCACAAGCGCATCCACATACAGTCGTTTGCCGGCGCGGCCCAGTGGAGCACCGTGAAGATTGACTACGACCCCCTGTCGGCCTACTGCGAGATTACGCACCTGCTGGTGCACCGCTACGAGAGCGGCCGCACCGACACCCTGCTGTGGCCCGGCCGCGAGGGCGCCACGGTGCACGACTATGTGGCTCCCGCCCGCATGATCTACTGGGGCGCCAGCCAGAAGATGGTCGAGGTGGGACACCTGGACCCCGGCGACGAGCTGGAATACTGGACCTATAAGAAAGGCTACACCTACGCCCTGCTGGCCGACGGCGGAGCGCAGCCGTCGCTCAACGGCACCTTTGCCTCGCTCACCGGCGCCGACAGCAGCGACGCACGCTATGTGCCCCCCATGCGCGGCCATTTCTACGACATAGTGCCCTTCTGGAGCACCCAGCCCGTGGAGCGCAAGGTGTACCAGCTGAACATACTCGACAGCAAGCAGCTGCAGTACAAGGTGTACAACGGCCAGATGGACGTCAGCCGCGAGGCTGCCGACGAGGCAGGCCGCACCCTCTACACCTTCACCAAGACCGACATCATGCCGCTGAAGCGCGAGCCACGCGCCTGGGCCTCGAACGACATCGAGTGCAAGCTGCTGCTCAGCACCAGCCCCGACTGGCAGGCCAAGAGCCGCTGGTTCTTCGGCGTCAACGAGGACTTCGGCAGCTTCGTGCCCACCGACGAGATGAAGCGCAAGGTCGCCGAGCTGGTGCGCGGCTGCCGCACCGAGCTCGACTCCATAGCCGCCCTCACCCACTGGGTGGCCGACAACATACGCTACGCCGGCATCTCGATGGGCGAAGGCGAAGGCTTCACCCTGCACAACCAGGCCATGAACATGCACGACCGCTGCGGCGTGTGCAAAGACAAGGCCTCGACGCTGATAGGCATGCTGCGGGCCGCGGGCTTCAAGGCCTACGCCGCCATGACCATGGCCGGCGAGCGCATAGACCGCATACCCGCCGACCAGTTCAACCACTCGGTCTGCGCCGTGCAGCTGCGCAACGGCCAGTTCCGCATGCTCGACCCCACCTGGGTGCCCAACGTGCGCGAGCTGTGGAGCAGCGCCGAACAGCAGCAGGGCTACCTCATAGGCACCGCCGAAGGCTGCGACCTCATGGAGACTCCCATCTCGCCCGCCGAGAACCACTACTTGCGCATCATCGGCCATAGCGCCATCGGCCTGGACGGCGCCCTCACGGGCACCCTCACCGTCACCGCCGAGGGCCAGAGCGACGCCGCCGTGCGCGGGGTGTTCAGCGCCAGCCCCGCCGAGTGGCGCCGCAACCTCGAGCTCGAGCTGCTCCGCATAGCCCCCACCGCCCAAATCACCAACATCGAGTACACCGACCCCGACCGCTACCTCGACCAGCCGGTGAGCATCACCTACCACTACCGCATACCCGACTACGCCGTCGTCGACAAGGAGGTCATCGAGTTCATACCCCTCGCGGCACGCAACTTCTACAAGCGCGCCATGAGCCACCTGGGCTTCAACGTGAGCCAGGCCGAGCGCACACAACCCTTCAGCGACCGCTGCTCGCGCCTGGTCGACATCCGCGAGACCATCGAGCTTCCCTTCGCCCCCAGCCAGCTGCACTACCCCATGGTCGACGGCATCGCCGACCCGGCCGCCTCGTTCGGCTGCGGCTTCCAGCTCGAGGGCAACAAGCTCAGCTTCGGCGAGCAGGTAGTGCTCGACAAACGCCGCTACGAAGCCGCCGACTGGATGCCCTTCCGCGCCACCGTGCTCAACCAAAAGAAAGTAGCCGAAACCCCTGTGATATTGACCAAGTAACAGAACCACCGCAATGAAAAAAGCAATACTTATAGCGCTGGCCACCGTCGCATGCCAGCTCGCCTTCGCCCAGACCCCCGACGCCATATACAAACTGGTGCGCCACCAGTGGACCGTCAACGCCGACGGCACCAGCGACTACCGCTACCGCCACGAGGTGCAGATACTACGCAACCGCGCCCTCGTAGCCTACGCCGACAAAGGCGAGACCTTCGTGGTCTACAACCCCGACCTCGAGGAGCTCACCGTCAACGAGGTCTACACCATACAGGCCGACGGCCGCCGCGTCGACATGACCCCGAACGCCTTCGTCTACCAGCTGCCCGCCGAGTGCGCCGACTGCGGCCGCTTCAGCCACATGCGCGAGCTGGCCATGGTGCACACCGGCATGGAGCTGGGCTGCACCGTGGTGGTCGACTACACCATCCACCGCCGCTACGACCTGGTGAACCAGACCATACAGCTGCCGCGCGAGTGCCCCGTCGAGCGCCTCGAGGTAACCATCAGCGTCCCCGAAAGCCAGAAACTCGGCATACAGCTGGACAACGGCTACAGCGGCATCGACTTCGGCCACTACGACGTCGAGCAGGACGAGCACTTCTACTCGCTCGTGGGCACCAACCTGCCGCAAACCTTCACCGACGCCTACCTGCCCGCCGCCCTCTACCCCACCCTGCACTTCTACAACGGCACCCCGCAGTGGACCCCCGAACTCAACGACGGCATCTACCAGGGCGCCAACGCCGCCATGGGCACGACCATGACCTCGCGCAACAAGCGCGAGAACATCGTCGCCGTGCGCGACTTCCTGGTCGACAACATCCACCTCAACGACATCGACCCCGTGCACCTCGCCTACCGCCACGCGACGCCCTCCGAGGTGTGGCGCAGCGGCTGCGGCACCGCCACCGACAAGGCCGTGCTCCTGGCCGCCATACTGCGTGCCCACAACTACAACGCCCAGGTAGTGGGCGAGCAGGCCGACGAGGTAAGCATCCTGCTCGACACCCTCGAGTACCGCCTCGGAGTACGCAGCAAAAGCCCCCTCACCCTCTACGGGGAAGCCCACGACGAGGTGAGCCGCTTCACCACCAACACCACCGTCGATGCCGAGCTCGACACGCTGTCCGACGGCTTCTACCGTCTGGCCCTGCCCAGTGTGCCGGGTGCCCCGTCGATGGCGGCCGCCTATCTGGCCCTGACCCGCACCGCGCCCCTGCGCTCGCAGGCCTGCGACCTGCAGAGCACCATCACCATACCCCTGCCCGCCGGTCTCAAGATGGTGGGCGGCTCGGTGAGCCACCACCTCGAGTACGAGGGCGTGGGCCGTCTGGACATCAGCATCAAGCAGAGCGGCAAGAAGCTGAAGGTGCAGCGCAACCTGAAGCTGGAGCAGAGCGTGGTGCCACCTGCCGACTACAGCCACTTCCGCCAGTTGCTTGCCACCTGGCAGAGCGTCAACAAGGTGCTGCTGCGCAGCAAGTAAAGTCCCGCAAACGAGGGGCGCCCCGCAGCTACCGCTGCGGGGCGCCCCTCGTTTATATGGCCACCGCCTACTTCAGCAGGTTGCCCAGTATGTCGCGGGTGAGGGTGCGCGTCACCGACGAGGTGGTGTTCTTCACTATCTTCTGTCCCATCGAGGTCTTGCTCTTGGTCTTCTTGCCACTGACGGCGTCGCTGACGGCGGTACCGGCGGCGGTGGCCAGGGTGGCGGTGACGGCGGTGAGGGCGGCCTTGAGCAGTTTGCTGCCGAAGCCGCTCTTCTTCGAAGCCTTGGGGGCTGCGGGAGCGCTCGGGGCGGCCTGCGGGGCCGGCGCCTGCGGGGTGCTAGGCGCACTCGGGGCCACCGGCATCGACTCCTCGGCCTCCTTGATGAGCTGCTCGAAGGCGCTCTCACGGTCTACCATGGTGTCGTACTTGCCGTAGATGCGGCTGGAGCGCACTATGGCGGAGCGCTGCTCGGGGGTGATGGCTCCGATCTGGCTCAGGGGGAAGAGCACCTTGGCACGCTGCACCACCGAGGGGGCGCCCTTTTCGTCGAGGAAGCTCACCAGGGCCTCGCCGGTCTCGAGGGCGGTGATGGCCTCGTCGGTCTTGAAAGCGGGGTTGGCGCGGAAGGTGTCGGCGGCGGTACGCACGGCCTTCTGGTCCTTGGGCGTGTAGGCGCGCAGGGCGTGCTGCACGCGGTTGCCCAGCTGACCCAGTATGCACTCGGGTATATCGGTAGGGCTTTGCGTCACGAAGTAGATGCCCACGCCTTTGGAGCGGATGAGGCGTATCACCTGCTCTATCTTGTCGACCAGCGCCTTGGGGGTGTCGTCGAAGAGCATGTGGGCCTCGTCGAAGAAGAAGACCAGCCGCGGGAGCTCCTGGTCGCCCACCTCGGGCAGAGTGCTGTAGAGCTCGCTGAGGAGCCACAGCAGGAAGGTGCTGTAGAGCTTGGGCTGCAGCATCAGCCGGTCGGCGGCCAGCACATTCATGATGCCCTTGCCGCCTTCGGTCTGCAGCAGGTCGAAGATGTCGAAGCTAGGCTCGCCGAAGAAGCGGTCGGCGCCCTGGTTGTCGAGCTGCAGCAGGGCACGCTGTATGGCGCCCACGGTGGCGGTCGAGATGTTGCCGTACTGGGTGGTGTATTCCTTGGCGTGCTTGGCCACGTAGTCGAGCATGGCGCGCAGGTCCTTCATGTCGAGTATCAGCAGTCCGCGCTCGTCGGCGATGCGGAACACGATGTTGAGCACTCCGTCCTGGGTCTCGTTGAGGCCCAGCAGGCGCGAGAGCAGCTGGGGACCCATCTGGCTCACGGTGGCGCGTATGGGGTGACCCTGCTCGCCGAAGACGTCGAAGAAACGCACCGGGCATGCCTGGAACTGGGGGTCGGGCACGCCGAAGGCATCCTTGCGCTTCTCGATGAACGAGCTCATGGCGCCGGCCTGGCTTATGCCACTGAGGTCGCCCTTCATGTCGGCCATGAAGCAGGGCACGCCGGCCTGGCAGAAGGTCTCGGCCATCACCTGCAGGGTGACGGTCTTTCCGGTACCGGTGGCGCCGGCTATGAGGCCGTGGCGATTGGCCATGCGGCCCACGATGGAAAGAGGCCCTTCATCGCAATGGGCGATGTAAAGGCCTTGTTCTTTTGTATACATATTTCTTTGGCTTTTAGCTGTTAGCAGGTAGCGTATAGCATCGGGCGGGCATCGGGCTGGCCAGCCGGCTACCTGCTACCGGCCGCCTGCCAAGGGCCCGTCGGCACACTAGAACTTCCAGTTGAAACCCAGCCGCAGCATGGGGCTCTCCCATGCCAGGGTCTGCATCAGCGTGTTGAGGCCAGCGTAGATGGTGGTCGTGGTCTCGTCGTGCTCGGGAATGGTGTTCAAGGGCAGCTTGGTGACGGGATCGACAACAGTCTCGTCATTGCCAATATGGCGCGTGTCGGCGATGTAGCCCACACTCAGGAAGTCGAGGCTCAGCTCGGCGCTGAGGTGTGTCGAGAACTCGTACACCAGCGTGGGGCGCAGGCTGATGTCGAGCGTGGTGTTGCTGACGCCGTCGTTCACGGCATCGAAGTCGACCACCTCGCCCACCTCGTTGTTGGTGGTGCTCATGAACTGCTCACTCTTCGTGTAGCGCTCGTCGATAGTGGTCACACCCATCGAGCCATACCCGGCCTGGAGCAAGATGTTGAAGTGCATATTGCCGTAGCGCACAAACTCATACTTCACCTGCAAAGCGGCGTTCCAACCGCTGCGCGCGGTGCGGAACTGATGGTCGTAGACCTTGAGCGTCATGCCGGTGAACGACGAATGGGCAAGCTCGTTCACCTGCAGACTATCCATTGCCTGGTTGGAATAGCCCGAGTTGGAAAGGTACTGGCCCACAACGCCCACATACAGATTGGGCAACACCTGGTAGCCCACCTGCAGACCGCCCACGATGGCAGTGCTCTTGGTGTCGAGCACCGTAGTGCCGCCAAGCGCCGGCCGGTCGATACGATAGTTGGGGTTATGGAACGTCTGTTGATGGTATCCACCTTGCAGACCGACTACAACCTGAGAATGTGCTGCGACGGTAAACGCCACGGCCACAGCCAATAGTGCTATTTTCTTCATCTTTTTTCGCATATTTTCGCGCTGCAAAGTTATAAAAAAATCTTAAACCAACCGCAAAGAAGCCAAAAAAAATCCAAAATTTAACACAACCCCACCCGCCTCGCACCCCCACTCCATACCCCTCGCGCCACCCACCCCGACCCCACAAAACCCCTCCCCCGAACCCACCTCCCTACAGCGTCGAACCACCCCGACAGCCGCCTATTTAACTTAAATTTACACAAAACAGCCATTTCCGACCCAAAACACCCCTTTCGCAACCGCCTCTAAACCAGCTCCGCCAGCCATCCCCTCCGCATCCCCTCCGGTATTTCTTATGTACTTCTTATGTATTTCTTATGTATTTCTTATGTTTTAAACATAAAGACAACATAAGAACGACATAAGAACGACATAAGAAGTGGCGGCGGGGATGGCCCGGGGACCGGCGGAGGGCAGCGGACAGGTGGAATCCGGCAGCAGCAAAAAAAATCCACACATGAAGATTTTTTTGTATATTTGCAGGTTGGTGGACTACAGCCAATGCACACTATGTTATTGAAAATAAAAACATAATAAGCAACGCCAACACCGCAACGACTATAAAAACAACGCAAAACAAGACCCACTGAAATGACCCGATACAGACACATAATCCGCCTATTATCCCTCGCCATGGCCCTGCTGGGCGCCACCGCCGCCTCGGCCCAGCTCCAAACCACCATGGTCAACGGCGACACCATCCACATCTCGGCCTGCCAGGCCACCTCGGGCGTCATCTACGACGACGGCGGCCCATCGGACGACTACAGCAACTCGTTCGAAGGATGGGTCGCCATCGAGGCCTCGGCCGGCATCACCATCACCATCAGCGGCAACTACGACACCGAAGGCGGCTACGACCGCATCAACATCAACGATGGCGACTACAATCTTCTGGAATACCTATCGGGCGCAGGAGCTCTCGAAGCCAGCAGTACCACAGGGGTTTTGATAGTACATTTCAAGACCGACGGTTCAGGCAGACACAGCGGCTTCGCCTTGAACTGGGCAGTCGAAGGCATCACCTACAGCTGCAGCAACAGCGTCAGCGCCCTCAGCGCAGGCACCATCACCAACCATTCGGTCGCCCTCAGCTGGACGGCCGACAACGCAGCCGGCCCCTTCACCGTGACCTACAACGGCCGTTCCATCGGCGGCATCACCACCACCAGCTACACCCTCGACGGGCTGGCTTCTGGAACATTCTACAACATCAGCGTAGTGCCCACGGCCTCGGTGCAAAGCCTTTGCTGTGGCGACTACATCACACTGCGCACCGCCTGCGGCAACTCGACCCTGCCCATCGAAGAGGGCTTCGAGGGTATCGTCGAAACCGGATTTCCCGAATGTTGGGTCGAATACCGCAACTTCGACCAAGAACCCAAGCCCCAGATTGTGGCCGCCCAACGCCACAGCGGCCAGCGAAGCCTCATGCTCAGCGCGGGTCCCAACACCACGTCGGGCCACATGGCTGTGGTAGCCTCGCAGCCGGTCGACGAAGCTGGCCCCTACCACGTAACACTGTGGCTCATGGCCAGCCACAGCGGCACAAACATCGAGATAGGCACCTGCGACACCACGAGCGACGAGGGCTCCTCCTTCGGCTTCATACCGCAGACCTCCCTCAACCTCTACAACAACGGAACCTGGCAACGCCACACCTTTGTCTGGACACCAGGAGCCACCGGTCGACGACTGGCGCTACGCATGCGTCAGGACCAGCAGAGCGGTGGTGGCCGGCGCGTTTACATAGACAATGTGGAAATAGAAAACTGCGGCGTCGAAGACCTCGCCGTGTCGCAGATAGATGAGACGAGCATGGTGCTCTCATGGGCACTGCGCGGCACACCCACCTGCCGCGTTGGCGTGCGTCACGTGGGCGGCGCACTCGATGAACTGGTGTTCAACAACGCCGTCTCACCCCTCACCATCAACGGTCTTACCGCCAACACCCGCTACCAAATTACCGTCTATCCCGACTGCGGCACCACAAAGGGTATCCCACGCTCCACCATAGCCCGTACCATCATTGCAGGCATACCCGCCGACAGCCTCTGCGCCGACTTCCACTACGAAAACGGAGAATCGGAATTGCCCAGCGACTGGACCTTCTTCACCACGAACAACCACTCGTATTTCTACCGTTATGATTATCGCTATTTGGCATATTACGTCAATAATTCATCACAAACCGAAGGCTACATGGTAAGTCCACGACTGAGCGGACTGGCCGGCAAGGACGTAGCTGTGCGTTTCAACAGTGCAAACGATGGCCGCTACATCATAGTGGGCACCATGTACCACCCCGACGACACCTCCACCTTTGTGCCTGTCGACACCATAGTTACATTCTACAGCAATTATGAACATGGCGACAGTACCGTGGTGGTAAGCATTCCCTCGACATCGACGGGACGTCACCTGGCGCTGAAATTCTGCTCGCAATACTATTGGTATGAACACACCTTCATTGCCGGCATACAAGTAGGAACACGTCTCATCGTCGACGACCACGTCATACACCGCCGCGCCACCGAGATGGTATTCGACCTTGGCGACACCTACGACACCGTATACCTGCGCTACTGCCGCGACAACGACCCCTACCAGATCGACACCTTCTACAACACTCGCCGACCGATTGTCGACAACCTCACGCCAAGCAGTTACTATCAGTTCACATTCTACCGTCCGGGCACCAAGCCTTGCGACGCCCGTACCATCAGGACCTACACCACAGGCGAGGATTACGACACAACCTACTGCGAGACATTCGACACTCCTCTGCTAGACGATTGGAGGTACTACAGTTGGGAAACGACAGATTGGGTGTCCAATCGCCCGCGCATCACCTACCGCAACCTTTCCCCCTACCACGCCGAGAACACACTCGAGATGGCCTCTTGGGGTTTCGACTGGGGCCACCGCACCAGAACAGCAATAGCCGATGTACCCACCGACTCCAATACCGTGCTCAGCTTCTTCGTCACCGACAACATGGCGTCGAGCGACATGGTGGTATACCTTGTCAACGAGCGATATGTCAACCGGGGCGATATGTACCATGTGGTAGACACCATACACATGCACAACAACGGCCAACGGCGGCACTACAGCCTACCCCTGCCATCCGACAGCACCCTCTTCTTCAACCGAATAGTGCTGCATTATCTGCACCACGACGAATATAATCTACAGAATGCTTTCATCGACAATCTTCAGCTCAGCCATGCCGCCTATGGGAACATGGGCATTCTTAACATTGGCTACGACACAGCCACCATCAGCTTCGACACACTATATGGCGCCGACAGCCTCGAGGTGATGATTATCGGCGACAGCACCATTTACACCATCGCCGCCAGCCACATCGACTCCATCGGACTCGGCGGGCTCGACACCGGCACGCTCTATTTCGTCTACGCCCGTCCACAAGACGAAGGGTGCTTCTCTTATGCCGGCTACTTCATCACCAACAGCAACGTGACATGTGTCGGCGACTACTGCTACAACAACTGCTTCCCCTTCACCGGCCTGCTCTCCGATGAACTACCCTACCACTGGGCCGCCACCGACGGCACTATCATCACCAACGACGACAGGCTGCAGATGAATGCCGGTGCCGCAGTGGCCACCAACCCGATACTCACTATCGACGGAGCCCTCTTCACCCTGCGTGGTGCAAGCGCCGTACACAACGATACTGTGCTCGTTGGCTACCTGCCGCAAGACTCTATCGATATCGACTCTACTCACTTCAGCCTTGCTACGCTGCAACCCTTCATAACCATAGTCGACACCCTCGTGCTCGACACCGTATGGCAGAGTTACATCACCCGGCTGTCGACCCCAGGAGTCGACTCAGTACGGCTATGCATCATAGCCGGCAACGGCCTCCTCACAACCGACAATATAGGATGGAACACCTGCCTGAAGGTAGACTTCGAGGTCGACGGCAACACGCTAGTATGCACCGTCGCCGACGACCCATCAGCACACTACATGCTATACGTCACTGACAGCGAAGGCGACGACAACCATGAAGTCGAGGTGTTCGAATCGCCCTACCGCTTGCAAGACCTGAAACTCGGCACCAAATACTACGTCACATACCGTTGCCTCCACACCGATACCACATGCTCGCCAATAGCCGAGTTCACCACCGGTAACACCACACCTCTGCCCTACTGCCTCGACTTCGACAATGCCGACTATATGCCGAGTGTGCCAAAGCAGTGGACATACATTGACCCCAACCCGATGAACAACCTGCGCATCGACATGAACGGGCCTTCCGTTTATGCGCCTTTCTCCAGCTATAGTACTTGGACCTACACTATATTGCCATTGTTCGAGGCCGACTCGTCGATGTCAATGTATATTTACCTATCCCACGGCATAAACGAGATTGGTTATCTTGCCAATGGCATGGACACATCGTCGTTTGTTACATTGGAATCTATGTCATACACCTACAGAGAATTCTATATCGACTACAGCCAATATACTGACAAGCACATTGCAATACGCCACCGCGGAGGCGAGCCTCTATATATTTACCGCATCCATGTGCAAGAATTGCCATTGGTGGAGTATCGCATGCTGGCATACAACAATCTGGAAGTAACAGCCAGCAACAACAAGCCCTACTATATCACATATACAGGCGACTGGTCTTCAACCAAAACAACCGTTACCGTAGACACCAACGTATTCCTTCTCACCTGCGACCGAACTTACTACACCGACATCCAGCCCACCGACAGCCTTGGCAATAATTGCAACAACCACCAATATTTTGACCTAAGCACACGCAACACTTTACCTGCTTGTTACAACAACTCCAACGATTATTGGGTTAACACAGGCCACAGCTGGCATATAAAATACTATGGTAGTGCCTCCTATCGTAGCGAATTCAACGGTAACGATTGGACCTACACACCTTTCTTCTACACAGCATTATACAACGATGGTATAATTGCCCTGGCCGACTCTGATGTCGACTCGGTACGCCACCTCTTCATGTCGTTCAGTTTCACATCCGGTCTACTGGAAGACAGCCTTGAAATAGGCGTACTCGACGATGCCCTTGACGAGCAATCGTTCACCCCTGTCGACACTGTGGTATACACCCTTGAAGACAACGGCTGGCAGCATGCCTATGTCAGTTTCGAGAACTATAGTGGCAACGGCCGCTGGGTAGCATTCCGGCATCGTGGCCTCTGTTCCGACTGTTCCAACGAAACACGCCTGTATATTGACACGCTTTCCCTGTCAAGTTGCCCCTCTGCCGTCGCAACCGCTTCTCTCCGCCGTTGGAATCAGGTAATCATTGATGCCGAGCTTGACGACAAAGTGGACTTCGACCCATTCGTACTAGTATATGGTCCCGACGACGGGTCTGGTACCGACACAATGGTGCTTATCACCCAGCTACCGACCATTCTCGTTCTCTCTCCCGAAACGCCATACCACTTCAATTTCTGGTGCGACAGTAACTATACTGGCTGCTCAACAACACAGCATGTAAAGACCCTCACTGCGCCACTTTCTGTGCCATCGTGCATCAACTTTGATACTGTTACCGTTGGTACGGCACCACGCAACTGGAATAGGTTCAACACAGCCATCGTTGTTGGTGACGAAATATCCCATACCGGCAATAATAGTTTGGAGATACCGATCGGACTGCGCTCCTACATCGCTACACCCGATATCGACATAGACTCTTTGGGACATCTGGCAGTAAGCCTCTGGTTTAAAGTAGAAGACATTGCCGACCGCTTGGTTGTAGGGACCATGAGCGACCCGACCGATCTCAGCACTTTCCATCCATTGCGCACTCTGTCGGCCGAGTCTGTAAACCAATGGCATCGAGCACTAGTGGAGTTTAGTGATGCACCTTCGGGCCATTACTTCCTTGCCTTGCGCGCTCGAAGCAACAAAAGCGCCAGCACATCGCGCAATATCTACGTCGACGACATTTACCTCGATACCTGTGGAGCTTTCAACATTCGGGTACAGCGAGCCGAATTCGACGCCATCACTCTTGAGTGGAGCCAGGTCGGCAACCCTTCCATGACAATCGAAGTAATCGAAGACAGCGTTGTTATACGTACTATAACCCCCACAACACATCCTGCTACAATAGCAGACCTCACAACGCACCACAATTACAAGTTCCGCTTCACCAGCAGTTGCAACAGTACTACCGATTATTGCACGACAAATTATGTCGACAGCGTGTCGTTGGTCACTCCTTCTGAAGGTCGCGGTTGCGTCAACCCCACCGACCTATACTCAGCACAAGCCACTTTCTTCCGCGGTACATACCAAAATCCCTATTCTGCCGCCGGTGCAATTGATTTTGGCTCGGCCGACCCAGAAAGCCGTCACACTGTACATTACGACACAACCGAACGCGACCAACGTACCAACGGTCTGTTGCGCACCATTCCAGAAGGATACACCAGCAGTGTGCGTCTAGGCAATTGGAACACCAACCTCTTGCATCCAGAAGCAGAAGGCGTGATTTACAGCCTTCTGGTCGACACATCGAGTTTCCAACTGCTCATGATGAACTATGCCGCAGTACTTCAAGACCCACAGCACGCCACAGTCGATCAACCACGCTTCCGCCTAGAACTTCTCGACTCTACATTCCACATAATAGACTCTGCTTGCACCAGCGCCGACTTCATCGCCGACCAAAGTCTCGGTTGGAACACCGCACCCGACGGAGTGCTCTGGAAGGACTGGACCTCAGTCGGTATTGATCTCACTGCTCATGCCAACGAGCAAGTATATGTTCGCCTTACCACTTTCGACTGCAACGAAGGTAGTCACTATGGCTATGCTTACTTCACCCTTGAATGCCGTCCAAAGCAAATTGAAACAAGCAGTTGTGGCGACATAATCACCAACACTCTAACAGCCCCTGCCGGCTTCAACTACCGATGGTATAAGTCAAACAATCCATTAACAGTAGGAACCACCCAGAGCATTACTATTCCTTCGGAAGATATTATGTACCACTGCGACCTCTCGTTTATCGACAACCCAGCATGTACATTTACCCTCAGCGCTTACGGCGGCACACGATACCCCATGGCAAGCTTCGACACCGCAATGTATATCGACAGTTGCCTATTCCACGTCAGTTTCACCAACACCAGCACAATCTCAGTAGACCACATCACACCCATGCCAGGAAGCAGCTGTGAAAGTGCCTATTGGGATTTCGGCAACGGTGAAACCAGCACCGGTTACCATGCCTCGACCGTTTACAGCACTCCAGGAACTTATACGGTCAAACTAATTAGTGGCATCGCAGAACATGAATGCGAAGACACTGCCATAATGTTGCTGCATCTCATTCTTCCCGACAATATGATGCCCAGCGACACTGTCATTACATCCATCTGCGACAACCAGTTTTATCATTTTTACAACACCAATCTCAATCAGCCTGGCACTTACTACAAGACAACACCCACTGATGAAGTATGCGACAGCCTACACGTCCTATATCTCGACGTACGTGCTACAAGCAATAGCGATACAACCGCTCATGCTTGCGATAGCATTACATGGCGAGGTAACACTTATCCTGCATCAGGCGACTACATAACTCCCTCTGTAGGTTTCAACGCAGTTGGTTGTGACAGTACTGTTACACTACACCTTACAGTAACCCCGAATTTCGACACTGTCGATTCTATTGTTATCTGTCCGGGTTACCCCTTCTTATACCACAACATCGACTATGCCGGTCCCACAAGCTTTGACACAAACCTGTATACACGCCACGACTGCGACTCTATTATACATGTCACATTACTACCCCGCGACCCATCCTACCACATTTACCCGCTCTATTCGTTCGACTCTACCAATTGGAGTCCCATAGACTCAGCCATTATTGGGTGTACCCCTGACACCCTTTTCTTCAAGGACACCACCCCAGGTTTACCTCTCTACCAATGGATATATTCATCGTCCGATACTATCTTCACCTCCACTAACGACAGTTTCTCGGTATCCTATCTCAAGGGAAGCGACTCGCTGGCGGCACTTGCCTCTATCGTCATAACCGACATCTATGGATGCCACGACACTATGGCTTGGCCAATCTTGATGTTCCAATCACCAGTAGCCGAGTTCGAATGGGCACCGACCAATCCGCCTATGCACAACCCCGAGGCTGCCTTTATCAACCTCACCTACCAACCCGACACCTTGCGCTACCTATGGAATATCCAGAAGGCCGTCGGCGGTGCCTACGACACCTCAACCCTCTTCGCCCCCTTCTATCACTGGGGCGCTGAGGGGGAAAACATGGCTGGCGACTACCGCGTTGTCCTTACCGCTTTTTGGGATCACTCCATCGACACCATGATGTACGGCGACTGGTTCAATGACTCACTCGCAACTCCTTTCCACTATCTGCTCCCATCGCTCCACTATCCCATCACTCACACTTGTATCGACAGCACCGACAATATTGTTACTATCACTAATGAATACCTCCAGTTCCCCAACCTCGTTACACCAAACGGAGATGGCAATAACGACACATGGAAGGTCGTCAATCTAATTGAGTTTGGCAACTACTCGATGAACGAACTCTGGATTTACGACCGCTGGGGTGTACTGGTATACCATGTGAAGAATATAACCACAGAGGAGCAATTCTGGGATCCCAATAGTACCAACAGCCCCGATGGTACATACTACTATCGATTCCTTGCCCGCAGCCTATATGGGTCTGTAAAACGCAACGGATTGATAGAAGTACTTAGAGATTAACGCCTTAAAACAATCACCACAATTAGGTATTGCCCACACTAAAAAATGGATGTACTTTTGCAGTTGAAAATGGAGGAAATACTAAGCCATCTGTAATCCATTTTTGTTTTAGGATTAATAGCAATAGAGACCGCACATTGTCTGCGGTCTCTTTGTTTCATCGTCATGCGCCTCTCGGCTGCAGTGGCGTCAAGACTCTCTATTATCTCGTAACTGTCGTCTATCTAGTAACAACTCAATACTGGCCAGCAGATAATTATAGTCATCACGATTTCCCGCCATACATCCTCCGATACAAGACAAAGCCCCCCCCAGACTAACTTTGGACTAAAAGGTCTCCGCACACCACCCTGACTGAGGCAAGGGCAATGTGCGGAGACGCATGGAATGAATCAGTGCCTTAAAGTTATTTCACTTCGACCTTAATGCAGAGTTCATCAAGCTGTTCCTGACTGATAGGCGACGGCGATTGGCTCATCACGTCGCGGCCAGAGTTATTCTTCGGGAAGGCGATAAAGTCGCGTATCGAGTCGGCACCGGCGAAGATGGAGCAGAGACGGTCGAAGCCGAAGGCCAGGCCGGCGTGTGGCGGTGCGCCGTATGTGAAGGCATCCATCAAGAAACCAAACTGGGCGGCCGCACTCTCGTCGGTAAAGCCCAGGGTGTGGAACATCTTGTTCTGCAAAGTACGGTCGTGGATACGGATAGAGCCGC
Organism: uncultured Bacteroidota bacterium; assembly: GCA_902778925.1. Classification (GTDB taxonomy): domain Bacteria; phylum Bacteroidota; class Bacteroidia; order Bacteroidales; family P3; genus Colimorpha. The sequence goes on from CACYZN010000009.1 coordinate 61,108, forward strand.
CTCCTACCTCGGTACCGTTCATCACGATGTCATAAGCGTTAGCACGTATGTCGCCCCATTTCGACGGGTCGTCGAGCAGAGGCTCGTCCTCGGGCTTGGGTGCGGTGAAGGGGTGGTGCATGGCGTAGAAGCGCTGCGTCTCATCGTCCCACTCGAGCAATGGAAAGTCGATAACCCAGAGGGGCGCGAACTTATGCGGGTCGCGCAAGCCGAGCTGCTGGCCCATCTCAAGGCGCAGGGCGCAGAGCTGAGTGCGTGTTTTCATGGCGGGGCCACAGAGCAGCAACATCAGATCGCCAGGCTTGGCACCCATCTTATCGGCGATGATTTTCAGAGACTCAGCATCATAGAACTTGTCGACCGAAGACTTGAAGCTGCCATCTGCGTTATATTTGATATAAACCATGCCGCCGGCACCCACCTGCGGACGCTTGACGAAGTCGGTCAGCGCATCGAGCTGCTTGCGTGTATATTCTGCACAGCCTTCAGCCACGATACCCACCACTAGCTCGGCGTTGTCGAAGAGGCCGAAGCCATGGCCTTTGACCACATCAGTCACCTCTTTAAACTCCATGCCAAAGCGGATATCAGGTTTGTCGGAGCCGTAGAGGCGCATGGCGTCGTGCCATGTCATACGCGGGAATTGGTCGAACTCTATACCCTTCATCTCTTTGAAGAGATGCTTGGCCAAACCTTCAAACATGTTGAGCACGTCCTCCTGGTGTACAAAGCTCATTTCGCAGTCTATCTGTGTGAACTCTGGCTGTCGGTCGGCACGCAGGTCCTCGTCGCGGAAGCATCGCACAATCTGGAAATAACGGTCCATGCCGGCCACCATCAGCAGCTGTTTGTACTGCTGCGGACTCTGCGGCAGGGCATAGAACTCGCCCGGGTTCATGCGGCTGGGCACCACGAAGTCGCGGGCACCTTCAGGGGTGCTCTTGATGAGCATGGGTGTCTCTATCTCCAGAAAGTCTCGGTCGGAAAGATAGTTGCGTACCAGCATAGCCATCTTGTGGCGCATAACGAGATTGTTGCGCACGGGATTGCGGCGTATGTCAAGATAGCGGTACTTCATGCGGAGGTCGTCGCCTCCGTCGCTCTGGTCCTCGATGGTGAAGGGCGGCGTTTTGGCCTCATTGAGGATTGTGAGGGTAGCCACCTCTATCTCTATTTCTCCCGTTGGTATTTTTGAGTTCTTCGAGCTGCGCTCGATGACCTTTCCAGTCACCTGGACGACATATTCGCGTCCCAGCTTGCGGGCTTGCTCACAGAGAGGGGCGTTGGTCTCCATGTTGAACGCCAACTGCGTGATGCCATATCGGTCGCGCAGGTCGATGAATGTCATGCCGCCGAGGTCGCGCGAACGCTGCACCCAGCCGGCCAAGGTCACTGTCTGTCCCACATTGGCGAGGCGTAACTCGCCACAAGTATTAGTTCTATACATCGTTACGTACTATTTTCTTTATCTGTATTGGTTTGCAAAGATACACATTTTCTGCATATCGACAAAACTATTCTTTTCTGTTCAGCCGCAACAATAGCGGCAAGTGGTCGCTTAGGCCGCCTTCATAGTGCGGACCTTGGTAGGTGCGCTTGGGCCGCATTCCTGGGCGACCAGTCTCCCCGATGAGCAGGTGGTCGTACTTCAAAAGCTTCAGCTTTCTCACCTGCCAACTGTTGTCAGCCAATAGGAACATCTGGTCTATGTAGTCCCATTGCCCCTGGTATTTGTGGCTGCCCAGGTCCGATGGTAGACGGTGGGTGAGATTGCGTATGCCCTCGGGACTGATGCTGTCGGTGCCAAACCCCATGCCCAGCGCAATTGCCTCTTCATCGGCAGTACTGTTCATGTCGCCCATGGCAATGACTGCTGAGCCGGGATGCTGCCGGCCTAGTTCGAGCATGAGGGCGCGAACCCGACGGGCTATCTCTAGCCGCCTCACGTCGGACTCTTCCCCTCCTTTCTTCGATGGCCAGTGGTTGAGCACAAGACACACGCTGTCGCCTTCGGCACTAACTCCTTCCACAACAAGGATGTCGCGGGTGTAGAAGCCATTGGCACTGTCGGACACTTGCACCGGACGACTTGCGGTGACCGAGAAACGGTCGGTGCGGTAGATGAGGGCCACATCGATGCCACGCCGGTCGGGCGAGTCGTAATGAACATAGCGGTAGGGCACCTGCACCAACGGCGTGCCCTGGCACAGTTCACGTAGCACGTACTTGTTTTCCACCTCGGCCAACCCCACCACATCGGGCAGGTCCATCATGGCCAGGGTCTTGTATATACCCTGCAATTTGGCATTCAGTTTACGGCGAGTCCAATGACGGTCGCCTTGCGGGGTAAACTCGTCGTCGTTGGTCGCAGGGTCATCGCGCAGGTCGAACAGATTTTCCACATTCCACCATGCGACCGACAACACTGTTTGACGTTCTTGCGCGTTGAGCATCGGGGGTAGAAGCAGTATGAGCAACAGTGCAGTGCAGGCGCGTGTCATTCGGCTGCAGGTGCATCGGCTTCGGCGGCCTCGGCCACAGGAGCATCGATAACAGGCGCCTCGGCGGCTACGGCATCGACGGCCACCTCGGCGGCAACAGTTTCGGTCTCGACAGGTTTGGGCTGCCATACCCAGCGGTGCTGCGTCAGCCTGAATCCCACAACGAACAAAGCCGCCAGCACCACAAGCCAGATGAGGCATTTCTTCCACCATGCCATCTTCTTCTCGGCAAAGGGGTCTTTCATAACAACCTTGGGATACTTGGCTACCGATGTCAAAGTGGCGCCGAAGACGGTGTTGACCTTTATCTTCGAGTTTATGGCCCAACCGTTGGCATTCAGCACTGGACCCAGGTTTCGCCTACGCAGTTTGAGCCAAGCCAACAGCATCGACGGGCCACTGATGAGGACCACGATGGCGCCCACAAGCAGTATCACGTTGTACCACTTGGCCACCACAAACGAGCCCAGCATGCCGAGAGCCGCACCTATGGCACCGAAAGCCAAGCCTATGGCGGCAAAGATACCGGCAAACTTGGCTATGTCGAACGGCATGGCCTTCTTTCCGGCCTCGGCACCTGCAGCAGCTCCATCGGCGGGCTTGGCTCCAATGTTGGCAGTGGCGGTGTCGGCCTTGGCGGTCATTTCGTCAAACTGCTTGCTTTCCTTCTCCGAGGCATTCTTGGTTATCTTCTCGGTTATCCAATTGCCGAACTTGCGATAGGGAGACCAGAAAGCCTGCCGCACGCTGATCGGGTTGTCGATTATCTTGGTGATCACGGCATCGTAGTCCTGACCGGCACGGTCGTAGAACACGGCGTTCTTGCCTTCACACAGACCATCGATGTCGCCGTCGGTCAATGCTGCCACGATGTCCATCTGCGCTCCGCCCGACTTGGCAGTGCAGTGGCAGTATATCAAATACATACCGCTCTTTCCTGCCGAAGCCAGGTGTTTGCCCATATCGCTCACCCTGATGCAGAGGTCGCACTGGCGTTGGTCGATAAACAGCTTGCCGGCCTGGAATACGGCCTGTATCTCATCGTCGCGGCGATAGAAGTCTTTCATCACCACGAAGTTGTGCAGCAAACGGAAGTAGTCACGGCAGTAACGCAGCAGGCGCTCCACAGGTTCGATGGCAGCGGCATGCTCGGCCAACTGGGCCGCTATAGCCTCGTTCATGGCCGTCTCGCCCGCTGCCTTCCATGCCGTGTAGGCCTCCACCTTTCCAACCACGGCTCTCCACTCTGCTTCCTCGATATATTCCTTGCCGGAAAAGTCGGGCACTGCAGCAGCAAGCGCAGCCATGGCTCCCTGCCACACAGGGTTCACGCCCTTGCCCATCGGCAGCCTACCCTCGGCCGTGGGACGCGCCAGCGGGTAGGTGGCTATCTCGGCCACATTGGCGCTGAGGTTGCTGCCGCTGATGGCGGCAATCTTGTCGACCTGCACATCGAGGGCGCCCATGGCATCTTGGTCAAAGCTGGCCAGATTACAACGCATGAAGTAGTCCTCCACCTTGTCCTTCACGGCCGCCACAGCAGCCTCGGCGGCATCGCTGCCGTCGCCGTAGGGCGGCTCATAGGGCTCGGCTTCGGCCACCGTGTACTCGGCCTTGCACTTCTCCTCATAAACAGCCATATACTCTGCCACGTCGGCCATCGAGATACTGTCCTTGGTCGCGCCAAGCTTCTCCAGTATCATACGGGCAGCCGCCAGCACCTTCTTGCCTTCCTCACTCTCTCCATTCACCTTGGCAAAGTCGATGGTATCCTTGCCATCAGTCAGGTAGTCCATGTCGGTCAACACCCCGCACAGCCACTGCGAAGCCGCCACAACCTCGTCCACACGTATCTTGCCGTCATGGTCGGTATCCAGCAACGCGAGGGTCCGCTCGTCAAACTCCAGTCCTTTCACCGGACAGCTGAGCACCGTCCAGAGCTTCTTGTCCAGCTCGCTGAGGTGGGCAATATCCTCGCCCGACTCAATGTTCACTCGCGTAACGCCGCCCACCGTGCTATACTTCCATTCGTAGCCCTGCTTGGTGAGCATTTTTTCAATCTTTGCCATACAGAAATACTATTTAATATTAACTTAACTAGACTAATAATCAATCCACTACACAACTTACGCACACACTCTTCGTCTCTGCAAATATAGACAAATAAAACTAATAATCCAAATAAAATTTCACATCCCGCCATCTCCACCAATACCACATCACTCCCGCACCACCTCCATTTCATGTCCGACAGAAGTCGGACGTGTGTCGGACAAAACACGGACTACTATTGACCCCTGTTCACGCCTGTCCACAAAAATAATTTGCCGTTCCAAATATTTGTTGTAACTTTGCACTCGATTTCAAAAGGAAATCACGAAGCGTTATGCCTCGATTCTGCAGCCGGAAACATAGGAGATTTCCAGCAGGTCAGCAAGATTGGATATGATGGTTTGCGCATAGCATGGACTGCTTTCACATCTGCTGACAACGGTATTTCCTACGACCTCCGACTGAAGAAGTGGTATACGGTGCCACGCTTCTTGTATGGTAATTATCCACCTGCCGTGGCACAAGCAGGCTGAACAAAACAAGAAAAAAAAAACAATGAAATCGAAACACACACTGCTTCTTCTGGCCTTCACCCTACTCTTCGTGACAGGCGGCATAGCTCAACCCCGCATCGCTGTGCTGAACTTCAATGCCGGTGTGGGTGTCCACCAAAGCGATGTCGACGGTCTCTCCGCAATCTTCAACACCTATTTCGTGCCTAAAGGTTACACGGTGGTGGAGCGCACTCGTGTAAGTCGCATCTTGGAGGAGCACAATATGCAAGGCAGCATAATCACCGAAAGCGATATGGTCCGGCTGGGCGAACTGCTGAACGTGCCCGTCATCGTCATCGGCGATGTCAACCGCGCGATGGGTCAATACAATATCGACGTGCGTGCCGTCAACGTGGAGACTGGTGCCATCATAGCCAAAGACGGCGCCGAATGGGCCGAAGGCACCTCTTACCGCGAGACCATGCGCAGCATCGCCGAGCGTATGTCAGCCAGCATCCCGTTGGTGGAGTTCACCAAACCTAAACCCATGATTGCGGTAGACACAACACCCAAACCGGTGAAAACCGCTCCAAAGTATCGACATGAAGGGTGGTATATTCAGCCCGAGGTCGGAGCACCTACAGGATTATCTGTTGGGAATCAAATCACCAGTTCTTTTTCTTTGCTTGGAGGATTTGGCATCGTCCCAATTGCTACTAACGAACGAGAAAGTCCAGCACTTCCAATATACATCGGGACCCGACTCTCGACACCCAAATACAAGTTCTCAGTGTTTACTGAGGTTCGCATAGGATATGATTTGCAAGCACAAAAAAACTCATTCCCTGACAAGAACATTATTCCGATGATTCAACTTGGCGTTATGTGGCGTGACCTAAGTGTTGGAATTGGATTAATCTTCTTTTACGACCAAGATCATGGTTACAATTATTACGACACTGGTTACACAGCCAACGGGCTACTTTCTGTAAGTTACAGAATTAGAACAAGTCAAATAAAAAAATGGTTATTCTAATCACTTATATTAATTATAATAACAATGATTAAAAACACCTCAGTTATTTTAGTAGTTGTAATGCTATTGTCTTCAGGATGTACAAAACACATTGAACGCCCGTCAGTCATGATTGATGAAAATAGCACGACATATAATAATGGTACAATTTCGGTTTACGCCCATGTCACTAACGATGGCGGAGAACTTTCTGATGCTGGCATTTTCTATCTAAAAGGGGTTACAAGTGTACCCTATGAAAAGGGAATAAAGAAAAGTGGGGGTGCAAACAATGAAATCAGGCTAACTCTAAACAACCTTAGTCGTGGACCATACAGTATCTGTGCTTATGCAACAAATACAGCGGGAACAGGCTATAGCAATGTCATTACTGTGGGTGATTACGCAGTGACAGGTAATTATTCATTATCTTCAGATAAACAAAGCATAACGATCTATGGAGAAGCCTATGCACCGGCAGGAACAACTTTTACACGGGTTGGCTTTATATGGTCTACTGACCCACATGACGGTTGGCTAAAAGAAGTATCTGGTTTCTCTGGCAAAACTGAAGCTCAGTTTCAGACGACTCATTCCGTACATCCCGGAATAACATTCTACTATTATGTAATGTTTCAAACCAACAAAGGAGATACTTATTATGGCGAAAGACGCCAAGTTACAATATAGATATAGACTATCAACTATATCCATACCAAATTGACAATTATCTGAGCCAAACAAGTTTTTGACCATAAAACAAAAACAACATTCAACACATTCAAGTCCCTCTCGCCGCAGGCGGTAATAATCAACGAGATTTACAAGATCTCGTGAGAGCAGCGAGCAGGAGAAACAAAAAAGGGGAGCCTCGAATGAGACTCCCTTTAAAAAGATTGGCGGCGACCTACTTTTCCACAAACAAGTGCAGTATCATCGGCGATGTGAGGCTTCTGCCTAGCCCCGATACTTATTTACCAACTACGGCTTCCTTGCTCTTCTACTGCTATTTACTACAAATACCACATTGACAACAACTCTGCCACTCAACAACCAACTCTTGCTTCTCTGGCTGCTAAAGAGGGGACACGGCCTGCGAGCACCGCTGAAATCAAATCAAATGGGCGAGCAAACTCCCTTTCCACTTAAGACTCACTAAAGACGAGGATACGTGTGCGGGGAGGAAAAGTAGGTCGCCGCCACGTTTTTATGAGGTCCCGCAGGGGACTCTCCTGTTGCCCTCCGAGCCCGATGGAAGCCATATTCATTCCCGGGATGGCATCAGCTAGCCAAAACAGGCTCGCTTCCGGCTATCTGGAAAGCAATCCTTTTCGTCTATCGATAAAGGTTAACGGTTAAAGACAATTGAATACCTATTGAAAAAGAAATCGGCTATCAAAAAAACAAATCAATTCCGCTTGAAAAGAAATCGGCGCTATCTGATAAAAACACATGGTGTATCATTGTTACAGATTGAAAAAATGTCAATCGCATTTCAGATTCCGTAAATGGACTTTGCCGTAGTTTATGATAATTTCGTTTCCGGATTATCTTTTATTTTGGTTAGATTTCTGTACTCAACAGAATAATCCGAAGCCGTTTTATTATCTCTAATAATAGAAATATTTTCATCATTTCTAAACTCAGCATTTGTAGACCAATTATACGAGCCCGTAATTACCACCTGATTATCAATCACGCAAAATTTGTTGTGCATAATACCGCCCCTTGTGGACTTGATTCTAATAGTTGGTATTCCTGCCAAATCAACACTATGACGACGGTTGATACCATCATCGTAAATTACAACTTTAACATCAAGTCCCTCTTTATATTTTTCTATAAGTTTCCGAGATAACAATTCGTTTGTAAACCATGCCATGACAACTATTATTGAAACCCTAGCTACTTCCAACTCTTTCAATATACTATTTTGTATATCTTGGAAATGAGCTTCTGTTTCTATATCTTGTTTGCTCTTTGCTTGCGTATCACCAATTAGTATTAATTTCCCGTTGGTGTCATCTATATGATAATTCTCGGGTTCAATAATGGTATTAATTCTTTCTGGTATCAAATCACCGAGATAGGCCATTTGGATAATGATATTACTCATATTATATGTTCCATTGGCTTCATCAAGTCTTTTGGCAATATATTCTGTTTTTGATGGACGTTGACCATTGGGTTTTCCTATATCGGGAAGCCCCATGGAATCATACACATCACGAGCTCCAAAGCTATTAAAAAAAGCGACCCATAGTTTTCCGCTTTGTGCATCTTTAATACATTCCGCAATCTTATTAATAGCAAAATGAGTTAGCTTCATATCTTTTCTGTATACTGTTTTTCAATCTAATGTTTTTATCGTGTCAGTATTCATCACTTTCTTTTATTATTCTTTTATGGTCAGGCATCATTTCTCTAAAATAATTAAGATATCCATAAGGAACGAAAATTTCTTGTAACTTTTCACTTCGGAAGGCATTATGTGCAATTGAAATATCCCTACTGTTAATATATACGCGGGTTAGCCAATAACAAGAAAATGCACTTTCCTCAATTTTTCTTACCGAATATGGTATATGAATACTTCTTAGGTTGCTCCCTGCAAAAGCATTCTTCCCGATATGAGTTAGGGAATCAGGAAGTATGACCCGCTCTATTCTTGCATCGTAAAACGCATTATCCTCAATTATTTGCACTGATTTTGGAATATGAACTTCTGCCGCTCTACAGTCTGCACAGGAATGTTTTCCAATAATCTTAACATCAGGTATTTGTAGCATTACTTTGTCCGAATATAAGCATGTTACGAGACGTTGCCTATCCGACGAGCAAAGCATTCCATCAATTATTTTATAATGCTTGGAATTGTTGAAAATCGCATATGGCTTGTAGTTAATGAATTGGGAAGGCCGCAATAATCTAAATGGATTTCCTTCCATAGACACAAGTGAGGAGGGAATTGTGACGTTTTGTAGGTATATACATTCACAAAACAAGTCGTCTCCTATTGTTTTAACGGATTCTGGTATTGTTAGTTCCTGAAACTTGCAGTATTGAAACACATTAGTTCCAATCTTCTCTACAGAATTGGGAATTGTTAATTTCATCAAACTTGGCGCCCATGGTTGAAAATTGAAGGCATTATCTCCAATTTCTATTGTTCCATCCAATATAGTATATTCATTAAGAGGTTTGGTTGCTTTAATTACTTTTCGTCTGTCAGCACTATATTTTACGCCTTGTTCATCTGTCCATGTCTCATTTTCTGTTTCATTTTTATTGTCTTTTATGATAACAGAATAGTCTATTGTCCATAAAACCTTTTCTTCCTTTATTATTGCATTGGGGATATGGAAATCTACTGGTTCCGAATATCCCGAAAAAGCGCCAGATTCAATCTTTTTTAGGTTATCACCTACAATAGATACTTTTTTTAGTATACTGCAATAGGAAAAAGCCTCTTGGCCTATTATAGAGACAGAATCTGGTATAGAAATACTTTCTAAAAACCGACAATGAGAGAATGCTTCCTCTGCAATTTCATTAACGGTAGGTTCAATGGTATAGTTCCTTGTAGCACCTACATACGAAATTATTTTCTCTTTGTTTTTTGTATATAAAACACCATTCTCATATACAAAGTTGTCTGATTGATTGACAATCTTTTCTACTCCAGATCCGACAAATGGATTTGTGCCTATTTCTCTAACATGGAAGGGAATTTCTATTTCCATTAAAGAGGAACAACCTTTAAAAAGGTGTCGGCCTAACTTTCCAATGTTTTTTGGCAAGACAACCCTTTTCAGATTTGTGCATTCACAAAAAAGATCATCGTCAATTGTTGTTGATTCGCTTTCAAATGTCACTTCTTCTATTGTTTTATTATTCATGAAAGCACCTTTACCAACATGGGAAACGGTACTGGGTATCACAACAGAATGGACAATAGCACATTCAAAAGCATAATCTCCAACCACTTTAATCTCGGATGGTATTGTGAATGTTTCTTCTCTATCATCACCCTGATGAAAACAATGCACCAACATTCCTGAGTCTTTGGAAATAAGACAATCGGATACAATTAAGAAATGAGGTGATAATGATTCTATGGAATTTAAATTATTATCCCCTTTGAATGGATTATTCCCAATATAAGAAACATTATGAGGAATGGTAATGGATGTTAATCTGGTGCAGTTGCGAAAAGCATAATCATCAATATAAAACAAATGCTCAGGCAAATCAATACTCTTTATTTGCGTGCCTGCAAAAGCATACTGCCCTATTGCAATAAGGCTTGTTGGCAATTTAATAGCTTCAAACGGACATCGGTTATGGTTGTCAAACTCCCACCCTGACCATGATGATTCCCCATACCAAAATGCATGGTCACAGATATATTTTGTTTCTTCGAGTACGTTATATTCTTTAGGTAATCTTGAGTCTGGATAGGTGTTGTTGTCAAAGTACAATAAACATTGCCTTCCATTTGCATATATCCCGAGATTGTATTTCGCATGAAGATCCCCTCCTTTATCGTTATAGTGCAAAGTAGTGTACCTTCCACGAATGTCAAGACCGCGCAGAATATTTTCTATGGAAATATCGTCCATATACGGGACAATATTTGAACATAATCTGCCTATTTCTGGTAATTCTCCCAAATCCGAAGAAGTATAACCAACGATGCTATTTGGCATTGCATTTCCCAATTTATCAATATTTGCCCCTTTCGGTATAAAAAGCCTAAAATCATCGCCACAATTCACGAATGCATCTTTCTCAAAGACAGTGCTGGGATTGTCATAATAACAATGCTTTAAATCAGAGAAAGCTGAGGCCTCTACTAGTTCTATAGAATACGGTAAATGAATATTATTAAGATAATCGCAACTATAAAATGCCTTCGTGCATATCTTTTTCACCCCCTCTAAAATCACAACATCTTTAAGATTTGTGCAATTATAAAACAATTCTTGTTCGATGCAATCCAATGAACCGGGGATGATAATTTGTTTTATGGACGTGCATCCCCAAAATGCACTTTCACCTATCTTATGTGTTCCTTGTGGTAATGTTATATTTTCCAGTTTTTCACAACCACAAAAACAATCTTCTCCTATTTCAAGTTCATTCCCATTGAATGTGACGTTTTTTAATGAGAAACACTTAAAAAAAGCTCTGTATTCAATTGTTGTTATAGAAGCAGGGATAATGATACTTTCAATGTTTGTGTTTTCAGCAAAAGCACTTTCGGCAATTGTTTTAATGCCGTGAGGGAGTTCCAATTGCTTCTGTTTCCCTTTATAGGAAATTAGCCTTTCATTGTCTTCGGATAATACTATATCATCAAGACTATTGTCAATTTTATCATTGGCTTTTTTCATAATACCACATTTAATCAAGAATATAACGATATTTCTTTGATTTTATTGCCCAGTTGATTCCTGCTTTATGGTAGAGTTTCTTTTCATCACAGACAAGAGCGATATACTTGCCAGTTTCGGTGTCGGCATAGCATTTCCTGACAATGAAATACTGGCCAAGCCGGAGATGGTATCGGGCACGGGCTTCATCGGAGCGTAATGTGCGCAGTGCCTTCTCACGGAGTTGCTTTACAACGGCATTTGCCTTGAATGCGTATTGGGTTTCATCAATATCGGTCAAATTGGCTCCATTCCAGCCTTTGTCATAGGAAGTGAGCCACCAGCACATGTCAAAACTATTCTCAAGTCCGATGGTATATTCCAGCATGGCCAGACCACGACGGTCAGAATTGTGGTCGTGAAGCATGACTCGTTGCAGCGAATCCATTCGTTTGGCAAAGTGGAGCTTGTAGAGTGTGCTATCGGTGCTTTTCAGAGAACGGTCGATGCTGAACGGGTCAATGGAGCAGGAGATGTTCATACGTTGTTGGTAAGAGGGGGAGATGTATCGCAGATGTGCGACGGCGGCATGATAGTTGCGTTCACGCATATAGTGTGTTCCGATAATGTCCTGCCAGTAGTCACCGTTGGTATAACTGCGGGCATTGAACCATCTATCGTCCTCGTCTTGGGGATGCAGTTGTCGTTGACGGTAAACCTCCAACGTATGCGCATCAATAATATCGGCCACACAGAACAAACCGTTGCTGTAGTCATGCGAGTTGACGGGATAATTCCAGAAATGGATGTCCTCACCCTCAATGGAGGTCGTGTCTTGCAACGAAGTAATCCACATATTATGATAACTGCTATCGTTGCCCTTGTACCACACATCATAAACTCCACCACCTTGTTCCCGAACTTTATTGATAAACGGATTATTGGATATTTTGACAAGATGATTATCAGCAACATTGGCCATCTGCAATGCTCGCACACCACGTCCTGCCTCAACCATCCTCCAGGCCAGTCCCACGCTGTCCTCCAGTACGATGCGACGTAATGCAGCGTAGGAGTATAAATCGTTGAGTTCTTTAATCCATCTGTAGTTGAGTACATTGCTTATATTTTGTCGGGTGGTTTCCGGCATTCTATTCCATTCGCGCAGCATCTCATTGTCGAGCCACTTGATTTCGTTTATGGCATAGCGTTCAAAATCATCGTTTATAGTGTCAATTCTGGCGCGGAGATAAAAGGTTAAGGTGCGTACAGCCTTCTGCAAGAAAGCATTTCCGTCACCGTTTTCGGCACCTTTCAGTATCTCTAGCGCCTCTTTCTGTTTGCCTTTATAGTCAAGGACACAGGCGGCAGCGTATCTCCACATTGCCTTCTGTCGCACTTTCGGGTTGTTGATAGCCATGCGTGCAATACGTACCACGGAGTCTGTCTTGTAATAGTCATCCTCATCATCCCAACGGTATGAATTGGCTTGTTCGACATCCAAAATAGTAAGATAGTCCTGTAAGATGGGAGCTATCTGTGGCGAATTGGGGCGTATGTTGAGCAATGTTCGCAATTTGGTTGGGGTGGATGCTCCCAGTGGAATTAACTCGGCATAATTGCCGTTTTCATAGTAGATAACATCGGCTTCCTTCTGGCGACCCATCCGCGTGAGGCTGCGGGCCACATAATCCCTCGCCTCATAGTAAAAGAGATTTTTCTTCTGGCATAGTTTTGAATGTTCCCACAGGGTAATGACAGTGCTGTCTTCCCCTAAAGCCCATGCGCATTTTATGGAGAGAAACTTGAAACGGTCTGCGTACTTCTTGGCTGGTGTATATGATGTTACCATATTGTACATTTCGCGCAGTTGTTTCTTCTCATCGGTGTCAATATGGCTGTTGTAGTACCAGGGTGAGCGTTGTCCGTTTCTGATATTGGAATAGGTCTTTGACCAGCAGAGCAGTCGCACGGCATCGGTATCCATTGTCGCCACTAGATGACGGCAGAATTTATTCTCCGTCATTGGATTGTAGGGTGCGGCAGAAGAGTTCAGCATCTCCCACAGCAACTCGTCCCAGTTGACGAAGTTGTTCCAGTCCGTATACAATGCACTCCTTATGGCTGCGGTATCTTTGCAGCCGGTCTCCTTGCTCCATGTCTTGATATTCTTGGTCTCGAAGTCTTCTATGAAGGAGATAGAGGTCTGCCAGTCTGGAGGCAAAAAACGATAGATGCGGTTGTCTGCGGCGGAGTAATACCAGGGACCGCAGGCAAAAGAGACTCCACTGACGGAGAGGAATAAACTAACGAGAATAAAACTCTTCAATGTCTTCATAACTATATCTTGAAAGGTTAAGCGAATCAAGGTGATAAAGAATTGTTGTGTGGGTACTGTCGAGTATGGGCAGCGCACGCTGTGTCTTTCGTATCTCCCGTGGCTCACCTGTTTCCACACGGAGGTTATGGCACTTTTCCTCGATTATCTGCTGCGAGTTCACGAGCCGCACGAAGTTACCTTCGTCATCAAAGTCAACGCCCCATGTATAGACGGGATATGCCACATCGGTACGTGGCAGATTGTCGGAGTGGTACTGTTTTAGATAAGGCTTCACATCATCAAAGTCGAGGATGGAGTTCTTTGTATTGTGGTCCTGCAAACGGCCGGTATTGTAGCACATCAGCAGCGAGCGGTCAAAGGGAATGGAATCGGTCTCACCCCAGTCGTTTGTACTTGGAAACTGCACCTCGCGAAGTTGGTGAAATCGAAGTGTTCCGCTGAGGGTAATGCCCTGTTTGTGCAGCAGTCCCCTCATCTGGCGTGCGAGCATGAAATAGGCGTGTTCCGTCTGCTGCGTCCAGTCGCAATCCAGTTGCACTTCACGAATTGTGCCCTCGTAATGTTCTGCCATCATGTCATCGATACGCTTCACTATCAGTTTGGCATATCGTTCTTTGTCTCCCCAACTCCATGCATCGGCATCCAATGCACGGATGGCATCCACGGTGATGTAAATGACGGGAATCACCTCCATATCCTTCGGCAGTTTCTGCTTGAATACTGTTGTGGCCGCAGGAACCATCTTCCAGTCCGTTTCGCTGGCTTTGTTTCCAACTTCCACGTCAAACAACTTGATGTACAGTCTATCCACGTTGTGGTTTTTCATCCACAGCTTCTCCCATGCTGTGGGATTGTATGTGGTCTTCCAGTGGTACACGCCACGGTGGGTGGGTGGGGTCTGCGGCTTGTCATCTCCGCCGCAGGAGCAGAGGAATACAAGTGAAATTGTTGCGATAATGAAAGTTTTATACATGGCTAATTGTGTTATTTGCTATTGTGTGCTTGTAATACGGAGTCAATATAAGCTTGGCTTGCGAATGTATGACAACTCTCCATATCATTGGTATCAAGGTATGTGATAAAATACACACCAATAAATAGAGTTGGGTTGCCGTTTGTATCTGTGCGTATTTCGTAGGACAGTTCTTGAATCTTATTGTGAAACTCACCTATTTCATAACAATGTCTATAGTATCTTGCTGGTATCCCGCATATCCATCGGGGTAATCTGGCGAAGTCTTCTTCCGTGGAGAGCAGAATGTTGAGCGTGTCAAACTCAAGGTTTTCGGGACCATATTCATCATACTTCAAAAAAAACTCCATATAACGTGGGTCTGGGAAATCAGGAAAGTCGGGATTGGCCTTATTGACATCTTCCTGCCAAGTCCAATTCTGCTTTGGACTATATGCCTCGATATATGACCAGTCTAACGGAGCATCTTTTACATCTTTTTCGGATGTTGAATGGCAAGAAGCCAGCAGCATTATTCCTACTATGTGTATCAGTCGTTTCATGCCGCAAAAGTACACATAAAAAAGCACCCGTCAGAGGGTTCTGGCGGGCATTGTATGAAGTATATCCGATGTTGTATGAAATGCGTTCCGAGGTCGGGTTTCGTACCACAATACGTCCTCTCCGGACGTGCTGTTACTGTTTACGGAACACTATATGGTTCATATATTTCGCGTTTTGGGCATAGGATGAGCCGAGACGCATCATCTTTCCGTCATTGGTGCGGCACCAGCCGTCGGCAGTACCGCCGACAAGAAGGATGGCCTCGCTCACTCCGAGCTTCACCAGGGTAGCGCTGAAATCGTTCATCAGCACACGGTCGGTGCAGGCTATGATGCACACCTTGCCGTTCAGCAGACAGAGGGCGCGGCGGAAGGAGGCATTTTCTGGGTTGTTCTCGACCATCACGCCTTTGTCCACAGCGGGATACTGGCGGAAGAAGTAGCCGCCTTGCTCGGTGGCCTGCTCAAAGAGCGGAGAGTTCTCGGCAACGCCGATGGTAATCTGACCGTCTAAGATGGCACAGTAGCCGCGTTTGGAGAGTCCCCACGAGAGAGGCTCACCGGCGTGAACGAATGCTCCGACAATCCTGCCGTTGTCACGGCGAAGGTCAGCGGCCATCGAAGCCAGTATGATGTCAGTGTCAGCGGTGTCAAGCCGTCCCACATGGAGTTCGGGAGTGGCATTATAGGGGGTGAAGATGCGCAGATGAAGGGTGTCGATGAGTGTGTCGGTCACGATGGTGCAGGAAGAGAGTGTGTTGTCCGTGTTGCTGTGCCAGATGTCGGTGGTCTCCGGCTCGGTAACGGTCGTGGTGTCGGGAATGACTGGTACTTCGGGCTGCGGTTTCGGCCACAATGCAATCACGGCGATGGCTATTACAACCACACCGGCTATCACCCACACCCACAACGGCAGGCGTTTCTTTCCGCCGTCTCCGCCGTCACCACCGATGACACGGATTTCGTTGTCGTTTATATCACTCATCTTTGTCATTTGTTCAATCCTTTCTCGATTAACTCCTTTAACTGCTTCAACGCCTCTTTGGACGCGGTGAGGCTATGGCTCGTGGAATGGCCGTCGGACAGCACCAACTGCTGCTTGGGTAGGTTTATGTAACTTATGAAGTTACGGTTGATGATGAGGCTCTTGCCTATGCGGATGAAGTCCGCTCCGTTGTGTGTGAGTTGCTCCGCCAGCAGACGTTCCACCTGGCCAAGCTGCATCGTCACGACACGCGACTCGCCGTAGGTGAAGACAAACGAGGAATAGTTGCCGTCAGAAGATATGAATACAATGTCTCCCGAGGCTGCGCGCATCAAATCAACGCTAGTCGATATGATCAGATATTCCCTCAACTATTAGTTAATTAACTATTTTTCGTTTTGCAAAAATACAAACATTTTTTATACTTGAGAAAAATATTTTACATTAGTATTCATTTCTGCCGTATTTATTATAATATTGCCGATGAAAATGGACGGCGAGACGCGGCGGTTGATGTTGCGGTGCTCTTTGTGGGTCTTCTTCTCATCGGTGGAGAGAGTTGCATAACAGGCGGTATTGGCGGCTTCGACGATGGCATAGAGGTGAAACGTGACGGGCTTGTCGGTCTCGTCGCCGAGGTCGGGCAGGTCGAAGGCGACACTGGCAACTTGCCGTTCGGCGCAGGCCACAAGTTGACAGACCTCTATCTGAAACTCGACGGCATAGATGAATACCACATCGTCGGGATTGGCGTGAGCGACGTAAAGGCAGGGGTCAAACTGGAGTTCCACATGCAAGTAGTCAACGCTACGATTGGTAAAACCTACTGGGGCTATCGGACCAGCGGAAAGTACCAGACGCGGATAGTCGATATGTACCACACCGTCTTCGTAGGTGAAGTATTGCTTATTGATGCTGGCAAACTCGTTGTTCTCAACATGCCTATGGGCATGGGCCTCCTTGGCAAGACCCCTCTGGATGACGGAACCAAGGATGGAGGAGGTATGCTGCATGGCCTTGAAGAGTGCACGCTGCCGCAGCTGCGCCTCCGACTTGTTGTCGTTAAACGACCTGGCCTTGCTGCGGCTGAACTGCTTGCCAAAGCGAGTATAGAAGACACGGTCACCAATGGTGCCCGTCTGCTCAATGAGGGATGGTATTACCTTTGCCATAGTATATGTATTGCCCTGCAGGTACTAGATTATAATCTGATATAACGAACAACGAGGGAACACCATATTTAGTATAGGGATACCCTATGGCCACCCAAAAGGAGGATAACAGGGGAACAATAGGGGAGCAAAACCAATAGACTACTATATCGCCATCCATCAAACACATACACCTATTGTATCTATCCTATCTATTGCATCTACCGTCATCCTTTTATCGGCGACGCATGGCTTCTGCCTGACTCCACAGGAAATACGGCCTGCGAACTTTGTCGAGCAAGCCGAACTACATAGCCACAAAAACAAAAAAAGGGAACCGTGTCCGGTTCCCTTAGAAAGATTGGCGGCGACCTACTTTTCCACAAACAAGTGCAGTATCATCGGCGATGCTGGGCTTAACTTC
>CACYZN010000010.1 GCA_902778925.1 uncultured Bacteroidota bacterium
ATGGTCGCTCTTGTCGAGGTCTTCGGGCTTGCCGCTGGTGCATACCCAACGGAAGGGGCCGAAGCCGTAGTCGAAGCACATGGGTCCCATGATGTCCTGCACGTAGCTAGGATAGCGGAAGGCGGTGTGGTCGGCATTCCAGATGTCGGCGCCGGCGCGGCTGCTTTCGAGCAGGAAGGCGTTGCCGTAGTCGAAGAAGTACATGCCGCGGGCGGTGAGCTTGTTGACGGCGGCCACATGGCGGCGCAGGCTCTCCTGCACCTTCTCCTTGAAGAGCTCGGGCTTCTCGGCCATCATCACCTTGGCGTCCTCGAAGCTGACGCCTACAGGATAGTAGCCACCGGCCCAGGGGTTGTGCAGCGAGGTCTGGTCGCTGCCGAGGTCCACCTTTATGCCCTTGTCGGCGCAATACTCCCACAGGTCGACCACATTGCCCTGATAGGCGTAGCTCTTTGCCTCCTTGGCCGCAATAGACTTGTTGACGGCGGCGAAGAGCTCGTCGAGGTCGGCGTGCACCTCGTCGACCCACCCCTGCTCGTAGCGCTTCTGCGTGGCGGCGGGGTTGATTTCGGCGGTGATGGAGACCACACCGGCTATGTCGCCGGCCTTGGGCTGCGCGCCGCTCATGCCGCCGAGGCCGGCGGTGATGAAGAGCTTGCCGGCAGTGCCGCCACCTAGCTTGCGGGCTGCGTTGAGCACGGTGATGGTGGTGCCGTGCACGATGCCCTGCGGGCCGATGTACATGTAGCTGCCAGCGGTCATCTGGCCATATTGGGTGACGCCGAGGGCGTTGTAGCGCTCCCAGTCGTCGGGCTTGCTATAGTTGGGTATCATCATGCCGTTGGTGACCACCACGCGCGGGGCGTCCTTGTGGCTGGGATAGAGTCCCATGGGGTGGCCGCTGTACATGACGAGGGTCTGCTCGTCGGTCATCTCGCTGAGGTACTTCATCACCAGGCGGTACTGGGCCCAGTTCTGGAAGACGGCGCCGTTGCCACCGTAGGTGATAAGCTCGTGCGGATGCTGGGCCACGGCGGGGTCGAGGTTGTTCTGTATCATGAGCATGATGGCGGCAGCCTGACGGCAGCGGGCGGGGTACTCGTCGATGGGGCGTGCATACATCTTGTATGTGGGACGCAGGCGGTACATGTAAATACGGCCGTACTCCTTCAGCTCGTTGGCAAACTCCTTGGCCAACATCTTGTGGTACTTGGCTGGGAAATAGCGCAGGGCGTTGCGTATGGCCAGTTTTTTCTCGGCGGGGGTGAGTATGTCCTTACGCTTGGGAGCGTGGTTCACCGTGGGGTCGTAGGGCTGGGGTTCGGGCAGCGGGTCGGGGATACCGAGGCGCAGTTCGTTCTGGAATTCTTCGAGTGTGTATTCTTTCATGTTTGTATGTTGTTTGTTTCTCTGTAATGTCGTTGCTATTGCACTATCACCTTGTGGCTCGACGAGCCTGCCGCGGCCTCGACCCGCAGGGTGTAGACGCCGGCGGCGAAGGGCGTGGTGTCGATGGCGACGTGGGCGCCGCTGCAGCGAGCGGTGTAGAGGCACAGGCCGTCGGCGTTGTATAGCTCGACCCTGACCAGTCCCTCGGCCTCGACGTTGAGCATGCCGTCGGTGGGGTTGGGGTAGACCACGGCCTGCGACTGCAGTTGCGCCGGCTCGATGCCCACACGGCCCACCTTGACCTTGACCTCGGCGGTGTCGCTGTTGCCCACCTCGTCCCACGCAGCCACGTGGTAGGTGCGGTCCTCGGTGATGAAGGCTGAGGAATACTGCTGGTGGGGGAAGTTGATGCCGTCCTCAGGTATCCAGCGGAACTGCAGGGGCCGGCGGGCCACCGCCACCTCGACGCCCACCTCAAGGCAGGTGTCGGAAGCTACACGTATGGTGGTGTCGCGCAGGGCCACTATGTCCTCCTCGACGAGCACGAAGGTCAGCGTGTCGTCGTTGCCCAGCTCGGGGTAGTTCTGGCAAAGCGAGGTGTGCACCGTGATGTCGATGTCCATCGGGTGGGTTATCACACGGCCATAGACGCCCTTGAAGGTGAGCGTATGTCCCTGGCCACTGATGTTGACCGAGTTGTGCTGCGGAGTGAGGGTGTCGCCCGTCGAGCTGATGCACCAGTAGTCGACACCGCACACGGCCTCACCCCCGAAGGTGAAGGTCGACAGGCCGTAGCTGTAGTCAGTGCCGTAGACCGAGAAGGGGACCTCCTTGGGGTGGTTGTGCACTATGGTGTCGCGTGTGGGGGTGCTCAGGTTGAGCTGCGCCACCGGACTGTTGAAGCTGTGGCTCTCGAGGAAGACGCCGCTGTCGAAGCCGTTGTCGCCCACATTACAGATGCTGATGTGCATGTGGTACAGCTGGCAGGGCACTATGGTGGCGCTGGCCGAGAGCTTCTGTGTGAAGCCGTCGTACTGCACGCCGGTAGGCCATGTGTTTTCCACATAGTACTGCGTGAAGTTGTAGTAGCAGCCTGTGCCGCTACCACCGCTGGAGCCGGCCTGGCCGGGGTTGACCGAGTTGACGGCCACGGGTATGCCGTCGGGATAGCCGGGCCCCACGGTATGGGGTATACGGGCCATGTTCCACGTGCGATTGGTGCCTGTCGAGGGGTCGAGGCCGGTGATGAGGAAGCCGAACACATCGTTGTAGCTCGAGCAAACATACTCAGGGTACTCCTCCGAGCCAAAGCAATAGTTTACCGTCACAAAGGGCGACATGCTGACGAAATCGAAGTCGAGTGTGGCACAGTTGTTGATGGTGGCTGTAGCCATGTATGACAACTGGTTGTCAGAATAGTTGCCAGCTGCAGAAGATTGCGATGTACTGCTGTTCGGGCCCGGGGCCACGCTGATATTGCCCGTGGCCATCACCACGCCCGAGTCCATATAGAGATGGTAGAAATTGTTCGACTTGAAGGTACCCATGTTGGCCGACGAGACGTTGCCTGCCGAACCGTTGAAGTGCACATTGCTGATATACACTCCACTGCCTATGAGGTTGTTGTTGATGAAAGCCTCGGGCGACTGGCCCACGGCGCTCTGCACCGTGATGTTGGCCTGGGCCCCGGCTTTGGTGCCGAAAACAAGGCCGCACATAGCCACCAGGCACAGCAACAACAGCCTATGGCACAACCTATTATCCATAGAATAACGCATTTCGTTTGCTTTTGTTTCCACCTGCAAATATACACAAAATTCCCGAACTGCACGCAAAAGGTCGATTATTTTTTTTGCCCCCGAAAAGGCCTTTTTCTACCGCCCTCATTTTCAGTCCCCCAAGCCTTCCTCTCCTGTTCCCCTCCGGTAGTTCTTATGTACTTCTTATGTATTTCTTATGTATTTCTTATGTTTTAAACATAAATACAACATAAGAAATACATAAGAAGTACATAAGAACTACCGGACCGGAAGGGGTGCGGAGGGCGGGAAGAGGAGGGTGGAGAACGGGCTAGTACTGCAGCTGCAGGCCCAGGGTGAGGCGTGGCAGCAGCACCTGGCCGGCGGCGGGGGCCTTGCCCAGGCCGTTGAGGCGGTAGCGCACTGTGAGGCCTATCCAGTCGTAGGTGAGGCGGGTGGTGACGCCGAAGTTCCAGTTGTAGCTGTCGGCGGCATCGGGATAGGCGTAGCGCGCCCTAGTGCGCAGGGTGTTGGCGCCGGCCGGGTCGGTCTGTTTGCCCTCGAGGGTGTATCGGTAGTAGCAGGTGCCAATGTAGAAGCCGAGGTCCCAATGCAGGCCGTTGCCCATGAGGCCGAGGGGCACCAGGCGCACGCGCTGGAAGAGCTCGAGGTTGAGCTCGTTGAGGCCAAGGCGGCGGGTGGAGATCTTGTCGTAGCCGTCGAGGGCGGCCTGTGTGATGCCCAGCGAGGCCTCGAGGTCGTTGACGGGCTTGCCGTTGTAGCGGTGGCGGGTGAAGTCGGCTCCAAGGCTCAGGCCTATGCAGTAGCTCTTGCTGAAGGCACGCAGCATGCGGACGCCGAAGCTCCAGTCGGGCGACCAGACGTTGGGTGCCATCTCGGCACCGGCGGTCTTGACGGGCAGGCCGAGGCCGAAGTAGAGGTTGAAGCGGTGTTTGGCATTGCTGCCGAAGTCGGACGGCACGAGTCGGTGCTCGTCGTAGTACTCAATGCTGACGACATCGCCGTGGATGCCGCCTTCATGGGACTTGACCAGGAGGGCGGCCCATGGGCGGGGCGAATCGAGGTCGCGCTCGGCGGTGAAAGATGCCGTGTAGCCCTCGATGTGCACCACAAGGCGGTTGCCCTGCGCCAGCGGGAAGCAGAGCGACGAGAGGGTGTCGAAGACGGTGAAGGTCTTCTTGCCATAGCGCACTATGCTGCCGTCGGGGCGCACTTCCTTGTAGAAGACGGGCTTGTGGAAGAGGGTCTTCAGCGGCGTGACGCGCACCATGTCGCCGTCCTCGACAAAGCGGAAGGTGGGGTCGGCACTCTTTCGCTCGCCCACGAAGTAGGCAGCCTGCGGCACACCGTAGCCGAAGGCATAGTCGCAGTAGGGGTAGAGGTCGGCACTCTGTTCGATCATGCGGAACAGTTCCATGGCAGTCTTGCCGGGCGAGGCCTGCCAGGCGCAGGCGGCGAAGCCCGCCACCAAGGGGCAGGAGAAGCTGGTGCCGTGCACGTAGTGGGTGGCATGGTCGTTGGGGATATTGGCGGTGCGGGCATAGCCGAAGGCGCATACGTTGGGCTTCTGGCGGCCGTCGGCGCTGGGGCCGTAGCTGCTGAACGAGATGTGGTTGTACTCGCGCAGGCTGTTCTCGATGCCGCCCACGCAGAGCACGCTGTCGGCGTCGCTGGGGGTGATGATGGTCTTCCACTGGCTGTCGTCGGCCTCGTTGCCGGCCGAGTTGCAGACGAGCATGCCCTTGCGGGCAGCCAGGTTGGCGGCCTTGGCCACATAGGAGGTGCCGTCCATGTCGGTGGTGTAGTGGCGCTCCTTGCCGTAGCCCAGACTGCTGGAGATGATGTTGGCGCCATTGCGGTCGGCCCATTCCACAGCCATCTGCCACCACACCTCCTCCTTGAAGGGTTCGGCGTTGACTTCAGTACGGGCCAGCAGGAACTCGGCGCCGGTGGCCAGGCCCAGGTCCTTGCCGTCGATGCGGCCGGCAATGCAGCTCAGCGTCATGGTGCCGTGGCTGTTCCAGCCGTAGACGTCCTCCTTGTTGTTGGGGAAGTTCCAGGTGCGGAGTATCTGGTGGTTGTCGCGCAGGTGGCGGAATACATCGTGGGTGTTCACACGCGGGAAGCCGCCGTCGAACACGGCGATGCGTATGCCCTTGCCGTCGATGCCCTTGGCGCGGAAAGTCTGGCCGCCCATGCGGACCAGCTGGGCCTCGAGCGGGCCGTCGACCTCCTCGATGCTGATGATGCTGGCCTCGCCATCGGCCTCGGCCAACTGCATATTGCCCTCGATGGGTTGCACGCGCAGCACGTAGGGCAGAGCCTCGATGGCGGCGACCTGGGCCGGGGTGGCCACCACGCCGACGGCATTCATCCAGCGGCTGGCGCCGATGGTCTCGGTGGCCAGGGCACCTACGCCCTGCTCGTAGGCGGCGCTGACGGGGTAGTTGCTGATGTCGTAGAGGTCGGCGCCGCACTGCTGGTAGCGCTCTATGGCCTTGGCATCGAAATAGGTGTAGGGGTCGAAGGTGGAGCCCGCCTTGTCGGCAAGGAACACCCAGTAGGTCTGCTGGGCCGGCACGACGGCGGCGGCAAGCAGAAGCATCAGGCTGAGAAGGGTCTTTTTCATCGGTTTGTCTATCTTAATATGGTATGTAATATCTCGTGCGAGGTGAAGTTGTTGAAGCCGCTCAGGTGCAGCTGGTAGTAGGCTATGAGGGCGTTGAGCAGGGCGGTGCGCTCCTGCAGTGGCGGCTGTGGCATGTCGGCGGCGGCTAGATATTGATGCAGCAGCAGCGAGAGGGCCGGCGCGAGGGTGGTCTCGGTGGGGGCGGCCACAAAGCGGCCCTGGTCGAGGTCGAAGTAGGGCTCGTGGGGCATGTGGTTGTCCAGCGGCTCGATGCCGAGGTGGCGCGCCACGGCAAGCATGAAGAGCACCGGCTGCTGACCGCTGGCGGCGGCCCACTGGCCGCTGGCAGCCTGCTCGGCAAAGTCCCACAGGTCGGGCATAGGCTCCTCGTCGTGCAGGGCTTTGTACAGCACCTCGGTCATGAAGAAGCGCAGGGCGCCGGCCACGGGGTCGGGCTGCAGGTGGGGGTGGCGCGGGGTGAGCTCCTTGACGTAGTTGAGCGTCGAGTGAGGGTTGTCGTACACCACCATGTCGAGGCTCGTCAGGGGCTGCAGCATATTCTGCTTCACACGCCCTCCACGGCCGCGCACGCCCTTTATGATGTAGGCCCTGACGCCCAGCAGGCGGGTGAAGACCTTCACCACCACCGAGGTCTCGGCATAGGGGGTGGTGTGCAGCACAAGGCCTGGGGTGGAGAGCATCATGCGCTTAGGCGGTTTGGGGGATTATCTTATTACTAGTATCTTTGCCACACTGCGGTTGCCGCCGTCGATGTCGGAGGCAAAGACGTAGTACACGCCCGAGGCCACAGGCTCGCCCGACGCCGTGAGGCCGTACCACACGGCCTGGCCTCCGAGGGCCTGGGTGCTGTAGACGGTGTGGCCAGCGGCGTCGGTGATGTGTACCAGAGCGTCGCGGGTGAAGCCCTTGATGGCTATCGGACCGTCGTAGCCGGGCCGCACGGGGTTGGGAAAGGCATAGACTTGCTCCTGCGGCTCGTCGCCGGCATAAGTGGCAGTGGAGCGGTAGACCTGCAGGCCACGGTCGGTGCCTACATACACCTCGCCGGTGCGGGGCTGTATGGCTACCGTCACCACCTTGTCCGAGAAGAGCGGGCTGTTGGTGGTGGTGAAGTGCTGCAGCTGTTCCAGACCGTTGGCCGAGATAAGGTATAGGCCGCCCGAGGCGGTGCCCACCCACTTGCGGTTGGCGCCGTCGACCGCGATGGCGGTGATGTTCTCGTAGGCCATCAGGTATTCGGCGAACTCGCCGTTGCTCATGGTGATGTTGCTGCACGTGACGGGAGCCGTCTCGCCATTGCCGCCCCGCTTGAAGGCGTTGTAGCCGTCGTAGATCACCTTGATGCCCTTGTTGGTGCCAATCCATATATTGCCGTTGCGGTCCTGCACTATGGCATTCACCGCCTCGGTCTGCAGCTTGCTGCCGCTGTTGGGGTCGATGCGCACAAGGCGGCTGTCGCCATCGTGCACATAGACGGCATTGTCGTGGCCAGCCAGCCAGAGGTAGTTGCGCACGCTGTCCCACACTATCTTGTCGAGGTGCAGCATCGACGAGAGCACTGCCGTGGAGAAGCTCTGCCAGGTGCCGTCGGAGCGGCGCACCGCGAGGGCGTGGTCGGTATGCGAGACTGTGGTCCACAGGTTGCCACGGTTGTCGAAGACCACCGAGCCGGTGCGCAGCGAGGAGTAAGAGCCCACCACGTAGGGTCTCAGGGCGCCGCCGGTGCTGCTCTCGTCATAGAGGCGTTGCACCTTGTTGTCGCGTATGGAGACTATGCCGGTGCCCCAGATGGCGGCCACCGTCTCGGTGGTGTCGCGCGGATTTACCGCCGCGCCCACCACGTCGTAGAGCCCGTCGAGCATACCGTTGCCTCGGTCAAGGCCATACCAGTGGCGCCCGACGGCGGTGAAGAGGTTGGCGTCGACAAACGAGTTGGAGAATGTGGTGGTATGGCCGCCAGGACAGAGCAGCATGCGCGAGCCGAAGGGTACGAGGTGGTAGACATTATCGCCCGAGGAGGGGCTGTCAATACTGTGCACCTCGTCGCTGCCGTCGGGTGCCAGGCCCACCAGTGCATCCCAGGGATGTGCCACCCAGAGGGTGCCCTCGTCGTCGAAGACGGCGTCGTTGGGGTTGAGTGCACCCCAGCTGTAGCTTGTATAAGTACCTGTCTGTACGAAAGCCGTGTCGTAGGCAACCACGGTATTGTCGATGCTCACCGCCAGGCGATGGCCACCGGTGTGCAGGGCCTTGAGGCGCCCCGTGCAGAGCGTATGGTAGCCCGCAGCGTCGAGGTAGTATACGTCGAACAGCTCGGGGTCGATGGTATAGCCTGCGGCGACCAGCCTGCCGCCGTGCGAGGCGAGGCGGGTGACGGTGGTCGAGGCGAGGCGGCTGTCGGGCAGCCAGCGGTCGGCAATGCCGAGGTGCTGCTCGGCGGTATCGGCGCGGAGTATGCCGTTGGCGGTGGCGGCATAGATGCTGTCGCCCACAAAGGCTATGTCGTAGACCGCCAGGTATCCGCCGCCGGTGCCGAGGTACCAGGTCTCCTCGATCTCGCGGCGGGCGAGGTCGACCACCACCACGCCGAAGCCCGTGGCCAGGTAGGCGCGGCCATCGTGCAGCCGCACGTTGTAGATGTCCTTGTTGGAGGTGAGCTCGGTTCGCTTGATGTCGGACAGGTTGTAGACACGGCCGCGATAGAGGATGTCGATATTGGCGTTGCCGTAGGCCACGACGAGGTACTGTGCCAGCGAGTCGCAGGCCATGGCGGCGATGCCCACGTCGCTGAGGCCGGTGGAGCGGCTGAAGGTGCGCACTGTGCGGTCGGTGCGGTCGAAGCGCGAGATACCGTTGCGGGCGGCATACCACACCTGGTCGCCCCCCACGGCCACATGGAACGACGCCGTGAGGTCGATGCAGTCGCGCCAACGGCCCACGGCCGTCTGGCTCGCGGCCGCCACGGTGCACAGCACGGCGGCTATCATTAGGGCAGTCTTTTTCATACTTCTTCTTTCTTCCTGATGAACACCATCTGGTAGAGCACCGCCAGCAGGGCGGTGACCAACGTGCTGCATACCGTGGCCAGCAGCACGCCTCCAAAGCCGCGGAAGCTGAATATCTCGGCCGTGTAGAAGACCAGATAGAAGACCGCGAGCAGCAGCAGCATGTAGGCCACGAAGTGCTGCGGGGCTCCGTTGCGGATGCTGGGCGTGTCGACCACCACGGGCTCGCCGCGGGTGATGATGCGGTCGGCGAACCAGATGCGTAGCATGGCCACCACGGTGCAGGCCAGCGCGTGGAAGCCCAGCATGCCCGCCATGATGTCGACCAGCAGGCCGGTGCAGAAGGCTATGAGGAGCATCGGTATGCGGCCCGTGTTGGTGGGGAGCATGATGATGAACAGCACGTAGAGCATGGGCATCACATAGCCGCCGAGGTAGACGTAGTTGAGCACCAGCAGCTGCAGGAGCATCAGCAGGACAAAGCGTCCGATGTTTTGCCAAACGATATTGTTCATTTGCGTCAATTCTCATTGTTCCGTGCGGCCGTCAGCGCCTGCTGCTCGTCGCGGAAGCGGTTGTTTACTATATACACATGGTCGAGCTTGTTGAACTCGGTGGCGAGGCGGATGCGCACCTTGTAGAAGCCGCTGCCCGAGAGGGTCTCGGCGCTCTCGACGAAGCCCACGAGCACCCCTTCAGGGAAGTCGCCCCCGAGGCCCGAGGTGATGATGGTGTCGCCCTCGTTGAACTGGTGGGTGGTGGGCACGTCGACCACCTGGGCGTAGCGGTAGTCGCGGCCGTCCCACACCAGCGAGCCGCTGATGCCGGTGCGCTTCACCTTGACGCTGTTGCGGCTGTCGGAGTGTAGCACCGTCATGACGGTCGAGAAGTGCGGCGAGACGGCCATCACCACGCCCACTATGCCGTCGGGCGAGATGACGGCCATGTCGGGCTTGAGGCCGTGGTCCGACCCCTTGCCCAGCATGATGTAGTTGTTCTGTCCGCTCCACGAGTTCTTCACCACCTTGGCTTCGGTGTAGGTGTAGTGCTGGCGGTAGACGGTGTCGTTGACGGTGAAGACGCTGTCGGTGTAGCTGATGTAGCTCTCGGCGAGCTGGGCGCGCAGGCTGGCGTTCTCGGCGGCCAGCCGGTCGTTTTCCGACTTGAGGCCGAAGTAGCCCGTCACATTGTTCACCCCCCGGTACCAGCGGCCGGCCATGCTGCCGCTCCAGGCCAGCAGGCGCGAGCTCTGGTAGTAGGTGGTGCGCGACATGAGCACCAGCGACAGCACCACCAGCAGCAGGAACACCAGCAGGTAGTTGTAGCGCTTCAGTATTTCGAACAGCCTATGCATTGAGGAAGCGTTCAATGGTGGATCGGGCCTCGGCCACGGCGCGCTGCAGGTCGTCGTTGACGATGGTCACGTCGAACTGCGGTGCCTGCTTCAGTTCCTCGGCGCTGCGAGCCAGGCGTTTCACTATGGCCTCCTCGCTGTCGGTGCCGCGGCTGCGCAGGCGCTGTTCCAGCACCTCGATGCTGGGCGGCATGACGAAGATGGAGAGTGCCTGGTCGCCGAAATAGCGCTTTATGTTGCGGCCGCCGTTCACGTCGACGTCGAACACTATCACATGGCCGCTGTTCCAGATGCGTTCTATCTCGCTCTTGAGGGTGCCGTAGCAGGTGCCTTGGTAGACCTCCTCCCACTCGAGGAAGTCGCCGGCCTCGACGCGGCGCACGAACTCGTCGTGGCTGAGGAAGTAGTAGTCGCGGCCGTCCTGCTCCTGACCGCGCGGCTGGCGCGAGGTGGCCGAGATGCTGAAGTCGAAGCAGTCGAACCACTGCATCAGCTCTCGTATGATGGTCGTCTTGCCGCATCCCGAAGGTGCCGAGAACAATATAGCTTTGCCCATATCCTTAGACTTTAAAACCTTTCAATCCCTTAGAACTTCTTGTCGAACACCTTGTAGAAGGCGGCCACCACAGCCGAGTCCTTGTCCCACTGGTACTGCTCGGCCACGTCGGCCACCACGGCCAGGGCCTCCTGACGGCTGCCGATGCCGTTGAGCTGCATGATGAACTCGTTGTAGGCCCGCATGTTGTTCTTGAACAGCTCGCTCATGAAGCTGAACTTGTCGTTGATGTTGATGACGGTGCGCAGGTCGTCGACCTTGCGGGTCATGCCCGAGAGGCCGGTGGCCTGGTTGCTGCCCAGGCTCTCGCCGAGGGTGCGCACGCCGGGCTGCTCGCCGACGGGGTGCGACAGATAGTCGAGCAGCGAGGGTTCTTTCCTGGGCTCGGCCTTGGGAGCCTCTGCCGGCTCGGCCTTGGGCTCGGGTGCCGGTGCGGCTTGGGGCTCGACCACGGGCTCGGCCGGCAGCACCACCTCGTCGAACAGCAGTCCGCCCTCGGCCTCGAAGGCGGCCATGCTCACAGGCTCGGGTGCCGGTGCGGGTTCGGGCTCGGCCACTGGCTCAGGCTCCGGCTCTACCACCGGCGCGGGTTCGGGCTCCGGTGCGGGTTCGGGTTCGACCACGGGTTCAGGCTCGGGCTCGGAAGCGGGCTCGGCGGCCACTGGTTCGGGCTGTGCTACCGGTGTGGCAGCCGGCACCTCGACGGACTGCGGCTCGTGCTGCAGGGCGGCCATGGTGGCCATCACCGTCGACGAGAGTATTTCGTGGTCGGGCATCGGGGCGTCGTCGAGCGCAGCCGTACGGTTGCCGCCTGCGGGCCACGAGCCGTCGGCCTGCATGCCGAGGGCCACGTCGTACAGACGGCGCAGGTCGTCCATCAGCAGGTCGACCTCGAGGCGGCTGGCCTTGCCGTCGGCGGCCACAATGCGATTGGCTACGGCGCACAGGCGCTGCATGCCCTCGGTCAGTTCTTTAAGGCTGTTTTTCATCATATCCTTATCATTTATTTTCTTGATTACAATACACTTAGGCGCAGTGGCGGCACCACTTCGCCGATTGTAAAATTACTACTATTTTCGCAACCGCCATCCTTCGGCGCCGAAAAGTTATCAAACACTGCAGTTGAAAACTCGTCCGCCCCAGTCCACGCCGGCGTCGGCGCGGTGCCGCCATGCTCCCCTCGCCACCCCTTCCCCTCCCCTTCCCATCCGGTACCGCTCCGGTCGTTGTACTATCGTTGTACTATTGTTGTACTATCGTTGTACTATTGAAAACATAAGAACGATAGTACAACGATAGTACAACAATAGTACAACACCGGATGGGGAGGGGATGCGGTGCAGAGGGGGAGAAAATTTTGTGGCGTAGTGCTTGCGGTTTCGAAAAAAAGGGTATATTTGCACGGTTGAACCGCAGCCGCACCGTTGCGCAACAACCATATAATTCAACGCATTAGACCGGAATATCACCATTAAACACTACAATAATGAAAAATATCACCCGAGCACTGCTGCTGGCGCTGACCCTGGTGTCGGCCACGCAGTCCCTCAGAGCCCAAAGCGCCGACCCCCTGCCCCTGCCCTACCAGAACGGCTTCGAGCAGTACGATGGCCCGAGCGGCTACACCTACTCCGCACCGAGCGACTGGACGGTGACGGGGTCGTACCTCCTCGACTTCGGTTTCATGACCTACGGGCCCTTCCCCGCCGTGGCCGCGCAGGATGCGCATAGCGGCTCGAAGACGCTCTACTTCTACACCGTGGCCGGCAGCCCCAACTTCATCTCGACGCCGCTGCTCGACCACGAGGCCAACGGGCTGCTGGTGAGCTTCTGGGCCACCCTGCAGGGTGACGTCGTGCTCACCGTGGGCCTCGTCACCGACCCCGCCGACAGCAACACCTTCACCCCGCTGTTCAGCACCAACCAGTCGACCAACGAAGAATACGAAGAGTTCAGCTTCACCACCGACGGGCTCGACATCGAGGGCAACGTGGCCATAGCTTTCCGCGCCAGCACCTCGTCGGGCGACCTGCACTATGTGATGATCGACGACCTTTCGGTGAGCGAGAACAGCGACTGCGAGACGCCGACCAGCCTCGAGGCCAGCGCCACGGGCTACAGCACGGCCACGCTGAGCTGGGAGGGCACGTCGGGCCTGGGCTACGAGGTGCGCTACAACGCCAGCGGCAATCTGGCCGACCCCGCCACCGTGGTGGCCACCACCACCGGCACCACCCTCGCGCTCGAGGGGCTGGAGCACGGCACGGTCTACTACGCCTGGGTTGCCGCCCAGTGCGACGGCGAGCTCTCGCCGCTGGCCGCCTTCGCCCCCTTCAGCACCGACACCGCCTGCTACACGCTGGCCAGTGCCGAGGTGGGCACCCTGACCGCCACGTCGGCCGCCCTCGGCTGGACCTACAGCGAGAGCGGCGAGGCCCACACGGGCGTGGTCATCACCGTGGCCGACCAGACCGACCCCACCGCCGAGCCCTACGAGATTGAGGCCACGGGCATCAGCACCTTCGTCACCGACCTCGTCGAGGGCCACCACTACACCTTCGAGCTGCGCACCCGGTGCGACACCCTCTCGGCCGAGCCCGTGGTGCTGCACGCCGTGCCCCTCGGCACCCCCTGCGCCGAGAGCGCCTCGCCCAACGGCTACTACACCTCGACCTACTACCCCGCATGGACCGCCTACGAGCACTCGGCCAGCCTGATGCTCTACCGCGCCGACAACCTTGTGGGGGTGGGCGACATCAACACCATAGCCCTGCGCACCGCCAATGCCGTGCCCTCCTACGCGCACCGCTTCACCGTCTACATGGCCGCCACCGCCAACACCGTGGTGCCGTCCGGCATCAGCCTCGACTCGCTCAGCCTCGTGGCCACCGACGTCGAGGTGCACGCCTGGACCAGCAGCTGGATGCCCATACCCCTCGACAGCACGTTCACCCTCGCCGCCGGCCAGAACCTCTACGTGCTGCTGCTCAACGATAACGACAACTACACCGACGGCTTCACCACGCCCGAGGTGAGCTACGCCAACCACGCCGCCGGCTATGCCGCCACGCTCTACCGCTCGAGCACCGAGCCCTTCGCCGTCGACACCGTAAGCTTCAGCACCGCCAACAGGCTGCCCGACATGCGCTTCTACGGCGAGTGCGTCATCCCCGTGTGCGACGCCCCGTCGGCCGCCATCGGCGAGGTGGGCGAGACCTCGCTGACCGTCGTCTGGCTCGACGAGCAGAACGGTAACTTCCTGCCCCAGCTGCGCGCCGCCACCGATACCGCATGGACCAGCCTCCCCCTCACCACCGAGCACACAGCCACCTTCGACAGCCTCGAGTCGTCGACCCAGTACCAGGTGCGCATAGGCGCCATCTGCTACAACGGCGACACCGTCTTCAGCCCCGAGCTGGCGGCCTGGACCCTCTGCACCGCCGTCAGCGCTCCGCACGCCTACACCTTCAGCCAGGGCATCGACCACTGCTGGACGGTGGCCCCCGACGTGACGGTGACCGGCTCGGGCAACACTGCCTACGTGCAGCTCGAGACGGCCTACGGCGTGCAGCGCGACTGGATGCTCACACCCGAGCTGGCCGACGCCATAGCCTCGCTGCAGCTGCGCATACGCGCCACCGACTACTGGGGCCGCGACAGCGTGCTCAGCATCGGCGCCAGCAACCCCGACGGCAGCGACGTCGAGTGGATAGCCCACCTGCACTTCCCGGCCTCCACATCGACCTACACCGAGCAGGTGCTGCGCCTAGACAGCTACGAGGGCGACAAGCACCACCTCATGGTGCGCAGCGGCAACATGCGCCTGCGCTCCGTCACCATCGAATACCTCGATCCCTGCGCCATACAGGAAGACCTCGTAATCGACACCGTCACCATGACGAGCGCCACGCTGAGCTGGCTCGACGTCAACCAGGCCGGCCTCTACGAACTGCAGTACCGCCCGGCCGGCAACGGCCAGGAGTGGGCCAGCTCCATCGACTCGGCCACCACCGCCACCCTCGACAGCCTCGCCGCCGGCACCTCCTACGAGGTACGCGTCCGCGCCATCTGCTCTGCAGTCGACACCTCGGTGTGGACTCCCGGCATCACCTTCCGCACCGAGTGTGCGGCCATCGCCGCAATACCCTACAGCGAGGACTTCACGGGCAACAGCCACGAGTGCTGGACCGTCCTCGACCTCAACCAGACCACCATCGACAACTGGAGCCTCAGCGCCAACGGACTCGACAGCACGGCCTGCATCTTCTCGCGCCACAGCGCAGCCTACACCTCCGACGAATGGTTCATCTCGCCCGTCATCGAGCTCCCGGCCGACACCATGCTGGACCTCACCTGGTGGGGCAAGAATCCCGCCAACGGAGCCAACTACTCCGACTACACGGTCCTTGTATCGCCCACGGCCAGCATGCTGCCCGAGTACTTCACCGACGTCCTGGCCACCGTCGAGGCCGAGGAGGACTGGACCGAGCACACGCTGCCCCTCAGCTACAGTGGCGCCATCCGCATAGCCTTCCACCACAGTGGCTACAACGGTGGCGGCGTCAGCATCGACAACATCAGCATCACGGTGCCCGAACTGCGCCCCTGTGAGCCGCCGACCGGGCTGGTCGTAAGCCAGGTGAGCGACGACGTGGCCCGCGCCGAGTGGGTCCCGGCCGACACCGCCGACCACGAATGGGAGCTGGAGGTCACCGCCGAGGACTACGAACACACCTATACCGTCACCAACATACCCTTCACCTTCAGCGGCCTCGCCGTCGGCACCCACTACTCACTCCGCGTGCGCACCCGCTGCGGCGAGGACTACTACAGTGACTGGAGCGAGCCCTACAACTACTACATACAGCCCTCCGCTCCCGAGGGCATCGACCTCGCCTCGCCCTCGGTAGTGAGCCTCCACCCCAACCCAGCCAGCTCGGTGGTCGTCGTCGAAGTGTCGGCAGCCTCGCAGATCACACTGCTCGACGTGAGCGGTCGCGAAGTCTATCGCAGTGCCGACGCCGCCACCCGCCACACCGTAGACCTGTCGCACACGGCGCCCGGCATCTACTATGTCCGCATTGCCGGTGCCAGAAGCTTCGCCGTACAGAAACTGATTGTACAATAAACCTCATTATAACAAACCGACATGAAAAAAGCAACCCTTATCCTATGCTTTAGCTTGCTGATAGGCACCTTCGCCGCAGCACAGAAGTACGAGTACAAAACCTACGACAACGACCCGCTGCAGGTGCGCGAGTACACCCTGCAGAACGGTCTGAAGGTGTTCATGAGCGTCTACAAGGACGCGCCGCGCATTCAGACATACATAGCGGTACGCGCTGGCTCGAAGAACGACCCCTCGGAGACTACCGGTCTGGCCCACTACCTGGAGCACATGCTCTTCAAGGGTAGCCACCAGCTGGGCACCACCGACTGGGCCCGCGAGCGTGTGGAGCTGCAGAAGATAGAGGACCTCTACGAGGTGTACCGCCGCACCACCAACGAGGCTGCCCGCGCCGCCATCTACCACCAGATCGACTCCATCAGCTACGTGGCCTCGACCATTGCCATTGCCAACGAATACGACAAGAGCATGACCGCCATCGGCAGCGAGGGTACCAACGCCTTCACCTCGAACGACTTCACGATGTACGTCGAGAACATACCCAGCAACCAACTGGAGGCCTGGGCCAAGGTCGAGGGCGACCGCTTTCCCAACCTGGTGCTGCGTCTGTTCCACACCGAGCTGGAAGCCGTCTACGAGGAGAAGAACATCGGCATGGCCCAGGATAACCGTCGTGTGAACGAGGAGATGATGCGCGCGCTGTTCCCGCATCATCCCTATGGTCAGCAGACCACCATCGGCACCATCGAGCACCTCAAGAATCCCTCGATGAAAAACATCCGCGAGTACCACGCCGCCTACTATGTGCCCAACAACATGTGCATCGCCATGGCGGGTGACTTCAACCCCGACGAGGCCATCAAGATCATAGACAAATACTTCGGCAGCTGGGTGCCCGGCACAGTGCCTCCGTTCACCAAGGTGAAGGAAGAGCCCATCACCACGCCCATCATACGTCTGGTGAACGGCCAGGACCCCGAGAGCCTCACCATAGCCTTCCGCATCGAGGAGGGCAACGGCAGCCGCGACGCCTTTCTGGCCCGGGCTATGAAGATGGTGCTCTACAACGGCAGATGCGGTCTCATCGACCTAAACCTCAACCAAAAGCAGCTCTGCCTGGGCGCCTATGCCGGCCCCTACACCCTAAATGACTACGCTGCCCTCATGCTCGCTGGACGTCCCACCCAGGGCCAGACCCTCGGCCAGCTGCGCAACCTGCTGCTCGAGCAGGTTGACCTGGTGAAGCAGGGCAAGTTCGACGAGAGCCTTATCGAGGCCAGCATCAACCAGCTGAAGCTCGAAATCATGGAGGATGCCGAGAGCAACGACAGCCGCGCACGCCAGATGGCCTACGCCTTCGTGCAACACCAGTCGTGGGACAAGGTGTGCAACGAAGTCAACGAGCTGGCCAAGATCACCAAGCAGGACATAGTCGACTTTGCCAACCGCATCTGCAAGGACAACAACTACGTGATAGTCTACAAGCACCAGGACACCCCCGACCCGGTGACCAAGGTGCAGAAACCCGCCATCACCCCCATCTATGTGAGCCGCGACACCGAGAGCCCCTTCCTGGCCAGCATCAAGGCCGACGCCGCCAAGGCCAAGCCCATACAGCCCCAGTTCGTAAACTTCAAGAAGGACATGCAGAAGGGCAAGACCCAGAACGGCAGCGAGGTGCTCTATGTGCAAAACAAGGAGAACGGCACCTTCAACCTGCAGTACCGCTTCGAGTTCGGCAGCACAGCCGACAAGACCATCGACCTGGCGGCCGACCTGGTCGACTACCTGAGCACCGACCGCCACACCGCCGAGCAGCTGCAGGAGGAATTCTATAAGATTGCCTGCTCATGGGGCATCAGCGTCGGCGGCCGCAGTGCCACCGTCAGCATCAGCGGTCTGGCCGAGAACATGGAGAAAGCCATGGCTCTCGTCGAGGAAGTTATGGCCTCCTGCCAACCCAACGACGAGGCATTGCAGATGCTCGTCGAGCGCGCCATCAAGAGCCGCACCGACAACAAGACCAACCAGCGCGCCGCCTTCCGTGCCCTGAACACCTACGGCATCTACGGCGAGCAGTACCTCAAGGAGACCACCGAGAGCGACGCCCAGCTGCGCGCCTACACCGCCCGCCAGCTCACCGACGCCCTGCACGGCCTCTTCCAGTACAAACACCGCGTGCTCTACTACGGCCCGCTCTCGCTCAAGGAGGCCACCGCCGCCGTCAACCGCATCCACACCGTGAAGCCCACCAAGGAGGTGCCCGCCAACAAGGTGTACCAACCTCAGGCCACCAACGAGAACCAGGTGCTCTTTGTCGACTACAACGCCAAAAACACCTACGTCACCGAGTACTTCCGCGGCGAGCATTTCAACACCGCCCAGGTGCCCGGCATGAACCTCTTCAACGAATACTTCGGCGGCTCGATGAACGCCATCGTCTTCCAGGAGATGCGCGA
This sequence comes from uncultured Bacteroidota bacterium, assembly GCA_902778925.1. Taxonomy (GTDB): domain Bacteria; phylum Bacteroidota; class Bacteroidia; order Bacteroidales; family P3; genus Colimorpha. Next base: position 18,302 of record CACYZN010000010.1, read on the forward strand.
GAAGCGCAGCCTCGCCTACAGCGCCAGCAGCCACTACACCTATGGCGCCGACAAGGACGGCTACTTCTACAACAGCGCCAACGTCATCACCCAGAACGACAAGCTGCTCGACGCCCTGAACGCCTACGAGGAGCTGTTCGAAGACATGCCGCAGGCCGAAGCCAACTACCGCCTGGCCAAGGACGCCCTGCTGGCCGGCAGCCGCACCGCCCGCACCACCAAGATGGGCATCATCAACGCCTATATCAACTGCGAGCAGTGGGGATGGAAAGAGCCCCTGCGCAAGCAGAACTTCCAGGCCTACCAGAAGATGACCATGCAGGACCTCGTCAACTTCCACCGCCAGCACGTCAAAGGCCAGAAGAAGACCTACCTCATACTCGGCAAGGAGAGCGAGATGGACTTCGACGCCCTCAGCAAGTTCGGCCGTGTGAAGAAGCTCACCCTCGACCAGATATTCGGCTTCTAAGCGCCAGAGAACAAGGCCACTGTAGTGGAGAACGGGAAAGCCTCGGCAACCCCGTTCTCCACTTTTCTTTTTGCGTTCCCCGCTGCCTGCCGACCGCCATCGGCCGCCATCCTCCGGCCTTCCCCTCCTGCCGTTCTTATGTATTTCTTATGTATTTCTTATGTTGTATTTATGTTTAAAACATAAGAAATACATAAGAAATACATAAGAACGATATAAGAACTACCGGAGGGGAAGCGGAGAGGAAGGCCAGAGGAGCTGGTTTTGAGGCCGTTACGACCACCGTAGCCTCATAACACATTGAGGATGTGTATTTAAGGGTGTTGCAACAGGGTGCCGTGGCGGGGTTGGCGGCGGGTGGTGCATTTATTTTGAATTCAGGGGCTGTATATGAAGTATTTTGTGTAATTTTGCAGCCAGATTAGAAGACGCATGCCATGCGTAGGGTTCGCGGTATAATACTGATACTATGGCTTTTGGCCGCCGCCGCAGTCACCGCCCAGGAGGGTGCCGTGGCGCGGTGGAGCGTGCAAAAGGGCGCCGACGGCACCATCGAGGTGGCCTTCGACTGCCCGTGGCAGGGGCGGTTCGACACCGTGGCCCCCTACCTCGCGCTGCCGTCCCTGGGCATGCCCGGCGCCGTGGGTGCCGCGGGCGCACCGGCGCTGCCGTCGGCCGCTCGCCTGGTCGTGCTGCCGCGTGGCAGCCGGCTCGGCCTGGCCCAGTGGCGTGCCGACGGGCTGGTGTCGGCCTCGACGGGCGGGCTACGGCTGATGCCGCGCGCCCTCTCGGTGACGAAAGACGAGGTGCAGCCGCCCTACGGCGAGGCCGACAAGGCTATCTATTCGTCGACGGCCTGCTACCGCGTCGGGCCTACGGTCGAACTCGAGCATCTGGGCACGATGGGGGCCGACGAGGTGTACCTGCTGCGCGTGGCGCCTTTCGCCTACAGCCCTGCCGAGGGCACGGTGCAGTGCAGCACCCGTGTGGCGGCCACCCTGCATGCCACCCTGGCCTCCGGTGCCGAGGCCCTGCCGGCGGTGCCGAAGCGCCTGCTGGTGGTGTCGCGGCCCCAGTTCCGCGAGGGACTGCAACCCTTTGTGCAGTGGAAACGGCAGGAGGGCTACGACGTGGTCGAGCTCTACGCCACCACCCATCGTCGCGACAGCGTGAAAGCGCTGGTGTCACCCTACTTCGCCGCCTCACCCCTGCAGAGCGTCGAGCCCTGGCCCACGCACCTGCTGTTGGTGGGCGACGTCGAGCAGCTGCAGGCCTACATAGGCGGCACCGACCGGCCAGAAGGCCTCGGCGCCCACGTCACCGACCTCTACTATGCCGAGCACACGGGCGACTACCTGCCCGACGCGCAGGTGGGCCGCTGGCCGGTGGGCGACACCGCCGAGCTGCGCGCCGTGGTCGAGAAGACCCTGCGCTACGAACAAGGCCTGGGACTCGACACCGCGGTCCTGCGGCGCGTGCTGCTGGTGGCCGGCGCCGAGTCGAGCAACCCGGCACCCGTGACCACCAACGGCCAGGTGAACTACGTAGGCTCCGAACTGGTGCTGACGCATCCCGGCATCGACACCGTGTGCTTCCACAACCCGCAGTCGGCCTCGCAGGGACCCGCCATCGTGCAGCAGATAGCCGCCGGCGCCTCGATACTGAACTTCACCGCCCACTGCAACGAGGCGGGCTGGACGTCGCCGCAGCTGCGCTTCACCTCGGTCGACACCATCGTCGGCTCACAGCCGCTTTTCTACATAAACAACTGCTGCAAGAGCAACGACTACAGCGCCACCGGCTTCGGCGAACTGCTGCTGCGCAAGGCCGACGGCGGCGCGGTGGGCGTGATAGGCGCCACCAACTCGACCCTCTGGAGCGAGGACTACTACTGGGCCGTGGGGCCCAAGTACCCGCTGTCGGTCAATCCGCAGTACGACAGCCTGCGCCCCGGCGCCTTCGACCGGTGGACGGGCCGCCTGGGCGGCGTGGCCACGGCCGGCGCCCTGCTGCAGGCCGGCAACCTGGCCGTGAGCGCCTCGGGCTCGCCCTACAGCCGTTTCTACTGGGAAATCTACTGCCTGCTGGGCGACCCCTCGATGCGGCCCTACGTGGGCGTGCCGGCCCAGGCCATGCTGTCCGCAGCCGACACCGTCGAGGCCGGCGGCACCACCCTGACCGTCGCGGCCACCCCGGGGGCCACGGTGAGCGCCGTGCAGGACAGCGTGCTGCTGGGTACAGCCACAGCCTCGGCCACCGGCAGTGCCACCCTGAGCCTGCGCCAGTCGATGGCGGTGGGCCGCCTGCTGGTCACCGCCACGGGCGCCGCACTGCTGCCCGCGGTCGACACCGTGGTGGCGACGGCACCGCAGCGCGGACTCGCCCTTGGCCACCCCGCCGCTACCGACAGCACCGTGCATTTCACCCTTGCCAACCTCGGAGCCGACACCCTCGGGACCGTGGCCGTGACGCTGCAGCAAGACAGCGTCGACCTGGCCATCGGCGCGCCCCTCGTCGTCGGCCCACTCACCATAGGCCCGCTGGCGCCCCACGCCGTGGTGCCCGTGTCGTTGCCCTACAGCGTGGCCATGGCCGGTCCCCGGCCGCAGTGGCACGCCACCCTCGTCGCCACCGCCGACACGCTGCGCTGCGCCGTAGCCCTCGGCCGCGCACTGGTTCCAAACTACCCCACCGTGGCGCTCGACCTGCTGGACACCGACGGCCAGGCAGCCCGCAGCCTCGAAGCCGGCGGCAGCTACCGGCTGTCCGTCGCGGTCGCGGGGCCCTGCGACTCGGTGGGTCTGCAGCTGCAGGCCCTGCCCTCGGGACTGCCGCTCGACACCCTCTTCACCGTGCCCGACAGCACCACCCACCTGCGCATCACCACCCGTCTGCACCTCGGCACATGGAGCGACACCGCGGTGCGCTACCTCGTGGCCGGTCGCCTGCGCGAAGGCTTCGAAAGCGGACTCGGCTGCCTGCCCTGGCGCATGGGCGGAACCCGGCCCTGGCAGCTGGACAGCACCGTGCACCGCAGCGGCCGCTACAGCCTGCGCAACGGCGCCATCGCCCACGGCCAGACATCGGACCTCGCCATCGACCTGCTGCTGCCCCACACCGACACGGTGAGCTTCTGGTCGCGCCCCTCGAGCGAGCCGCAGTACGACCGCATGCTGTTCTTCATCGACGGCCGCCAGGTGTACGAGAACTGGGGCGAGGACCAGTGGAGCCAGAAGGTGTACGACCTCACCCCCGGCCGCCACACACTGCTTTGGCGCTATGTGAAAGACGCGTCGCACAGCGAAGGCAGCGACTGCGTGTGGATCGACGACCTGCGCCTGCCCCTCTCGCTGTGGGACAGCGTCTACGGCTGCACCGACAGCGACAGCCCGCTGGCAATCGAGCCCGTCGGGGTCGCTCCCGGCGCAGCACGTCTCTACCCCAACCCCGCCGCCGAGAGCGTGGTGGTCGACTGCCACGACGGTCGCAACATCGAGCTGGTCGACCTCTATGGCCGCCTGCTCTACTCGGCACCCCTCGTCGGTGCCACCACCCGCATCGACACCCGTCGGCTGCCCGCAGGCCTCTACATCGTGGTGCTGCACACCGCCGACCATACCGAATACCACAAACTAACCATACAGCGATAATGCCCGACGCCGATACCACCATAGCACTGCTGCCCTTCTACCAATGGGACACCACCCCGGCCCCGATGCCGGAGGCCGAGGTAAACGTCGGCCTGCCCCTCGACTCGTTGTTCCGTCCACACGACGTGGCCGAGCCGGTCTGCCGGCAGTCGATGTTTGTACCCTCGGCCATCGCTCCCGAACACCACCAGCTTCTGCCCCGCACCAATACCGCCCAGCCCGCCTGGGTATTCGTGCTGCTGATGGCGTTGGTGGCGCTGGTCTACCTCTACTACCGCATACGCAAGATAAAACCGGCCCAGCTGCCGCAGGCCATCGTCGACCACCGCGCCATGGACCGCATGGTGCGCGACAACAACCTGGTGCCCATACGACTCATGTCCATCGGCATCTTCACCATGGCCGTGCTCGCCACCGTACTGCACCAAGAGGCCATGGCCGACACCGGCTTCGGCGGTTGGGCGCTGCTCACCGTGGTGCTCTCGGCGGCCTACATGCTGCGCCTGGGACTGATACGGCTGCTCGGCAACATCTTCGACCGGCAGGAAGCCGTCTCCACCTACATCACCAGCAACTATCTCTACCACCTGGCCCTCAGCACCCTGGCACTGCCCTTGCTGCCGTTGCTCATCTACCTGCCCTGGGGCAACGACGTGGTGTTCTACATCTTGTCCGGACTAGCCGCGCTATGCTTCCTGGCCCGCCTGATCAGAGGCCTGCAAGTCTTTTTAACATTTTCAAAAGGCTCTAGTTTCTATCTTTTTTATTATCTTTGCATCGTCGAAATAGCCCCTTTGGTGATACTCGCAAAATGGTTTTTCGCACAATAAACCAGACATTTGAGACAATAATAGATTAAGGCATGAAGATAAAAAAAATACTGATTTCGCAACCCGCACCGGCCGATTTGGAGAAATCGCCCTACCGAAATCTGGCAAAAAAACATAACGTCGACCTCACGTTCTTTAAGTTCTTTGAAATAGTTGGTATTCCCGCATCGGAGTTTCGCAAAAACCGTATCCACATCAGCGACTATACTGCCATAATCTTCAACAGCAAGAACTCGATAGATCACTTCTTCCGCATGATGAAAGAGCTGCGCGAGACAGTGAACGAAGACATGAAGTACTTCTGCTCGACCGAAGCCATAGCCCTTTACCTGCAGAACTACATACAATACCGCAAACGCAAAGTGTTCTTCGGAGCACAGTACTTCTCCGACCTGCTCGAGATCATGGGCAAGCACCGCGACGAGAAGTTCCTTTTCCCCTGCTCGGACGAGAAGCAGACCGAGTACACCAAAGCCCTTGACAAGGCCAAGTTTAAATACACCAAGGCTCCGATGTACACGTCGGCGCCCAAAGACCTCACCAAATTCAAACTCGACGAGTTCGACGCCATAGCCCTCTTCTCGCCCATCGGAGTGCGCAGTCTGGTGAAGAGTTTCCCCGACATCAAGGATCGCAAGATACTGATAGCCGCCTTCGGCACCTCGACCCATGCCGCCCTCAAAGAGAACGGCATCAAGCTGAGCATCGCCGCTCCCACCCAGTCGGCCCCCTCCATGGCCATGGCGCTGGAGAACTACATCATGGGCCGCGAGCAGGACACTGTGGTCTCGGCCAAGAACGACAGCAGCAAGCATGGCATGCGCAACACCATTGCCACCTCGGCCAAACGCACAAGGCCTGTGATTGCCAACAAGGAGGTCTACAAGCACCGCATGGAGGAGAAGAAAGCCCAGGCCGCCGCCCGCCGTGCCGAGCGCGCCGCCGAACGCGCCAAGAAAGAGGCCGCCGCTGCCGCTGCTGCCAAGGTCGAAGAGAAAGCCATCAAGACTGCAGCCAAGGCCACGCCCAAGAAAGCCACGGCAACCAAGGCCAAGACAGCCACGGTGGCCAAGAAACCCGCTGCCACAACCACGAAGGCTGCCGCTCCCGCCAAGAAGGCTGTCACACCCACCAAGAAAGCCGCCACCCCGGCCAAGAAAGCCGCAGCACCCGCCAAGAAGGTAGCAACGCCTGCCAAGAAGACCGCCGCCACCAAAGCAGCAGCCACGAAGACAACCAAGAAAGCCGCCGCCAGCAAGAAGTAGCGATGGCTTTCACTTTCAGCAAAGCAGAACGGCTTTGTAGCCGCAAACAGATAGACCGGCTCTATGCCGAGGGACATCGTTTTGTGGCATTCCCTTTCAGCGTACAATGGATGGTCGTCGACACCCCGACGTCTCCCTGCCAAGTGATGATTGTAGCCCCCAAGCGCCGATTCAAACACGCCGTGGACCGCAATCATGTGCGCCGCCTTACGCGCGAATGCTACCGCATGCGCAAACAGCATCTCTACGACCTACTGAACGAGCACGGCATCGGCATCGTTCTCTCGCTGGTATACATCCACAACGAGATAACGTCCTTCGAGCAGATGGGGCACAAGATGGACAAGCTGATGGCCGCCCTGGAGAAAGAAATACTCGCCACGCTATGACCCCTGGCGAGTTTCTACGGCTGCCCTACACCGCACTGCGGTGGCTGCTGGCCAAGCTGATGCTGGCGCTGATTGCCTTCTACCGCACCTGCATCTCGCCTTTCACGCCGCCCGCCTGCCGCTACACACCCACCTGCTCGCAGTATGCCCAAGAGGCCATCCGCAAGTACGGACCCTTCAAAGGGGGCTGGCTGGCGCTGAAACGAATACTGCGCTGCCATCCCTGGGGCGGCAGCGGCTACGACCCTGTTCCGTAAGCCCTCGAATGTTAAAAAAGCATAATTCGCTCCGCAAAGGACACCCTTTATCACACAAAGGTTACCTTGTGGTAAGTAGTTTCCGTCCAAGTATCTTCTTGTCGGAGAGGAGAAAACCATGTACTTTTGCAGTCGAAAACAAACAAAAACCTTTAATGCAATGAGAACAATCGAGACAATCAAGAGTGGCCGCAACTACAAGGCCGTCAGCGTCGGAAACATCAACCAGATTATCGAGCACGAGCTGCCGATGGGTCCCAACGTCATCCAGGGCAAGGTCTTCGTGGGCCAGGCCGTGGGCGCCACGGGCAGCGAGCTGTCGTTCCAGACCCTCGTTCCCGGCCAGGACAGCGGGTTCCTGCACACCCACAAGACCCACGAGGAGCTCTACATCATTCTCTGCGGCGAGGGCACCTATCAGGTGGACGGCGAGCAGTTCCCCGTCAGCGAAGGCACCGTCGTCCGTGTGAGTCCCGACGGCCGCCGCGCCCTGAAGAACACCGGCCGCGAGAACCTGACGATGCTCTGCATCCAGTACAAAGCCAACGCCTTCACCGAGGCCGATAGCCCGATGACCGACGGCAACATCCTCGGCGACCCGCTGGTGTGGTAAACTGTTCCATCCGCCACAAAACAGGCAGGCCGAAACATCGAGCCTGCCTGTTTTCAAGAAAAGTCGTATCTTTGCACTCGAAAGACAAACAACCATGAGCAAGGATTTCTTACAAGAGCCAATCTTCCCAGAATGTCCCATACGCAATGTGCTGGCACGCATCAGCACCAAGTGGGCACTGGCTGTACTCTACACATTGAACGGCAGTGCGGAGCCCATGCGTTTCCGCGACCTAGCGGAGAAGAACCCCGACTGTTCGCAGAAAGTGCTCACCAGCACTCTGCGCGGCCTGGAGGCCGACGGACTCATCAGCCGCAAGGTATATCCCGAAGTGCCGCCACGGGTGGAGTATGCGCTGACCAATCGCGGCCGCAGCTTCATGCCTGTCATGCAACAGCTGATGGATTGGGCATACAACAACCTGCACGACATAGTGACCGACCGCGAAAAATACTACGGACAGAACTAACGACAGAAACCCACGCCTCTTCCACATGGGTAAAAAGATGTCACCAATGACAACAGCCGGGAACTATCATCAACGCATCGATGCACTGCGTACCCTGTTGAAAGAAGCCGATGCAATCATCATAGGCGCTGGCAGTGGACTGAGCACCGCGGCGGGACTGGACTATGCCGGCGAGGACTTCCGCCGCGAGTTCGCGCCCTGGATTGAGCACTACGGCATCACAGACCTCTACACCTCCTCCTTCTACCCTTTCGAGACCGAAGAGGAGCGCTGGGCCTACTGGGCTCGCCACATCTGGTTCTCGCGGTTCCGCACCGGCGGCACGGAACTCTACCGCAGACTGCTGCCACTTGTGGAAGGGAAAGATTGGTTCGTCGTCACCACCAACACCGACGGCCAGTTTGAGCAGAGCGGCTTTGCGCGCGACCGTATCTTCGGCACGCAGGGCGACTACGCCTACATGCAGAGCCGCAGCGGCGAGGACAAGGAGCTTGTCTACTGCAAAGACTGGGTCTTCCGCGCGATGGCCGCCACGGAGGGCTGCCGCATACCCACCAGCCTCGTGCCGCACCATCCGCGTACAGGCGAACTGTTGGCACCCAACCTGCGTTGCGACGACACCTTCGTCGAGGACGACCGCTGGCACCGTCAAGCCGAACGCTACCACGACTTCGTGCGCCAGCACTACCAGGGACGCCTGCTCCTGCTGGAGTTCGGCATCGGATTCAATACCCCCGCCATCATCCGCTTCCCCTTCGAGCACATGGCCCTCAACTTCCCGCAGACGGCCCTCGTGCGCTTCAACCGCGACTACCCCGACGCCTCGCTCGAAGGCATCGAGGGGCACTTCATGGCCTTCACCGAAAACATATCCCAAATACTCAACGACCTATGATAGAACAAGCATTCCAATTCCTGCGCAAACACAACGAGGGCGTACTGGCTACCGTCAGCGGCGACCGCCCCCAGACACGTGCCTTCCAGGCTATGAAGGTCGACGGCACAACACTCTACTTCGCCACCTCAGTCCAAAAGGCCGTCTACAGCCAGCTGCAGGAGAACCCTAACGCGGAGTTTATCGTGCTGGCCGACAAAGTGAGCGTGCGTTGTGGTGGGTCGGTGGACTTTGACGTCGATGACGAGACGCAGCGTTGGATCTACGACCACAACGAGGTTTTACAGCGCCTCTACGACGACTACAGCCAAATGGTTTACTTCCGCATGCCAGTGGAGCAGCTCGAATACTACGACCTGCGCCCCACGCCGCCCGTCGTGCTGCACGCCAATCTTAACGACGGTACCGTGCACGAAGGCTTCAAAGGTAGTCGATACAGCAAATAAACAAATTAACATTTCCGCCTGACAGCGGAATAATCTACAAGATTTACAAGATATCGCTATGCACGAAGTGCGAGCAGGCGAATAAATATCTACAAGATCTTCAACGCTATCGCCGCGCAGGCTTCGGCATCGGCCAGTGCGTGGTGGTGGTTCTCCAGACAGTAGCCGCAGGCCTCGCTGACGGTATGCAGTTGGTGGTTGGGGAGGTCGCGCAGCTTGCGGCGCGAGGCGCGCAGCGTGTCGTAGAAGACATATCCCGGCCAGTCCATCCGATAGACCTGCATCACCGCCCGCAGGCAGCCCTCGTCGAACATCGCATTGTGCGCCACCAGCGGCAGCCCCTCTATCAGCGGTTCTATCTTGTGCCACACCGTGGGGAACACCTCGGCATCGTCGGTGTCTTCGTGGCAGAGGCCGTGCACCCGCTGGCAGAACCAGCTGTAGTAGTTAGGCTCCGGCTGTATGAGACTGTAGAACCTGTCCGTCACCTTACCCCCACGCACCACAACAACCCCCACGCTGCACACGCTGCTGCGCTGCCCGTTGGCCGTCTCAAAGTCTATCGCCGCAAAATCCTGCATACACTATATCATGTATTGTTTTATCCAAAGCCCGAAGAAGCGATCGCCGACGCGGTACTTACGTTCAGCCTCGACAACGAGATCTTCTTCGCGCAGTTTTTTTATGGCAGCCTGTACGGAGCTTGCCGTGGACAACCGATGATGTTTGATGAAAGCCGCAGAAGTGATTTGTGAAGCCCAACCGTCGGCAGCAATGGCGTAGAGAAGTGACTTTTGTCGGAGCGTAGTCCTGGAAAGGATTTCGCGGTAAAAACTGTCGTTGCCGTCAATGATGGATCTCAAAGAGTACTGCACAGTTTCCTCGTCGCAAGCGTCTCCGACCGCCGTATTGGAAAAAATCTCGTTCAACAGTCTCTGCACATAATAGGTATGCCCTTCAAACATGGCGTAGATTTCCGATGCGATGGCCGTAGGAATCGCCTTCCCACGTTCATGGAACTTCTCTTCTATGAAAGCGACGTATTTGTCTCGTGCAATAGCATCAAGAGAAATATTATCCGCGCTCTTGTAGAACGGACGGCTGGCACTGTCGAACATCATGCCAAGCAGGTGACGCTCGCTGCCGGCAAAGACAAATCGACAATTGTCGATTTTCTGGATGTGACCCCTGAGCAAAGCCTCGACATTTTTCTCCGGATATTTCGCAATCTGCTGGAACTCATCGATAGCGACAATACATGGACGGTCTGCTTGCTGAAGATAATGGAAAATCTCTTCCAACGTAAACTCCGGATGATCAATGTCCCCCAAAGCAATGTTGAACGACGGGAGACCTGTGGCGGCATCGAACCCAAACCTTCCATTCACGCTCTTGAGTGCTTGGACCAGTCTCTGCGTCAACTTCTTGCCGTAAGGAACAGTCTGTTCATACACTGCGCGTCCCAAGTCATAAACCAACTCCTGCAGGCAAGTGGTATGCAATATGTCGACAAAGAACGTATAGTAGTTGTCGGCAATCTGCCTCTGGTCAAAACAATACTGTATCAGACCCGTCTTACCCATACGGCGTTCTGATCTTATTACCACATTATTCCCGTTGCACAATAGCTTCATCATACGGGCCGACTCCTGCTCGCGGTCACAGAAATACTCAGGTTTGATTCGCCCCGACACCACAAAAGGATTCTCGTCTTCTTTCATAATTATCAATATTTTTCGGCTGCAAAGATACGAACTTTTCTTTATATTATGCAAATCAAATTATGCAATTTGAATAATTCAATTCGAATAATAACCATATATTATTATACAACAGCCATTTATATGGCATATGAATGATTATTCCACATGCTTTCACATTCGCAACTTCAACCTGTAAGTAATCCTTACAAGCTACCATCTCAGGCAGTTGTTCGAGATTTCCGAACGGGTGCATATTGCTGGGGAATCATAACGACGTGCATTTTTTGCACGTTATTCGTTGTGGTATGTGCAAATTTTGCACATATGACCTTATGGTGGTTGTCGTATAATTTGCGATAACCACCAATTCTCTTCATGTGAACATTTTAGCAACTGTTGCATCTTTTGCAACAGTTGCACAGTTCAGATATATACAATTATTCTATTTTCTGTGGGTATAATCATCAAAATATTATAATATTTTGCGGAATACACTCCTCAAATATGTACATTCTTTGCACGTTATTCGTTGTGGTATGTGCATAATTTGCACTTACCACCGTATTACAGTTGTTGCATTTTTTGCAACAACTATCATACTGCCTCATAAATTAACTGTTGCATTTTTTGCAACAATTGCATGAAAAATAACACGCAAAAAATGCGTGTTATTCCAACTATCAAGTTTTCCGTGACACATAAGCCGTTAGCATGGTAATATTCATAATTTGCACATTACCTCCTGCACCCGTCACACCTCTCTATTGGTTTTGCTCCCCTTTTGCTCCCCTTTTCGTCACCTTTTGTGTGCCACTATGTTACCTATATGGTGACTATAGCGTTCCATCGAGGAAGTACATTCATACCCGAACAGCTCTGTCGGCATCCAAAAAACGCAGTAGGCCTTTGTCGTCTAAATAGAAACACTCGCCACAATCAACGCAGATGTTGTTCCCAACCGAATACGGCCCATCCCATGTTCCGTCTGTCGAATTCTTCTGTGCCGTATGGCCGAAGACCTGTGTATAACACCCTTCTACCTTGTCATACTCATGGATGTCGGCCCATACTATCGACCCAGCGAAGCTGCTTCCCCCACGGATGCTCCCCACCATCGCCAAAGCGTCCATGAACCCGGTACGCTCGTCCGTCTGTAGGGATTCGCGAAACAGCTCATCGACCTTGGTCGCCAACGCTTGGGCATCGTTCTTGTCGACGTCATCGAACAATCCGCACCAACCAATCCATACAGGATGCATACCTGCGTGAGAAAACAGGAACGGCTTGCCGTCCACATTCCGGTATGCACACAGAGAGAATAGGTCGGTGTTCTCGTTGAAGAGCTCCGACATAACATCCGCCCACTCGTAGCAGAACCGGTCGGCATACACCGTCCACAGCCCCCAGGGATCGCCGAGATACGAAAGGTCGTGGTTTCCCAGTAGCATCGTCACACGGTCTTTATACCTTTGGCTAAATGCTAAAATCTCGCGCAGATTCTTCAATGCATCTAGGCCGCTGATATCCTCGTCTTCGAATGGGTCGGCATAGTCGCCCAGGAAGATACAAGGAGTTCCGGCTTCGACATAAGGTATCGCTTCTTTCCAAAACGTCCTCCCGTGGATGTCGGGGATGATAATTGTGTTTTTTATTGGTTCCATAGCATCACTGTTTTATACTATATAACCAAGAACAAACAATTATTTCCACAAATTCCAATGTCTTTAATCGACGGTTCTCCACTTCTCTGGGGGGGGTATTCATTCTTCATCGGCAATATGGTTGGTGATATCGAAGTAATAGTCCTCGAAGTGTGTCTCGTCTCCCGAAGTGACGATATATCGCAAGAGGTCGTAGTATCGTCCATCCTTATGGATAATACCTTGTTCGGCAAGACGCATCCGCACATTACGGGCAGGATACCATTCAAACAAGATGGTCATAATGGCATATTCCAGACGCACATAGTGTTTGCTATCATAGATGACGAAAGGATTGTCTGTCGAGCATCCTTTGTTTTGGGGAGAATAGTTGCGATACTGTTCGTTATCCCCGTCGAGACCGTTTACCCAAAGAGCATCCGCCAAAGCGCTGTGGAGCTCTGACGGTTCTCCCACAATGAGCCCGGCCATTCCTTCAAGCGAAGAATAATGTTCCATCCGCAGACAGCGCCCATTCAGCACAAACTGCTTCTCCCCCGTATCCAGCACCGTCGTCGTACCATTATTCTGATGATAAATCCTGAGATACTGGCCATCAGTAGGGATAATCAGCTCACTATCGTCTTCGTAGAGGAAGTTTTCCGTGTCCATATTCATTCCATCGTGGCTCCATATTCTATTTGCAAACCACCGAGATAAATATTTCTACATTAGTTTTTATCGTCAGTAATAAGGTTTACATGAATAGAATACATAAACTTCATGCGGTTGAAGGCGATGTTGTAGAAGCGTGAGGCAAAAATGGGGAGTTCGTTGAATTGGGCGTTTGGCGGTAGCGGCAGGTCGGTGGTGAGGTCGATAGTCTGTGCGGTGCAGATGGCCAACAGTTGTTCCTCCGAAAGAGGAAACCAGGAATAACCATCTTCAAATTGTGCTCCGTGAAATGTTATAACGTCTTTGTCCTCTCCCAACTGTATTGCCATCCTCAACGCGGGCCGTTTCCCAGCGATGCCGATAAACAGTTTCTCACTCCGGGTATTGCATTGGAATCGTAAGCGCCAATGGGGTGTGGGTATATGGTGGAGAAACCCGTCGTTGGCGTAGAATGGCGTGCTGGTGATCTGGTACCGCTTGCCATCTTTTTGTAATTCAACGAATGGACTCTCTATAATCAGTGCCTCGTTGGTGACAATATAGTCATTATGCTTACGGGCATTACCTTTAGCTGCAGGCTCTTTGCGGATAGCCTCTTGGCACTCCCCTGTAAATACCGCACCACAGTACCGACATACCGACGTAAACTTATCCTGTTCCATCGGTGCACCGCAATTGGGGCATTTACCAGCATCGTCTTTCATGAATAATCATTAGTTGTAATACTATTGATGCAAATAGTCTCTTTGGGAGAAGCATCTCTTTTTATTTTGCTATACCCGTACCTATAATTTAAACACCGAGCTTTGTAATGGCATCTTTAGCCATCTCATCCAATAAACTATTTTCTTTTTCAATTAATTTCTCATACAACGATAATACGGCTATTCGTATCGACTCCTCGTCATTTTTTGTGTCATCTTTTTTCTGTGTGTCGTTCTCGTCGTCAATGAACACTTTCAATTTCAATTCAGGAAATTTCTCCTCAATCAACAGAAGCACCAGCAACAATATCACACACCAGATATCTTGCAACCACGGCTTAGAGAAAAGCATCAGCAGGAACAACACATTTATTTCACCAAACCATATGCAAACAATCCCACCCCGCCAGTAAGAAATATAACTGCAAAGAGAATAAGGACGCCAAATCCAGAGTCTGTACTTCCAAAGTCTGCTCCACAAATCATTAATATACCGATAACAGCCAGTACAATTCCTACAACTATTAATGCCGTTTTACTACCCCTTTCACTCTTCTCTCTTCTCTCTGCCTCTATCTTATTTTTTTCTTCTTCAAAATTCTTTTGATCATTCCATGCCTTGAATTCCTCAAGTTCTTTTTGACATTTGCTTTTTAGTATCGCTGAGGCATCTTGATATTTTTCTTTGTCAATCACCTCATTATACATTGCTTGAAAGAATAGAATAAAATCGTTACAATCAAACTCGAAACATATATCATTATATTTTCGTCCCTGAAAACTTAATGTTTTCGCCTCACAACACTTAATAAAATCTTCTTTGGCAATGGGGAACTCATCTGATCTGTTCTCGTCTATTTCTAAACGGATATTTGTGTGTCCATTAATGTTGATAATTATTACATCTTCGTATCTTCCTCTATTTCTACAAATAATAGAGAATTCCTCTCCTTTTTGAGATGATTTATATTGAATGTCCATATTTGAATTAATCCCTGGGACAAACAATTCGTCACATACGCGCAGACCAAATCTACTAATTAGTTTCGGTTTATAATCACCATTAAAATATTTATCATATTCATATACTGCATCTATAGACTTAATATCTAATGCTTCAAAATCTAGTAATATATGATTTGTCTGAACAGTCGTTTCTTGTGTAAACTTGTCCTCTGTTTTAGAGATTATATCACAGTTTTGATATGCTTCGTTATAATTATTAAAACGCTTCATAATAATTCTTTTTTAATCATTTCTATATACGTTAATTAAATATCTTCTATTCCATAATCTTTTTTATTTGTTTTTTTCGATTTTTTGTGTCAGACTTTGCATGTTCCGAAGCTCTCTATCATAAAAATTATCCTTACTTTGTACACAATACGGTTTAATCTCATACATAATGATTCTACTTTTCTCTATGGGTTTAAACAATCGCACCTTATCATCTTTATTGTAATTGTAATTATTCCCATCTAACACTTTGAGACATAGCGTTTCAATGTCACTTTCCACCAAGTCTATATTAGGTATTCCATATGTGGATTGGTCTTGAAATACTGCCTGATATTTTTCCTCGAGGAGTTTCACAAATTCCTTGCCCAAATCTCCATTCCCACTAAATGTAAAAGCCACAATGTTTTTAAATGTTTCCATGATAATATTTTATTGGGTTAATACTTACTTTATAGATTATATTTACTTACACGATGTGTGATATATAGCATTACTGCTTCTATCAGCAGTATTATCAGTGATACAATCACGCACCAGTTGTCCTGCAGCTGTGGTTCGGAGAAAATCATCAGCAGGAACATGACAAGTCCAAGAAAAGCAAACACAAAGGGCAGCGACACGCGGAAGGCATCTTTCATGGTGATGCATTCGGTGATGTACATCAAAGTAGCAGTAAATGCTATCACCAGGCTGGTGGCCAGCATATTGAAGGTGTGGTAGCTGGACAACAACAAGCCCGCCAGAATATTGACGACCAGAACAGCCAGCGTTGCAAAAAGAATGGTCTTTTTCATTATGACTAATGTTTGATGTTAGACATTCGGGATAGGTGGTGGTGTGGGTTGCACGCTTGCAATACCCAACGTGGCGAGCGGTGCCCATTGCGCCATACCGGCTTTCCAAACCAGCGTGTCTCCATTCACAGTCCCCTGCTGTATCATGGCCTGCAAGGCGGCCATATCGAACGGTCCTTGCTGTGTACCGGCGACAACAACATAATACTGCGCCTGCGGCACAGGCGGCGGTGCCACAGGCGATTGTGTGTTGATGAAAGCCCCCGCCAATCCTGCCACCTGCGAGCCAATGCCCACTCCCGCACCGATACCTACGGCAGTGTTCATTGCACCACCGCCAGTGTTGCCGGCTGCTTTCTCAAGCACATCGAAACTGCGGCGCATCTGGTAGTTCTCGTTGCCGATGATACGCATCTCGGCTTTGGCATCGATAGCTTCTTTGAGGCGCTTGAAACTGGCGTCGCTCTCATCGACCGTAACTGCTATCACGGTGAACAGCTGCAACTCCACACCGTATGCCTCGAAAACAGGCTGCAACAGTTTTTGAGCCATATCCGACAACTCGGTGGCCTTGCTGCCGATATTCACCACCGACGCATCGACAGCCAGCATGGCGTCGCTGACAATGGACGACAGGCGCGATTGGATGACTCCGCGGAAATAGTTGCCGAGCGTCTCGGTGTCGAACGACGGCATGTTGCCCACAAAACTCTCCAAAAAGAGCCGAGGATTGGCGACGCGGAAACCATATTGCCCATAGGCGCGCATGGGAACAATGACACCGTACTTCGGATCTTCAATTTGGAGCGGTGCCGCAGTACCCCATTTGCAGTCGAGGATGGTGGTCTGGTTGACAAACCACACCTCGGCAGCGAAGGGCGACTCCTTGCCAAACGGCAGGTTGATAATCTTGTTGAGCAGCGGGATATTCTCGCTGTTGATGGTGTAGGTGCCAGACGTGAACTCGTCGAAAATCTTACCACCACGCACGAAGAATGCCGTCTGTGCGGGATAGACAATCAGCTGGGAACCCAGTCTTATGTCGTCTTCAACATATTTGCCCACCACTTCGTCAGGCCGATTCTCGTATCGTACAACATTTACTATTGCCATAGTTTCATCTTTTCGTTTTCTTGTTCTCTCTACCGACAACGAAAAGAGCGCGGGTCTAAACTGTCTTGCTTATCCCGTGTACTTAGGCCTTCGCATTGCCCATCATCCGAGGATAAGCAATGTCGAAGCCCACGCTGTAATGAAATACGATAGAAACTATGAGAGCACTATGTACATCATACCCATGGACGCCGGTCATCGCGTTATCGTGCGGATGATGTATTTGAATTTGCGAAGTTCAGTACACCGCAGACTAACGTTTAACTCAACGTCTTTTCAATATGTCTGTCGCCCGCCATTGCCCGTGTGGACTCCGACGATTGACAGTGCAAAAATACATACTTTTTTTGAATCCACAAAATTTTTATGATATTACACGAGCAACATTGCGTTTTTGTTGTTCAACACATTGCTGCCGCCTCAAATATAACACAATTAACCACGAATACCTAAACGTCCTTTTTTAACTGCAAAAATACAACAAAAGTGTACCGTATCGCGACACACCCTCATGTATATTGCAGATCAACAGATTAATACCAATCCGTTCTGTATTCTTTCTATAAGCTTTCTATAAGCTTTCTGTATGTTTTCTATAAGCTTTCTATATGTTTTGTATAAGGTGCCGGTATGGTAGTGATAGTTTTATCACAATATCCCATACCAACAAAACTAATCTACAATACGGTCCCCACAGAAGTCCTTCCGTTTACATTTGGTGCAATGGGTTCCTTGCCAGACGCTGTCGAGGTGGTCGGCGGCGGCATCGACCAGCGTGGGTTCGTCGGTGAGAATGCCGGCCTCGAAGTTGCGGTTGTTGTCGCCTTTCATGCCCATGCCGGCACCTGTGAGGTTGGCGGAGCCGATATAGGCTACCGCGCAGTCGAAAATCATTATCTTGAAATGCACCCTTGGACAGAGTCTCCGCTCCAACCTGCTCCACAACCCAGGATACTTGTCGAAATCCTCGCGGAAATTCTCTCCTGGCTCTTTGGCATGAAGCAGCCGCACATCGACACCCCGTTTCAACAACTTGTCGAGCACCGACAGAAACGGCACTACATCCCGTCCGCCCTCCACATATAAATCCTTCAGGTCGGCCGTACCAATCCATAAGTCATGCTTCACTTTCTTACAGCGAGCAAGTACCTCAATATAGTGTTCTTTATCGGCAATGTACTTCAGCATAATATGGGTGCAAAGGTACGAATATTTTCTGATATCAATGCATTTTATCTTTCAAACGGCACAAGGTCGACGTTTGTGTTTATCTGGTAGTTGAAGGCGTAGGTAGTCATGCGGAGGAGGTCGGGGATGGAATAGTTCATGTGGGTGCAGAGGGCGTGGATGGCGTAGCAGACGCAGAGGTGGTCGAGCTGGGGGATGCGGAGGGGTCCTTCGGCCCATGTCTGGCCGTCGTCAAGGTCGCAAATATGGTCACCACAGCACCAGCAGATGTCGTCCAGCCGCGCGTTCTCGCCGATGACCCACAGCATCTCGTTCCACCGCGAGCCGTAGAAGGCATCCTCCTCCATCGGGAAGAGTTGCGGATCTTCTTCGTTGTGACTATAGAAGAGGGTGGTCTCCAACTCGAAAAGTTCGCCGCTGAGGGTATGGATGAGGTGCATCAGCTCCTGCAGCGTGCGGTGACGCTCGTTCAGCTGCTTCGTCAGCGCCAGCAGCCTCTCGTTGACCACCTCGAAGCGCCGCACCTCGGCCTCGGTGGCGTGCTTCTCGAACATCTCGTCGAGAATCCATTTCCGCGTACCAAGATGATCGTCAATCACCGCCCCCGTCGCCTTGTCCCAATAGCCATCAAATGGCTTTGCAATGCGCAGGATATAATCCTCGCAGTCCTGCAGCCGCTTGCGCAGCTGGTCGATGTTGTCTTTCTCTTTTTGCATATCTTAGCGTCTTTTTCCGGCTGCAAAGATAGCAAACCCGTGCGCCACATCGTGACACACCCAAATGCCAATCGCCAAATTCATATATAATTTGGGGATTTAGTATGCATGGAGGCTATTTAAGGCAGCGGAGCCAGTCGAAGGTCTTGGCGCTCCAGCGGAGGTCGGTGCGAGACTCGAGGCGGTAGGCGGAGCGCTCGAAGGGGATGGCGCGGTAGGCGCGCTGCCAGTTGCGATAGCGCAGGATGGCGACGAGCCAGAAAAGGAAGTACAGAAGATAGAATGGAACAATCAGTAGGGTGAGCTGCTGCCACAGATGGACGGTCTCATGACTACGTTCCCGCTCGGATAGGGGTTCTCCTTTGTAGAACACAACGGGGAACAGTGTGATAGCATTGTAGCCTCGAGGCGGAAAGTGGCTGGTATGTATCAACAGCGGACGCATGGCTGTTACATCGACGATACATAGGTGAGCAGCTGTGCGAAGTCGTCGATAAGTATATCGGCGCCAGCGGCACGCAGTTCTGCAGGGGACTGGTTGCCGTAGGTGACGCCCACGGTGCGGCAGCCGGCATTGCGGCCCATGAGGATGTCGTAGCTGGCATCGCCCACGACGACGGCCTCGTCGGGCATGACGCCGAGGGCGGCGAGTATCTTCTGCACCGGCTCGGGGTGGGGCTTGTGGTGCTGCACGTCGTTGGCGCTGACCACCATGCCGACGTAGTCCTCCAGCCGGAACATCTTCACGAAACCCTCCAGCGTAGGCCGACCGCGGCTGCTGCAGATAGCCAGATGCAGACCCCGGTCGTGCAAGGCCTTGATGGTCTCCAGGACATGAGGGAAGAGGCGGACGGTGCCGTCGGTATTCAGCTCGTCGAAGACGCGACGATAGACGTCGGCACAACGCTCAGCGGTTTCGCTGTCCACGCCACAGAGCGTCACAAAGCACTGGGCCAGCGGAAGGCCTATAATGGAGCGGCACTCGGCATCGCTGCGCGAGGGCAAATGCAACTCACGCAGTGTATGCTGTATGGAAGCGATGATGATGGGCTGGGTGTCGGCCAGCGTGCCGTCGAAGTCCAAAATAATTGCGTTAATGTGTGATTGCGTTAATGCGTTAGTAGCTGACGCGTCGGCACTAACACATTTTTGCACTAACGCGCTAACGCATTCATGCATTTGCTGCCATGTATTGCTCGAGCAGGCGCTGTACGTACTTGCCGAAGACGTCGAACTCGATGTTCACCACCGTGCCAGGCTTGAAATTGTGGAAATTGGTCACCTTATAGGTATAAGGGATGATGGCCACGGAGAACATGCCGGGCTCACTGTCGACTACCGTCAGGCTGACACCGTTGATGCTGATGGACCCCTTGGGGACGGTGATGCTGGGGGCGTTCTTGGCATCGTACTCGAAATAGAAGCGCCAGCTGCCGTTGTCGTCGACCACGCGGGTGCAGGTGGCCGTCTGGTCGACATGGCCCTGGACGATATGGCCGTCGAAGCGGCCGTCCATGCGCATCGAGCGCTCCACATTAACTTCGGTGCCCACCTTCCAGGTGGAGAGGTTGGTCTTGAGCATGGTTTCGTCCATGGCGGTGACCACATACTGCTTCTTCTCCTTGTCGACCTTGACCACGGTGAGGCAGCATCCGTCGTGGGCCATGCTCTGGTCGATGGCCAGCTCGTCGCCGAAGGGCACCTCGAGGGTGAAGTGGTAGTTGGTATTCTCCTTTTCAATCTTGACCACACGGGCGGTGGTCTCTATGATTCCTGTAAACATAATGGCTTCGTTTTTGTTTCATAACTCACAATTGCGTTTAATATTGTGCCGACGCACAAAGAAATCGTCGATGGTGCAGCACAAACGCACTGACATATAAAGGATTCCGCCATGAAGAGGCGGCCGGCATGCGTCAAAAACAAATAATTTTTCTCCATATTGCGAAAAGTGTGTATCTTTGCAGTTGCATTTAACGCAATAATTAACCCTAAAACAAGAGAAATAAAATGAGCAAAAAGTTTATCTGCCCCGTGTGCGGCTACGTATACGAAGGCGACGAGATGCCTGAGAAATGCCCCATCTGCGGCAAACCCATGCAGGAAGTGAAAGAAGACATCAAGACCTGGGCCGCCGAGCACATAGTCGGTGTGGCCAAGGATGCACCCGAAGACATCAAGATGGACCTGCGTGCCAACTTCGAAGGCGAGTGCAAGGAAGTGGGCATGTATCTGGCCATGGCCCGTGTGGCACACCGCGAGGGCTATCCCGAGGTGGGTCTGTACTGGGAGAAAGCCGCCTTTGAGGAGGCCGAGCATGCAGCCAAGTTTGCCGAGCTGCTGGGCGAAGTGCTGACCGACAGCACCAAGGAGAACTTGAAGATGCGTGTCGATGCCGAGTACGGTGCCACCGCCGGCAAGACCGACCTTGCCAAGCGTGCCAAAGCCCTCAACCTTGACGCCATCCACGACACCGTGCACGAGATGGCCCGCGACGAGGCCCGCCACGGCAAAGCCCTCGAAGGCCTGCTGAACCGCTACTTCAAGTAGACAGTAGTTAAGTAGACAGTAGTCAAGTAGTAGAAATGAGTTTCCGCACAACCATCTCCTGGCTAATCTTTCCACTGACGATGTGGTATGCCGTAGGAGTGGCTGTGCGGAACTTCTTGTATGCCGTGGGGTTGCTGAAGCAGGAGGCGCCGCACGTCACCACCATCGGAGTGGGCAATCTAGCCACCGGCGGTACCGGCAAGACGCCCCATGTGGAGTATCTGCTCCGCCTGCTGTCGGGCAAATACCGCACCGCCATGCTGAGCCGCGGCTACAAACGCCAGTCCAAAGGCTATGTGCTCGACGACGGGAGCCACAACCCCTTGCTGCTGGGCGACGAGCCCGCCCTGGTGGCGGCCAAACACCCCGAGGTGCAGGTGGCGGTATGCAACGACCGGCTGGAGGGTGTGCGCAGGCTGATAGCGCCGGTACCCGTAGTGACTGACGAGGCCGACGCCGACGAGGAGCAGGAAGCTCCGAGCCCCATCCAGCTGATAGTGCTCGACGACGTGTACCAGCACCGCCGCATCAAGCCGAGCATCAACATACTGCTCACGGAATACCAGCACCCCTTCTTCCGCGACCATATACTGCCCTACGGCAACCTGCGCGAGTTCCGGAGCGACCGCGACCGGGCCTCCATTGTGATTGTCACCAAGTGTCCGGCGCGTCTCAACCCCATCGAGAAGCACAACATAATACACGACCTGAAGCTGCAGAACTACCAGAAGGTGTTCTTCAGCTACCTGCAGTACGGAGCCCTGCAGACCCTGGACGGCCACCCAGCCGAAGTCGACCTGCGGCGCATGGACAATGTGTTGCTGCTGACCGGCATAGCCCACCCGGCGCCCATGCTCGAGGAGCTGCGCCGCACCAGCAAGGTGCAGCATCTGGCCTTTGGCGACCACCACGACTACACGCGCCGCGACATGGCCCGCATACGCGACACCTTCCAGTCCTTGCCGGGCCAGCGCAAGGTGATTGTCACCACCGAGAAAGACGCCGTGCGGCTGAAGGGCAAGACGGAAGGCCTGCCGGTGTACGTGCTCCCAATAGAAGTAGCCTTCCACAAGGACAAGGACATAGACTTCGACCAAGTGATCGAGTCGATTGTGAGGGAAAACATCTCGTTTCTCTCCAAGCTCAATATCTGGAACCGGTAGCGGCCAGCCCGAGTTTATTTCTTGATGTAAGAGAGGAAGTCCAGGTCGATATTCAGCGACAGGAACGGCTTGAGCAGCCATGCCTTGGCCGTCACGTCGTCGACGCTCTCGCCGTGCACCAGAATGTCGTTCTGGTTGCGGCCCTCGGCGAGCACCTGATACTCGGCTATGTTGATGCCGGCGGTGAAGTAGAAGAAGTCGACGAAGCGGAAGCTCAGGCCGGCGTAGAAGTTCTTGAAGAGGTTGCTGCCGCCGAAGCCGACGTACAGTCCCAGGTCGTAGGCGAAGTCCTGGTCGAAGCGCGGTATCTCGCCCTTCTTGAGCTCGTGGGGCTTGTTGAAGAACTTGGTCATGTCCCACAGCATGACCGAGGCGCCTGTGACGTAGTCGAACTCGATGTTGCCGGCGTTGCGGTTGGCGATTTTGCGGTTGCCGCTGGCGTCGAGGCGTATCTCCCAGGCGGGGGTGCGGTAGAAGCGCATGGCCACGCCCTGAATGGGGCGCACCTTCTTCTTGCGGTTGGTGGCGGCGGCCACCTTCTCCTCGGCCGAGCGTGCACGCTCGGCGAGGTACTTGTTGGCCTCCTCGCGGCGCACAGCCTCGATCTCGGCCACCCGCACCAGGGCGCGCAGCGAGTCGACCATGTGCAGCAGGTAGTTGCGTTCGGATTCGAGCTTCAGCTTGTCGACGCCGTTGGCCGAAAGGATCTCGCGGTAGAAGGCTTCCTTCTCGCGCAGGGCGCTGAGGGCGGCGGTGTCGGCCACCCGCTTGACCACGGTGTCGGTGCGAATGATATAGACCGAGTCGACGCGCAGCTGGGTCACGGTGTCGGTGCGCAGCAGGTAGACGGTGTCGTGCATGGGAGAGAGGTCTTCCCACGCGCCCACGCCAACCTCGACGAGGGTGTCGGCCATGACCGGGACCTGGGCGGAGAGGCCTGTTCCAAGGGCCACAAACAACGCTATCAGCAGACGCTTCATTGCAGGGTGGCTGTCAGTTGGTCTATGGCGAGGGTCTGTTGGGTGCCGTCGACCATATTCTTGAGGGTGACGGTGCCGTCGCGCATCTCGCTTTCGCCCACGAAGGCCACGAAGGGGATGCCCTTGCGGTTGGCGAAGTCCATCTGCTTCTTCATCTTGGCGGCGTCGGGGTAGATGAGGGCAGCGATGCCGGCGGCGCGCAGGCGGCTGGCGATGCCGATGCAGGCGGCCTGCTCGGCGGGGCCGAAGTTGATAAACATCACACGGGCAGCCTGTTCGAGGCCGGCTGGGAAGGCCTGGAGCTCGGTGAGCACGTCGTAGATGCGGTCGGCGCCGAACGAGATGCCGACGCCGCTGACGTCGGGCATGCCGAAGATGCCTGTGAGGTTGTCGTAGCGGCCGCCGCCACAGATGGAGCCTATCTGCACGTCGCGGGCCTTGACCTCGAAGATGGCGCCGGTGTAGTAGTTCAGACCGCGGGCCAGCGTGAGGTCGAGCTCGACGCTGTTGGCCACGCCGGCGGCGTCGATGAGTGAGAAGAGCTCCTGCAGCTCGGCGACGCCCTGGCGGCCGGTCTCGATGCCGTCGAACATGGCGTTCAGCGCATCGAGCTTCTGGCTGGTGCTGCCCGCGAGGTCGAACACGGGCTGCAGGGCGGCTATCTGGTCGGCCGTGAGGCCACGTTCGGCCAGCTCGCTGCGCACACCGTCGAGGCCTATCTTGTCGAGCTTGTCGATGGCCACCGTGATGTCGACCAGCCGCTCGGGGGCGCCGATCATGTCGGCGATGCCGGCCAGCACCTTGCGATTGTTGATTTTCACCACCACGTTGATGGCCAGGCGCTGGAAGACCATGTCGATTATCTGCACCAGTTCGAGCTCGTTGAGGAGCGAGGTGGAGCCGATCATGTCGGCGTCGCACTGGTAGAACTCGCGGTAGCGGCCTTTCTGCGGACGGTCGGCGCGCCATACGGGCTGCAGCTGATAGCGGCGGAAGGGGAGCACCACCTGGTCGCGGTGCTGCACCACGAAGCGTGCGAACGGCACGGTGAGGTCGTAGCGCAGGCCGCGGTCGCAGATTTGCGGCGCCACCTTGTGGTAGTCCTGCCCAAAGTCGACGCCATCCATGAAGTCGCCCGAGTTGAGCACCTTGAAGAGCAGTTTGTCGCCCTCCTCGCCATACTTGCCCATCAGCGTCGAGAGATTCTCGAGCGAAGGGGTCTCGATGGGTTCGAAGGCAAAGGCCTTGAACACCGAGCGTATGGTGTCGAAGATATAGTTGCGCCGTGCCATCTCGGCAGGCATAAAATCGCGCGTACCTTTTGGTATTGAACACTTAACGGTTGCCATAAGCAATAGGTTTGGTCTGCAAAGATACACTTTTTTCTTGAATTGTGCACAGCGATGCGTTTTTTTACCACTCCCGAGCGCTTTTTCGCCCCATCCCCTCCCCTTCCGGTCCGCTCGTTCTTATATCGTTCTTATGTATTTCTTATGTTGTATTTATGTTTAAAACATAAGAAATACATAAGAAATACATAAGAAGTACATAAGAACTACCGGCCAGAGGGACTGGTTCAGAGGCTGTTGCGGACGGGGCGTTTTTGCCGGCGGGAGGCCACGGGTCGGGGCGGGCTGTTTTTTTCGCACCGCAGGGCAATACAGCAGGCCATACGGCGTTTTATTAGAATTAATGATTATTGGCCATGAAAAAGAACCTTTGCAATAGCACACACCTCGTCCGCCGGGCGATGGTCGTCATCACACTGTCACTGTGGCTACTGCCCACGATGCAGGCAGCGCCCGTCGACGCGGCGCGGGCCGAGCGCGTGGCGCGCCACTTCTGGAATGCCCACCGCGACCGCAGCGTCGCCCCGCTGGCGCAGGCCATGCAGCGCGCCGACCTGCGGTGGGACGGCTTCTACCTGTTCCAACCCGCCGAGTGCGACGGCTTTGTGATAGTGGCGGCCGACGACGCAGTGCGGCCCGTGCTGGCCTACTCGTTCCACAACCGTGCCCTGCGGGGCGACAGTGTGGGCAGCAACATGGCCTGGTGGCTCGACGGATGGCAGCAGCAGATTGCCGCCGCACGCACCGCCGGCCTCAAGGCCACTACCGCCATCGCCGACGAATGGCGCCTGCTCGACAACGATCCGGTCGGCGACCCCGACCCCATAGCGGCGGTGGAGCCCATGGTCACCACCCAGTGGGACCAGGACGAGCCCTACAACGACAGCTGCCCGACGATGTCGGTATGGGGCTGGAGGCTGCACGCCGCCACCGGTTGCGTGGCCACCGCCATGGCCCAGGTGATGCGCTACTGGGAGTGGCCCGTGCGCGGCACCGGCACCCACACCTACTACTCCGCCCCCCTGTCGGAGCACAGCCAGGGCTGCGGCACACAGACCGTCGACTTCGGCGCCACCGTCTATGACTGGGACAACATGCCCGACCGGCTCACCACGGTCTCCCCCGACGCCGAGATAGCGGCCGTGGCCACCCTGATGTACCACTGCGGCGTGGCCAGCGACATGATGTACGGCTCGGCCTACGAAGGCGGCAGTGGCACCTTCATACACAACATACCGCTGCTCAGCTACGGCCACACGCTCAACGGCATGATCAACCACTTCGGCTACTCGTCGCAGGCCCGTGGCGTAGACCGCGTGAAATACGACGACAGCACCTGGACCGCCATGGTGCGAGGCGAAATCGACGCCGCACGCCCCATCATCTATGCCGGCGGCGACGAGAACTCGGGCGGCCACTGCTTCGTGTGCAGCGGCTACGACGTCCAGGGGCGCTACCACTTCAACTGGGGATGGAGCGGTGCCGGCGACGGCTACTACACACTCGACCACCTTGCCCCCGGCACCGGCGGCACCGGCGGCGGTACCGGCACCTACGACTTCACCAACCTGCAGCAGATACTTGTCGGCATACAGCCCCACGGCGATACCGACTCGCTCTGCATCATACGCCAGTACCCATACCGCGAGGACTTCGAGTCGGCCCCCACCTGCTGGAGCGCCGTCAGCTCGTCGCAGTACTCCTACTCGTGGCTCGTAGTCGACTCGGTCGGGTGCGACGGCAACTACTCGGCCTACGTCGGCAAGCCCTACTACGGCTCGGCCACCGAGCGCCTCGTCATGCCCGCCATCGTCGATGCCGGCCGCTACCTGCTGCGCTGGAGCGACCGACCCCTTGGCCAGGATGAAAGCTTCGACCTTGTGCTCGGCGACCGCACCCTCTGCACCGTCTCGTCCACCCCGGGCCCCTGGGAAATGCACGTCGGCCAGTGGACCATGCACGACGTGGTCTTCGACATCGCCGAGGGCGACACCGTCAACATAGAGTTCGTCTACCAAGCCACTCCCGCCAGCCAAGGCCTCTTCATCGACAACATCGAGCTGCTGCGCTCCGACGGCACCGGCATCGCCCGTCACGCCGCCGAGGCACCGGTAGCGCTCTACCCCAACCCCACCTGCGGCAGCGCGCGCGTGGCCACCCAGACCGGCGCCACGGTGCGCGTGTTCGACCTCACCGGCCGCATGGTCTACACCACCGTCGCCGCCGGTACCGACGTCGTACTGCCCCATGGCCTGCTCCCCGCAGGCACCTACCTCATCGGCGTCACCACCCCTGCCGCAACCTCCACCGCCCGACTGCTGGTGCGCTGAGGACGGCGTAGACACAGGAAAACAAAAGCCGGAAGCCCCGACGGGGACTTCCGGCTTTCAATGTATCGATGCTGTGGGTTACAGCGTCTGGACGGCTTCGATGAGGCCCTTGCCGATCTCGATAGCTTCCTCGTTCTGGGGAATGAGGTTCCAGTGGCGCTGGGGCAGCGAGTGCTCCAGACCTTCGTGGATGTACTGCTTGTCGACAATGGGTGCCACCGAGGACCACCATGTTGAAGACCTTGCTGATGCCGAGCTCCTGGGCCTTGGCGGTAGCAGCGATCTTGTAGATGTTGATGTCCTTGCGGGTAGGCTCGTGGGTGATGCCGTTGGGGTCGTAGATGAGCAGGCCACCGGGCTTCACGCTGTTCTCAAACTTATCCAGCGACTGCTGGTTGAGGATGATGGCAGTGTCGAACTGGTTGATGATAGGCGAGCTGATACGCTCGTCGCTGATGATGACGGAGACGTTGGCGGTACCGCCGCGCATCTCGGGGCCGTAGCTGGGCATCCAGCTGACCTCTTTGTCTTGCATGACGCCGGAATAGGCAAGAATCTTACCCATCGAGAGGACACCCTGTCCACCAAAGCCGGCTATGATGATTTCTTCAGTCATTGTTTCTTTGTTTTTGATTGTTAATTATTGCATAACGGTCAGCGGGTGATCCAGTACGAGGCGGTTGGCGTCGATGCCTTCGACAATCTTGCCGTCGACTTTGATGTCGCCGATGGGGTAGTTGGGCATCATGTTGTCCTCCATCCACTTGTTGGCGGCCACGGGGGTCATCTTCCAGCCGCTGTTGCAGTTGGAGAGGATCTCGACGAAGCTGAGGCCTTTCTTGAGCTTCTGGTTCTCGAAGGCTTTGCGGATGGCGGCCTTTGCCTTGCGGACGGCGGCGGGGTTCTGCACGCTCTGGCGGGTCACGTAGTAGGTGCCGGGCAGGGTGGAGAGGAGTTCCGTCATGCGGAGGGGATAGCCGTTGAGGTCGACGCGGCGGCCATAGGGGGTGGTGGCGCTGCGCATGCCGACAAGGGTGGTGGGGGCCATCTGGCCACCGGTCATACCGTAGATACCATTGTTGACGAAGATCATGGTCATGTTCTCGCCACGGTTGGCGGCATGGATGGTCTCGGCGGTGCCGATAGCGGCGAGGTCGCCGTCGCCCTGATAGGTGAACACATAGGTGTCGGGGTTGAGGCGCTTGATGGCGGTGGCGACAGCGGGAGCGCGGCCGTGGGCGGCCTCCTGGAAGTCGACGTCAAAGTAGTTGTAGGCCAGGACGGAGCATCCGACGGGGCTGACGCCGACGACGTTGTCCTGGATGCCCATCTCGTCGATGACTTCGGCGATGAGGCGGTGGGTGGTGCCGTGGCCGCAGCCGGGGCAGTAGTGCATCACGGCGTCGGTGAGCACCTTGGTACGGGTGTAAACCTCTTCGTAACCCTCTTTCAGCAGCTCTTGTTTGCGAGCTTCAATATCTTGATTCATTGTTGTTCCTTTCTTTATTTGATAATCTTGTTTTCAAGGGCCTCCAGGACCTCGCCGGGGGTGGGGATGATACCGCCGAAGCGGCCGAAGTGCTCGGTCTTGACACCGCACTTGGTGGCGAGACGGACGTCTTCGATCATCTGGCCGGCGCTCATTTCGACGCAGAGGATGCCTTTGACGTGGGCAGCGACCTCGGCGAGCTGTTTGGTCGGGAAGGGGAAGAGGGTGATGAGGCGGAACAGGCCGACCTTGATGCCTTTCTCGCGGGCCATCTGCATGGCCTTCATGGCGATGCGGCTGCTGGAGCCGTAGGCGACGATGATGTAGTCGGCATCCTCGCAGTTGAGCATCTCGTAGCGGACCTCTTTCTCTTTCATTTCGGCGTATTTCTTCTGGAGCTTGAGGTTGAAGACTTCCTGGCGGGCCGAGTCGAGTTCAAGGCTGGTGATGATGTTGTGGTTGCGGGTAGCGGGTTTGCCCCAGGTGCCCCAGGGGGCGTTCTTGCGGCGCTCTTCCTCGGTCCAACGGGCCACGTTGTCGCGGGTGTAGAGTTTTTCCATGCACTGTCCGATGGCACCGTCGCTGAGGATGAGGACGGGGTTGCGGTATTTGAAGGCGATGTCCCAGGCGTCGAACACGAAGTCGTACATTTCCTGTACCGAGGCGGGGGCGAGGGTGTAGAGCTGGTAGTCGCCGTGGCCGCCGCCCTTGACGCTCTGGAAGTAGTCGCTCTGCGAGGGCTGGATGGTGCCCAGGCCGGGGCCGCCGCGCATGACGTTGACGACGAGGCAGGGTATTTCGGCGCCGGCGAGGTAGGTGAGGCCTTCCTGCATCAGCGATATTCCGGGGCTGGAGCTCGAGGTGGCGACTTTCTTGCCGGTGGCGGCGCCGCCGTAGACCATGTTGATGGAGGCGACCTCGGACTCGGCTTGCAGCACGGTCATGCCGGTGGTCTCCCACGGTTTCTCGGCCATCAGGGTTTCCATTACTTCGCTCTGCGGGGTGATAGGATAGCCGAAGTAGCCGTCACATCCGCTGGCAATCATTGCACGGGCAATTGCTTCGTTGCCCTTCATCAGTTGGAGTTCTCTTGCCATAGTATTCCTTTCTTTCTTTTTTCGTTTAGATTTTCTTCTTGTAAACGGAAATCACGCCGTCGGGGCACACCATGGCGCAGCTGGCGCAGCCTATGCAACTCTCATTCACGGTCTCGGTGTAGTTGTAACCCTTGCCGTTTACATTTTTCGACAACGCGATGCACTTCATCGGGCAGACGGGTACGCAGACTCCGCAGCCTTTGCAGCGCTCGGTATCGATGATGATTTGTCCTTTAAATGCCATAATTTTAATGTTATAAGATTAATATTAGTTTATTGCTCTTTTCGTTTTGGTGCCTGCAAAGATACAGAAAAAATTTCGATTGGTAACCATTTTTGGTGATAAATATTTTAGCACCACACCCAACCCCCTGTGTTTCAGTCACCAAAACGGCGATTTATTTATTTGTCGGGCGCCATGCTGCCTGCCGCCCTGCCGAGGGCTTCGGGGCCGCTTCCCCTCCCCTATCCCTCCGGCCGTTGTACTATCGTTGTACTATTGTTGTACTATCGTTGTACTATTGAAAACATAAGAACGATAGTACAACGATAGTACAACAATAGTACAATAGTACAACGATAGTACAACGAGGCCACCGGAACCGGAGGGGATGGGGAGAGGAAGGGGGGTATGTGGGTCGACGAGGGGGTGGCGAGGGGGACGGGGGGCAATAAAATCGGCGGCGCGGCGTTAAGATTGGGTTGACACGATAACGACTATGCTTATGGAACTGAAGAATGTCTGGCTACGGCTGAAGGAGTATTTCAACTTGATGAGCGACAAGGAGGACGAGCACGAGGTGATCGAGCAGGTGCGGGCGGGGGTGATGTTTCGCGGCACCAACCTGTGGATTCTCATTTTCGCCATTCTGATTGCGTCGCTGGGGCTGAATGTGAATTCGACGGCTGTCATCATCGGCGCCATGCTTATCTCGCCGCTGATGGGGCCGATACTGGGCATGGGGCTTTCGGTGGGCATCGGCGATTCCGACCTGCTGCGGCGTGCGCTGAAGAACTATGGCGTGGCGACGCTTATCTCGATTGTCACGGCCACGCTCTATTTTCTCATCTCGCCGCTGGGCGAGGCGCAGAGCGAGCTGTTGGCCCGCACCTCGCCGTCGCTGTTCGACGTGCTGATTGCCTTCTGCGGCGGCGCGGCGGGTGTGCTGGCGCTGACCACCAAGAGCAAGGGGCAGGTGATTCCGGGCGTGGCCATCGCCACGGCGCTGATGCCGCCCCTCTGCACCGCGGGCTACGGCCTGGCCACGGCCCAGTGGAACTATTTCTTCGGGGCCTTCTACCTGTTCTTCATCAACACGGTCTTCATAGCCCTCAGCACCTTCCTCGGCGTCAAGCTGCTGCGCTTCCGCACGAAGGTCACGCCACAGTCGGACCTGACCAAGCGCGGCCGCCGGCTGGTGATGTGGGTGGTGGTGATCACCATGCTGCCGGCGGCGGTGATGACGGTGAACATCGTGCAGCGCAATGTCTTCGACCGCAACGTGCACCAGTTTGTCGAACGCGAGCTGCGGCAGACGGGCACGCGCATCATATCGGCCGGCGTCGAGGCCGACACGCTGCATGTGGTGGCCGTGGGACGCACCATCGGCGACGCCGAGGTGGCCGACGCCCGCAGCCGCATGGACTACTACGGGCTGGGCAGCTACGGCCTGGAAGTGATACAGGGCGGCGACAGCGAGGACCTCGAGCTGCTGGCGTCGCAACTCACCAATTTCTCGACGGCCGCCGACGCCGAGAAGGCGCGCCTGGGGGCCGAGGTGCAGCAGCTCGGGCAACAGCTGGAGGCCTACACGCGCTACGACAGCCTAGGCGTCGAGATCGACCGCGAGGCGGCGCTGCTCTTCACCCCGGTCGACCGCGTAGGCGTGGGCCGCCTGTCGGGCACGCCCACCGCCGTGGTCACCCTCAAGCCGGGCGCCCAGCTGGCGCCGGCCGACCGCAGCAAGCTGCAAGTGTGGCTCGAGGCCCGCCTGCAGGAAGAGGTGGATTTGGTCATCAAGTAGACAGATATAAATATGCGATTTCTGATAGTCTTTGCCGTATTGGCCCTGCTGGGCGGCTACCTAGGCTGGCACCTGTGGATGCTGCCCCCCGTGGCGGCGTGGCTGCGCTGGCTGGCGGTGGGCGTCGAGGCGCTGTGCCTGGCGCTGTGGGTGCTCTCCATGACGCGCCATGTCGACCGCCTGCCCATGGGCCTCGCCTCGGCGGTATACAACATTGGCAACCAGGCACTGATAGTGATATTCTACCTATTGCTGCTCTTCCTCGTGGCCGACCTGCTGCGGCTGGTACACCTGCTGCCCACGGCCTGGCTGCGCGACAACTGGATTACCTGCGCCGTGCTGGCGGTGAGCCTGGCGGGTCTCTTCGCCTACGCCCGGCTGCACTACGAACACAAGCAGCGCGAGACCATGAGCGTCGACACCCATGGCCGCCTGGAGCGGCCCATGCGCGTGGTGGCCGTCAGCGACCTACACCTCGGCTACCACAACCGACGCAGCGACCTGGCGCGGTGGGTCGACATGCTCAACGCCGAGCACCCCGACCTCGTGCTGGTGGCCGGCGACCTGATAGACCGCTCGTTGCGGCCGCTGCTGGCCGACGACATGGCCGCCGAGCTGCGGCGCCTCGACGCCCCCGTCTACGCCTGCCTCGGCAACCACGAATACTTCGCCGGCTACTACGACAGCCCCGCCCAGGTCGAGCAGTTCTACCGCTCGGCCGGCATCACCCTGCTGCGCGACAGCGCCGCCGCTGTCGGCCCCCTCGTCATCGTGGGGCGCGACGACCGCAGCAACGCCAACCGCCTCGACCTGCAGCGGCTTCTGCAGCAATTCGCCGTCGCCGACTCGCAGTTCACCATCCTCCTCGACCACCAGCCCTACCGCCTCGACGAGGCCGCCCGGGCCGGCATCGGCCTGCAGCTTAGCGGCCACACCCACCGCGGCCAGGTATGGCCCCTGAGCTGGATAACCGACGCCGTGTACGAATGCTCGTGGGGCCGCCTCGAAAAGCAGGGCACAGCCTACTATGTGAGCTCCGGTTTGGGCATCTGGGGCGCCAAATACCGCATCGGCACCCAGTCGGAATACGTTGTAATAGAACTAATTTAGATTTTTTGCAATATTTTTTTTTGGACGAGTACTAAAAATTAGTAATTTTGCCGCCCAAAAGGACAAAAACGAAAACAAAACTCAAAACAAATAACAACATGAAAAAGATTGCATTGATCTGCCTTTTTGCCGCAATGACATTCGGCATGGCACAGGCCCAGACCCCCGAGAAAACCGAAGTACCCGCCAACGGTCCCAAGATTAGCTTCGCCGAGCTTGAACACCAGTACGGCACCATCGCCAAAGGTGGCAACGGCGACTGCGAGTTCACCTTCACCAACCAGGGCAACGAACCCCTGATACTCCAGAACGTGAAAGCCTCGTGCGGCTGCACCACCCCCAGCTACACCCAGAAGCCCGTCATGCCCGGCGAGACCGGCACCATCAAGGTGCACTACAACACCAACAACGTGGGCGCCTTCTCGAAGACCGTCACCGTCACCAGCAACGCCGTCGACAACCCGCGCGTGGTGCTGCGCATCAAAGGCAACGTGAAAGCCCCCGACAATGCACAACCCGCCGAGCAGCAGAAAGCCAACCAGCAGGTAGCCCCCATGCGCCGCGACGACCTGAAGGCCGACCCCCGCTTCGAAGGTCCCCAACCCATTAAGAAATAAGTCCAGCCATGCCCCAGATTTCGAAGAAAGGACAAGAACTGCCGCAGTCGGCCATACGTAAACTCGTCCCATTTGCCGACGCCGCCAAAGAACGTGGCATCCACGTATACCACCTCAACATCGGCCAGCCCGACATCGAGACCCCCAAGGGTGCCCTCAAGGCATTGGCCGAGAACGCCTGCGAACTGCCGCAGTGGAAAGGCGTGCTGGAATACAGCCATTCGGCCGGTATCCCCAGCTACCGTCGCGCACTGTGCAACTACTACCACCGCCACGGCATCGACGTGACGCCCAACCAGGTGATTGTAACCACCGGCGGTAGCGAGGCCCTGCAGATGGCCTTCACCGTCTGCCTCAATCCGGGCGACGAAATCATCATCCCCGAGCCTTACTACACCAATTACAACACCTTCGCCAAGCTCTGCGACGCCAAGATTGTCACCATACCGAGCGACATAAAGACAGGCTTTGCCCTGCCCCCCATCGAGGACTTCGAGAAGGCCATCACCCCGCGCACCCGCGCCATCATGATATGCAACCCCAACAACCCCACCGGCTACCTCTACACCCACGAGGAGCTGCTCAAGGTGGCCGGTCTGGTGAAGAAGTACGACCTGTACCTCTTTGCCGACGAGGTGTACCGCGAGTTCTGCTACGACGGCCACAAGCACTTCAGCGTCATGCAGCTTGAGGGTCTGGAGCGCAACGTCATACTGTTCGACTCGGTGTCGAAGCGCTACAGCGCCTGCGGCGCCCGCGTGGGCTGCATGGTGACGCGCAACAGCGAGGTCTACGCCATAGCCATGCGCCTGGCCCAGGCCCGTCTGTCGCCCCCCAGCTTCGGCCAGATTTTCGCCGAGGCCGCCGTCGACACCCCGCAGGAGTACTTCGACAAGGTGCAGGCCGAATATGTGGCTCGCCGCAACGTGGTGGTCGAGGGTGTGAACAAGATTCCCGGCTGCTTCTGCCCCATGCCCAAAGGCGCCTTCTACACCGTCATCGACCTGCCTATCGACGATAGCGACAAGTTCTGCCAGTGGCTGCTGACCGACTTCAGCTACAACGGCGCCACCGTCATGCTGGCCCCCGCCACGGGCTTCTACGAAGACCCCGAGCGTGGTCGCCATCAGGCCCGCATCACATACTGCATCTGCATCGAAGACCTCAAGAAGGCCATGAAGTGCCTCGAAGAGGCCCTCAAGGTCTACCCCGGCAAGACCAGATAACCCAATGTCCAGGGAAGAAAAACGCCAACAAGTGATATGCTCCTGCATCGAACAGCAGGAGCATATTGCTAATGTGGCAAAACAAGAGATGGACTCGGCGCAGCAGCAAAGCAACGACTACGGCGCCAATGTCGACCGCTACGACTCCTACCGCACCAAGATGATGCGCAGCCGCGACATGTATGCCCGGCAGTACAGCAACGCCTTGGCCGGCATACGCCATCTGCAGGACCTGCTCCGCATGCCACCGCCCGATGTGGTAGAGCACGGTGCCTGCGTCGTCACCGGGAGCCAGCGGTTCCTGCTCTCGATAGGGGCCGGCAAGTTCAACGTCGCCTCCAAAGGCTCGGTGGCCGGCGTCCCGCTACCGCCCGAGGTGTGGTTCGCCATCAGCGCCCAGACACCCATATACATGGCCCTGAAAGGCAAACATGTGGGCGACACCATAGTTTTCAACGGCCAAAGCCAGACTATCAAGGACATATTTTAGACTTTGACGGCAGGGAGAAAACAGCGTGCCGCTTCCTCAAAGCAGTGTCAACCGGCACCGCAAAGCAATCCCGTCCGAAGCAAAACACACTGAAATACAAGGGGCAAAGCATTTATTTATACTTTACCCCTGTTTATTTCAATTATTTTCGTATCTTTGCACTCGGAAAAAAAAACACACACGATATGTCAGATACGCTAGTTATCACCCCCACCTACAACGAGAAGGAAAACATCGAAGCCATAATCCGCAAGGTCTTTTCTCTCCCCAAGGAATTCGACATGCTGATTGTCGAAGACAATTCGCCCGACGGCACAGCCGACATAGTGAAACGGCTGATGCAGGAGTTCCCCAACCGTCTCTTTATTAAGGAGCGCAAAGGCAAACTCGGCCTTGGCACCGCCTACCTCGACGGCATGCGCTGGGGCAACGAGCATGGCTACGACTATATGATAGAGATGGACGCCGACTTCAGCCACAACCCCGACGACCTGCTGCGCCTCTACGACGCCTGCTCCTCGGGCAAAGGCGATGTGGTGGTGGGCAGCCGCTACGTGGATGGCAAGGTGTCGGTGGTCAACTGGCCAATGGGACGCCTGCTGATGAGCTATTTCGCCTCCAAATACGTGAAGATTGTCACCGGCATGAAAGTCTGCGACGCCACCGCCGGCTTTGTATGCTGGAGCCGCCGCGTGCTGGAGAAGATGAAGTTCGACAAGGTGAAGTTCGTCGGCTACGCCTTCCAGATCGAGATGAAGTACACGGCCACGCGCTTGGGCTTCAAGGTCTACGAAGTGCCCATCATCTTCACCGACCGCGTCCTCGGCACCTCCAAGATGAGCATGAAGATCTTCAAGGAGGCCTTCTTCGGGGTGTTCAACCTCCGCTTCCGCAACTGGCGGAATTATTGATTGTCCGAAAATCATTAGTCTCCTGTTCGCCTCCGGCTCACGAAATCTAGTAAATCTTGTAAATTATGCTGGCGCATGAGCTGATGTACAAGTTGATATATGAAGTCAGAGGCGCAGCAATGGAGGTTTACAACCATTTTGGGCCTGGTCTCTTGGAATCGGTCTACGAGAAGGCAATGGCGCAGGAACTGACTTTGAGGGGACTGAATGTTGAGACGCAAGTGCCCGTGGCCATTAATTACAAAGGAGCCACGATAGGAGACGACCTACGACTGGATTTGCTGGTAGCGGGAGAATTGATTGTGGAGTTGAAATCTGTAGAAGAAATAAAAGATGTGTATTATAAGCAGTTGAGGACATACTTGAAACTGTTGGGGAAAAATGAAGGCTTATTGATAAACTTCGGAGAATATGATTTAAAGAAAGGAATGAGAAGAGTGACAGTAAACGAATACAGAAAATATTGATAACGGAAAACAACCTGCGTAGCCGCGCGAGCGAAGCGATGCGCGAAATCTACAAGATCCGCAAGATCTCGTGAGCGCAGCGAGCAGGAGACAGGAGAATAGATAAAGTTTAACAGAGAAATTAAGATATACAGAAATATGAGAAAGTTTCTACTGACCCTGGCGGCGGTGACATGTGCCGCCACGATGATGGCGCAGGACAAGCTCCTGCAGTGGGACCAGCTGATGGACCGCAGCCTCTACCCCCAGCGCGAGATGATGAGCTTCATCTTCGCCCCCGACGGCAAGACTGTCACTTACTACAAGGGTGGCGAAGTCTACGGCTTCGACGGCAAGAAAGAGTTCAAGCTCACCGAGGCCCAGCAGGATTGGCGCAAGCCGCAGAACCACGACCCCAAGCGTGAGGAACGCGTCGAACTGAAAGAGGGCGACCTTTACGTCGACGGCCACCTGGTGGAGCGCGGCGATGGCTACAACATCGTCCTCGGCGAGAGCGTGCACCGCAACGAGTTCGGCATCAACGGCGGCCTCTTCTGGTCGCCCAAGGCCAGCCGTCTGGCCTTCTACCGTATGGACCAGAGCATGGTGGTGGACTATCCCCTCGTGAACACCAAGGCCCGCGAGGCCGAGGTGCGCAACATCAAGTACCCTATGGCCGGCATGAAGAGCCACGAGGTGACGGTAGGCGTATGGGACTGCGCTTCGCAGAAGCTCGTCTACCTCAACACAGCCCGCGACACCACCGTCCACGAGCGCGAGATGTACCTCACCAACATCGCCTGGAGTCCCGACGAGAAGTTTATCTATATCGCCAAGGTGAACCGCGAGCAGAACCACATGTGGCTCGAGCAGTACGACGCGGCTACGGGCGCTTTCATAAAGGTGCTCTTCGAGGAGACTAACGCTCGCTATGTGGAGCCTTGCGAGCCGATGATTTTCACTCCTAAGGGCGACCAATTCCTGTGGTATTCGATGCGCGACGGCTACAAGCACCTTTACCTATACAATATTGATGGCACGCTGGTGAAACAGGTAACCACGGGCGAATATGAGGTCGAGGGCTTCATCCAGTTCGACAAGAAAGGTGAAAATATCTTCATCTATGCCAACAAGGGCAACCTTGCCGGCCGAGACGCCTACCGTGTGAACCTGAAGAGCGGCGAGATGTGGTGCATCACCAGACCTAAAGTCAAAGCAACGAAAGTCAAGCATGTTGGTGGCACTCATAGCGTGGTGCTCAACGAGGATGGCACCCGCATGGTGGACGTGTTCTCTTCGGTTCAAGTGCCTGCAGGAGCCGTCTACCGCACTATCGACTATCAGAAGGAGGGTTATGTGAAGGCAGAAAGCACACGTCTCTACGATGCCGAGAACCCCCTCAAGGACTACGCCATGCCCCGCGTGAAACTCGGCACCATCAAGGCTGCCGACGGCAAGACGGACCTCTACTACCGCCTTATCACCCCTCCCAATATGGAGCCTGGCAAGAAATATCCCACGCTGGTGTATGTCTATGGCGGCCCGCACTCGCAGCTTGTTACCGACAGTTGGCTGGGCGGCGGCAACCTCTACTTCATGTTCCTCGCCCAGCAAGGCTATGTGGTCTTCACCGTCGATAACCGCGGCACCGACAACCGTGGCTTCGAGTTCGAAAGCTGCACCCACCGCCACCTCGGCGAGATAGAGATGGCCGACCAGATGGAGGGCGTCAAGTTCCTGAAGAGCCTGCCTTACGTGGACGAAAACCGCATGGGCGTGGAAGGCTGGAGCTTCGGTGGATTCATGACCATCACCATGAAGCTGGCACACCCCGAGGTGTTCAAGGTGGGTTGCGCCGGCGGCCCGGTCATTGACTGGAAGTGGTACGAGATTATGTACGGCGAGCGCTATATGGACACCCCGCAGGAGAACCCGGAGGGCTACGAGGCCACCTCGCTCCTGAACAAGGCCAAGGATCTCGAAGGCCGACTGCTGGTCATCCACGGCGCCGAGGACAACACGGTGGTATGGCAACACTCGCTGGAGTTCATAGAGCGTTGCATCAACAACTACAAGCAGGTCGACTATTTCGTCTACCCCCACCACGAGCACAACGTGCTGGGCCGCGAGCGCCTGCACCTGTACCAGAAGATGTTCCAATACTACGAAGACCACCTGAAATAGGGTCTGCCTATAGCAAGCGCGAGGGCCATGCCGAACGGCATGGCCCTCGCGTCTCATTACGGTACAACTACAGGCTTTTTACTGCAGCATACAACTCGGGGAAGCGTTTCTCAAGCGATACTGGGCGTCCCTGTTCCAGAAAACAGTGGGTGCTGGTGGCGGTACATACGGTGTGGCCGCCACAAGTCATGGTGTATGCAAAGACTATCTTCAGCGGCGTAGTCTCCTGCACCCGCACCGAGACCTCGACTATGTCCTTGAAGGTGGTGGAGTGGCGGTAGCGGCACTCGACAGCCACCACCGGAGAGACCACCCCTTCGGCCTCCATACGGTCGAAGCCATAACCTATCTGATCCATCCAGTCGACCCTCGCTTCTTCCATAAAGCGAATATAGTTGCTGTGATGCGTGATACCCATGCGGTCGCACTCGTAGTACTTCACCTCGTGGCGGTAGGGTTTTATCTCCATAATCGGTCGTTTTGTGACATTAACGTCATCCAGCAGCGTTTATTGTCCACCGACAAATGAGGCCGAGCAACGATTGTTGCCCGGCCTCATTATAATCAAAATATAACAGCGGCTTCAGTCGAGCACCAGGCTGGGGGCGTTGTAGACGCGGGCGGCGAGTTCCTGGTTGAGCATGTAGAGGCTCTTGGGGTCGCTGCCGAACAGCTCCATCTTGGTGATCATGTCACGGGCGTTGGTCTCCTCCTCACCCTGCTCCTTGACGAACCAGTCGAGGAACTGCATGGTGCGGAAGTCCTTCACCTTGTAGGCAGCGTCATAGATGGTGTGGATGCTGGCGGTGACATACTCCTCGTGCTCCAGGCCGGCCTTCAGCACATCCATGTCTTTCTTGTACTTCTTGTCGGGCTTGGCGATGGCGTTCAGCACGATGGGGCAGTCGTTGTTCTGCATGTACTTATAGATGAGCATGGCATGGTCGCGCTCCTCCATGGCCTGGATCATGTACCAGTTGGCGAAGCCGGCGAGGCCGCGCTTGTCGAAGTAGTTGTTCATGTCGAGATACAGGTAGCCGCTGTAGAGCTCTTTATTGATCTGCTCGTTGAGCAGGTCGGAAACTTTCTTGTTAAGCATAACTTTTATTTTAAATTGTGTTATTGTGTTATCGTGCTATTGCGTTAGTGTTGGTGCATCACTATGTTGGTTTTTGACGATGTCAATCACTAACACATTAACGCATTAACAAATTAACGCATTCTACTATTATTGTTTCTCGAAATGAGTCTTGTCGACCGAGCAGAGGGGGCATACCCAGTCGGCGGGCAGATCCTCGAACTTGGTGCCGGGAGCGATGCCGTTGTCGGGGTCGCCTTTCGCGGGGTCATACTCATACCCGCAGACGTTGCAAACATACTTTTCCATAATGGTTATTGTTTTTAGGTTAATATTTCGACTGCAAAGATACGACTATTTTCTTATATGGCAAAAATATTTTGCGAAAGACTTTGCCGATGAGCAGCGAACGGCCGACAGGTTCCTTTCTTCACTCCTTCTTCATGGCTTCTATGTGCCTTCTTTGCAGCCATATCAAATACACTGGAAATCTTTATATCCAAAGATGTCTAAATATCTATAAAAAATCATGCTCATGATTATGTATGAATCACGAGCATGAGTTATAAATATGCGTTTTAAAGTGTGGCTATTTTATCACCACCGTTTTCCGTGCCGGATGGTCGCCGACCTTGACCATTAATTGCATTTTCCATCGGGGTTGCAGACCTTCGAGGCAGACCGGTCGAGCAGCATCGCACCCAAGGCGAGGACGGCGAGGGATTTGATGATGTGATGTTGCATATTGGATGTGTTTTTGATTGTTATTCTCCAGCGATGAATCGATAGATGTCCTCCTCGCTGTGGACGGCGGAGGTGATGCGGCGCAGCTCCTTGCCTTTCTCGAAGAGAATGACGACGGGGATGGT
>CACYZN010000011.1 GCA_902778925.1 uncultured Bacteroidota bacterium
CCCTACCACGTTACCCACTACGGCCTGCGGCAGCGGGCAGTCGACGATGGTGCCGTGGTCGGGGTCGGTGCCGGCGGCACAGTAGCTGAGCTGCCACGACGTGTGGTTGGGCAGGGTGTCCCACTGCACGAAGAGGGTCTGGTCGGCAATCCACTGCTGCCTGAAGTCGCGCACCATGCCGCAGGTGTCGCACGGCCGCTCCACGATGGGCATCAGGCACAGGACAAGATGCCCAAGTGTTTGATGCCATGGCGCATCGGGTGGGTCGCTTTTCAGCTTATACCGAATAGTATTCAAAGGCATCCTATGAATTCCATAGCGGCAATTGATGTGTTCCTCTCTTAACCTAACCGGATAATAATCATATCTACATTCATATTCTTCCCAATCGTAAAAATGAGTAAATCCTATACAGAAAGAGTCGGTCATCACCACTGGCTCTTCAAAATATACTTCATATGTGCTATAATATCTCACATAATCATCATACGACGATGGTTCTTGATTACAATGAATCTCCCCCTCAAGAAAAAGCATCTTCATCTTTCGCACAAAATCAGAGACGCTTATAGTATCGCTTTTAAGCAGTTGCATATTTCCACCAACAGGTTTATACAGACTTAGCTCAAAAGACAAAGTATCCGGGGTCGCTCCTAACGAAGCGGTATCCATAACTGCGGCGATGCCAACAATTTTTGTCGAATCAGAAATCTCATATTGCGCTGCAAGCGTCCTAATCAATGCTGGCATGGAGATTATTGAATTATAATATCCAGTATATCGAAGAGAAGACCAATTACGCACGCACAGCATACTATCATGCCAACACACTTCAGCGCTATCGTCGACCCATTGGTACATATAATGATGATAAAACTCTGGGATGGTGTCTATTTCCTCTTGGGCAACAACCACTGGGCGGCAGGCAATCAAGCACAGCAACAGAACAATGTATTTCTTCATGGCAC
This sequence comes from uncultured Bacteroidota bacterium, assembly GCA_902778925.1. GTDB lineage: Bacteria > Bacteroidota > Bacteroidia > Bacteroidales > P3 > Colimorpha. The sequence goes on from CACYZN010000011.1 coordinate 969, forward strand.
TATTTGTTTTATGGCATGTTATCAATGGCGGCCACCTCGGCAAGCAGATGGACTATTGTATGGCTAAGACGCTTTTTCATAACGCTTTGCATATTTAATGGTCGATGATACACTGCTGCAAATATACATCTTTTTTCCAATTCTGCAAAATCCCTCCTATCATTTCTCACTTCTCACCTTCCCCTCTCACCTTTCACCTCTTCCCCACCCCCTCCGGTAGCCTTCCGGTAGGGTCGTTCTTATGTCGTTCTTATGTATATCTTATGTTGTATTTATGTTTAAAACATAAGAAATACATAAGAAATACATAAGAAGTACAAGCTGGTTGTCAGCCGGTTGCAAAAGGGACAATTCCGGCACCAAATCTTAATTTCTTTAGGTTTTAAGTTAAACTGCGTTAAAACGGCCGTCGGACAGGCTGCGGACGGGTGCGGCTTTCGATTTTCAATTGTCGATTCCCGATTTCCTTTTTATGCTGTGGGGGCGCTTTTTTGCTTACGGTTACGGAATTATTTGTATATTTGCAGGCCATTAGGGAAATGATAGAATATCGGAAAAGCATATTAGACAACGGGTTGACGGTGCTGACGCACGAGGCGTGGGACACGCCGCTGGCGGCGGTGAACCTGCTGTACGGCGTCGGGTCGCGCAACGAGGATCCCCGCCGCACGGGCTTCGCCCACCTCTTCGAGCACCTGATGTTCGGCGGCACGGAGCGCGTGCCCGACTTCGACGGGGTGCTGAGCCGCATCGGAGGCGAGAGCAACGCTGCCACCAACTGCGACTATACCGACTACTACATCACCCTGCCGGCCGGCGACCTGGGGACGGCCCTGATGCTGGAGGCCGACCGCATGGCGAGCCTCGACATCACACAACGCGCCCTCGAGGTGCAGCAGCACGTGGTGACCGAGGAGTACCGCCAGCGCTACATGAACCAGCCCTACGGCGACGTGTGGCTGCTGCTGCGTCCGCTGTGCTACAAGGTGCATCCCTACCGCTGGGCCACCATAGGGGCCGACATACGCCATGTGGCCGAGGCCACGCTGGCCGACGTGCGGGCTTTCCACGACCGCTGGTACCGTCCGTCGGGCGCGGTGCTGGCCATAGCGGCCCCGCTGCCGCACGACGAGCAGCTGCGCCAGGCGCGGCAGGCCTTCGGGGCGGTGGCCGCCGGGCATCCGGTCGAGGCACAGCCCTTGCCGGCCGAGCCGGAGCAGACCGCAGCCCGCGAGCTGCGGGTGCGGCGGCCGGTGCCCGACAGCAAGGTGTACGTGGCCTGGCCCATGGGCGACCACGACGACCCCCTCTTCCGCGCCTGCGACCTGATGACCGACATACTGGGCACGGGCACCAGCAGCCGCCTGCACCAGCGGCTGGTGCGCGCCGAGGGCCTCTTCAGCGACGTCGACGCCTGCATCAGCGGCGACCAAGGCCCCGGCCTGGTGGTGCTGAGCGGCACGGTGGCCGACGGCATAGACCCGCGGCGCGCCGCCGACGCGCTGCAGGCCGAAGCGCGCCGCCTGGCCGACGAAGGCCCCTCGGAGCACGAGCTGCAGAAGGTGATAAACCGCTACGAGAACACCTTCGTCTTCGGCCAATACAAGGCCGCCGACCGCGCCTACGGCCTGGCCTACTACACCTGGCTGGGCGACACCGACCTGGTGAACCGCGAGCCCGACCTGTACCGCCGCGTCGACACCGCCACCCTGCAGCAGGCCGCCCGCAGCGTATTTGTAGACCACCACGAGAACCGACTCTATTATGAAGCTGACAGATAAGATAGTGGACCTGTACTGGCGTGTGGCACGCTGGTCTGTGGAATACGACTGGCAAGGGCTGGTCCGCCGCATAGCACGGTGGGGCTACCACGCCATGCACAAGCTGGTGTTCGAATGGCTCATGCCCAAGAAATACCGCGGTCTGAAGAAACGCGAGATATTCGAAATAATATTCAAGAGCGACACCCCCGCCGGCAAGCGCTTCGACGTGTGGCTGCTGGTGGCCATAGTGGCCAACATAGCGGTGCTGGTGATCGACAGCCTCTTCGGCTCGACGAGCACCATGACCTCGAGGGCCGAGCTCTCGTACTCGTTCTGGATCATCAAGGTGCTGGAGTGGGGCTTCACCCTGCTCTTCACCGTCGAGTACTACCTGCGCATCTACTGCCTGAAGCATCCGATGAAGTATGTGCTCTCGTTCTGGGGCGTCATCGACTTCCTGAGCATCTTCCCCGCCTACCTCAGCCTGCTCTTCCCCGCCACCCAGGCCCTGTCGGTGCTCAGGCTGCTGCGAGTGATGCGCATATTCCGCATCTTCAAGATGGAGCGCTTCCAGATAGAGGCCTTCCGCCTGCTGTCGGCCATGCGCAACAGTGCCATCAAGATACTCATCTTCATGCTCTTCGTGCTGGTGGCGGCAGTGATACTGGGCACATTGATGTACTCGTTCGAGGCCGACCACAACGACCAGTTCGACAGTGTGCTCACCGGCATCTACTGGGCCGTGGTGACCATCACCACGGTGGGCTACGGCGACGTGGCGCCGGTGACCATGGCAGGCCGCTTCCTGGCCGTGCTCGTCATGCTGCTCGGCTACTCCATCATAGCCGTGCCCACCGGCATAGTGGCCGGCGAGACCATACGCGAGCACCGGCGCCCCATGCGCAACCTGAACGACCGCGTGATGAAGCAATACGACAACGAAGAGGAAGAAGCCATCAAGAATTGACTATGAAAAAGGCAATCACCATACTGTTGCTGCTGCTGCCGTTGTGTGCCACCGCCCAGACGCTGAGCGGCACCGTGACCGACCGTGCCACGGGCGAGACCCTGATAGGCGCCACGGTGCTCGACGCCACCACCGGCAAAGGCACCGTCACCAACGCCCACGGGCGCTACTCGCTCACCCTGAAAGGGAGCACCTCGGCACACCTGAGAGTGAGCTTCGTGGGCTACAAGGTGTTCGAGCGCGACATAACGCTCGACGGCGACCACACCGTCAACGCACAGCTCGAGGCAGCCCTCGTGCTCAAAGAAGTAGAGGTCACCGCCGACCGCATCAGCCGCACCAAGGTGAGCCAGATGAGCGCCATCGAGGTGCCGGTGGAGCAGATCAAGCTGGTGCCCGTCATCTTCGGCGAGACCGACGTGCTCAAGGCCATACAGCTGCTGCCCGGCGTGCAGAGCGGCACCGAGGGCATGAGCGGCATCTACGTGCGTGGCGGCGGCCCGGACCAAAACCTCTTCCTGCTCGACGGCATACCGCTCTACAACGTCAACCACCTGGGCGGCTTCTTCTCGGCCTTCAACGGCGACGCCATCAAGAACGTAACCCTCTACAAGGGGTCGTTCCCCAGCCACTTCGCGGGCCGCATCTCGAGCGTGCTCGACATCACCACCAACAACGGCAACGACAAGGAGTGGCACGGCAGTGGCTCGGTGGGCCTCATCTCGGCCAAGGTCAACGTCGAAGGCCCCATAGTGAAAGAGCAGACCACACTGAGCCTCTCGCTGCGCCGCACCTACGGCGACCTGCTCATAATGCCCCTCGTCAAGGCCGCCACCCTCAGCGAAGGCATACGCGGCGCCTCGGCAGGCTACTACTTCTACGACCTCAACGGCAAGCTGACCCACCGCTTCAGCGACCGCTCGCGTCTCTACGCCACCTGGTACAGCGGCGACGATGCCGCCTACATAGGCTTCAACGAAACCGAGAACCCCCTGGAGCACTACGGGATGAAGTTCGGCTACAACTGGGGCAACCTGGCCACCGCCGTGCGCTGGAACTACGAACTCACACCCAAGCTCTTCATGAACCTCACAGGGTCGTTCACCCGCTACCGCCAGAAGCTCGGCATAGGCATCGAAGAAGAGACACTCGAATACGGCACCCTGGTGTCCAACGAAGCCGAGCTCTCCGTGCGCTCGGGCATCGCCGACGTGACGGTGCGGGCCGACTTCGACTACTCGCCCCTGCCCGAGCACGCCATCAAGTTCGGCGCCACCGCCGTCAACCACCACTTCACCCCGCAGGTGCAAGGCACCCATATCACCGTCACCGGCATCCAACCCGTGGACACCACCTACGGCGAGCAGAGCATCAACGCGCAGGAGATGAACCTCTACTTCGGCGACGACTGGAGCATCGCCGAGCCGCTGAAAGTGAACATCGGCGCAGTGCTGAGCGGATTCCTCGTGGAGGGGCGCTTCTACCCCTCGGTGCAACCCCGCCTGAGCAGCCGCCTTCTGCTGAGCGACGACCTCTCGTTCAAGGCTGGCTACAGCTATATGACGCAATACCTGCACCTGCTCAGCACCAGCAACATCAGCCTGCCCACCGACCTGTGGGTGCCCGTCACCGCCCGCATCGAGCCCATGAACAGCCACCAGGTGGCGGCAGGCATCTTCTACGACTGGCGGTCACTGCTGGACATCAGCGTGGAGGGTTACTATAAGTGGATGAACAACCTGCTGGAGTACAAGCCGGGGAGCACCTTCTTCGGCTCGAGCGAAGGCTGGGAGAACATGGTCTGCATGGGACGCGGCTGGGCCTACGGCGTGGAGTTCCTGGTGCAGAAGAGCGTGGGCGACATCACAGGCTGGATAGGCTACACATGGAGCCGCACGATGCGCCAGTTCGACCGGCCCGGCGAGGAGCTGAACGGCGGCCGGGTATTCCCCGCCAAGTACGACCGCATCCACGACCTGAGCATCACCCTGCAATACAAGCCGGACAACACCTTTGACGCCGGCGTCACATGGGTCTACAGCACCGGCAACACCGCCACCATAGCCATGCAGGAGGTGGAGATGGACGCGGGCCAATACTGGTCGGAGCAGATGCGCGTGGTCGACGAGCGCAACAACTTCCGCCTGCCCGCCTACCACCGCATGGACGTTAGCGTGAACTTCCACAAGCAGAAGAAGCACGGCGTGCGCACCTGGAGCATCAGCGTGTACAACCTCTACAACCGGCAGAATCCCTTTATAATATATCCCAGAAGCGTGCAGCGAGACGACGGCCACGGCACCACCTACAGCACGGTGCTCATGCAGCGCTCGCTGTTCCCCATCATGCCTTCCATATCGTACATCTACAAATTCTGAGAGCCATGAGACACTGCATATTCCCCACCCTTGCGGCCCTGGTCATGCTACTGGCCGCCTGCGAGAAACAGATAGACATCGATGTCGATGCCCGGCAACCCGAAGTGGTGGTGCGGGCGCTTGGTGAGACGGGCGAGCCGCTGGCCGTGCGCCTTACCTACAGCCGTCCAGTGTTCGGCACCTTCTATGTGCCCAACGGCGAGGGCTACTTCAAGGAGATTGCCGACGCAACCGTAAGCCTCAGCGTCGACGGCTCGCCCCACAGCGGGGTCAATGTCGACGGCGGCAACTACACCTTCGCCTACCAGCCGCAAGCCGGCGACCATCTGGTGCTCAGCGTCGCGGTGCCTGGACACAAGACTGTCACCGCCGAAGCCGTCGTGCCACAGATACCGGCGGTGAGCGGCATCGGTGTATCACACGGCACCGACCAGGAGAGGGGCATACGCAACAACACCATTGCCTTCACCCTCGCCGACCCGGCATCCAGCACCGACTACTACTCGGTGCGGCTGCGCTGCCACGAGACATCGATCTACACAAAGTACGACGCCGACAGCAACATAGTATGGACCGACACCACGAGGAACGAATACTACTGCGACTTCAAATGCACCGACTACACCGTAATCTCGAGCACCGGCATCGACGTCATCGACCCGGAGGACCCCGACGCCGCCAACACCTACGTGGGCGACGAGATGCTCTTCTCCGACGCCAACATAAACGGCAACCAGCACCAATTCAAGCTGGAGCCGTATGGTTACTACGAATACGAAGACTACGACAACTACTACGGCTACGATACCATCGAGCGCTACATGAACTCGAGGGACTACTACCTCGAAGTCTCGGCAATCTCTCGCGACACCTACATGTACCTGCAATCGGTCGATGCCTACGACTACGACGAGGTGCTCGCGCTCTTCAGCGAGCCGGTGCAGATACACTCCAACGTGAGCGGCGGCATAGGCATCTTCGGCATCCGCACGAAGGTTTCTTTCAAATTGCAGCTCAATGACTAAGGTGCTCATATCCGACCGCACCCATCCGGTGCTCGAGGCCAAGCTGCGCGACGCCGGCTTCGATGTGAGCGTCGAGCCCGACCACGACTACAGCGGCCTCGTGGCTGCCGCCCAGGGGTGCGACGGCCTGGTGGTGCGCAGCAAGGTGCACATCGACCGCGCCTTCATCGACCGCGTGCCGTCGCTGCGCTGCATAGGGCGCGTGGGGGCCGGCATGGAGACCATCGACGTGGACTATGCCGAGCGCCATGGCATACGCTGCCTGAACAGTCCCGAGGGCAACCGCGACGCCGTGGGCGAGCATGCCGTGGGACTGCTGCTGGCGCTGCTCGACAACATAGCGCGCGCCGACGCCGAGGTGCGCCAAGGCCTGTGGCGGCGCGAAGCCAACCGCGGCCTGGAGCTCGGCAGCCTCACCGTGGGCATAATCGGATTCGGCAACATGGGCCAGGCCTTCGCCCGGCGCCTGCAGGGCTTCGGATGCCCCATAGTGGTCTACGACAAATACAAGGACCTCAAGGACCTTAAGGACTTTATAAACATCAAACCCGTCACACTGGAGCAGCTGCAGGCCGAGGCCGACGTGGTCTCGTTCCACGTGCCGCTGACCGACGAGACCCGCCACTACCTCTCGGCCGACTTCCTGACCCGCATGGCCAAGCCCTGCTTTGTGGTCAACACCTCGCGCGGAGCCGTGGTCGACACCGAGGCCCTGGCTGACGCCCTCGACAGCGGCCGAGTGCGCGGCGCCGCCCTCGACGTGCTGGAATACGAGAACATGGCCGCCGACACGCTGGGCGACGTGCCCGAGGCGCTGCGCCGCCTGATGCGGTCGCCCCACACCGTGCTCACCCCACACGTGGCCGGCTGGACCGTCGAGTCGAAGTACAAGCTGGCCGCCGTGCTGGCCGACAAAATAATAGAGACCCTGCGATGATAATAGTACAGAACAGCATAGTGAGCGACGACGTGGCCGACCAGCGATTCGGCTGCCCCCTGGGCACCTGCCGCGGCGCCTGCTGCGTCGACGGCGACAGCGGAGCCCCGCTGCTGGAAAGCGAGGTGGCCGAGCTGCAACGGGTGCTGCCCGACGCCCTGCCGCTGCTCACCCCCGAGGGACGCCAAGCCATCGAGGACCAAGGGGTGGCAGTGCGCGACGCCGAAGGCGACCTCGGCACCCCACTGGTCGACGGCAAGGCCTGCGCCTACGCCATCTACACCGCCGACGGCACGGCCCTGTGCGCCCTGCAACGCCTCTACAAGCCCGTCTCGTGCCACCTCTACCCCATACGCGTCGAGGACTACGGCGAGTTCACCGCCGTGAACTACCACCAGTGGGACATCTGCCGCGCCGCCCGCGGCCACGGCGACCCGCTCTACATAGCCCTGCGCGAACCCCTCGTGCGGCGCTTCGGACAGGCATGGTACGACGAACTGGTCGAACAGATAAACCTACGCAATAACGATGAACGATAGAAAGAAACAAACCCGGCTGGCAGTGCTCCTCATTGCCGGCATCATAGTGGTCGACCAGATAGTGAAACTGCTGGTGAAGACCCACATGCAGATAGGCGAAGAATACAACGTGCTCGGCACGTGGTTCCGCATACACTTCATCGAAAACCAAGGCTTCGCCTTTGGCATGGCCTTGGGCGGCACCGTCGGCAAGGTGGTGCTCACCCTGGTGCGCCTCGTGGCCTCGGGCTTCATAGCGTGGCTACTGGTGCGCGGCGTGCGGCGCGGCATGCGCACCTCGCTGCTGGCATGCGCCTCGCTGATACTGGCCGGCGCCGTGGGCAACCTGATAGACAGCTGCTTCTACGGCGTCATCTTCAACGAGAGCTACTACAACGTGGCCACCCTCTTCCCGCCCGAAGGCGGCTACGCCCCACTGCTGCAGGGACGTGTGGTAGACATGTTCTACTTCCCACTGTTCCAATTCAATTGGCCCGAATGGATGCCTTTCGTGGGCGGACAGCACTTCGAATTCTTCAATGCCATATTCAATGTGGCCGATTCCGCCATCACAATCGGCATCACCTGGTTCATCATAGACCAAATTTTCATAGCGCCAAAGAGCTCTAAATCAGACACAATAGAGGAAGCCCCGGAAAAATAACTAAAAAAAATTTGGCCAGTTTCTAAAAAGTATGTACTTTTGCAGCCGAATTCGAGAGTTGGCGTCGTAGCTCAGTTGGTAGAGCGAAGGACTGAAAATCCTTGCGTCACTGGTTCAAATCCAGTCGATGCCACCACCCTCCCAGAAGGAACACCGCCGGTGTTCCTTCTGTTTTTTTTGCCCCTACGCCAGGCACCACGCCACATTTCGCCCAAATCCCCACCCCGTTTTACCCCCTTCCCCGCTCCTTCCGCACCTCTTCCCCTCCGGTCGTTGTACTATCGTTGTACTATTGTTGTACTATCATTGTACTATCGTTCTTATGTTTTCAATAGTACAACGATAGTACAACAATAGTACAACGATAGTACAACGAGGCTACCGGATGGGGAGAGGATGGGGCGCGAAGGGGGGACAGGGGTGGGCACGATGGGTGTATTTTTTTTATATGGCACACAATAATGGCGGCAAAGATGCGTTATGAGAGACAATAGAAAAGCATAGAGTATGAGAATGAACAAGATAATGGTGGCTCTGATGTTGTGTGCCGCCAGCCTGACCGCCGCCGCACAGAGCGGCCACGACCTGCAGGACGACGAGCTGCACGGTGCCGTGAAGCGCATCGACGCCAAGATGTACGAAGCACGCTACGGCCTCGACGACCAGCTGGAGAAGGGCGACCAGCTGGAGCACCTCATCACCGAATACAACCAGAAAGAGCAACGCCGCCAGCAGGTGTACCTCTCGGTGGCCGAGGATATTATATTCCGCACCCGCTACAAGCACGACGGCTTCGGGCTCACCACCCTCGAGCACGTGGTCGACAACCAGGACCGTGTGATAGGGCGCACCTACTACGTCTACGACCAAGACCACACGCTGACCGAGGTCTATGTGGAGGACGCCGAACGCCAGGTGGAGAGCCGCCTGCAGCTGAGCCACGACGGCATGGGCCGCATCAGCCAGCGCAGCTACAACGACCACCTGAACAACGTGTTCAAACGCGAAGTGTACACCTACAACAACGACGGCACGCTGCGCAAAGCCGTGGTCTACGACCGGTCGAAACAGAAGATTCAGGAGAAGCGCTGGGAATACGACGAGCAAGGCTATCCCACGAGCTACACACTGTACGACTACACCGAGGAGGAGCCGGAGCTCACCATCACCCTCTACCGCCGCCAGTACGACTCGCACGGCAACTGGATCAGCTGCACCGAGTACGAGCTGCTGGGCGACCGCATGCTCCCGACCTTCACCACAATAAGAACAATCGAGTACTTCTAATGCACAAGGCCGGCTACGTAAATATTATCGGCAACCCCAACGTGGGCAAGTCGACCCTCATGAACGCTCTCGTCGGAGAGCGTTTAAGCATCATAACCAGCAAGGCCCAGACCACACGCAAGCGCGTGATGGGCATAGTGAACGGCGACGATTTCCAGATAGTCTACACCGACACCCCCGGCATCGTGAACCCGCACAACAAGCTGCACGAGCAGATGATGGGCTACGTGGGCACTGCCCTGCAGGATGCCGACCTCTTCCTGCTCGTCACCGAGGTGGGCGTGCCACCCAAAAACCGCCATGTACTGGACCGCATAGCCGCCTCCGAGACACCGGTGATAGTGGTGGTCAACAAGATAGACACCTCGGACCAGGACACCGTGCAACGGCAGATTGCACTGTGGCAAAACGAGATACCGCGCGCCACCGTGCTGCCCTGCTCGGCCACCGAAGGCTTCGGCACCGACGCCATATTCGACTGCATCATGCAGTCGCTGCCCGAGCACCCCGCCTACTTCCCAAAAGACGAGCTGACCGACCGCTCGATGCGCTTCTTCGTAAGCGAGATAGTGCGCGAGAAGATACTGCTCTACTACCAGAAAGAGATACCCTACAGCTGCGAGGTGGTGGTGGAGAGCTACCGCGAAAACGACGGCATCGACAACATCGAATGCATCATCTATGTCGAACGCGAAAGCCAGAAAGCCATACTCATAGGTCACCAGGGCAAGGCCATCAAGAAGCTCGGCACCGAAGCCCGTCGCGACATCGAGGAGTTCACCGGCAAACGCTGCTTCCTGGCCCTGCATGTGAAAGTGCTAAAAGACTGGCGCAACAGCGACCGTGCCCTGCGCAGCTTCGGCTACTCGCTCGACGACTGATTTCTGCCGCCTGCGACAACTTTTTATTTGGCATGTCGGGATTATTTATTATATTTGCAAAACGAACCAACCTTAGAGTAACGATATAAGCATCTGATAATGAGACCAGATTTTACGAAAGTGGACATCCGCAAGAGCGAAGAGAACCGCGAAAACTTCGCCCAGTGGGAGAAAGAAAACCATATAGAGAAGAACTGGAAGACGCCCGAGCAGATCGACGTCAAGCCCGCCTATGGCAAAAAAGACCTCGAGGGCATGGAGCACCTCAACTATGCCGCCGGCATAGCCCCGTTCCTGCGTGGCCCCTACTCGACCATGTATGTGATGCGTCCCTGGACCATCCGCCAGTACGCAGGCTTCTCGACCGCCGAGGAGAGTAACGCCTTCTACCGCCGCAACATAGCCGCCGGTCAGAAGGGCCTCAGCTGCGCCTTTGACCTCGCCACTCACCGCGGATACGACTCGGACCACGAGCGCGTGGTGGGCGACGTCGGCAAGGCCGGCGTGGCCATCGACAGCATCCTCGACATGAAGATACTGTTCGACCAGATCGACCTCGGCAAGATGTCCGTCTCCATGACCATGAACGGCGCCGTGCTGCCCATTCTGGCCTTCTACATCATCGCCGCCGAAGAGCAAGGCGTGCCGCAAGAGCAGCTGCAGGGCACCATTCAGAACGACATCCTCAAGGAGTTCATGGTGCGCAACACCTACATCTACCCGCCGCTGCCCTCGATGAAGATCATCGCCGACATCTTTGAGTACACGTCGAAGCACATGCCCAAGTTCAACAGCATCTCCATCTCGGGCTACCACATGCAGGAAGCCGGCGCCACCGCCGACATCGAGCTGGCCTATACCCTGGCCGACGGCCTCGAGTACCTGCGCGCCGGTGTGAAGGCAGGCATGAGCGTCGACGACTTCGCACCGCGCCTCTCCTTCTTCTGGGGCGTGGGCATGAACCACTTCATGGAAATCGCCAAGATGCGCGCAGCCCGCATGCTGTGGGCCAAGATAGTGAACCAGTTCAATCCCAAGAACCCCAAGAGCCTGGCACTGCGTACGCACAGCCAGACCTCGGGCTGGAGCCTCACCGAGCAGGACCCCTTCAACAACGTGGCCCGCACCTGCATCGAGGCCATGGGCGCCGCTCTGGGACACACCCAGTCGCTGCACACCAACGCCCTCGACGAGGCAATCGCCCTGCCCACCGACTTCAGCGCACGTATCGCCCGCAACACGCAGATATACCTGCAGGAAGAGACCAATATCTGCCGCGTCGTCGACCCGTGGGCCGGCAGCTACTATGTCGAGACCCTCACCCACGAGCTCGCCCACCGAGCCTGGGCCCACATCCAGGAAGTGGAGAAGCTGGGCGGCATGGCCAAGGCCATCGAAAGCGGCGTGCCCAAGATGCGTATCGAAGAAGCCTCGGCCCGCAAGCAAAGCCGCATCGACAGCAACGTCGACACCATCGTAGGCATCAACAAGTACCGCCTCGACCACGAAGACCCCATCGAGACCCTAGAGGTCGACAATACCGCCGTGCGCAAGGCCCAGATTGAGCGTCTGGCCAAGCTGCGCGCCGAGCGCGACAGCGCAGCCGTCGAAGAGGCCCTCAACCGCCTCACCCGCTGCGCCGAGACCGGCGAAGGAAACCTGCTCGACCTCAGCATCGACGCCGCCCGCAAACGCGCCTCGCTGGGCGAAATCAGCTACGCCCTGGAGAAAGTCTTCGGTCGTTACAAAGCCAAAATAAACCTCATAAGCAACGTGTACAGCAGCCAGACCAAAGATAGCGAAAGCTTCAAGAAAGCTCAGGAACTCACCGACCGTTTCGCCAAACTCGAGGGCCGTCGCCCCCGCATCATGATTGCCAAGATGGGCCAAGACGGTCACGACCGCGGTGCCAAAGTCGTCGCCACAGGCTATGCCGACCTCGGATTCGACGTCGACATGGGCCCGCTGTTCCAGACCCCGGCCGAAGCCGCCAAGCAGGCCGTCGAGAACGACGTGCATATTCTGGGCGCCAGCTCGCTGGCCGCAGGCCACAAGACCCTGTTGCCGCAGGTCATCGAAGAACTCAAGAAACTGGGCCGCGAGGACATCATGGTCGTCGCCGGCGGCGTCATCCCGCCACAGGACTACGACTTCCTGTTCAAGGCCGGCGTGGCCGCCATCTTCGGCCCCGGCACTGTGATTAGCGTCAGCGCCATCAAGATGATGGAACTGCTGCTCGCCGCTCGCGAATAAAGCTTGTTACAATGAAGAAGTTTTTAACCACCACTATGCTCCTTGCCATCGCCTCGATGGCAGGAGCATTTGATTTTAGCGCCACCGTCAGCGGTGGCAAGACGCTGTACTTCACCATCACATCGACATCGGCCATGACGGTCAAGGTCGACAACCCCAACTGGGACACGCTCACCAAGCCGTCTGGCTACCTGGCCATACCCGCCACCGTGAGCCACGGCAACAGTACCTACAGCGTCACCGAGATTGCCGGTAGCGCCTTTGCTCACTGCAGCGAGTTGACCCACGTATCCCTGGCCGAGGGCATCACCACCATCGGAAGCCGTGCCTTCCTGGCGTGCTCGGCGCTCGACACCATTGAACTACCATCCACGCTCAGCGTAATATCGAATATGGCGTTCAACGGAACCGGATATGCTGCGAAACAAAGCAACTGGGTCGACAACAACAAGATGCTTTATATTGGCAACTATTTGATTCAGGTGCGCAACGACAGCCAGGATACAGCCACCGTGCGCGAAGGAACAATCGGCATTGCCGGTATGGCAGTGTACAACTGCATACACCTCGGCGGCATCAGCCTGCCTTCAACACTGACATTCATCGGCTCGCTGGCTTTCAGCGACTGCGACGCGCTACACACCGTGCACCTGCTTGGCACACAACCTCCTGCCCTAGCAGACGACAGCTTCAACAACACCTCAGACCTGAACATCATCGTGCCCTGTGGCAGCCTAAACAACTACACATCCAGCAGTCTGTGGGCACAACTTGCCATCGTCGAGGATACGTGCGGCGATAACCCGGGACCAGGTCCCGGCCCCGGTCCCGGCCCTAACCCCTTCCCACACCCCATTCCCCACCCCTTTCCTTTCCCCATCGGCATCGATGACAATGCAGAGCTGCCAACTATCGAGGTTGCCACTACAACAGAAGGACTGCGTATCGCTGGGACAGAGGGTATCGAGTTTCAAGTGAGCGATATGATGGGACGCAATATAGCAACCGTCACCTCAACCACAAACAATATTCTGGTGCCACTCCCGGCAACCGGCGTTTACGTGGTGTATGCCAACGGCATGCTACCGCGGAAAGTAGTCTATTGTAAATAAAGGGTATCTGCCCGTTTCGACGAATCCTTCACCATGTGGTTGTGGAGGGTCTGGATGATGCGCGTGCTTTGCGGCGCATGCTCCTGCTCTCGTTCACGAGCCTTGGGACTGGTCTGATAGACGACCATCGACGCAATCATATATACGCCAAATATCATCAGTATCACACCGGTAGCCTTATTGAAGAAGTTGAGTCTGCGCACAGTGAACCACATCTGCAGCAACGAGGCAAGACGACATTTAAGGATATCGCACCCCGTAGTAGCCAATAGCAGACCTGCAAAAAAGATATAGCGCTCGGTGGGCTGAAGCTGCACCTCGGCCGAAAGGACCGTGATTACAGAAATCCAGTATATCCAAATGAAGGGGTTAAGGATATTGAGGAGAAAGCCATGCAGTATAAGGTGCCACGTTCGGGTGTCCTCGTCGTCGCGGAAGCGCAACCGGCTTTTCTTATCCTTGGGAGCCATAGCCTTCTTGCGGAAGGTGTATATACCCATTATAATTATGCCCACACCCCCAATGCTGGCCACGTAAATATTATGCATTGTGGCCACCATATCGAGATTTTTGAGCACAGTGAGCATAAGGAACACCACCACAATATCGCTCAGACTGACTCCTATAACGAACGAAATAGCGCGCTTAAAACCATGTTGTATACTACTCTGTATGAGGCCAAAGAAAGCAGGCCCAAAGCTAAAGAAGAGCGAGAGCGCAATGCCGCAGAGTATACCTATTAGTAGTTCCATCGGTTTCTTTTTCAGTGTGCAAAGATACAACTTTTTTTTGACACACAAAAAAAAACCTTCCCCTGGGGGAAGGTCAAAAGTCTTGCATCACTATTCCGTCGCGTTTACTCCTCTGCGTTCTTTTCGATAGCGAGTTTGCCGCGATAGTAGCCGCACTCGGGGCATACATGGTGATACATTACCTGTGCGCCACAGTTGCTGCAAGTGGTCAACTGGGCTGTTTCCAACGCATCGTGCGTTCTTCTCTTGGCCGTTCTGGTCTGCGAGAATCTGTGTTTTGGATGTGGCATATTATTACTTTTTTTTATTTATTTATTTCGTTCTTAGTCTCACCCTCGTCATTCAACATCTCTTTCAGTGCGCTCCACCGCGGATCTGTACCTTCGGTCTGTCGAGCTGCCAATTCTTCCTCCGAGGTCAAATAGCATACCATATTGGGGTCGCATTCACCTTCGGGATGCATATGCTGCAGCGGTATTCGCACTGCCACATATTCGTAGAGCCATTGTTCAAGGTCAATCTCATAGGCGTCTTCGGGTAGAACCACCACATCTTCGTCATCACACACTTCGGTATCGCTGAACCTCACACACAAAGCCTCTTCACCCTCTATCGGCACCTTCATCTCGCCCAAGCATCGGTCGCACCATGTTTCCACTTCGCCTTGAAGCTCGAAGTTAAACATGAGCAAATGCTCTTTTCGCTCCATCTTGGCCTTAATTTCAACACTTCCACCACGAATTTCGTCGTTTTTACGCTCTGCGAAGAAAGCATCGTCTAGCACAAAAGCATACTCGTACCGCCCTGGTTTCAAGCCGCTAAAGCGAATAGTAGTGTCGTCTCCTTGGCTCATATTCTCACTCTTATTGAGTTTGCAAAGATACACACTTTTTTGAATACGGCAAAATTATTTAGTATTTTTTGAAAAAAAAATGCACCTACCACTGCCATATTTGTGGCAAAGAAATCAGTCCAGAACGAAATCGGTAGTGGGGCCAAAATCGTAGCCATCGACCACGACTCGATTCTTGGTCGTGCGGCCTAGGAAGCAACAGTTGAGGCGAGCCTCATCCATCTTGAGCAGGAACTGGTCGTCCTGATCCTCCCGCAAAGCCACAACATAACGTCCTTTAGCTTCGCCGAAAAGAAAAGCATCGAGGCGCACTTCGCGTGGCACCAAGATGTCGTAACCCATAGGAGCCACGAAACGCAGCAACGAGCAGAAAAGGCCACCTACAGACACTTCGCGGCTGCTGGCAAGAAGTCCGCCAGACTCTAGAGCCCCGACTATGAGTTCCACGTACTGGCACTCGTCGTCACTGCCAGAAGCCACCATGGGCATATCTACCAGATGCAGACATTTTCGGGCATACTCGCCGTCGGCGAACTCAGAACTGACATTGCCGACCATATAGAGCAAGCTGCCTGTACCAAACGACGACTGCTTCTTTTCTACACGCAGGTCAGCACAGAGGGTGTGGGCCAATTCCAAGCACTCCTTCACTCTTGGCTCGCGCACGGCCTTATGGTCGGCGCTGCCGGAATAAAGATACTCATCACGCTGCACAGTATGACGTTGACCACGCAACCACCCATAAAGACTTTGCTGTCGGCCATTACTCTCCCACATAGCCAACAGCGTCGAAAGTTCTTCTATAGTAGGTATACGGCCGACGATGTCGAGTACCTCGTCGTAGGCTTCACGCGAGATACCCATTGCTTCGGCCTGTTCATAGCCGATTTGCTGTTCATTCATTGGTTTTCAACTCGTCGAAGACAGCTGTACAACCGGCGTAGATGTCGTTCCACGCAGTCCTGAAGTCGCGCGTGTACCACGGGTCGGCGATGTCGCGTGGATGGTCGGTATGGTCGAGCAGACGGCTCACTTTACCCTCCACATCCTCGCCCACAATAGTGCCTATCGCAGCGATATTACTGTCTTCCATGCCGATAATCATGTCGTACTTTTTGTAGTCATCGGCCGTCAACTGGCGTGCCGTCTTACCCGGGCAGCCAATGCCATGCTTGGCCAGTTCTTGGCGAGCCATAGGATATACAGGGTTGCCTATCTCCTCGGTGCTCGTGGCCGCCGAGGCGATCTCGAATTCCTCTTCTAAGCCGGCGGTACGCACCAACTTCTTCATAATGAACTCCGCCATTGGGCTGCGGCATATATTGCCATGGCAAACAAAAAGTATCCGTTTCATGCTGCAAAGATACGCAAACTTTTCAATATGGCCAAATTTATTTTATGTCGCACACCTCAACGGCGGTCAAATCGGTAGCTCCACTCCTCGCCAGTGAAGGTTGTATATACAAGCAGCAGCTCGGTTTCGTTGGCATTCATGCTGTAGTCCAGGTCATAACTCTCGGTATACGAACCATCTTCGTCCGACTCGGTACGCCACATATGCAGACTCCTGCCGTCGCGGATATTATACTGCCAGGTGCCGCTGTAAGTGAAAGGATATGTCGAGTAACTACCGTCGAACACCCGCATCGCATCGCCGTCGAATGTCAACGCCAGTCGATGACCCTCACTCATCCCGTCCACATGCAGCATCCAGTGGCTGCCGGGCAGGTAACTGACTTCGTAGTCCTCGCAACTGCAAAACAGCATCGTCGCTGCCGCAAAGAGACCAATTATCAAATACTTTCTCATGGCATTATCGTTTTATTTCACAATGCAAAGGTAAGGATTAAAACTCAGGAAAAACCCCAAGCCCACACGTATTTTTCAAAAAAGAAGCACCTGCTCGCATGAGCAGGTGCTTTCTGGGTCCGGAACCGTATCGCCAAAGGGTGTCGCTTAGTGGCGGCGCTCTTTGATACGGGCTTTCTTACCGGTGAGGTCGCGCAGGTAGAAGATACGTGCACGGCGCACAGCACCATGCTTGTTGACGTCGATCTTCTCGATGAACGGGCTTGCGAAGGGGAAGATACGCTCCACTCCGACGCCGTTAGCGATCTTGCGGACAGTAAAGGTCTCGGTAGCTCCGCTTCCACTGCGCTGCAGCACAACGCCCTGGAAGTTCTGGATTCTCTCTTTGTTTCCTTCCTTAATCTTGTAGTGTACGGTGATTGTATCGCCAGCCTTAAACTCGGGGAACTCCTTGCGTTCGACAAGGTTCTCGACAAACTGCATCAATTCATTTTTTCCCATGACAATAGTTGCTTTAGTGGTTAAACCTTATTTCTTTACCATCTTTACAACTGCGGTGAAGGCCTCGGGATGGTTCATAGCGAGGTCGGCAAGCACCTTGCGGTTGAGTTCGATGTTGTTTTTGTGAAGTTCGCCCATAAAGACGGAGTACGAGATACCGTTGATGCGGCAACCGGCGTTGATACGGTTGATCCACAGCGAGCGGAACTCGCGCTTCTTGTTCTTACGGTCACGGTAGGCGTAGGTCTGTCCCTTCTCCCACTTGTTTTTGGCGACTGTCCATACGTTTTTACCTCTGCCCCAATAACCTTTGGTGCGGTTGAGGATTTTCTTTCTGCGTGCCCTGGAGGCAACTGCATTGACTGATCTTGGCATAGTTTAATTTGTTTTTCGTTTAGGCGTCCTGCCCGCTGGCAGGCTCTTGCAGGCTCTAAACAATGGTTAATAACTCCGTTAAGCTAAAAGCATTCTTTTGACGCGCTTCTCGTCGTCGCGGCTCACGAGGGTCGTGTGGTCGAGGTTGCGCTTCTGGGTCGTCTCCTTTTTGGTCAGGATGTGGCTGTGGTAAGCATGCTTTCTCTTGATCTTGCCGGTGCCGGTGAAAGTGAAACGCTTCTTGGCAGCGGACTTGGTTTTCATTGTTGGCATTACTTTACTGTTTTTTTAAGTTAGACTATATTGATACGGTTAGGACTTTCACTTCTTGGGAGCGATAATCATAAGCATACGCTTGCCCTCGAGGCGGGGCATCTGCTCGGGTTTGCCGTACTCCAACAGGGCCTCGGCGAACTTCAGCAGCTGCTGTTCGCCTTGCTCCTTGTAGACGATGCTGCGGCCACGGAAGAAGACGTCGACCTTCACCTTGTTGCCTTCTTTGAGGAAGCGTATGGCGTGGTTGAGCTTGAACTCGAAGTCGTGGTCGTCGGTCTGCGGACTGAGGCGTATTTCCTTGATCACGATCTTGGTCGAGTTGGCCTTGCGCTCTTTCTCGCGACGTTTCTGCTCGTAGAGGAACTTCTGGTACTCTATGATTTTGCACACCGGCGGGTTGGCCGAGGGCGAAATCATCACCAGGTCCAGGCCCTCGTCGTAGGCGCGGCGCAGCGCATCTTTGGTGTTGAGGATTACGGGTTCCATCCCGTCGCCCACCACACGTACCATGGGCACGTTGATGCGCTCGTTGATGAGGTGTTCGGGTTCTTTCTTCACGGGACCCCGGCCTCGGTTGCCGCTGGGAGCGGGAGTGTTGGGTTTGAATGGCGTTGCTATAACTTGGTTCTCCTATTTTAGGGTATAACTGCTTGTTTCTGCTGTTCTTATATATTTTGTCCTTTATACAATTCGGAGTGCAAAAATACAACTTTTTATTATACTGACAAAAATAATTACGCTTCAGGCGAGAGAGCTTTGGTATCTATGTCCCTACGAATCTCGGCGATGAAGTCGGCCAGCTTGGCGGCGCCCTTGTCGCCGGCCTTGCGGTTCCAGACGGAGACGACGTTCTCGTCCTGCTCCTTCTGACCCACGATGAGGGCGTAGGGTATGCGCTGCAGGCGCAGGTCGCGCAGCTTGTAGCCAATCTTCTCCGAGCGCTCGTCGACCGACGAACGCACTCCGGCCTTGACCAGCTCTTTGTTCACGGCGTTGGCGTAGTCCAGGAATTTCTCCGAGATGGGGAGCACGCGCACCTGCTCGGGCATGAGCCAGGTGGGCAGCGCGCCCTCGTACTTCTCAATCAGCCATGCCAGCGTGCGCTCGTAGCAGCCCAGGCTGGTGCGGTGGATGACGTTGGGGCGCACCTTGTTGCCGTTCTGGTCAATGTAGAACATGTCGTAGCGCGGAGCCAACAGGGCGTCCCACTGCACGGTGATCATGGTGTCTTCCTTGCCGTAGACGTTCTTGGCGTTGATGTCGACCTTGGGGCCGTAGAAGGCAGCCTCGTCGTCGTCCTCGACGAAGGGGATGTTCAGCTCGTTGAGGATGTTGCGTATGTGCTGCTGACTGTCTTCCCACTCTGCGGCGGTGCCGATGTACTTCTTCGTGTTGTTGGGATCCCACTTGGAGAGGTGGTAGGTCACATCGTCCTGCAGACCGAGGGTCGTCAGGCAGTATTTGGCCAGAGCGAGACACTTCTTGAACTCCTCGACCATTTGGTCGGGGCGCACGATGAGGTGGCCTTCCGAGATGGTGAACTGGCGCACGCGCGTCAGGCCGTGCATCTCGCCGCTGTCCTCGTTGCGGAACAGGGTCGAGGTCTCGCTGTAGCGCTTGGGAAGGTCACGGTACGACTTGGGGCTCGACTTATAGACGAAGTACTGGAACGGGCAGGTCATGGGGCGCAGTGCCATCACTTCGGGGTCTTCCACGTCGCCGATGACGAACATTCCGTCGCGGTAGTGCTGCCAGTGGCCGGAAATCTCGTAGAGGTCCTTCTTGGCCATCAGCGGGGTCTTGGTGCGGATGTAGCCCCACTCGTTGTCCTCGAGGTCCTCGATCCAGCGCTGCAGGGTCTGTATGATTTTGGCGCCCTTGGGCAGCATCAGCGGCAGGCCCTGGCCGATGACGTCGACCACGGTGAAGAGTTCCAGTTCGCGGCCCAGCTTGTTGTGGTCGCGGTTCTTGATGTTCTCCAGGTATTCCATGTGGGCCTCGAGGTCTTCCTTGCTGAAGAAGGACACGCCGAAGATGCGGGTGAGCGACTTGCCGTTGCGGTCGCCGCGCCAGTAGGTGTTCGAGTTGGCGATGAGCTTGAAGCCCTTGATGGGGCGGGTGTTGAGCAGATGCGGACCCGAGCAGAGGTCGACGAAGTCGTCCTGGCTGTAGATGGTGATGCGGGCATCGGGGGCGATGGCGTCGAGCAGTTCAAGCTTGTAGGGCTCGTTCTTCTCTTCAAAAATCTTGCGGGCCTCGTCGCGGCTCACTATCTTGCGTTCCAGGCGAGTGGCTTTCTTGATGATGGACTTCATCTCCTTCTCGATGGCGTCGAGGTCCTCGCGGTTGAACGGGCGGAAGTCGAAGTCGTAGAAGAAGCCCTTGTCGGTCGAGGGACCGATGGTGAGCTTGGCCTCGGGGAAGAGGTGCTTCACGGCCTCGGCCATGATATGTGCAGTGGTGTGGCGCAATATCGGAAGCGACTCGGGAGCGTTCTTGTCGAGCAGCTCAATCTCGCAGTCGTTCTCGACGATGTCTCTCAAATCCACCACCTTGCCGTCGATTTTTGCAGCACAAAAATCGTTCAACTGTTCTGGCTTTACCTGCAGTATCAGGTCGATGATAGAGCATGGCGAAGCCACTTCAACCATTCCTAATGGCTTGATATTTATGTTCATATCTTGATATTTATTTTATTCTTTCGACAATGTTTCAAACTGCAAAGATACAACTTTTCCCGAAACTGACAAAATTTATTTTACTTAAAAAAATCTACCGCACCCCCTGCCACGGCGACGGGGCCTGTTTTTCCCCTGTTTTCCGCCCCCGCTTCCCCGTTTTTCCACCTTCGCCCCTCGCACCCCGTTTTCGCCCCCTCTCCTTTCTCGCTGAAAACCAACTCCTCCGGCCATCCTCTCCGCTTCCCCTCCGGTACTTCTTATGTACTTCTTATGTATTTCTTATGTATTTCTTATGTTTTAAACATAAATACGACATAAGATATACATAAGAACGATATAAGAACGACCGGAGGGGAAGGCTTGGGGAGGGGGTGGCGAGGGGAAAAAGATGAAGATTTATTTTGTCGGTTTCGGAAAAGTGTGTATCTTTGCCGCCGAAACCGATTGTCTAATCCAAAAGCCTAACACCTGATGGAAAAGCGAATAGGTACTATAACTATACTGATAAAAGACCGTCTGCAATCTGCAGAAATCAACCGGCTGCTGTCCGAGCATGCCGACATTATCCTTTGCCGACAAGGTTTGCCTTTCCACGACCGCAGCGTGGCCGTCATCTCGCTCATTGTCGAGGGCACGATGGCCCAGATCAACGGCCTCACCGGCCCCTTGGGGCGCCTGCAAGGCGTCGCCAGCAAGGCCGTGGTGACAGGCTAGCGAGAACCCCGAATCTCAAAGACAAAAATATTAATCCAAAACACACAATAGCCATGAGAAACCAAAATTTCATAGACCGCGACAAACTGTACGGCATGATAGACCAGCCAGCGCCCTCGGACAGCGAGCTGAACGACATCCTGAACAAGGCCCGCCAGCTGAAAGGCCTGAACCTGCAGGATGTGGCGCACCTGCTGAACGTCAAAGACGAAGCCGGCATCCGCAAGATACTCGACACCGCCGAGTACTGCAAGGAGGAGATCTACGGCCGCCGCCTGGTGCTGTTCGCGCCCATCTACACGGGCAACGCCTGTGTGAACAACTGCGTCTACTGCGGCTTCCGTCGCGACAACAAGGCGCTGAAGCGCAAGATACTGACCCTCGACGAAATCGAGACCGAGACGCTGCACCTGCTGCGCATGGGCCACAAGCGCGCCCTGCTCATCTGCGGCGAGAGCCCGCGAAACGACGCCAACTACATGGTCGAGGCCATACGCCGCACCTACGCCGCCCGCGACGAGAAGGGCAGCACCATACGCCGCATCAACGTCGAGCTGGCACCCATGAGCGTCGAGGACTACGCCAAGCTCAAGGCCGAGAAGATAGGCACCTACGTCTGCTTCCAGGAGACCTACGACCCGGTCGAATACGCCAAGTTCCACCCTGCCGGCACCCCCAAGGCCGACTACCTCTACCGCCTCACCTGCATGGACCGTGCCATGGAAGGCGGCATCAACGACGTGGGCATCGGCGCCCTGTTCGGACTGGTCGACTACCGCTTCGAAATCCTCGCCATCATGGAGCATGCCCGCCACCTCGAGGAGGACTATGGCTGCGGCCCCCACACCGTCAGCTTCCCCCGCATCGAGCCCGCCGAAGGCACCCCCTTCAGCCAGCGCGAGAACATACCCCACCCCGTCAGCGACCCCGACTTCATGAAGATTATCGCCATCATACGCATCGCCATGCCCTACACCGGCATCATCATCAGCACCCGCGAGCGGCCCGAGCTGCGCGACCAGCTGGTGCGCTACGGCGTCAGCCAGATCAGCGCCGCCAGCGAGACCAATCCTGGCGGCTACGACGAGGAAGGCGACAAGACCGAGGCCAAGCCCTACGAGAAGACCGGCAACACCGGCGCACAGTTCACCCTGGGCGACCACCGCTCGCTCGACGAGGTCATCTCCATGATGATCGACGGCGGATACATACCCTCCTTCTGCACCGGCTGCTACCGCAAAGGCCGCGTCGGAGCCGACTTCATGGACCTCGCCAAGCCCGGCCTCATCAAGGAGTACTGCAAGCCCAACGCCATGTTCACCTTCCGCGAATACCTCGAGGACTACGCCAGCCCCGCCACCAAGGAGAAAGGCCTGCGCCTGCTCAAGGAACTCACACAGACCTTCAGCAAGGAGGAACTCAAGAAGCGCGTCGAAGGCAACCTGTGCAAGATAGGCGACGGCGAACGCGACCTCTACTTCTAACAGACTCAACAGCACCCTGTTGATAAAAGCCGCTGCAAAGATGCGCCCAACCAACAAAAAGGGCGTATCTTTGCAGCGTCATTTTAAAACTAATATTAACCTATTAAAACAAAAGACAATGAAAAAAGCACTTTTAACCCTCGCCCTCGCTGCATTTGCATTTGCAGCCAACGCACAGTGGATCATTGGCGGTCAGATCGACTTCAGCACCGCTGGCGGTACCGCCAACGTGGAGCCCACAGCCGTCACAAACGCTTTTAGCTATCCTGCCACCAAAAGCATCGACCTGACGTTCAACCCCACCATCAGCTATGTGCTCAACGACAACATGCAGGTCGGTTTGAGCCTGAGCTACACCTACAGCACCACCACGAACTACCCCAATACCGTGGCCTACTACAACAACAAAGAGGAGTGGACAAAAACCACGGCCAGCACCTTTGGCTTTGCTCCCTACTTCCGCTACTACTTCGCCCAATTCAACAAGTTCAACTTCTTCTGCGAGGCCGCACTCGGCGTCAATATCACACCTCGCTCGACGACCCACGTCTACACCAACTACCTCGCCACCGTCGACAACGAGACCAAGGCCAACTGGAGCAACACCTCGATCGGCCTCACCATCGTCCCCGGTGTCAACTATCGCATCAACGACAACTGGTCGGCCGACTGCTACATCGACCTTGCCGGTCTGTACTTCACCCACAACAGCAGAAAGATCTTTACTGGCGACAAACTCGACGAGACCCGCAACACCAACAACTTTGGTCTGTTGGCCGACGCTTCCGCCCAGAGACTGAACGCCCAGTTCGGCAACATCCGCATCGGCATCAACTACCACTTCTAAACCATAGTTGAACTGCCTAAAAAAGGCAAGGGGAACCCTCTCGGGTTCCCCTTGCCTTTTTATCGTCTTCGCAGCACTCTTTCTAGGCGTCGGCAAACTGCTTGCCGTCGGACAGGACAACCTGCAACTTGGTGTACTCGCAGTGGAAGTCGTTGCGCAGACGGTCGAGGTAGCGGCGGCTCTCCCAGTGGCACATGGGCAGGTCGTGCAGCAGACAGTTGCCGCAGGTCTCAGGCGTCGTGGCAGGCACCTCGGTCTGGGTCAGTATCCACTCCAGACACTCGATGGTCAAGCGGCGCATGTCCTCGACGCTGTAGCTGCCGGTCATGATGACGTACATTCCAGTGAGGCACCCCATGGGGCCGACATAGACCACGTCGTCCTTGGCCTCGGAGTTGCGGAACCAGGTAGCCATCAGGTGCTCCATGCTGTGCATGGCCGACGGGGCCACGGCGGGTTCGCGGTTGGGCTCGGTGATGCGCAGGTCGAAAGTGGTGAAGCCCTTGTCGATACGCGACACATAGATACCGGGCTTCAGGTGGGTATGGTCGATGGTAAAGCTTTGTATTACTTCCATGGCACTACAGGGTTTCTAAGAATTTCTTGACAAAACGGAACGAGGTGTCGCACATCGAGCCGAGAAAGTCGACCCACTGTGTCTGATGGTCGTCGGTGCGGCCGGGGGTGTCGCTGATGACGCGCAGGCTGAGGAAGGGCACCTCGGTCAGGTAGCAGGTCTGGGCTATGGCGGCGCTCTCCATGTCGCAGGCCAGGCCGTCGACGAAGTTGCGCTTTATGGTGTTCTGCCGCTCGCGGTCGGTGATGAATTGGTCGCCGGTACAGATGAGGCCGGTAATCAGCCGCTCGTCCGGGCCGTGCTTGACGGTGAGCGCATGGTCGAGGAGGTGCTGGTCGGCGTCGTAGCGGGCGGGCAACCCCTGCACCTGGCCAAGGGGGCAGACGCCTCCAGAGGAGATGCCTCCACAGTCTACATCATGGTAGACACACTGGGTGGCTGCCAGAATGTCGCCTATTCTCATCTGTGGGTCGATACCGCCGGCCAGGCCGGTGCTGAGGATGGCATCGGGGTGGTGCTCCTGGATGAGGCGCATGGTACCCACGGCGGCATTCACCTTGCCGATGCCGCACTGCCAAAGCACTATCTCGTTATCTCCCAAGCGGCCGCGGTCGCCTCCTATGGCATCGTGCATCTGCCGATACTCGATGTCCATCGCTATAATAACTCCTATCTTCATGTCTTGCTTGTTTCTATATTTGTTTCTGTCTTTTACCGTGCAAAGATAGTACTTTTTTCGCTAATGGACGCTTTGGACATAATATTTTTATTTAACAAGCGTTATGATAAGCAATTACAATAACAGTCAACTACTATGAAACGCTGGTTTAGAGTATTTATCATATCGGTTTTTGCCATAGCCGCAGTGAGTCTGGTGCTGATACAGTTTGTACAGACCCGCCGCACCTTCTCCATAAGCGACAACATGTTCAACGTGAGTGTGAGCAACGCCATGGACGAAGCCATACAGCAGCTGAACGGCGAGATGAACAACGCGACGGCCCACTCGACACCGGCGTTCAACTACCAGGATCTGGACTCCATCATCTACGAGTCGCTGCTCATCAACGGCATAGACCTGCACCCCACGGTGGGGCTGTACGACGGCTCGCAAGGCTCGTTCCTCTACAGCACCGACCCCAACCGAGAAGACGAACTGGAGCTCTCGCCCTACCGCTATAGCTTCCAACCGGCCGGGGTGGTGTCGGCCAACAAATATTTCATCATACTCGGGTTCCCAAAAGCTGAACTATTCCTGCAACACAACACCGACATCTATGTGTACATGACGCTGTTCCTGATTGTCGTCATTGCCACCATGTTCTTCATCTCGCTACGCACCATTTCCAACCAGCGCAAGCTGGACCAGATGAAGAGCGAGTTCATAAACAACATGACGCACGAAATCAAGACGCCCATCTCCACCATAGGACTGGCATGCGAAATGCTGCGCGACGACACAGTGTCGCAAGACGCCGAGTCGCGAGCCAACTTCATAGGCATCATCGCCGACGAGAACCAACGCATGCGGGTACTGGTGGAAACGATACTGCAGAGTGCCAAGATGAGCAACAAGAACTTCAGCATCAACCCCAAGCCCATCGACATCAACAAGATTGTGGAGCATGTGATGCAGAGTTTCAAGCTCACCATCAACAACCGCAACGGCCGTATAGACACCATCCTCAATGCCGAGCCGCCCACCATCGTGGCCGACGAGCTACACATCACAAACCTGCTATACAACCTGGTAGACAACGGCATCAAGTACTCCACAAACGAACCCCATATCGTCATCGAAACCGAGCGGCAGAACGGTCGTTTCATACTGCGGGTGAAGGACCACGGCATAGGTATCTCGAAAGCCGACCAACGGCACGTCTTCGAGAAGTTCTACCGCGTGTCTACAGGAAATGTCCACAACGTAAAGGGATTTGGCATAGGCCTGAACTATGTGGCACAGGTCGTGCGGCTACACCACGGCGAGATTAAGCTCGACAGTGAGCAAGGTGCCGGCTCGACATTCACCATCAGTCTACCATTGGACTAGCCATAAAGAAAGCCCCCTGCTGCCTTGCAACAGGGAGCTTATTGTTTTGGGTTGTCTTGCTACTGGACTATGAACTTGCCAGCAGCACCGTTGATGCGGTAGACATAGATGCCGGCAGGCAGGTTGTTCACCTTCACCTCGACGCGGCCATTACCGGCCTCAAGCTTGCGGGTCTCAACCACCTTGCCGTCGACACTCATTATCGTCATCTCGGTTGCATTGTCGATTCTATAGGGCAGCACGACACTGTAGGTGGCAGGGTTGGGATAAGCCGGCAAAAGCTCCGCTCCCTCGACATTGTCGATACCCTCGATGGTGCTGATGTTGAAGTCGACCGAATCCTGCGGAGGCACCATACCGGTGATATGCTCCTGCAGTAACTTAAAGTTGTAGCCCTGGCTAGGGATGTACATATTATTGGCAAGCAAACGGTACCAGCCATTGCCAACGCCACCCCAACCCCAGTTCATATAGTACAGCGAGTCGTTATTCTCCTGATAGCCGCAGCATATCCAAGCATGTCCGCCGGCATCGCGGCCACTACCCGACGACGACTGACCTCCCATGTAAACAGGACGGTTGCGGCGCAGGTCTTGGCGCAGTTTCTTGAAGAAGGTGGTCTCGGTTACAGCACCATTGTACGGGGGATAATTAAGATACTGGGCGTATTGTCCGGTGAACGATGCACGACGATAGGTCATGACGCCTTTCTTATATTTGAAGTAGCGCCGCATGGCATCGGGCACATCCTGCGAGAGGGCACCGCTACCTTGAGGTCTGTATTTCATCTCAACAGCGACACCGAGCATATAGCCA
This sequence comes from uncultured Bacteroidota bacterium, assembly GCA_902778925.1. Taxonomy (GTDB): domain Bacteria; phylum Bacteroidota; class Bacteroidia; order Bacteroidales; family P3; genus Colimorpha. Next base: position 28,489 of record CACYZN010000011.1, read on the forward strand.
AGCTTCGACACCTCACGGCGCTTTGCGATTGGCGTATTAAGTGAGAGGTTGTTCGGCATCATGGAATAGTCGAACGATACAGTATCGTAATCCACGCTGAACTCATGGGTAACATTGTTGATTGTATCTTCGAACGAATACGACTTAACGCCGGTAGGCTGCACCGGGTAGGTGTAATAATGGCATATCTGGGCCAATGCTGTAGCGACACATCCAACAGGGCAATACTTGTAGTTCACCACTGGGCTGTACATATTGTAATCCCTACCATAGTCGCCGCCCTGATCCCAGGTCTCGTTCATCAGGATTACGACCTCGTCGTCATCCTTTGCACTAGGTATCTCTTTTCCATTGAGCAGGGCGTCCCATTCCGAAAGGTCGGCGAACTTGCCGTTGTCGTTATTCTGTATCATGGAGACAAACTCGGCATAGTCGTTCATAAAATAGACCATCGGGGTCGGAATCAAGGACTCCTCAATGCTTCCGCAGCCGGAATATGCAGCCACAGCACTTGTGGCGGTCGTGCCGCCAACCAATACCCATCCCGAGCGTCCCACGTTGAACAGGTAGCATGCCGGAATACCAAGGGTGGGGTTGTCCACCTTGCAAACCAAGGTCAACGACGAAGCATCGACATTTCCGACGTTGGTATTATAGCGCATGAACCATGCACCCGCCGTTTTAGCCATCTCTTCTGTCACATTACGGCTGTAAGCAGTGCCGGCCATAAGGGTAAAAGTGAGGACTAACAATAAGGAAACTAACTTTTTCATCTTGTCATTATCATTTGTTTCTGTTTATTTTTCGCGCTGCAAAGATACACCTTTTTCCCAATATACAGACAAAAAAATGTGCCTTGCAACTACTGTTTTGTACCATTTCGCCATAACTTATTGCGAAATAGAAACAAAAAAGGCCGTGACAACAGTCACAGCCTTTTTCCTTTAATTGCCCGATTGGTTTATTCGGCAACAACTTCGAGGTTCAGCTCAGCTTTGATGTCTTTGTAGACGTTCACCTTGGCAGTGTAGTTGCCGACGGTCTTGATGGCGTCGACGACGATGCTCTTGCGGTCCACGTCGTAGTTGTGCTGTTCCTTCAGGGCTTCGGCAATCATGATGTTGTTGATACCGCCGAAGAGCTGACCATTCTCGCCAACCTTGACGATAAGTTTCACCACCTTGCCGTTGAGGGCAGCCTGCTGGGTCTCGGCGTTCTTGCGCATAGCCTCTTCCTTGTGGGCGCGCTGACGCAGGTTCTCAGCATGTATCTTCTTGTTTACCGGGGTGGCAATAATTGCCATACCTTTGGGAAGAAGATAGTTGTTGGCATAGCCATTCTTCACATTGACGATTTCGTCCTTGTAGCCAAGGTTGGCCACGTCTTGCTTAAGTATGATTTCCATCTATCTATCCTCCTTTATTTATTTAAGACAATCGGCCACGTAGGGCATCAGGGCGATATGGCGGGCGCGCTTGATGGCCTGGGCCACCTTCTTCTGGTACTTGTTCGAGGTGCCGGTGATACGGCGGGGCAGTATCTTACCCTGCTCGTTGACGAACTTCAGCAGGAAGTCGGCGTCTTTATAATCTATATATTTTATACCGAGCTTTTTGAAACGGCAGTATTTCTTGCGCTGCGTCTCGACTGCAATCGGGGTCAGGTATTTGATTTCACTTTCGTTAGCCATAGTACTGTTTCTTTACGTTGTTAAACACTTATGCCTCTTTCACTTCGGTGGCAGGAGCTTCGGCAGCGGCCTTCTTGGCGTTGCGCTTCTTCTCGTTGTAGGCCACAGCGTGCTTGTCAAGGCTGACTGTCAGGAAGCGGAGCAGACGCTCGTCGCGCTTGTAGGCGATCTCGAGGTCGTTGATGACGCTACCTTCGGCCTTGAACTCTATAAGATAATAGAAGCCGGTGGTCTTTTTGCGGATTGGGTAGGCCAGCTTGCGCATACCCCAGTTGTTCTCGTACACAATTTCTGCGCCCTTCGAGGTGAGCAGGTCGGTGTACTTCTTTACCGTTTCCTTCATCTGTTCTTCAGACAAAACGGGAGTTGCAATGAAAACGGTTTCGTACTGTTTTACCATTACTTGTTTTTGTTTTGATTGATTAATAATAAAAAAAGCAGAACACCATGTTCTGCTTTTCGTTCTTTCTTTGAGCCACTTCGCGGACTCGAACCGCGGACCTACGCATTACGAATGCGTTGCTCTACCAACTGAGCTAAAGTGGCGGTCGTGTGCGAGCTTGTCGAGCAAACCAACGCACCACTGGCGGTTTCGGCGGTTCTGTAGTCGGGGTGAGAAGACTCGAACTTCCGGCCTCCACGTCCCGAACGTGGCGCGCTAGCCAACTGCGCTACACCCCGCGATAGTGTCCTGGCAGGGATTCGAAGAGTCAATTGCTCTACCAGCTGAGCTACCAAGACATTTTTCTCTTTCGCTTGTGTTCCGGCAACTTCATCGGCCATCCCTCAGGACAGCGTTGAACATGGACTTTGATGTTGCCAACATCATTTCAAACTACTCTCTCTTTTGTTTTGAGCGGAAAACGAGACTCGAACTCGCGACCCCGACCTTGGCAAGGTCGTGCTCTACCAACTGAGCTATTTCCGCGTTGCCTTAGTACTCCGGGTGGGACTTGAACCCACACGCCCTTGCGGGCAAGGGATTTTAAGTCCCTCGTGTCTACCATTCCACCACCAGAGCCTCTCTCTCTGATTTAGGAGTCTTTTGAGCGGAAAACGAGACTCGAACTCGCGACCCCGACCTTGGCAAGGTCGTGCTCTACCAACTGAGCTATTTCCGCATCACGGACGCTTCCTTTTTTCTCTCGAAAGCGGGTGCAAAAGTACAAACATTTTTGAAACTGACAAAATATTTTTTCACTTTTGCGAAACAATTTTCTTTATCTCGTTGAGCTTCAGCAGCGCCTCGAGCGGCGTAAGTGTGTCTATATCAATATCGAGCAGCTTATCTTTTATCTCCAATAGCGTCGGGTCGTCGAGCTGTATAAAACTGAGTTGGTAGCCACCCGGCGCGCCCTCTTTTTTGTCCTCGGCGGACTGTTTTTTCGGTTTTTTGCCCCCCTCGACTGTTGTACTCCCATCGTTTTTTGCTTCAAGTTGCTGTAGCATAACGTCGGCCCTGTTCACCACCTGTGGTGGCATGCCTGCCAGACGGGCCACATGTATGCCGAAGCTGTGCTCGCTGCCTCCGGGCACCAGCTTGCGCAGGAAGATGACGCGGCCGTCGATCTCCTTCACACTGACGTGGTAGTTCTTGATGCGCTCGTACTGGCTTTCCATGTCTATCAGCTCGTGATAGTGGGTGGCGAACATCACCTTGGGACGGGCCTTGCCGTTGCTGTGCAGGTATTCGGTGATGGCCCAGGCGATGGATATGCCGTCGTAGGTCGATGTGCCGCGTCCTATCTCGTCGAGCAGCACCAGGCTGCGGTCGCTCACGTTGTTCAGAATGCTGGCGGTCTCGTTCATCTCGACCATGAAGGTCGACTCGCCGCTGCTGATGTTGTCGCTGGCGCCGACACGGGTGAACACCTTGTCGACGATGCCTATCGTGGCTTTCTGGGCCGGACAGTAGCAGCCCATCTGCGCCATGAGCACTATCAGGGCCGTCTGCCGAAGCAGGGCCGACTTACCGCTCATGTTGGGGCCGGTGATGATCATTATCTGCTGTTCCTTGCTGTCGAGCGTCACGCTGTTGCTCACATACTGCTCGCCGGCTGCCATCTGGGTCTCTATCACGGGGTGACGACCTTCCACAATCTCTATGCGGTCACTCTCGTCGAGCTGCGGCCTGCAGTAGTTGCCGGCCAGAGCGGTCTCGGCAAAGCTGTTCAGACAGTCGAGGTTGGCCACCAGCTGTGCGTCGTACTGTATCGGTTGCACATACTCGGTCACCGCAGCGGCGAGCTGCACAAACAGCTGCTGCTCGAGGGCCAGTATCTTCTCCTCGGCGCCCAGTATCTGGTCTTCGTATTCCTTCAGCTCGGGGGTGATGTAGCGCTCGGCATTGGTCAGGGTCTGCTTCCTGGTCCAGTTGTCAGGCACCTTGTCCTTGTGGGTGTTGTAGACTTCGAAGTAGTAGCCGAATATGTTGTTGAAACCTATCTTGAGCGACGGTATGCCAGTGTGTTCGCTCTCCTGGCGTTGCAGGTTGGTCAGGTATTCCTTGCCCGAGCCTGCCATGGAGCGCAGGCGGTCCAGCTCGTCGTCCACCCCGCTGGCTATCACGCCGCCTTTCTCGACCTTGGCGGGCGGTTCCGGCACCACCTCGCGGCCTATGCGTTCGCCGAGCAGGGTGCACGGGTTCAGTTGCTCGGCCATACGTGCCAGGGCATCGCTGCCGCTGTCCGAGCAAATACGCTTCACCTCGCCCACGGCCTCGAGCGAGCGCTTCAGCTGTCGCATCTCGCGCGGGCTGATGCGACCCACGGCCGCCTTGGTGATGAGGCGTTCCAGGTCGCCTATGGCCTTCACCTGGGCCGCCAGCGCCTGCCTCAGGTCGCCGTCGCGCACCAACACGTCCACCACGTTCAGTCTCTCTTCTATCGGAGCCACCTCTTTCAGCGGCATCAGTATCCAGCGGCGCATCAGACGGCTGCCCATGGGCGTCAGCGTGCGGTCCACCACGCCGAGCAGCGTGCAGGCGTTGTCGTTGGCCGACGCCACCAGCTCGAGGTTGCGCACAGTGAAGCGGTCGAGCCACACGTAGCGGTCCCGCTCCACGCGGCTCAGCCGGGTTATGTTCTGCGTGCGGTCGTGCTGCGTGTCCTGCAGGTAGTACAGTGCCGCCCCGGCGGCTATGATGCCCATGTCCAGATCCTCGACGCCGAAGCCTTTCAGGCTCGTGGTACCGAACTGCCGTTGCAGCAGCTCGCGCGCAAAGTCGGGTGCGAAGACCCAGTCGTCGAAGGTGTTGCAGTAGTAGCGCTCCGAGAAGTGCTCCTGGAACCAGCGCTGCTTCTTGCGTTGCAGCACCACCTCCGAGGGCTTGAAGCTCGACAGCAGTTTGTCGATATAGGCCAGGTCGCCCTGCGCCACGTAGAACTCGCCGGTCGACACATCGAGGAAGCTCACCCCGTGCACCTTGTCGGTCAGATGCAGGCCGCACAGGAAGTTGTTCTCCTTCACCTCTAGCACCATGTCGTTGTAGGCCACGCCGGGCGACACCAGCTCGGTGATGCCGCGCTTCACCAGCCCCTTGGCCGTCTTGGGGTCTTCCAGCTGCTCGCAGATGGCCACCCGCAGACCGGCCTTGACCAGCCGCGGCAGATACTGCTCCAGCGCGTGATGGGGCACACCGGCCAGGTCGGTATACTCGCCGCCGCCGGCCATCTTGCGCGTCAGCGTGAGGCCCAGCACCCGCGACGCCGTACGCGCGTCTTCGCCAAAGGTCTCGTAGAAGTCGCCCACACGGAACAGCAGCACCGCGTCGGGAAACTTCTTCTTCAACTCGGCATGCTGCCGCATCAGCGGCGACTCGCTATCGTTCTTCTTGGCCATCCTGTGCTGCAAACTAGGTTCAGAAACGGAATGCAAAAGTACACAAAAATCCTCAACCGCCGCCAAAAAAGTTACGCCCCCAAAAGTAAAAAGTTAAAAGCCAAAGCACAAGCCCCCTTTCAATTTCCAATTCTCAATTATCACCACCCCACCCCTGCTCTCACCTTTCACCGTTACGATGAATTTCGAACTTAGCCTTTCACTTCCCTTCGCCACCTCTCACTCCCTTTCACTCCCTAAACTTTCCCCTTTCACCTCTCCACTCTCCACTCTCCACTCTCCACTCTCCACTCCGAGCCATCCCCTCCGGTACTTCTTATGTATTTCTTATGTACTTCTTATGTATTTCTTATGTTTTAAACATAAATACAACATAAGAAATACATAAGAACGACATAAGAACGACCGGACCAGCCGAGGGCGCCGCATCGCCCCACCTCGAGCCAGTTGTAGCACGGCGATGCGCCACAACACAAAAAAGAAGAGGAGCATACCCTCGGTCGACTAAGGTATGCTCCTCTTTCTACCCAAACACGCTGCAACCTAATCGCTCAGGGCGAGGCCGCCGAGCGAGGTCTCCTTGTAGAGGCTGGGAAGGTCGTGGCCGGTGAGCTTCATGGTGCGGACCACCTTGTCGAAGCTGATGATGTGACGGCCGTCGCTCATCATGGCGTAGATGTTGATGTCCAGCGCACGCAGGGCCGCCATGGCGTTGCGCTCGATGCAGGGTATCTGTACGAGGCCGCACAGCGGGTCGCAGGTGAGGCCCAGGTTGTGTTCCATAGCCATCTCGGCAGCGTACTCTATCTGCTTGGGGCTTCCGCCGAAGAGCTGGTTGCTGGCCACGGCAGCCATGACGCAGGCGCTGCCCACCTCGGCTTGGCAGCCCGCTTCGGCGCCGCTGATGGTGGCGTTGGTCTTGATGACGTTGGCAAAGAGGCCGGCGGTGGCCATGGCGCGCAGTATCTCGCGGTCGGTGAAGCCGTGGGCGGTCTTCAGGTGGTAGAGCACGGCGGGCAACACGCCGCTGCTGCCGCAGGTGGGAGCGGTGACGATGCGGGCGCCACAGGCGTTCTGCTCGCTGGTGGCCAGGGCGTAGGCTATGACCAGGGCGCGGCTCTGCAGCGAAGGCTTGAAGCCGCTGGCGCGCACATGGTACTGGTGGGCCTTGCTGCGCAGGTGCAGGCCTCCGGCGATGACGCGGTCGTCCTGCAGGCCGTCCTGTATGGTCTGCTGCATCTGCTGCCACATCTCCTCGAGGTACATCCACAGCGAGCCGTCCTCGCACTGCTCCACATACTCCCAGAACGAGAGGCCTTCGCGGTCTATGTACTCCATGATTTCCTTCATGGTGTTGTGGGGATATACCTCGCCCTCGGGGGTGATGCCCAGCGGCACCTCGCCCTCCTCGGTGGCCAGGTAGCCGCCGCCGATGCTGTAGACCAGCCAGTGGTCGACGACTCGGCCGTCGTCACCCAACGCCTCGAAAAACATGCCGTTGGTGTGGAAGGGCTTCACCACATCGGCCCGCCATACTATGTCGACATGCTTGGGGGCCAGGCCGCGGGTGATGGCCATGTCGGTGTGGTGGCCCTTGCCGGTGGCGGCCAGCGAGCCATAGAGGGTGACGCGGTAGGCCACGGCTTGGGGCGTGCGCCCACGGAAGAGCTCGGCGGCCTTGTGCGGCCCCATGGTGTGGCTGCTGCTCGGACCCAGGCCGCACTTGTATATCTTCTTGATTGTTTCCATCGTGCTATAAAGTTAAGGGCGGACCGTAGCCCGCCCTTTGCAATCTTTCTGTCGGTAGACTTACTCGGCAGCGGCCTCGCCTTCGCCGTCGTCGGCAGTGGCGCTGGCACGGGTGCTGAGGACGTTGACCACCTCGGCGCTCTTGGGGTTGAGGATGGCATAGTTCTCGCAGGCGATGTCCTGCACGCGGATGCGCTGGTTGACATCGAGGTTGGTGATGTCGAGGAGGACCTCGCTGGGCATGTTGGCGGGCAGAGCCTTCACGTTGAGGCGTTTCTGCTTATAGGCCAGCTTGCCGCCTTTCATGACGCCCTTGCTGGTACCGGTGGTGTGCACGGGGATGGACATCACGACGGGCTTGTCGTCGGTCAGCTCGTAGAAGTCGGCGTGGTAGACGATCTCGGTCACGGGGTGGAAGTCGATGTCCTTCAGCATGGCCATGTGGTCGGTGCCGTTGATGGTGATCTTCTGGAAGCAGGGCTCGGGGTTGAACAGAATGCGCTGGAAGGCAGTCTGGTCTACGCTGAACAGAATCTGCTCGCCTTTACCATACATGACACAAGGCACTTTGGCGTCGCGACGCAGAGCCTTAGCATCCTTTTTCCCTACGTTCTCGCGGAGAGAACCGCTCATTGATACTACTCTCATTGTTTTAATGTGTTAATTTGTTAATATGATATTTGTTAATCTATTTGTCAATGTGCCGGCTGCGCAAGCTACTAACGCATTTACGCATTGACACATTCACGCATTCTTTTATTCATTCATGCGACGTATGACGCCTTTGTGGTGCAAGGTGGTCTCGTACAGGTTGTCGAGGCTCTCGTAGTTCACCACGCGGCGTATTGCCTCGGCCAGCAGCCAGTCGCAGCTGAGCACGTGTATCTTGTCGGACGGGCGCTTCAGGGGAATGGTGTCGGTCACCACCAGCTCCTCGAGCTCGGAGGCCTCGACCTTCTCGATGGCGTTGCCGCTGAGCACGGGGTGGGTAATCATGGCGCGCACGCTCTTGGCGCCACTGGCCTTGATGATGCCGGCGGCCTTGCAGATGGTGGAGCCAGTGTCTATGATGTCGTCGAGCAGTATTACGTGCTTGCCCTCGACATCGCCTATGAGGCGCATCTCGCCAATCTCGTTGGGCTTGTTGCGGTGCTTGTAGCAAATCACAAAGCTATTGTTTAGGGTCTTGGCATACATGCCGGCGCGCTTGCTGCCGCCCATGTCGGGGCTGGCGAACATCACGTCCTCGATGTTGAATTTCTCACGTATGTAAGGCATGAAGAGCGACGAACCATAGAGGTGGTCGACGGGCAGGGTGAAGAAGCCCTGTATCTGGTCGGCGTGGAGGTCCATGGTGATGACGCGGTCGACGCCGGCGGTGGTAATCATGTCGGCTATGAGCCTCGATGCTATGGGCACGTGGGGCTTGTCCTTGCGGTCCTGACGGGCAAAGCCATAATAAGGTATCACTGCCACGATCTTCTGGGCCGAAGCACGCTTGGCGGCATCGATCATCATAAGGAGTTCGAAGAGGTTGTCGGTAGGAGGAAGTGTGCTCTGGATGATAAAGACTATACCACCGCGGATAGTTTCCTCGTAGGAGGGTTGGAATTCACCGTCGGCATACTGAAAAACGGTCGAGTTTCCCAGGGGGATGCCATAGATTTCGGCCACTCGGCGGGCGAGGTCCTGTGTGGCGCGTCCGGCGAAAATGAACACCTTGTCTGAACTTTTATTGCTCATTACCTTGTTGATTTATAGATGTTTTATATAGCTTTCGGACTTGTTTTCCTGCTTCAAATCCGTTTGCAAAAATACACTTTTTCTCTTGACTGACAAAAAAATATTTTGCCACTTGAAAAAAAGTGTGTACTTTTGCAGCCGATTTGGAAAGCCATTTCATGATTTATGAGAGATGAATTTGAAGTTTCATAATTCGTAATTCATAATTCAAAATTGATTTGCCCTGGTGGTGGAATGGTAGACACGGTAGACTCAAAATCTGCTGCTCGCAAGGGCGTGAGGGTTCAAGTCCCTCCCGGGGTACAAAACGGCGGTCGCA
>CACYZN010000012.1 GCA_902778925.1 uncultured Bacteroidota bacterium
AGCCTCCGCGCACAACATGAATGTGAACCGGTTCATGGTCTCCTGAGTAGAACATGAACCGGAAGTTGAATATCTTGAAGAGGGTGGGCATGGCTTATCTGTCCACCGGGAAGGCAATCTCGCGCTCGATGACCTGGTAGGGCACGTTGTTGCGGTAGATGGTCTGACGCACCCAGTTGTCGTCCTCGTCGTACTCATAGACGTAGCTATGCTTCCAATTGAGGTGCTCGTCGTAGTTGAAGGAACTGACCTCGATGAGGTTGTCGTGGTCGTCGTAGTAGTAGGTGGTGAGGGCTGAGAGGAACTCGTCGGCATCGTAGAAGCGCCACTCGATGCGGTTGCCGCGGGCGTCGTACTTGTAGAGGTAGTGCTGCATCAGCTCGCCGTCGCGGTTGTAGAACTCCATCTCAGTGCAGTTGCCCTTCTGGTCGTACTTGTAGGTGCGCTTCTCGGTCATCTCGCCGGTCTCGTCGAAGCTCTGCTCCTCCACTTTGAGGCCGTTCTTGAAGGTGCTGCTCTCCTTCTTGGTCATCTGGTTGCCGAGGAACACCGTGCGCTCGATGCGGTTGCCGTCGCGATCGTTGAGGTAGGCGGTGCGGCCGGTGAGCATCTTCTCGCGGTTGTACTCATTCCAGCCAAGCGAATAGCCGTTGACGTCGAAGAAGTAGCTGTACCACGTGTAGTCGTCGGCCTTGGTGCGGAACTTGTCGGCGAAGTTGCCGCGCTTGTCGAAGGTGATGCTGTCGATGCATATCAACTGACGGCCACCGTCGCGACCACCACGGAGGTTGTAGGTGTACTCAATCACATAGATTGCGTTGCCGTGGATGCCCATTTCGGTACGCGAGTTCTTGCGGGGCTTGGGGCCTGCAAATGCCTCCGGCCCCCCTTTTTCCGTCTGCGAAGCCTATTGACACGCTGGATGCTTCTGAATCTGGCCATCCAGAAAGGAGCCGCTGAGGCGCCGACGAGGGTGATAATGCCGGCAATGATATAGCCCCAAGGGTTTGGTATGACGCTGCCAAGACCCTCCTTTTGGGCCACGAGGATGAAGCTTGCACAGACGAAGGTCATGAAGTTGGCCGGCAGAATAGTGAGCAGTGAGGCATAGCCCCTGCCTTTCTTCAACAGGAAGGCCGTGATGGCCCAAAGGGTGAAGACAGCCAGTATCTGGTTGCACCAGGCGAAGTAGCGCCAGATGGTCTGGAAGCCGTCGGCGTCGCTGAAGGCATAGACCAGCAGTCCACCAGCCAGCACAAACAGAGGCAGAGCCACGGCTATGCGCTTTGCCATGGGCTTCTGGTCGATATGGAACTGGTCGGCCACAATGAGGCGTGCCGAGCGCATGGCGGTGTCGCCACTGGTGATGGCGGCACAGATGACGCCAAGGATAGATATGACAGCCAGTACCTTGGGGAACCACGCGTTGCAGATGACACCCACCATGGCGTCACCGCTCTTGCCGACGCACAGCTCCGGCTTGTCGTGGAAGAAATAGGCGGCGGCGGCAGCCCAGATAAGGGCTACGACACCCTCGGTAATCATGGCGCCGTAGAAGATGGGGCGTGCCTGTTTCTCGTTAATCATGCAGCGGGCCATAAGGGGCGACTGCGTGGCGTGGAAGCCGCTGATGGCACCGCAGGCTATGCTGACAAACATCATGGGGAAGATGGGGTTGGTCTCCGAATGGGGATGGCGGTTCTCGAGGCCGTCCCAAATCTCAACCAGATGCACATCAGGTATCACGAAGAAGGCCACCACCAGCATCACGGCCATGGCCAGCAGCAGAAAGCCGAAGATAGGGTACACCTTGCCAATCACCTTGTCGATGGGCAGCAGGGTGGCCACCAAGTAGTAGACGAAGATGATGACGGGCCATATCCACAGCGGCCAGCCAGGGGTGAAATTGTCCACCAGCAGCTGCGACGGAGTCTTCACGAACACAGCCCCTACCAGCACCATCAGTACGATGGTGAAGAAAGCCATGAAGGTCTTCACCCTCTTGCCCAGGTACTTGCCGTGGATTTCGGGCAGCGAGGCGCCGTCATGCCGCAGGCTTATGAAGCCTGCGATAAAGTCGTGCACCGCACCGGCAAAGATGCTGCCGAAGACAATCCACAGGAACGAGGCGGTGCCGAACTGCGCACCCATGATGGCGCCACAGATGGGTCCCACGCCCGCAATGTTCAGGAACTGGATGAGGAAGATGCGCCACGGCTTCATGGGCACGTAATCCACCCCGTCGGGGTGCGCCACGGCGGGCGTCACGCGCTTCGGGTCCACGCCGATGACACGTTCTATAACCTTGGAATAAAGCCAGTACCCAAGAATGAGTAATACGACAGAAACAATGAATGTTATCATAACAATCTATAGTTTTTTCGGGCTGCAAAAATACACATATTTTACAACATGACAAAAAAAAGGTATCCTTTATATCTCCTCGAGAAGAGAATATAGATAAGGATTGCCGTCGGCGGCTACGATACGGTATGTCGCCTTACAGTCGGGTCGACCACCACGCCTCCAAAGGTAGACCTTAACCCTTGCGCGGCTAAAGGCCAGGCGGCTTTTGACGAATAGATCGAGCGACAGGGGCTGGTGTACCGAGTCGTTGGCGTCGGCACCATGCCAGTCAACCATACGGTCTCCGAGCCAAGTCTCCATAACCAGAGTGACATTGCTGTCGACCCCATTCACAACACTATTCACCAACACATACCGGTTGCCGCCCAAAGCCGATGCCACAGTATCGAGCAGCATGATATACTCGTCGTCGGTTGCCACAGTTCCCTCCTTGACCACACGTTCGTGCCATGGCAACGCACCCTCGGGACGGCGGCCAAGCAGGCACACCTTGGTGCCGGTGCAAAGCCGGTAGTCGAGCAGATAGGGCCAGCGTTGCCGCACAGCCAGCATCTCCTCGTCGGAAAGACGCGACGTAACCACATAGTCGACATCCATGCAGCAGGCCTCGTCGAATGCGCAGACATGCTCTGCCACAGCGCTATCGTAGTAGGCCAGCATCGAGGGATGTATATCGAGCAGCAGTCCCACATTCTCCTTGCCGAAACGCTGCTGTGCTGTCGCCGCCATCTCGACCGAGGCCGGTATATACTCCCGCCGGATAACATCGTAATGCCGACGCACAGTAAACAGGGTAACCAGCAACGCCGCTGCACACAGTGCGACCAGTGCATCGGTGCGCCACGGCCGCCGCTCGCCGACCATACCAACCAAGGCAAGCAGCAGGAAAGGGTAGCTGAAAATGAGCACCGAGTATTGCAACACCGGACTCACCTGTCGCGAATAGACATACCCCACCAGCAAAGGCAGGACAAAAAGCGTCAATGCGGCGACAACCAGCTGGCGGCGTTCACGCCACACCTTGGGGTCGAACGTCAGTACCCACACCACAGACACCAGCAGAAGCACCCCCCACGAGTGATGGGTGAGGTAGCGCACATATCGGCCAAAGAACGACACTTCGGGAACGCCCAGCCACCCTCCTACCCCTTTGAGGTCGAACAGCTGGTGGTGCGTAACACCCCAGTGCGGCACGAAAAGCAGCACTGCCGCAGCACACGCCACCGCGTAGCGCCACAATTCCTTGCGCCCGACGAAGAAAAGCCCCGCCACGGCGAGCAGTGCTGCCGCGAGGGCACAGAAATAGTGCATATAGGCACACGCCGCCGCACACACCGCAAAGCCAGCCACCGCCGACCATCGCCAGCGTCGCTCGACAAAAAGGCGCGTCCAGCAATGCAACAGCAGCAACATGAAGAACAAGCCTGTGCCGTAAGGTCTCACAGGCATCGAGTAGTAGACCGTGTATTGCGAAAAGGCCATGATCGCGGCAGCCCAAAGGGCGGCATGACCGCCGTACCAGCGACGTGCCACGCTGTACATCAAAGGTATGCAGCCGATGCCCAGCAGCAGGAACGGCAGCCTGAGCAGAGGTGCCGAGGTGCCCACCACCCTGCTCCACAGCCAAAGCAGCACCTGCATGCCGGCAGGATGGCCGTCGGGCATGACACCGCCGTGTACAAGGTCGGCGATGTTGTCGAACCGCAGGCGGAGTATGGCGCTCAGCTCGTCGTGGGTGAGCGGTGCCCACAACTCGGCCACGCGCAACGCCGCACCCAAAGCCACTATCAGCCACAGGGCGAGGCGTTCCGTTCGCTGGCGGTCGAAGTGCATAGCCTTGGGTTAGAGTTCCACCTCGTCGCGGAACTGCGGTATCGACACGCGGTGCCAGCCTGCGGCATCGAGGGTGGCGGCAAAGTGCTGCTGGGTAGCTTCCTCGCCGTGCACCAAGAAGATGCGCTTCATGCGGCGTTTCTCCTGGCACGAGATATAGCGCAGCATCTCGCTGTAGTCGCCGTGACCGGAGAGCGACTCGATGCGGCGCAGCTCGGCGCGCACCTTGTGACGCTGACCGAAGATGGAGACCTCCTCGTCGCCACGCATTATCTTGGCGCCAAGGGTCGACGGCTCGCAGTAGCCCACGCAGAGCACTGTGGTGGCGGGATTGTCGATGTGGTTGGCCAGATGGTGCTTCACACGGCCGGCCTCCATCATGCCGCTGGCGGCGATGATGACGCAGGGCTTGTGGCGAATATTGAGCTGTTTACTCTCCTCGACACTCTGTATGTAGTGCAGACGGTCGAAGCCGAAGGGGTCGGGGTCGGTCTGACAGTAGTCGGCAATGTTCTGGTTAAAGCACTCGGTGTGCAGCTTCATGATGTTGGTGGCGCTGATGGAGAGCGGGCTGTCGACGAAGACGTCGATGTCGGGCAGCAGGCGTGCGTGCTCCAGACGGTCGAGGGCGTAGATAATCTCCTGCGCACGGCCTATGGCGAAGCTGGGTATGATGAGCTTGCCCTTCTTCTTGGTGCAGGTGTCGAGCACCGCCATCAGGAGCTCCTGCTCGGCGTCCTGCATGCTTTCGTGCAGGCGGTCGCCGTAGGTGCTCTCCATGACGAGATAGTCGACCTGGGGGAAGGGCTCGGGGTCCTTGAGTATCTGCTTGTCGTAGCGGCCTATGTCGCCGGTGAAGCCGAGGCGGATGGTGCGGCGTCCCTCCTTGACCTCGAGGTAGACGAGGGCCGAACCCAGTATGTGGCCGGCGTCGAAGAACTCGACGGTCACCTCGCCCTCGATGTTGAACTTCTTGTGGTAGGGCACCGAGATGAAGCAGCCCATGCAGGCCTGCGCGTCGTGTTCGGTATAGATGGGTTCCACCGGGTCGAGGCCTTGAGCCTTGCGCTTCTTGTTGAAGGTCTGGGTATCCTGCTCCTGTATGCGGCCGGCGTCGGCCAGCATGATGGCGCAGAGGTCGCGGGTGGCGGGGGTGCAGAGCACGGTGCCGCGGAAGCCCAGCTTGTAGATGTAGGGTATCAGGCCGCTATGGTCGATGTGGGCGTGGCTGAGGATGAGGTAGTCGATTTCGGTTGGGTCAAAGCCGAGGTCGCGGTTCATGGCGTCGGTCTCCAGGCCCTTGCCTTGATACATGCCGCAGTCGAGCAGTATGCGCACGCCGTGGCGAGTGGTGATGAGGTGCTTGCTTCCGGTTACTTCGCGGGTAGCGCCCATGAATTGAAGCTTCATATTATAGGTATTTTTATGTTATTCCACAATGATTTTGCGGCCAGCGGGGCCGACCTGGACGATATAGACGCCGGCGGCGGGCAGGCGCAGGCAGGTGGCGGCACCCGAGCCGATGCGCTCGAAGAGCAGACGTCCGTCGGCCGAGAAGAGTCGCTGCGGGGTACCATGGGGCCCAAGTATGGTCACGGTGCGCCCGTCGACGTCGAGCTGCCAGTCGACAGCCTCGGCGGCCGCGAGCGAGGCGGTGGCGAAGGTGGCGGTATAGACCGCGTCGGCCGTCACCACCACGCGGCGCGGGTTGTCGCGCACGCCGTCGTTCCAATGGTCGAAGCAGAAGCCTTCGAGCGGCAGGGCCCCGATCTCGGCCTCGGTGCCGGCGGGCAACAGGGCGTTGCCGATGCCTATGCCGCCGGCGGTGGCGTCGACCACAAGGCGGAAGAAGGTTGCCATGGCGGTATCGTGCTGCAGCACAGTGTCGTGCACCACCACGGTATCGCCCGTGGGCACGGTGTCGTGGCGGTAGGCGAAGAGGTGGGCGGTGAGGGTCATGTCGTGCAGGGGCTGCACGATGCGGGGGTTGAGGGTGTCGCCGTCGCTCCAGCAGGCGAAGAAGTAGCCGTCGGCCGGCACGGCGGCCACCACCACCGAGGTGCCCGAGGCATAGGTGCCGCCACCCGTGGCGCTGCCCCGTTCGGGACGATTCACACCCACGGCGAGGGTGAACTGGCAGCCCACGTCGCTGACGGTGCCGCAGCCGCTCCACGGCGTGGCCGAGGTGTAGGCCTCGACAGTCTGGCAGGGCACCTGCAACACCACGCCCGAGAGGTCGGTGCCGGTGAAAGTCGACGTGGCGCACACCGGCGGCAAAGCGCTGTGCATCACGACAGTGGCCAGGGCTGTACAGTTGGCCAGGGCCGCCGGACCCAGACTGTCGATAGTGGCCGGAAGCGATATTTCGGCCAGCGAGTTGCACAGGTTGAAGGCGTTGGCCCGCACGGAGGCTATGCCCTCGTGCAGCACCACCCGCGTCAGACCTTCGCAAAAATAAAAAGCATGGTTGCCCACGGCGAGCACCGCGTAGGTGGTGTCGTCGTGGACGACGGTGGCCGGCACCTCGAGCACGCCGGTGGGTTTCACATAGTTGACCCAGCCCTGTGTAGGCTGGTTGGAGGCGTTGGGGTAGACCACCACCACGCCGCCGTCGACCACACTGTAGTAGAGCGTCTGGCCCGTGGGGGCCGGGGCGGAAAAGTCGTAGGCCCGCGCCGCCGTCGCCACCACAAGCAGCAACGACAACACCAACGGGGCCACCAAATGTTTCTTAACCATAGCTGACCCATTAACGTAGCCCGACCTATAATATTGTGCCGCCGCCCAAAATAGTCCCGCCACGACCCGACACCGCACCCCGGCCGCACCCCGACCGCACCCCAACCGCCTCACCACCGTACCATGACCGACCAGAGTCGGACCTGATACGGACCTGATACGGACCAGATACGGACTTGATACGGACATGGGCCGGAGTTGGTTCGGACTTGATAGGGACCAGCCGCTGACAACCAAGCAGTTACAAAAGGCCATTTTTACAGCATTTTGGGCTTTTGTTCAAAAGTCGAAATTTAATTTGCCATGTCGGTAAAGTTTCGTATTTTTGCAAACTGTCTTCTCGCCGGAGATAACGATTAGTATATTATAAACCAAGCTATAAGCGCAAACGTAAAAGAGAGAAACAATGGATAAAAAGTCAATCGTAGGACTTGTACTGATATTTGCCATCTTCGTTGGCTACATGTTCTGGGTCGCCCCCTCGAAGGAGGAGCTGGCCGAGCGGCAGCGGGTGTACGACTCGACCATGGCCGCCAACCTTGAAGCCCAGCGCATCGAGGACAGCATCATGGCCGCCAAGGCCGCACTCGACAGCATGGCCGCCGCCGGCGACACCGTGCTGCCCGGCACCCAGCGCAAGGTGGCCGACATGGGCGTATTCAACGCCGCCGCCCAGGGCAACGCCGCCGTCATAGAAATCGGCAACGAACGCATGGCCATGCAGTTCAACACCCAGGGCGCCCGCGTCGACCGCGTGGTGCTCACCGGCTACCAGACCTACGACAGCAACGAGCTGGTGCTCATCACCCCCTCGGACGACAACATGAACCTCGTCTTCTCGACCGAGGACAACCGTGTGGTCAACACCAAAGACCTCGTCTTCACCCCCTACGTCGACGGCCAGCCATGGAACGGCGACGCGGTGGAAATAGCCGGCGACGACTCGCTGCACCTGAGCCTCCGCGCCGATGTGCGCGACAGCGCCAACCAAGGCTACCTCGAGTTCGCCTACACCATCCATGGCGACAGCTACGAGGTGGACTTCGACATCAACTTCGTGGGTCTCAAGGAACTGGTGCGCAACACCCCGTACATGGACTTCCAGTGGCAGAACCGCATGCTGCGACAGGAAAAGGTGAACAGCGGCAGCCGTGGCCGCAGCAACCGCAACAGCGACCGCGAGCGCTACTACAGCAGCATATACTACAAGACCCCCTCGGACAAGAACCCCGACAACCTGAGCCTCGGCCAGGACAAACAGAAACAGGTCAAGATAAACCTCGACTGGGTGGCCTTCAAACAGCAATACTTCGCCGCAATACTGAACTCGGAAGGCGGCATCTCCTTCGAAAACGCCGACCTTGCCGTGAACACCGACAAGCGCGACACAGCCAAAAACTACCTCACCGACATGGGCGCCATCATAGGCCTGCCCTACGACCAGAACAGCCCGCAGATGCACATGAGCTGGTACTACGGCCCCACAAAACTGCGCGACCTGCGCGCCATGCACCGTGGCTATGACCGCATGCTGCCCCTCGGCTGGACCATCATCTCCAAGAGCATCAGCCGCTACCTCATAGTGCCGGTCTTCAACTTCCTGGAGCGCTTCAACTGGAACTACGGCATCATTATCCTCGTCTTCACACTGCTCATACGCCTCATCCTGCTGCCCTTGGTCTACAAGAGCTACCAGGGAGGCGCCATCATGCGCGTGTTGAAGCCCGAGATGGACGCCCTCAACAAGAAATACCCAGCCCAGGAACAGGCCATGCAGAAGCAGCAAGCCATGATGGCACTGCAGAAGCGCGCCGGCTACAGCCCCATGGCAGGCTGCCTGCCCGTGCTCATACAGATGCCCTTCCTCACCGCCATGTTCATGTTCTTCCCCATAGCCATCGAGCTGCGCCAGAAGCCATTCCTGTGGTGCCCCGACCTGTCGACCTACGACTCCATACTCGACTTTGGCTTCAACATACCGCTCTACGGCGACCACATCTCGCTCTTCTGCCTGCTCATGTTCGGCATGCAGTTCTTCTACACCTGGTACACAATGCGCCAGCAGGCCAGCACGCAGAGCATGCCCGGCATGAAATTCGTGATGTACTTCATGCCCTTCATGATGCTCTTCATCTTCAACAGCCAGAGCGCCGGACTGAACCTCTACTACCTCATCTCGCTCACCTTCACCATGACGGTGATGATGCTCATACGCCGCTTCACCAGCGAGAAGAAGGTGCGCGCACGCATGGCCGCCTACGACGCCAAGCACGCCAACGGCAAGGGCGGCAAACCCAAGAAGAGCAGTTTCGCCAAGCGTCTGGAAGAGCTCCAGAAGCAGGCCGAGCAGATGCAGAAGCAACAGAGAAGATAACGAAAATCAAAACAATACACTATGGTTGTAACACTTGTCACAATATTCATCCTCGGGTACGCCTGCATCGCGCTGGAGCACCCACTGAAAATCAACAAGACGGCCTCCGCCCTCCTGCTGGGATGCCTCATCTGGGCCGTATTCAACATGTTCAACGTGAACAACCCCGAGGTGCTGGCCAGCTATGGCGGCTTCGAAGGCTACCGCTCCTTCGTGAGCACAAGCCTCATCGAGAACCTAGGCGAGACCGCCGAGATTGTCTTCTTCCTGCTCGGTGCCATGACCATCGTCACCCTGATCGAAGACTATCAGGGCTTCACGATTATCACCGACCACATCACCACGACCGACAAGAAGAAGCTGCTCTGGGTCATCTCAATCCTCACCTTCTTCCTCTCGGCCCTGCTCGACAACATGACCACGGCCATCGTCATGGTAGCCCTGCTGCGCAAGCTCATCGCCGACAAGAAGGAGCGCTGGCTCTTCGCAGGCATGGTCATCCTTGCCGCCAATGCCGGCGGCGCCTGGAGCCCCATCGGCGACGTAACCACCATCATGCTTTGGATCAAAGGCCAGGTGACCACCGTCAACATCATAGTAAAGACCCTCCTGCCGAGCCTTGTCTGCATGGTAGTGCCCGTGCTGGTGCTGAGCGCCACCCTCAAGGGCGAGATAGTGCGCCCCGAAGGCGAACACAGCGGCATCGAGGTGGCTCCCTGGATGCGCAAACTGGTGCTCATCATGGGTGTCTGCGGCCTCATCTTTGTGCCGGTGTTCAAGACCATCACCCACCTGCCCCCCTACCTCGGCATGCTCCTCAGCCTCTCGGTGCTGTGGATGACGACCGAGATACTGAGCCGCAAGCACTCCAAGGACGGCCATAAACTGCCCACCGCAGTGAGCACCCTGGAGCATGTCGACGTGCCCACCATACTCTTCTTCCTCGGCATCCTGATGGCCGTCAGCTGCCTGAAGGTGTCGGGCATCCTGGGCAGCATGGCCCAAGGCCTAGACTCCATGCGCGGCATCAGCGTCGGTGGCGAGACCGTAGGCTTCTTCCTTATCGACCTCATCATCGGCGTACTCTCCTCTATCGTGGACAATGTGCCGCTGGTGGCTGCCGTACAAGGCATGTATCCCATGACACCGGAGGGCTTCATAGCCAACCATCCCTTCTGGGAGTTCCTGGCCTACTGCGCCGGTACCGGTGGCAGCCTCCTCATCATCGGCTCGGCTGCCGGTGTGGCTGTGATGGGTATGGAGAAGATAGACTTCATCTGGTACCTCAAGAAAATCACCTGGCTGGCCCTTGTCGGATACCTTGCCGGTGCCGTCATCTTTATCGTCATGAATCTCCTGCTCGAGCCTTTTGAATGGTGGAGCACAATGGTGTAATGAAACAGCTCTGGCTTGACTTCAAGCAGCGCCCCTTGTGGCGCAAGATACTCGATGTGGCGCTGGTGCTCTTTGCAGCGGCAGGGGCAGCCATACTGGGCGCCTGGGCCCTGTACCAGCTGGGCGTGACGAACAACAACGGCGCGGTGGACAAGAACTACCGCTACATGGTGGCCACCGCCGACCTTGCGGCCACGGGCCGTGCCGACGAGACGGTCGACCTGCCGAGCCAGCTGCAGCGGCTGGCCGTGGTGGCCGAGCGGCACCCCGTCAACGCCCGCCTGATGCTCGACGCCATAGCCACCTGCGACGACCCGCTGCTGCTCGACCGCATGCTGTCGGCCCTGGCAATATACACCGACGAGGCCGACACCGCAGCCCGCCACGTCAACGCGATACCGTGGATGGCAGGCCCCGAATGGGCCGCGCTGAAGGAGGCCATAGTGCACGACAGCGCCCTCATAGCCGAAGCCGGCCGACTGACCGGTGTGGAGCCCCGCCTGATAGTGGGATGCCTCATCGGCGAGCAGATACGCCTCTTCAACTCGAAGCGCGAGATGTTCAAGAAGTACCTCGGCCCCGTCAAGGTGCTCAGCGTGCAGAGCCAGTTCAGCTACGGCGTGAACGGCATCAAGGACTTCACCGCCAAGGCCGTCGAGGACCACCTGCAAGACCCCACGTCGGAGTTCTACATGGGTCCCGCCTACGAGCACCTGCTCGACTTCGAGACCGCCGACCATGAGACCGAGCGCTACAACCGACTGGTAGACTACCGCAACCACCTATATTCATATATATATACCGGCTGCATACTACACCAGACTATGCTGCAGTGGCGACGTGCGGGCTACGACATCAGCGACCGTCCCGACCTGCTCTTCACCCTCTTCAACCTAGGCTTCAGCCAGTCGCACCCCAAACCCGACCCCATGCCGGGCGGCAGCACCATCAGCGTGGGCGAGCGCGACTATACCTTCGGTGCCATTGGCTTCGACTTCTACTACAGCGGCGAGCTGGTGCGCGCCTTCCCCTACCACCGCAATCACTTCAGCGCCGAACAGCATGCGCTGAGCCAGGAGGAGATAGAGCGCATACAAGACAACATGAGCGACTGCACCCGCCCCGAGCGAGGCCTCGAGTACCATCAGGACTCCGCCAAAACCGCCAAGTACTCAAACATAGAGGAGGATCCAGACCCATTTGGCATCGACCATTCCAAAGTACATCCGACAGAACATACAGCACAATGAAATAATAATAAGTGATACAAAATAATCGGACAACAGTGTCGTTATTTAAACATATTTAACCCATTTATAATAACAAACACAATGAAAAAAAACATTTTCGTAGTACTGGCAGCAGCCGTCATGCTGCTCCTCTCGTCTTGTTCCAAGGACATTGAATTGCCTGGCACTACATGGAAAACCGGTCGCATCAACAAAACTATCACCTATCAAGGCATCAGCGGCACAATTTCCATGGACTTTGTTCTTAACTTCACAAGTGCCACCAAATATGAGTTGACATATACTGGCTCTATAAGTGCCTATGGTATGTCCCAGTCCATGGATGGTTCCAGCGATGGCACCTATACCTTCGACGGCGAGAAAGGTGTTCTCACCGACAACGACGGCGAATCACAGACCTTCACCTACAACAAAGACGACAAGACCATCACCGCCATAGCCGAGATGGAAGAAGGCTTCAGTTTCAACCTCGTATTTACTCAGCAGAAATAACCTGCTTTACTGAAAGAAATGCCGAGGGCCGCCCATGGGGGCGGCCCTCGGCATTATCACACACTTCTACCACTCAACCGAGAAACGGCACTTGCGGTGTCCCTGCATATGCTCCACAGTGCAGCGCCGGTGCATGCCTGCTGCGGCATCGTGCATCGCTTCCATACGGGCATAACAGGCCTTGCTGCCGCCTTTACCGCCACTGACGGTGTATTTGAGGTGTCCATTGCCGTCTGCAACGGACTTCTTCACAGTGAAACCCAACGCGCTGGCCAGGCTGTCGAGGTGACTGTACTCAGCATGGAACTCTGGGATGGAGATATTACTGACTGCACTGTCCAGTGTGGCCATAGCCGCGTCCAACTCAAGTTCGGCGGCCTCCAACGACTCGTCAGCCTCAACGAAATACGTGTCGACGACTTCTTCCCAGTCAGCCATCAGGTCGTCCATCGTCAGCGAGAGCGACAGCATCTGCTGGATGGTGGTCTCGGCAAAAACTTCCTTCGTGCCGCGAGCCTTGTCGTAGAGGTAAAGCGTAGCCTCGCGGTCGGCGGTGTCTATACCGAAGCGGCATGTCACCATACTGTCAGTGGCAACGATGTCGGTGACAGCAATGGTAATATTGTCGACAGTGAGCGCAAGGGCGTTGTCTGCAGTACGGGTGAGCACCACAGGCTGCTCGGGCTCGTCGAGGCGGAACTCGCCTCCACGGGCGCTGAAGTCGTGCCTGCAGCGGTGCTGCGACACGTAGCGCATGGTGTAGCAGCGTTGGATGCTGTCGCGTTTGGAGTAGGCACAGGCTTGGCGATAGAGCACATACTGCGTGTCGGCCTTGGTAACCACGAGGGCGACGTCGGAATGATAGTCCTTGGCCATCGCAGCCACCTCCTCGGCGGTGGTGGGATAGACCAACAGGTCGTTCACCTGGCGCCTGATATCGCGGCACCCCGTGGCCAGCATAGCTACTGCCGCAACAATAATCATAGTCTTCGTTTTCATCTTTATGGTTTTTGTTTGCTTTGGAATGTAGTCAAGACAGCAGTATCCTAGGATAGCATTGTCTTGACTACTGTCCATTTGATTACATCCACTTGTCTACTCACCGGCGCCGGCGTTTTCCGGGCGCAGGCTGACGGCAACGTAGTTCTTCAGGTTGATATACTTCTTGGCAAGATCGCGCAGCTGCTTGGCGCTGACGGCACGGACCATCTCGTCGTAGCGAACCACATAGTCGCGGCTGTCGTTGAAGATATAGGAACCCAAAATCTGCCCCGACCAGTAGGAATTGTTTTGGCGCTGGGTACCATTGTTCACAATCAGCTGCTCCTTGACCTTGGCGAGGGTCTGCTCGTCGGGGCCGTTCTGTTGGTAGTCCTTAAGGATATCTATGCAGTCCTTCTCAATCTTCTGAATCTTGTCGGGGTCGCATCCGATGATGAATCCCCAGCTGACCTCGCCCTGAGGCATACGTTCGGTCGACACATAGACGGCAGGACTGTAGGCATCACCGTTCTTCTCGCGGACCACCTCGAGAAGCGTGATTTCAAGGGCATCGCCGAGGGCGCTGATGGCAATACGGGTTTCGGGGGTGAGTTCCTTGGCGGGCACCTTCATCTCGCCATAAATATGCAACTTACCTTGACGCTCGATACCTTTCACAGCCTCGTCGTGGACGATACCCTTGGCAAACTTGGCCGAGCGGTCCTTGTACTGTTCTTTTTTCTGGCTGCCATCGGCAGGCAGGTGGTTCAGATAGCGCGCTATAAGGTCGACATCATTGTCCGAGATGTTGCCGACAAAACAGAACACATGGTTGGAGGCATCGTGGAAACGCTCGCT
Organism: uncultured Bacteroidota bacterium; assembly: GCA_902778925.1. Classification (GTDB taxonomy): domain Bacteria; phylum Bacteroidota; class Bacteroidia; order Bacteroidales; family P3; genus Colimorpha. The sequence goes on from CACYZN010000012.1 coordinate 14,290, forward strand.
GAAAATCGCCAATGCACGGTCGGCATCGAGGCTGCCGATTTGTTTATCGTTGGGAACTACGATGGAACGCTTGTCGCCAGGATAGATGGCCTTATAGAATTTCTCCAAGAAGGCCATCTGGGGGTTGTCGGCGACGAGCTTGATCTGGGTGCGGAGCTGATCGACATAGCGGGCAACAAAGTCCTTGTCGCTACGCGGAGCAGTGTAGTAGAGGTTGATGAGCTGCAGGGCAGTCTCAAGGTCTTTGGGAGCACAGCTGCCCATAAAGCCCTGACGTTCATTGTCGATATAAGGTCTTACAGAAGCGGTGTTGCCCTTCAGCTTCTTGGCAAGCTGGCTGGCACTGAGGTCGGCAATACCCGAGGCACCGATGATGTCGGAGACATTGGATGCCAGGAAATAGTCCTCATCACTGTAGAGCGACGTGCCACCGAGGCTATAGGACGAGAGGACAATCTGGTCGGCCTTGTAGTCGGTCTTCTTCACAAGGAAACGCACACCGTTGGGGCAGGTATACTCCTTGTAGTCCAGCACACTGTTTTCTTTGGTCATCTTGGGGCTGACGGCTGCCACCTCGTCGGTGAAGAGAGGCTTGTCCTTATAGGTGTCAACCCAAGGTTCAGTCGTCACCTTCTTACTGTCGGCGATGATGCGGCACACGGTCAGCGAGTCAGGCACACGGAAACCCTCGCGCTCGGGAGCCGTAAGACGGAACACCATGTTCTCCTCGGTAATCCAACCCGAGATGACACGGTTGCACTCCTCCAGAGTGATTTCAGGGACAAACTCTTTGGCATACTTCCACTCCTGACGTATGCCGGGGATAACCTCTCCTTCCAGATAATTGCGGGTATACTCGTCGGCCAGGTCGTCACTCTGCATACGGTCGGCCTCCTTGGCTTGCTGGGTATAATACGAGATCAAAGACTCCTTCTGGCGGTCGAGCTCAGTCTGGAGAAAACCATGCTCATCCAATCGTTTCATCTCGGCCAGCAGCAGGGCGGCAGCCTCCTCGATACGGTTCTCCTTCGGTGAGCAGCTGAGGGTGAAGTCATCCATCTCACGGATATAGAGGGCCATGTAGCCGTTGCGATTGGCACCGGCATACATCATCGGGGCCGATGCCTTCTCGCAGATTTCCCTCAAACGTTCGTTTATCATCCCCGTCACAAGCGAGCCCACCAGACCTCGACGATAGTCGCCCACGGTGCCTACCGGCGCTTTTTTACGCTTCCAGACGAACTTCATATTGGTATAGGTAGCCTCCTTGTCGGTGGCGATGGCCACAAGAGGTTCCTTATTGCCTTCGATGGTGAAGATGGGCCGTGGCTTGGGGTTCACCGCTTTGGCGTGCTGGCCGAAGACATCGCGCACGCGCTGTTCCATGGCCTGTGCACCCTTCTTGCCGGCATACTCGAAGTCCTTCAAATCGCCTACCACAACCACGGCCTGCAGGTCGGGGCGGTACCAGTCGTTGAAGAAGTCGACAATGGCCTGGCGCTTGAAGTTCATGATTACCTCTTCCTTGCCGATGGGCATGCGGTCGGCATAGAGCGAGCCGCGGAACACGATGGGTAATGTCTTCTTGTCCATACGGTCGCCGTGGCCGCGGTCGCCACGCCATTCCTCGTGGATGACGCCGCGCTCACTCTCAATCTCGGCCTGGTCGAACAGGATGTTGCCCGCCCAACCGTCGAGTATCTCGATACCCATTTTCACCATCTCGGGGTCGGTACTGGGCATGTCGACATAGTAAACCGTCTGGTCGAAACCGGTGTAGGCATTGATACCGCGACCGAACTCGATGCCATGCTCCTGCAGTTTCTTGATCATGGTGTTGTGGGGATAGCCCTTGATACCGTTGAAGGCCATGTGTTCACAGAAGTGGGCCAGACCCTGCTGGTCATCGCGTTCCAAGATGGAGCCAGCGTTGGTCACCAGACGAAACTGGATGCGATCTTCCGGCTTCTTGTTGTCGCGGATGTAATAGGTAAATCCGTTGTCCAGATGTCCAATAATCACTTTTTTGTCGACAGGCACCTTTTCTGTGAGGGCTGTGTGCTTCTCGGTCTTGCTGCCAGTGGGCAGTTGAGCCATAACGCTGCCGCAGAGAAGCAGAGCGGCCAGCATAAGCTTTAAGCCTTTCATTTTTGTTTTTTCTAATGTATGAGCCTGTAAGCCTAATAGACTTCAGTACCTCAAGTATTATTAACTTTCCACCAACTGTTTTATATCGATGCCCAGCGCCTTCATACGCTGGCGGATGTAGGGCAGTTCCTCCTCAAGGAACTCGCGGCGCTGTATGGCGAGGATTCTCTCCTTGGCATCGGGACTCACAAAGTAGCCCACGCCACGGCGGTTGTAGATGATGCCTTCCTGCTGCAGGTAGTCGAACGAGCGCATCACCGTGTTGGGGTTGACAGCAAGCGACACCGCCACATCGCGCACGGACGGCATACGCTCGTCGGCATCCGGCGTGCCGGCCAGCAGTTGGTCCATCAGGCGGTCGGCTATCTGCTGGTATATTGATTTCTGTTTCCTGAATTCCATAGTCTCTCCCTTCTTTATTTCAGTTCGCGGATGCTCAGTTTGATGCCGACGCCGTCAGCTTCCACCTTGCAGCGGCCGTCGCCCACGATGGTCTTCTCGCCTTCCTTGCGCGAAGGCAGGTCGCACGAGAGGAAAGGCTTTATGCCCGACATCCCGATGGTCAGGCCCGCCGTTTCGGGCACCACATGGAGCGCCAGCAAGCATTGTAAGCCGTCGATGTCGATCTCGTCGGGCAAAGCGTCGGGATAGTCGGCATTGACGTTGTTTTTCACGCCATCCACGGTCAGTTCGCGGCTCACCACATTCTCGATAACCACGCCGGTCTCTAAGCCGTCGATGTCAATATCCTGGAGTTCCATGCCGCGCGGCACTTCAATGTGAAGGTGCTTACGCAGGTTCTTCATATCGCCGTAGCGGTATTTGTACGGGCCGCAGAACCGTATCTCCAGATCGCCGTCTTCGTCCACCAGGTAGAACATCCGCAGCGAGTCGTTCAGCGGGAGGAAGCCCTCCTGTATCTCCTCGTAGATACGCACCGCCGTGTCGTCGGTGTAGCGTATGTCCACGTTGCCGCAGACCCAGTCGACGCTGATGCCACTGATGGGCTGACTCAGCGTGGCATCGCCGACGCTGTAGCGCTCGGGGTGGTCATACTTGATATCAATCTTTGTATTCTCGCCGCATGCTGCAAACAGCATGGTGGCCATTGCGACTATAATTGCTATCTTTTTCATAACTCTTAATTTTTAACTCTTAACTCATCAGTATGCCATGCGGTTCAGCCGGCGCCAGCTGAGCCACACGAATAGGGCCGTCAGCAGCAGATTGAAGCCATTGGTGATGCCGAAGAACCAGTTTGCTATTTGCTGACCGCTCATGTTTGTCATCAGGTCATAGGTCCAATCCATGAAGTCGGAGTTGTTGAATATGACCATGAACACAGGGATAAGCACGATGCTAAGCACGAAGTTGATGACATAGAGCCAAAGGATAGTCTGCAGCACCTTGTGCTTCTTGAAGAGGGTGGCGGTGAAGACAAACATCAGCACGGTGCAGATGTAGCCCAGCCAGCAACTGACGTTGTACATCGTGCCGAAGTAGAACATTCGGAAAGCCTCGGCATCTGCATCGGCGGCCGCCATCTCACTCAGTATGGTTCCAAGGTCGAGGATGAAGGGGAAGCCCACCTTGCTCTCCCAAAGCCAGTCCTCCCACGCGCCGAAAGGCAGCGCCGTGAGGAACACATCGAGCACGAAGCTGCCCAGATAGACGGCAAGCGGGCACACGATGAGAGAGAAGAACAGCGCGCTGATATATTTCTCCAGCTTCGAGGCGGGAAGCATGGCATAGTAGATGCCCTCGTTGCGCAGGTTCCACGTGCGGTACATGCGCGAGGGGGCCATCATGGCGGCGAGATAGGCCACGCCCTGTATCATCATCAGGCGGAAGGCGGGGTCGAGCGGGACGTCGACGCCTATGACGGTCATAAAGAGCCACACCGCGAAGGGCAACATGGCAAGGATAATCATTGTGGTGCCGAACATCGGCCACATATTGCGGAAGTCTTTGTTGACAACTTTGCAGAAACGGTTCCAGTCAAACTTGTTATTCATAGTTGTTTTGTTTTTTAATAACTCATTTTATTCATTTTGTTCCAGCCTAGAAACCCCATGAGGGTGGCCAGCAGGACCTGTGCGATGACTATGCCCCACAGAATGGCTCTGTTTTCCACCTCGATGAACACCAATATCCCGCCGAACAGGCTTGCCATAATCCATATACAAAGCAAGAAGCAAAGCATATAACGCCAGGCTTTGTTCCGTATGGCATTGGCATAGATGAAACCCAGCGTAGGACCCACAAAGGCCACCACGCAGTTGCACAGCATCGGGAAGCTAATCCACTGCCCTATGCTGGCCTGCCACATATACTTGTGGTAGAATGGCATGTGTACTGCAGTAAGCAGGGTGTCGAGCGCCACATTGACAGTCAACATCGCAAGCGGCACTATAACCATCGAGAGCAACGCAATCGAAAGGTATTTCTCCAGCTTGCTGGCGGGCAACATGGCAAAGTAGATATCGCCACGCTTATGGTTGCGCCCCACATTTGCATACAGCTGTATCGGTATCATCGCGGCCAAGAGTAGCGTTATGCTTCCAGCCATCATAATGCGATAGCCTGCCCCATACCCTTGGCCAATCACTCCTTCGAGCAACACCATCGACGGCACGAACCACAGCATGCCTATCAGCGATGCGCCAAAGGTGCTGAAGCGCGGCGAACAGCGTCGCACGTCGTGCCGCACAAGCTTCCCGAAACGATGAATATCAAATGAGTTATTCATTTTTCTTAACTACTTAACTACTTAAACAGTTCTTTGATAGTGTTCTTGTTGCGCAGCACGGCGTTGAAGAGGGCCTCGATGTTCAGCTGGCTCTCCTCGCCGGTCTGGTTGGCCACCACGTTCATGTAGCCGCCCGGCAGCATCTCGCTGTAGAGGGCGTCGTCGCGTTTCTCGCCGCCATACTCGAAGTAGAGCATCTCGGTGATCTTCTGCACCGAGGCGTCGAGCAGCACTGCGTTGTGACTCAGTATGACGATGGGGTCTATCAGGTTCTCTACATCCTTCACCTGGTGGGTGCTGATGATGATGGTCTTGCCCTCGTCGGCAATCTTGCTCAGTATGCTGCGGAACTGGCTCTTCGAGGGAATGTCGAGGCCGTTGGTGGGCTCGTCGAGCAGTATGTAGTCGGTGCCGAGCGAGAGGCTGGCGGCTATGAGGCTTTTCTTCTGCTGGCCGAAGCTCATCTCCTTGAACTTGCGGTCGGGCTCCACCTCGAGTTCCTGCATCAGATGCAGGAAAGCACCTTGTGAAAACTTGGGGTAGAAAGGAGCCAACTCGTTGACATACTGCTGCGGAGTGGCACCGTCGGGCAATGTCACCTCGTCGGGCAGGAAGACTATGCGCTGCAGCATCTCGGGCAGTCGGTCGTGGCTGGTGCAGCCGTCGACCGTGCAGGTGCCGCTGAGGGGGCGCTGCAGTCCGCAGATAATCTTGAGCAGGGTGGTCTTGCCCACACCGTTCTCGCCCAGCAGGCCATAGATGCCGCCCTCGGGGAACATCAGGTTGATGTTGTTGAAAACCGGGGTCTTCTTGTAGCTGAAGTTAAGGTTTCTTATTTCAATCATAATAATATTCTATGTTTTTGGGGAGTTAAAGAAGTTAAAGGGAGTTACCGCTCGCTCTGCTCGCTGGAAGTTAAAGGACAAATGTTCTGTTGCCACAAAAGGTATTGTCCCTTAACTCCCTTTAACTTCTCTTAACTCCTTTAACTCCCATTGTTTTACTTGTACTTTACTGCTGTTCCGAACACGAGCACCTCGGCGGCCTGCGCCATGATGCTGTTGGTGGTGTAGCGCACGCCGATGATGGCGTCGGCGCCCATGTGGACGGCCTGGTCCACCATGCGCTGGGTAGCCTTCTCGCGGGCTTTCTCCATCATCGCGGTGTAGCTGTGCAGCTCGCCGCCCACGATGCTCTTCAGCCCCTGGCCGAAGTCGGCAAACATGTTCTTGCTCTGTATGGTGTTGCCTGTCACCACACCCAGTTCTTCATACCTGCAGTCCTGCAGGGTTTCTACCGATACGATTTTCATATTCTTTTGTATTATATTGTTATTACATTGTCTGCATTTGGGGGACGCCTGTGCTCTCGGAAGCGCCCTGGCGGGCCTTGCTCTCGAGTTCCATCTTGCCTATGCGCCAGGTGAGTCCGAGGCTGACAAAGCGCGAGTCGAAGCGGCTGCTACCGGTGGTCTGGTAGCTCGGAGCCGTGGTGTTGCTGCCCCATTCGGCCATGCCGAAGATGTCGTTGACCGTGAGGTTGACACTCAGCTGGCGCTCGAAGAAGTCGGCGCTGGCGCCGAAGTCGATGCCCTTGTTGGCGTTGGTGAGGCTGTAAAGACCCAAGCGCGGCGAGGTGTAGTGGGCATTGGCGAAGAGCTCGAGCCATCCGGCCACCTTGGTCCACAGATTGATGCGGGCGCTCCAGCTCCACTTGTTGTCCTTGTAGCCGTCGTAGTCGAAGCCGTAGTTGAACACCGAGGCATTCAGGCGGATGTTGAAGAAGCCGCTGGGACGGTACATGATGTTGGCCTCGATGCCCTCGGTGTGCGAAGAGCCAATGTTGACGGGCATCGAATAGTTGACCATATAGGGGAAGTATGGATCCGTATTGTCGGTGAGGACCGTTGAGCCCACCTCGTTGGTATTGGCGCGGAAATAGGCGTTGAGGCCGATGTTGCCGAAGCCCATGACATACTTGTTGAAGGCGGCCTCGAGGTTGTGGGCGTAGCTCATCAGCAGGTTGGGGTTGCCGGTGCGGTAGGAGTATTCGTCATAGATGCGGAAGTTGTTGTAGTCGAGCAGGTTGGGGTTGGCGGAGAAGCGGCGGGTGTAGCTCAGGCTGTAGCTGGTGAAGTTCTTGGTCTGGTAGCTCAGGTGGATGCTGGGCACGATGCCGGGGAACGAGGTGTCCATCGTCACCTTGTCGCCCAAGGCTTTGTGCTCCACCTCGCCATGCAAGAACATGTCCTCGAAGCGCAGACCCAGCTTGGCGGTGAAGCCGCCCCAGCGCTTCTGCGCCGTCACATAGGCCGCCGTCGAGTAAAATCTGCCATAGGCCTCGTAGGAGCGGTGGCGCATATTGTCCCAATCGCCCGACGGCAGCAGGCTGTCGAGGGTCTCATAGTCGTGATTGCCGCCGAAGCCCACCTCGGCACCGGCCTCAATCTCAAAATTGTTCTTCAGCGGGTGGGTGTAGTTCACCTCCAGGCTGCCGTTGGGATGAAGCATGTCGGCGTCGGTGTGGCGGGTGAAGTCGGTGCCGGTGGCATAGTCGCGCCAGTTGTCGCTGTAGCCGTAGTTGCGGTAGAAGAAGCCGTTGAAGCTGGCGCTCAGTTTGCGTCCCGTGGTGTCGAAACGCTTCTCGTACCAGGCGCCGGCATAGCCGCCGTAGGTGATGCCGTGGTTCTTCACGGTGTCGAGGTAGCTCAGATTGCGCAGCGTGGGCTGGTACTCAAAATACTGATAGTCTCTGTAGAACGAGTTGCGGTCGCTGTAGGGCCAGCCGCCCACCCAGGCCGTGAGGCTGCTGGTGCTGTCGATGTTCCAGTTCACGTTGAAGCCCATGTAGCCGCCCCAATAGGGCATTCTACTTTTGTTTTCGAACTTCTGGTAGCGGCTGGTGTCGCCGTTGGCGTCGAAGAGGGTGCTGGTGCCGTCCTCTTCGCCATTGTGGTTGCCGTAGTTGCCAGTGAGGTAGAAGTTGAAGTCCACCTTCTCGTTGGCCCACACATAGGAGAGCCACGGCGAGACGGCCGGCGTGGTGGTGGCGCGCACGCCCAAGCAGAGGAGCTCGTTGCGCGTCACCTTCTGGTTGGTGACGATGTTGATGACGCCGCCGGAGGTCGAGTAGCGTGCCGAGGGGTTGGTGATGACCTCGATGCGCTCGATGGCGTTGGCGGGCATCTGCTTGATATACTGTTTGAGGGCCTCCTCGTTCATGTGGGAGGGGCGGTCGTTGACCCAGATCTCGACGCTGGAAACGCCGCGCAGGGTGATGTTGCCCTCGGCGTCCACCTCCACACCTGGGGCGTTCTGGAGGGCGTCGCTGGCGGTCCCCGTCTGGATGGAGGGATCCTCCTTGGTGTTGTACATATTCTTCTCGCCGTCCATCTGGTAGAGAGGCTTCTCGGCAGTGATCTCGACGGCCTCGAGGTTGGCGCCGCGGCGCATGGATATCGAAAGCTCGCGCGGGGTGTCGAGCCTCTCCAGGTCGGCATAGTAGGTGGCATAGCCCACAAACGAGGCCACCAGCAGGTAGCGGCCCGTGTCGACATCGGCAATCAGGAAGCGGCCGTCGAGGTCGGTGGTGGCACCGCGCACGAAGACGGTGTCGTTGGGCCTCATCAGCGCCACATTGGCAAAGGCGATTTTCTCGCCCGATTCCACGTCGGCCACGGTGCCCCAAACGGCAGTTTTCTGCCCCCAAACGGTGCCCGAAAGGCCCATTACCAGTGCTGCCACAAGCAGCAATCCTTTGTTCAAAACGTTGGTTCTCATTTCGTTATTTTGATATTGTGTTAGTGTCTTAGCGTCTTAATACACTGCAAAGATACGACACTAATACAAACCACCAAATTATTTAACACATTTTAACTTTTCCCTCGCCTGTTTTCCACGCCATCGGCACCCCTTCCCCGCCCCATCCCCTCCGGTTCCCCTCCGGTCGTTGTACTATCGTTGTACTATTGTTGTACTATCGTTGTACTATCGTTCTTATGTTTTCAATAGTACAACGAAACGATAGTACAACGAGGCCACCGGATGGGGAGAGGATGGGGTGCTGCGGGGGTGTTTTGGAGAGCGGAGAGTGGAGAGCGGAGAGTGGAGAGCGGAGAGTGGAGAGTGGGGAGCGGAGAGTGGAGAGCGGAGAGTGGAGAGCGGAGAGTGGAGAGTGGAGAGCGGAGAACGGGGGAGGTTTGTTTTGAAACAAATGTTAAATACCTTGCATATAAAAATAATGTACCGTATATTTGCACAGTTGACCGAGAGCCGCACGCGACCGTTGCCGAGCTCTGTCACAGCGCATTAAACACAAAACACAAAACATACGACGATGAAAAAAATATTATTATCGATGCTTCTGGCACTGCTGGCCTTCGGGCCGGTGGCCAAAGCGCAGGACACACTGACAGTGGCCGAAGGGTCGGAGATGTCGGAGAATCTACCTCTCTCCCACAACTTCCCCGACGGCTTGCAGCACACCCAGATGATCTATCCCGCCGAGATGCTGCAGGGGCTGGAGGGCTATATGATAACGGCCCTGGACTTCCACATGATGTACACCACGACCATCTACAACGGCTCGCCCACCATAGTGCGGCTCGGCACCACGACCCAGACCGCCTATGCCGCCGGCGACACCACGCAGTTCCTGCCCACCGCAGGGATGACCGTCGTCTTCAACGATGTACTGAACACTGAAGGCACCATGCTGCCAATCAACTTCAGCGAGCCCTACCTCTACAGCGGCGGCAACCTGGTGATAGACTTCTTCTACGACGGCCAAGGCCCCATGTTCGGTGCCGGCGGCCACTTCTTCGGCTACGCCACCGGCCAGCGTTCGGGCCTGATGATGTACAACTATCCGGAATACAATGAGTACGACGTCTACGGCCCCTTCATGCTGCCCATGGTCGACTTCATCTACGAGGCAGCCTCGGGCGATGTCTGCCTGGCGCCCAACAACTTCGCATCGGCCAACATCACCCCCCACACCGCCGACCTCAGCTGGACCCCCCGCAGCGAGGGACAGTCGTTCATACTCAGCCTCAACGGCGAGGTGATTGCCGACGAACTGACCGAGAGCACCTACTCGCTCGAAGGCCTCGACGCCGAGACCGAGTACATGGTAAGCCTGCGCGCAGTGTGCGGCGAAGAGGACACCAGCGCCGAGGTGGCCATACTGTTCACCACCGGCGTGGCCTGCCCGCCGGCGACGGCACTGACGGCCGACGAGGTTACAACCAACTCGATCACCTTCCACTGGACCGCCGACGCCGACGAACAGCAGTGGGTAATCGCCATCGACGGCGTGACGGTGGAGACCGACTGGACAGAAACCCAGTACACAGCCACCGACCTGGCCCACTCGCGCAAACACAGCATACGGGTGATGGCCTACTGCGGCGACGAGGGCTACAGCCAGCCCGCCGAAATCACCGTGGCCACCCTCTGCGCCGACATCGCCGAGACACCCCACGTGATCGACTTTGAGGACAACTACCTGGGCTGCTGGACCGTGGAGAACGGCGGATGGGATGTGGCCACCGCCAGCGCCAACGCCCTGGCCCACGGCGGCACCCACATGCTGCGCAACGACATAGCCTTCCACGCCGCCGGCAGCTATGTCGACGGCCCCTACACCATACGCATGCCCAACATCGTGGTGCCCAACTCGTCCGAGGGCCTGCGCCTGACCTGGTACGCCGCCGGACAGAACACAGGCCTCTCGGCCAGCAATCCCTGTACCTACGAGGTGCTGGTGACCGTCGCCGACCTCAACATGACCGACAGCGTGATGCTGCGCGACACCCTGACCATCAACAACGACTACCGCCAGAACACACTCTACCTGTCCGACTATGCCGGCATGACCGTCAGCGTCGCCTTCCGCCACACCACCAGCTCGGTGTCGGGCGTGCGCACCTACCTGATGCTCGACGACCTGCGCCTGCAGTCGGACCTGGAGCCTGAGCCCACCATCGGACACTACACCTACCGCTACGGCTCGCCCGACGCCTGCGTAGTGGTGGGCGAGACCGCCACCTTCGACGCATGGCTGGCCACCGGCTCGGACGACAACCTGGGCTACGAGTGGACCTCGGCCATGGCCACCGCCGGCCACGCCAGCATGGCTCCCGTCGACGGCCACCTGACGATGGTCTACGACATGGCCGGACGCGACACCATCACCGTCACCGCCACCAACAGCTACGGCTCGGCCTCGGCCACACTGTATGTGAACATCGAGGCCCGCACCCTGGCCCAGCTGCCCTTCTTCGCCAACTTCAACGTGACGCAGACCTACGCCCAGGAGTTTGCCCAGTGGTGCAACGTGAGCCTCGACGGCACAGGCACCAGCGCGTTCAGCCTGGTCACCTCGGCCCATAGCGGCATCTACGCCGTGGGCTCGTATGCATTGCCCGACTCGGCCCAGACCGACGCCATGCTGGTGAGCCCCGCCATAGCAGTGCCCACCAACACCGTCAACCTGAGCATACTCTACTACGTGAAAGGCAGCACCAACGGTCCCGACGCCACCTACGAGGTTCTGGCCTCGAACAGCGGTCGCAGCAGCTACACCTACTTCACCGACACCATACTGCGCGACACCCTCTCGACCGGCAACCAGTACCTGCCCCGCGCCATATCGCTCACCGGCTATGCCGGCGACACGGTGTACCTGGCCTTCCGCCACACCTCGCGCGGCGCCCAGAGCGTCGTCATCGACGACATAGAGGTGCGCGAGGCCGCCGAACCCGGCATCGTGGTGGCCGACCACCCGCAGGTGGTCGACGCCGGCGACACCGTCGTGTACAGCGTCATCTTCGCCGAGGGCTTGAACGACAGCGTCGTCTACCATTGGACCTCGACCATGCTCACCGCCGGCCACGCCGACACCGTCATGCTGCACGACAGCGTGATGGCCATCGTATACAACGAGGGCGGCAACGACCACATCACCGTCAGTGCCACCAACGCCTTCGGCACCGACAGCAAGAGCTTCAACGTGACGGTGCGCAACTGCCAGCCCATCGACGAGATGCCGTGGGCCCCGTATATCAACAGCGCCAACCTCCTCTGCTGGGACATGCTCGACATCGACGGCGACAACCGCACCTGGCAGGCCAACAACGACGGCAAACTCTATGGCCGCTACAATACCAACGGTCCCGACGACTGGGCCATCACCCCGGCACTGGTAATCCCCACCGACATGGACAGCGTGGCACTGGCCTACACTGTCGACGGTGGCCACGATGGCAACCTCGTCATGCACTACGAGGTGCGCCTCTCGCCCACTGCCGGCAAGGCGACCGACGACTTCACCGAGGTGCTCGTCAGCGAAGACATGGATAGCGTGGTAGAACGCATCATACACCTCGACCAGTGGGCCGGCGACACCATACGCCTCGCCTTCCGCCACGTGAATACCGGCGACGACAACGGCATCTATATAAGCAACATCTCTATCCGCGACGTGAGCCTGCCCGCGGTACACATCGAAGGCTTCGAAGAGGCCCAGGCCGAGATACCCGCCTACTACCAGGCCATCATGGATTATGGCTACAACGAGTCGGTGGTCTACACCTGGAGCTCGGCCATGGCCGATTCCGGCAACGCCACCCTCACCGCCAACGGTGCCGACCTCACCGTGGTGTACGACATAGCCGGCAACGACATCATCACCGTGCAGGTCGACAACGGCTTTGGCACCGCTACAGCCACCTACGAGGTGGTGGTGCTGCCCGGCCCGTGCCACACTCCCACCAACCTCGAGGCCGACAGCACAGGCACCGACTTCATCAGCGTCAGCTGGGAAGCCGGCGGTAGCGAGAGCCAGTGGGAGGTGACCTTCGGCGGCACCGTCGAGGTGGTCGAGACCACGTCGTATATGGCCACCGGCCTTGTGCCCGACAGCAGCTATCTGGTAGTGGTGCGCGCCATCTGCGGCACCGGCGACACCAGCGACGTGGTGGCCCGCATCATGTCGACCAACGCTGAGGAGCCCGGTCCTGGCCCCGAAGGCATCGACGCAGCCGACGGCATAGGCTTCGGCCTCTACCCCAATCCCGCCAGCGAGGTGGTCTTCGTCGAGTGCAACACCGACGCCTACATCGACATCGTCGACCTCAACGGCCGCAGTGTGTACCGCAGCATGCAGACCGCCACAAGCCACCGCATCGACACCTCGGTCCTGCCTCAAGGCACCTACTTCGTCAAGGTGACCACCGCCGACGGCACCGCCGTGGGCAAACTTCTGGTGCGATAAGGCCGGCCTCTCGCCGACACACCGTGTGGGTGCAGTTCCCTGCCAAGGGGCTGCACCCACATGTTTTTTCGTGGTTTTTGCATGTACAGACAATATTTTATAAACTATGGCGTTTGAGGGACTATAGAAGTATAACAAAACAGACACAATATGGACCAGAACTTCGGCAATGCCTATGACCATCAAGCCACAGTGCGCTTCTTCCGCCGCTGGTGGAAACTACTTGTAGCAGTGTTTATCGTGGCCTCGGTGGTATCACTTATCGTGGCCATGCTCATCAAGCCCCTCTACAAATCGTCGGCTGTGATATTCCCCACCAGCTCGAACCGCATCTCAAAGGCTATCATGGACTACCACTACAGCCTCGACTTCATGGACTACGGCATCGAGCGCGACTGCGAGTACGCTATCCAGATACTCTCGTCGAAACGCATGCAGCAGGCAGTGTGCGAGCACTTCAACCTGCTCGAGCACTACGCCATACCTGAAGGCGACCACCGCATGTTCAAGCTGGAGAAGCAGTACAAGAGCAACATCTCGGTACGTCGCACCGACTTCCTAGGCGTAGAAATCGGCGTGCTGGACCAGGATCCCGAGTGGGCCGCGCAGATAGCCAACTACATGGCCGCCATGTACGACACCCTCTGCCACGAGATACACCACGATCGCGCCGTCGGGGCCGCCACAGCCATGAACGCCGTGTGCGCCCAGCTGGAGCGCGAGATAGACTCGCTCTCGGCACTGCCCCAGACCGCTTGGCGGCAGAAGCTGGTGAGCGACAAGTGCGAGCAGCTGGCCGACCTGCAGACCCGCTGCGCCCAGGTGAACATCGACCGCGACCTCGAGGTAAGCTACAAGTACTCGGTCGACAATGCCGTGGTCAGCGACAAGAAAGCCTATCCCAAGCGCATGCTCATCACCCTCGCCGGAGGCTTCGGCGCCCTGGTGGTCTGCATATTCGCACTGCTTGTCTTCGCCCGCAAGGAAGATTAACGCCACGGCCGAGCGAAAGCACCGCCATACTATGAAGGATTGGTTAGTCAAACATCGAGGGTTGCTGGCAGCCTTGGCAACCACCTTGCTGTTCATCGCAGCCGAGGGGGCCGTGTTCTACTGGAAAGGCGGCTTCGAGGTGGCGCTGGTGCCACTGGCACTGCTTGTGGTTTGGCTCTTCGTGGTGCGCTTCGAGACAGCATTGCTGCTCATGGCGCTGCTCACCCCCTTCGCCATCAACGTAGCCTTGACGCCGGGCATGGAGCTGTCCATGCCGGTCGAGCCTATGATGATACTCTTCACCTTCATGTTCTTCTTCCGCGTGCTTGTGGCCCACAACTACGACCGACGTCTGCTACGCCACCCGGTGAGCCTGCTGCTGCTTGCGTCGCTGGCTTGGATGCTAGTGACAAGCTGCACCTCCCGCCTCCCCTGGGTATCGTTCAAATACCTGCTGGCACGCCTTTGGTTCGTGGTACCCTTTTACTTCGCCGCCGCGCAGGTCTTCTCCCACCGCACACGCATACGCCAATTCTTCTGGGCTTATGCCATAGGGCTTGGCGTGGTGATACTCATAGCCACCTCGAAGACGCTGGGCAACTTCAGCGACCTGTACACACTGCACCGTGTGATGAAGCCCTTCTACAACGACCATACGGCCTACGGCTGCGCCATAGCACTCATGCTCCCGGCCGCTGTCTATTTCCTGGGGGAAAGGCTGCAGCTGAGGAGCAAAGAGCAACGCCCTTCCAAAGTCTCCCTGTTGCCGCTCAGCCTACTGCTTGTGGCCCTGCTCTGCGTCGGCCTCTTCTTCAGCTACTGCCGTGCCGCCTGGATCAGTGTGATGGGCGCCATAGGGGTCTACGTACTTATACGCATGGGCATGAAGGTACGCTGGATGGTGGCCCTCTTTGCCTTGCTGGTAGGAGCCTTCTTCATGTACCAGAGCGACCTGCTGTACCGCATGGGCAAGAACCACCAAGACAGCAGCTACGACCTGGCCGATCAGGTGAAGAGCATCTCCAACATCTCGACCGATGCCTCCAACCTCGAGCGCCTCAACCGCTGGGCCTCGGCCATGCGCATCTGGCAGGAGGACCCCGTACTCGGCTGCGGCCCCGGCACCTACCAGTTCGTCTATGGCAGCTACCAGAAGAGTTACCAGCTGAGCACCATCAGCACCAACGCCGGCGACCTGGGCAACGCCCACAGTGAATACATAGGTCCCATGACCGAACAAGGCCTGCCCGGCGTGCTGCTCGTGGCGGCATTGTTCCTCTGCACCTTCTCCACCGGCGTGCGCGTCTACCGCACAGCCAAGGACCCCGAGGTGCGACGCATGGCGCTGGCCTTCACCCTCTCGCTGCTCACCTACTACATCCACGGTGTCTTCAACAACTTCCTCGACACCGACAAGCTCTCGGTACCCTTCTGGGCCTTCACCGCCGCCGTCGTGGCGCTCGACGTCTACAGCGAGAAAAAAGACACCGCCGCATGAAGCATCTCCTTTGCATAGCAGTGCTTCTATGCAGCCTTGGCGCCGCCGCCCAGCAGCCCATCCAGCACCGCTGCTGGGACCTGCCCCAGCCTGCCGCCACCGACATGCCGCCGATACCCTACTTCATAACCACCGCCGACTCGGGCCTCATGCTCATCGGCATGGCCAAGCAGTACCTCGGCACGCACTACCGCTATGGCGGCCGCACCCCAAAAGGCTTCGACTGTGCCGGCTTCGCCCTCTTCCTATACAAGCATTTCGGGCACGACCTGCCCGGCTGGAGCGGCGCACAGGCACGCCTGGGCATCGAAGTGGCCGACACCCGCAACCTGCAGGCCGGCGACCTCGTCTTCTTTGGCGGGCGCCACAACAAAAAGACCGTGGGCCACACGGGCATCGTGGTCGATACCGACACCACCACCGGCATCTTCACCTTCATACACGCCTCGACCACGGCCGGCGTAATCGTAAGCCGTTCCACCGAACCCTACTACGCCCAGCGCTACCTCACCGCCCGCCGTATATTTCAAGAATAAATTTTGCAGCAATAATATATATTTCATATATTTGCATTTGTAAACTGAAGCCAATCATTATCATAAACAGTTAAACTATAGAAAGATAAAATAGAAACAACAGTATAGCGACCAGCGTTTTTGCTTACAACGTAGCACTCGGAATCTGGACAATTCCCTATATGCTATTAGCTTACAAGAAGCAGAACGCTCGTGGTGTTTTCCGCGAGCTTCTTTGTATAGCTAATAGGTAGTCCAGAACCTCGAGTGCCGACAAGAAAGCCTCGCGGTTCTTTTTTATTTATACCTTCATGACAACCAAAACACTTTAACAATGAGAACAAAGAAGAAACAGTACGAAGCGCCACAGCTCACCGCAGTGACCTTCAAGATGGAACATGGTTTCGCCACAAGTTCGCTTAGTATGTCAGGATTGTTCCGATTAGACAATGCCTGGTCAAACGAAAGTGGCGACGCCTGGGACGGTTCACCGTATGGCAGCAGCGGTAACCGATTCGGCGGCGGCTGGACCGACAACGGCAGCAGCGCATGGGAGTAAATGAAAATGAAAAATGAAAACAATAATACAATGAAGAAAAGTATCTTATTGGTCGCAGCGGCAATAGGTATGCTGGCGGCCTCGTGCAACAAGGAAATCCTCGACCAACAGGAAGACCTAACCCAAACCCCGATTACCATCAGTGCCAAATACGACAGCAACAACTCCAAAGTATCCTACACCGAGAGCGGCAGCAACATCACTGCCACCTGGGATGCTGGCGACGAACTTATTGTCTGCTGGAACAACCACAAGAACACCCTCACCCTGAGCAGCGGTGCAGGAACCTCGTCGGCCACCTTTACCGGCACCATCACCGGCACACCGTCGGCCAATTCGACGCTTATCTGCTTCGTCAAAGATAAGAACAATCCCGGCGCAGTCACCGTATCGGACAATGGCGACTACCTCTATACCGATGGCACCTTCCTCGGTCAGGACGGCACATTGGCTGGAGCCGCCAAATGCAACCTCTACTACGGCACATGTTTCTACGGCGACGGCAGCAACATCAACTGCACCTTCAATGTCAACACCTCGATGATGAAGTTTTCTGTCATTGCACCCGAAGGTGCGACTTTTAACGACGAAGCAACACTAACCTATAGAAGCGATGCGACAGAACTTGCCAAAGCCTCTTTTACTGTTGGGACAAACGGAATTAACACTATTTATTTAAGCATACCTGCTGGCCTCTACACAGGGGTACAATCCATCACATATCATTGCGGAGATGCTACAGAAACAGTAATCCTATCCGCCACTCGAGCAAATTTTATTGCAGGGCAAACATACAGCAAAAATGTCAACTTTTATCTTCCTTATAACATGCCAATAACTTTCGAAGCAAAAGTAGCCAATGCTACGGTTACATTTACAGATTACGACGGAATTACCTCCCCTCTGGAATATAGTACTGATGGCATTTCATGGGCAACATATTCCACTCCTATCACTTTAGTTAATATTGGCGACAAAGTTTCTTTCCGAGGCAATAACGCTTCATATGGTGGATTACAAGGTTGTCGTTTTTCATGCTCCTCAGAATGCTACCTCTACGGAAATATTATGAGCCTTATTAATTCTTCCAATTATTCTGCCATCACCACTTTGACAGAAGATAATACAAAAGCTTTCAGTATGTTATTCTATGATAATAGCAATATTTTTAATCATCCAACAATTAAGATAATGCTACCCGCAACAACACTGGCGCAAAGCTGCTATAGCTGGATGTTTGGGGGATGTACAAATCTTACTATTGCCCCAGAACTACCAGCAACAACATTAGCGAAAGCGTGCTACCAAGGCATGTTTAACAACTGTTCGAGACTCACAATGGCTCCTGACGAACTACCAGCCACCACATTAACACAAAACTGTTATCAAGAAATGTTCTGGGGGTGTTCTAGTTTAACAACAGCTCCAGAAATACATGCTACAACATTGGCAGAACAATGCTGCTATAACATGTTCCGAGAATGTGTAAATCTAACCATTGCACCAGACCTACTTGTCAGCTCTTTAACAGAAAGATGTTATATGTACATGTTCCGAGGTTGCACTAGCCTTAACAAAGTTAAATGTATGGCCACAAGTATTGATGCGTCTGGATGTACCTATAAATGGCTTGATGGAGTTGCTACGACAGGGACCTTTACTAAAAATGCAAATGTAAGTTGGGAAACTGGCGATAGTGGCATTCCTTCCAGTTGGATAATACAAGAGGAATAGAATCATTTCATCTCTACCACAAAGGCCTGCGCATCCCGCGGGCCTTTTCTTTTTTACTCGTCGCTGGTGTCGCTGATGAAGCGGCGGTAGGCGCTGAAGGTGTTGGCGCGGGAGAGGAAGCCCAGATAATTGTCTTGATCGTCGACCACCACCAGGTTGTAGCGGTTGCCTACGCGGAACTTCTCGACCACATCGCTCAGCGAGTCGCTGCTGCGCACCAGGTCGCCTTCGCTCATGGGGTGCATCAGCTCGTCGACCTTCACACTGTCGTACAGCTCGGGCCGGAAGATAATCTTGCGCACATCGTCGAGCACCACCACGCCGACAAACTTGTCGTCGTCGGTGAGCACGGGGAAGACATTGCGGCGCGAGGTCTGAATCACCTCGACGAGGTCGCGCAGGGTGTTGCCGCTGCGCACGATGACGAAGTTGGTCTCGATGAGGCTTTGCATGTCGAGCAGGTGCCATGCCGAGGCGTCCTTGTCGTGGGTGAGCAGGTTGCCCTGCTCGGCCAGCTTGCGGGCATAGATGGAATGGCGCTCGAAGGGCGATATGCAGAGGTAGGTGACTGCCGACGCCGCGAGCAGCGGCACCAGCAGGCCGTAGCCGCCGGTGATGTCGGCAATGAGGAAAGTGGCCATGAAGGGGGCGTGCATGACGCCGGTCATGACGGCGGCCATGCCCACGAGGGCGAAGTTGGCCGTATCCTGCGGCGGCAGTCCTATCTGGTTGCAGAACAGCGCCACGAAGTAGCCCGACAGGCCGCCCAGCACGAGCGAGGGGCCGAAGGTGCCGCCCACGCCGCCCGAGCCGATGGTTGTGGCGGTGGCTATGGGCTTGATGACGATGAGCAGCAGCAAGAGCACCAGCGGGGCCCACCACATAGAGGCATACGACTGGTAGAAGGTGCCGCCGAAGAGGCTGGCGGGGTCGCTGTGCAGCAGGTCGGTGAGGGCGTTGTAGCCTTCGCCATAGAGTGGCGGGAAGAGCACCACCATGACGCCGAGCAGCAGGCCACCCACCACCACACGCATCCAGGGTCCGCGGCGACGCGCGAACCACGCCTCGACCCAGTCGGTGACACGCAGGAAGTAGATGGACACGGCGGCGCAGAAGATGCCCAGCAGCGCGTAGTAGGGCAGCTGCGAGAGGGCGAAGGGATGGGTCACCTGGAAGCTGAACTGCACGCCGGTGCCCATGAGGAAATAGGCCACGGTGGCGGCGGTGAGCGACGAGATGAGGAGCGGGAGCGCCGTGGTGGCGGTGAGGTCGAACAGGAACACCTCGACCACGAACAGTATGGCCGCGAAGGGTGCCTTGAAGATGCCGGCTATGGCGCCGGCGGCGCCGCAGCCGAGCAGCAGGCGCACGTTCTTGGGGCTGAGGCGCAGCCACCGTCCGATGTTGCTGCCGATGGCCGAGCCGGTGGAGGCGATGGGGGCCTCGAGACCGACCGAGCCGCCGAAGGCCACGGTGATGGTGGATGCCACCAGCGACGACCACATGTTCTTGGGCGGCAGCTCGGAATTCTTGCGGCTGATGGCCAGCAGGACGCTGGGCAGGCCGTGCCCGATGTCGCCCCGCACCACATAGCGCACGAAGAGCACAGTGAGCACTATACCCACCAAAGGCAGCAGGCCCACGATGAGGTAGGACGACTGGTGGGACATGAAGATATTGCCCACCATGCGGCTCGAGTAGTGCACCAGTGTCTTGAGCCCCACGGCGGCCAAACCGCTGAGCAGGCCTACGACCACAGCCAGCAGCACCGTGAGCACGGGCTCGCTGAGGTGGCGCAGGCGCCAACGATGTATAGCGGCATAAAACTTCATTGTACCTCAAAAAAATCGAGTGCAAAGATACGAAATATTTTGCACTTGCGTTATTTATTATGAAAAATTAAAACAACCACAGTCTATGAAACGCATATTCCTGATGGGCAGCCTGGCTGCCATTGCACTGAGTTCGTGCGTGTCGCTGAGCGAACACGAGAACCTGCAGACCAAATACGACCAGACCTCGCGCCAGTACAACCTGACGCGCCAGGAGCTGCTGGAGCTGAAGGAGGAGAATGCCGAGCTGACCCGCCAGAACCAGTCGCTCAATGCCGAGATGGCCGACATAGCCCTGGGGCGCACAGCCGCCGAGGCTGCGGCCGACAGCCTGCAGCGCCGCCTCGAGCAGATGAGCCACCACTACGACACCACGATGGAGAACTACATACAGGAGGTGGCGGGCAAGAGCCGCGACCTGACGCGCGCCCAGAACCTGCTGACCGCCCGCACCAAGGAGCTCACCGACAAGGAGCGTGAGCTGCAGGCCCGCCAGCAGGAGCTGCAGGAGCAGCAGGAGGAGTTCCAGCTGCAGCGCAGCGAGCTGCTGGCCAAGCAGCACCAGCTGGAGCAGGAGGAGGCCGCCACCAAGGCCCAGCTCGAGGCCAAGGAGCGCGAGCTGGAGGCCGTGCGCAACTCGGTGACCAAGGCCCTCACCGGCTTTGCCGACAAGGGCCTCAATGTCGAGACCAAGGACGGCAAAGTCTATGTGTCGCTCGAGAACAAGCTGCTCTTCCCCTCGGCCAGTTGGACGGCCTCGAAAGACGGCATCGCCGCCATCAAGGAGCTGGCCAAGGTGCTGGAAGCCGACTCCAGCCTGAACATCATGGTGGAAGGCCATACCGACAACGACGCCTACCGCGGCTCGACGGCGGTGAAGGACAACTGGGACCTGAGCGTGATGCGTGCCACGGCAGTGGTGAAGCTGCTGCTGCAGCACGGCCCCGGCATCAACCCCGCGCGCATAGAGGCTTGCGGCCATGGCGAGTATGCCCCCAAGGTGGCCAACGACAGTCCGGCCAACAAGGCCATCAACCGTCGCACGGAGATAATCCTGACGCCGAACCTCGACCAGCTGCTGCGCGCGATGAAGAACTGATTTGCTGCGACATAGCATGCCTCATTGCGGCCGCCGCCCCTGCCGGGGCGGCGGCCGTTGTGTTGTCGGCGTCCGGCCCGTCCACGGCCCCGGGCGCCACGGCGGCGTCCCAGTCGAGGGCGCCGATGTAGGCCGACTCGGAGGCGCGGCCGGCGGTGTCCTCGACAAAGCCGTAGAGGTGTACCTCGAGGCCGGCCCACTCGTCGGGCAAGGCCATGGCCACCCGACGGTCGCGCCGCGGGGCGCCGCCGCTCAGCAGGCCGTGGCCCAAGGTGGGGCAGTAGGCGAAGAGGCGCACCTCGTCGGTGGCCGAGGTGGCGCGGTGCTGCGGGTTCTTCTCGAAGTCGACGCCCACGGCCCCGTCGACCACCACGGCGCGGCCGAAGGCCACCGGTGCCACCGGGCCGGCGCTGACTGTCAGCGCGTTGTAGTCGACACCGGCCTCGGTCGAGGCTGCACGGTTGAGGCTGATGAAGAGGTTGCACTCGGTGAGGCCCGCCAGCCGAGCCTCGTGGCGCAGGCCGCGGTGCAGGGCCGGCAGCATGCGCACCGCCAGCTGCGCCAGGGCACGGAACTCGCCGCGCACGGCCTGCTGCACGGGGGTACGCGGGTTGCGCACCTGCACCGGCCTCGCCCTGAGGCACCAACGCCCACGCCACTGGTAGCCCACCACCGTGCCCACCCGGCCACGGTACACATCGATGATTCCTTTTTCCTGTTTTGCCATAGTCTTTCTATTTTGTTTGGTTAATGTTGCTTTTCAAAACCGACCATTATAATATAAGGGCAAAAAAGCGGAACGCTGTTTTTTAACTATAATTTAACACTTGCAGCCACCCCCGGCGCCCTCACCGCGAGCCCCCTACGCATGCCCACCGGGCCAAGGCCGACTGGCGTCGGCCTTGGCCCGGAGACGGGGCGGCGGGGGTTCGGACTTGGGCCGGACTTGGTCCATGGAAAAGCCTAGCGGCCAGCCATCTGGCTCCGTCGCGCGGCCGCACTTTTCCACACTCATATCGAAATTATTTTGCAGGTTTGTTTTTTCTTCGTATCTTTGCAAACTGAAAACAAGCGTAAGACTATGGAAGCAACAATGGTATTTGACTACGACCCAAGCAATGCGATGGCGCAGAAAGTGGTGGCGTTCATCCGGTCGCTCGGCATCTTCCATGAGCGTAGCCTTGACCTGGACGAAGCACTTCTCGATGTCAAGAACGGCAAAGTGGAAGACTACGACAACGTGGACGACTTCTTCCAACAGCACAATCTGCTATAATGTACACCATTCGCGTCACCAAACGTTTCGTCAAGGATGCCGAACTGTGCAAACGGCGAGGCTGCGACATGCAGTTGCTGCGAACTGCCATGCAACTGCTTGCCGAGACCGGAACCTTGCCGGCTCAGTATCGTCCCCACAAGTTAACGGGGAACTATGCCGACATGTGGGAGTGCCACATACGCCCCGACTGGCTGATGGTATGGGAACCGCACGAGGACGAGATGATAATGCTCTTCAGCCGCACCGGTTCGCATGCCGATTTGTTTAAATAACCGGTGCCATTGGTCCGAGGCCGGCCAGCCGCGGCAGTGGCTCCGGTTTGTGGCATATTGACCACAAGGCACTATTTTTTCTCCCAATTCGATTTTTTTTGTATCTTTGTATGTTTGCTGCGTGTATATGCTACGCATGTATCGCCCTTGCAACCAAAACGATAGTATAAATATAATATAATAAAACATGAACAAAAAGTGCAATCTGGGAGCCGCGATGGCAGTAGTGATGTGCCTGGTATGCGCAAGCGCCACAAGCCAGGTGGCCACGACAGGCCAACGCGAGCCGGTACCCATGCCCACAGTGTGCCAGGACTCGGTGCTGAAGCACGTGATGAACCTCGCCTCGGAGACCTACGAAGGCCGACTAGCCGGCAGCCGCGGCTACGACCGCGCCGCCACCTACGTCGAGCACGTGCTCGAGGCCTACGGCATCGAGGTGAGCGAAGACCGCTTCGGCGTCGAGTGCAACGAAGTGGAAAACTGCAAGTTCAACATCTACATCCCCGGAGTGAAAGACAAGCGCGTCTACACCCTGGGCAAGGAGTTCAGCTGCGCCGGCATGACCGGCCGCGGCTACGTCGACGCCCAGCTCGTATTCTGCGGCTACGGCATCGACCACCAGATGTTCGACGAATACGCCCCGGTCGACGTGCAGGGCAAGATAGCCGTGGTGCTCACCGGCCTGCCCGAGAAGCACACACTGCCCCAGAGCGTGGCCGACCGCAGCACCCAGCTGCGCGACAAGGCCCGCGCCGCCGAACGCCACGGCGCCATCGGCCTGATAGCCATCAACGTCAGCCCGAGCTGCCTGCCCTGGGAAGCCCAAGGGCGCGTGTACTGCGGCGAGATGCCCCACATGCCCACCTTCCCCATACTGCAGGTGACCCTCGACTGCGGCCGCGAGATCATGGCCGACCAGCCCACCAGCCTCGACCAGGCCCTCGCCGCCCTGGCCACCATGGAACAGCCCGTCAGCTACTCGCTGACCAAGAAGGCCGAAATCGACGTCAACGCCCGCTACCGCTCGTCGGCACCCACCGCCAACGTGATAGGAGTGCTCGAAGGCACCGACCCGCGCTACCGCAAAGAATACATCATGGTGGGCGCCAGCCTCGACGGAGCCGGCATGCAGGGCGAGACCTGCCTCTTCCCCAGCGCCGACATCAACGCCAGCGGCGTGGCCGCCGTGCTCGAGACCGCACGCCTGCTCTCCAAACCCGAATACCGTCCCAAACGCAGCGTCCTCTTCGTCCTATTCAGCGCCGGCGAACAGCAGTACCTCGGCTCGCGCCACTTTGCCGACAACTTCCGCAAGCTGCGCCGCATCGAAGCCTTCGTCAACGTGCAGAACATAGGCTACGGCGACAGCGTGGCCGTGCTCGGCGCCGCCCACTACCCCACCCTCTACGAACTGGCCCTCTGCCGCGACACCGCCGTCGGGCGCCACAACATAGCGCGCTCGCTGCCGCCCAGCGAGCCCCGCGGCGACGCACGCGTCTTCGACGCCATGCGCCTCCCCTCGCTCGTGTTCACCACCACCAACGGCATGCACCACAACCACGTGGGCTCCGACATCTGGGAAAACATCGACCGCCGCATACTCACCATCAGCACCCAGCTCGTGGCCGAGACCGTGGCCCAGCTGGCCGAAGGCCTCTACGTGGGCCGCAGCCCCCAGAGCAAAGGCTACCGCTACGGCCTCATCCAGTACTAACCAACACCCCACCCTACCGATCCCATGTTCACCCTCTACAAAAAAGAACTGCGCGGCTTCTTCTCCTCGCTCATAGGCTACCTCACCATAGGCGTCTTCCTGGTCCTCACCGGACTCATGCTCTGGGTGCTGCGAAGCGACTTCAACATCCTCGACTACGGCTACGCCGGCATGGACGGCCTCTTCCTCATAGGCCCCTTCCTCTACCTCTTCCTCATCCCCGCCATCACCATGCGCTCGCTGGCCGAAGAGCGGCGCAACGGCACCATGGAGATGCTCATGACCCGCCCCCTGAGCGACTGGACCATCGTGTGGGCCAAATTCCTTGCCGCCTGGACCCTCGTGCTCATCTCGCTCCTGCCCACCCTCGTCACCTACTTCAGCGTCGTCGCCCTCGGCGACCCCGTGGGCAACATCGACACCGGCAGCGTCATCGGCTCCTACATCGGTCTCCTCCTGCTCGGCGGCGCCTTCGTAGCCATCGGCCTCTTCTGCTCGTCGCTCACCGCCAACCAGATCGTGGCCTTCATACTCGCCGCCCTACTGTGCGCCGTGGCCTACCTCGGCTTCGAATCGGTCTACAACATGAACCTGCTGGGCGGCGGGGCCAACCTCTTCGTGCGCAAACTGGGCGCCTCCATGCACTACGAGAGCCTCAGCCGTGGCGTCGTCGACACCCGCGACGTGCTCTACTTCGTCAGCGCCATGGCCCTCTTCCTCATGGCCACCCGCCTCGTGCTCCAAAGCCGCCAGTGGGGCGGCTGGCACCACCGTCGCGCCCTGCGCCGCAGCCACTGGCTCGAAATAGGCGCCACCGTCCTCATCATCATCTTCGCCAACACCATCGGCCACTACCTCTTCACACGCCTCGACCTCACCTCCGAGCGCCGCTACACCCTCTCCAAACACACCAAGGAACTGCTCAAAGAGATAGACGAACCCGTCCTCTTCCGCGTATACCTCGAAGGCGATTTCCCGGCCGACTTCAAGCGATTGCAGGCCGAAACCAAAGAGATGCTCAACCAGTTCCGGGCCTACAACAGCTACGTCGACTACGAGTTCTTCAACCCCAACGACTTCGCCACCAACGAGGAGCAGCAGATGTTCTACCAGAAGCTGGCCAGCAAGGGCATACAACCCACCCAGATACAGGTAGGCGACGGCAGCAGTGTCACAAGCCAGATACTCATACCCGCCGCCGACGTCTACTTCCACGGCCGCGAGACCACCGTGCAACTCCTCCAGAGCCAGAAATACGTCAGCGACGCAGACCTGCTGAACAACAGCATACAGAACCTGGAATACAACCTCTCCAGCGCCATACGCGCACTGGCATCGCACCACAAGCGCACCATAGGCTTCCTGCAAGGCCACGGCGAGCTGGAAGGGCCCGTGCTGTACGACTTCCAGCGCGCGCTCCAGGACTTCTACAGTCTCGACTACGTGAGCATCGACGGACAGATACAGTCGCTCACCGCCCACCGCAAGACCGAGGACGATACCGCCTACCGCTTCTACAACCTCTACGACCTGATTATCGTGGCCAAGCCCACGCAGCCCTTCAGCGAGAAGGACCAGTACATACTGGACCAGTACGTGATGTACGGGGGCAAGGTGCTGTGGCTGCTCGACGCCCTCGACGCCGACCTGGACAGCCTGGCGTCACAGGGCCAGTTCCTGGCCACCCGCCTGCCGCTGGGCCTGGACGAGATGCTGTTCACCTACGGCGTGCGCCTGAACGCCGACCTCGTGATGGACATGCGCTGCCGGCCGATACCGATACAGGTGGGCATGGTGGGCGAGAAGCCTCAGTTCCAGTTCCGGCCGTGGTACTACTTCCCCGAAATAGTGCCGCTCTCGGAGCACCCGATAGTGCGCAACCTGGACCTGATAAAGACCGACTTCGTAAGCACCCTGGACCTGATAGACAACGACGTGCGCAAGACGGTGCTGCTCACCACCTCGGAGTATACGCGCCTGAAGAACGCGCCCGCGATGGTCGACCTGGCCGACGCGCAGGCCGAGCCCGACCGCAGGCTCTACAGCCGCAGCTCGGTGCCCATAGCGGTGCTGCTGGAGGGCGAGTTCCGCTCGACGTGGCGCAACCGTCTCTCGCCCCAGTTCACCTCCGAGGCGGCCATTGGCTTCCGCGAGACCAGTGAGCCGACGAAGATGATCGTAATCTCGGACGGCGACATAGTGCGCAACCGCTACATCGCGTCGGAAGGCACCGTGCTGCCGCTGGGCTACGACTTCTACACGCAGACGCAGTATGCCAACAAGGACCTGCTGCTCAACGCGGTGAACTACCTGGTGGGCGACGAGGGCCTGATGGCCTCGCGCTCGCGCAGCATCAAACTGCGCAAGCTCGACGTGATGAAGGTGCGCGAGGAGCGTACGAAGTATCAGGTGCTGAACATTGTGCTCCCGGTAGTGCTGCTGGCGGCCGCCGGCGGTGCCATTGCCATAGTGAGACGTAAGAAATACCGCAAATAGATGAAAAAGAAACACATCATACTGATTGCCGCCGTGGTGGTCGTGGGCCTCGTGGCCCTGGTGGTGGCGCTCAACGGTTCGCGCAAGGCCACCTTCGACCAAGACTACCACATAGAGGACACGGCCTCGATTACCAAGATTTTCCTGGCCGACAAGCAAAACAACATGGTGACGCTGACGCGCAACGCCGACTCGTCGTGGACGGTCGACGGCGAGTACGACGCCAACAAGCCGGTGGTGGACGACCTGCTGGAGACGCTGCACACGATGCGCATACGCCAGCAGGTGAACCGCAAGGCTATACCCAACACCATCAAGGACCTGGCGGCCCGCGCCATCAAGGTGGAGGTGTACCAGCGGGTGCCCTTCATCAACTGGTTCGGCGGCCGCCTGCGCCTGTTCCCGCACGAGAAGCTGACGGTGACCTACTATGTGGGCCGCGAGACGCAGGACATGATGGGCAGCTTCATGCTGCGCGACGGCGACAAGGTGCCGTGCATCATCCACATACCCGGCTTCCGAGGCTTCATCACCCCGCGCTTCGTAACCGACCCCCTGAAGTGGCGCAGCCACCTCATCACCGACCTGAACGTGAAGCAGATCGAGCGCGTCGAGCTCGAGATACCGGGCAATGTGGCCGAGAGCTTTGCCGTGGTGCGCAACGGCGAGGGCTTCGACCTGGTGCCGGCGGCCACGGGTGTGCCCGTGCCGGCCTTCGACACGGCCCGCGTGGCCCAGATGCTCGCGTCGTTCACCTGGCTCAACTTCGACGAGTTCGCCAAGATAGTGCCCAACAGCCATGCCGACAGCTGCGTGAGCCTCGAGCCCCGCACCATACTGCGCGTCACCGACACCGCCGGCCACACCTACGAGGTGAAGTCCTACATCAAGTACACCGACCCCTCCGACCTGGCCGTGGTGCAGAACCCCACCGACTACGAGCTCTTCGACGTGAACCGCCTCTACGCCATAGTGAACAACACCGACACGGTGCTCATCCAGTACTACACCTTCGACAACATATTGCAGCCCGCCAGCTACTTCCTCGGGCACGACACCGCCATCGACACAAAATGAAGCCACTGATACTTATCTCGAACGACGACGGCGTCGAGGCCCGCGGCCTGCGCGTGCTGGCCGACGTGGCCCACGAGTTTGCCGACGTGGTGGTCATGGCCCCCGAGCGCAACGCCTCGGCCAAAAGCCTGAGCCTCACCACCACACGCCCCCTCCGCGTGCGCGACGTGCACCAGGAGGAAGGCCTCAGCATACACTGCTGCGACGGCACGCCGGTCGACTGCGTGAAGCTGGCCGTCGAGTACTTCTGCCCCCGCCAGCCCGACCTGCTGCTGAGCGGCATCAACCACGGCAGCAACTCGTCTATCAACGTGATCTACAGCGGCACCATGGGCGCCGCCATCGAGGCCACGGCGCTGGGCCTGAGCGCCATCGGCTTCTCCATACTGAGCCACAAGCCCGACGTCGACTTCGAGCCCGCCGTGCCCTACGTGCGCCACATCATAGGCCAGGCCCTCGACCACGGCCTGCCGCCACAGACGGCCCTCAACGTCAACATACCCCACCTGCCGGCCGACCGGCTGCGCGGCATACGCCTCTGCCACCAGGCCCGCGCCACCTGGCGCAACAGCTTCGAGCGGCGCGTCGACCCACAAGGCCGCCCCTACTGGTGGCTCACCGGCCGCTTCGAGTGCGACGACACCTCGGACGGCAACGACGAGCGCACCCTCGGCCAAGGCTACGTGTCGGTGGTGCCGGTACGGTCCGACTACACCTGCTACAGCGTCATCCCCCAACTGCAATACCTCAGCCTCGACTCGCCCAACTCGCTCTGAACCAACACGCTGCGAAAAGCGATACAAAAACCACACCCTTAACCCACAAAAGCCAAAAAACGCCCTTTGTAACAACCTAATATCCAGTCGCTCTACCTATCAAGTCCGAACCAACTCCGAACCAACACCGCACCATCACCGGCCATGGTCGGTCATGATGCGCCGGGAATCCGGACGACGGACGCCGACGGTAGGGCGCCGACCCCGACAGAACGCCATGAAGAAGTTTTTCTCACAAGACACCATACTGACCGGCCTCGTGGCAGGCCTCGGCTCGGAGCTGGGCTTCTGCCTGGTGCTGGCCCTGGGCCTCGTGGTGGCCGGCGAGCCCGTGTGGACCCACCTGCGCTGGTTCGGCGGCATGTTTGTGCCCGCCATACTGGTGCTGCAGCACTACATGAAGCGCCGCACCCAGCTGCGCGTGGTCAAGACCCTCATAGTGGTCCTCTTCGTCACCTTCCTGGCCTTCATGGTCTACACGCTGCGCAGCGGAACAATAGTGATACAATGAAGTACTACCTCATAGCCGGCGAAGCCTCGGGCGACCTGCATGGCGCCCACCTGGTGCAGGAACTCGCGAAGCTCGACCCCGCGGCCGAGTTCCGCTACTGGGGCGGCGACGCCATGGCCGCCGCCGTGGGCCACGAGCCGGTGCGCCACATACGCGACCTGGCCATCATGGGCTTCGTCGAGGTGCTGGCCCACCTGGGCACCGTGCTGGGCAACATCAGCTTCTGCAAACGCGACATCGCACAGTGGCGCCCCGACGTGGTGATAGGCATCGACTACCCGGGGTTCAACCTCAAAATCGAACACTGGGCCCACCGCCACGGCATCCGCACCGTGCACTACATAGCCCCCAACCTCTGGGCCTGGAAGAAAGGCCGCATCAAAAGCATGCGGCGCGACCTCGACCGGCTGTGCTACATACTGCCCTTCGAGCAACACTTCTTTGCCGAGAACAACATGCCGCAAGCCAAATACGTTGGACACCCGCTGCTCGACGCCGTCGAGGACCACCTCATCGAGCCCGCCTTCCGCGGCAAGCGCCCCGTGGTGGCCCTGCTGCCCGGCAGCCGCCGCCAGGAACTGAAGCGGAGCCTGCCCTTGATGGTGCAGCTGGCCGACCGGCATCCCGAATACCGCTTCGTGGTGGCCGGCATGAGCCTGCTCGGCGAGGAGCTGTACCACAGCCTCATACCCCAAGGCAGCAACGTCGAGGTGGCCTACGACCAGACCTACCCGCTGCTGGCCTCGGCCCATGCCGCCGTGGTCTGCTCGGGCACCGCCACCCTCGAGACAGCCCTCTTCAACGTGCCCCAGGTGGTCTGCTACCGCGCCAATCCAGTGTCCATAGCCATAGCCAAAGCTATCGTGAGCCGCCGCATACGCTACATCTCGCTCGTCAACCTCATAGCCGACAAGACCGTGGTCACCGAGCTGATACAGGGCGACTTCAACGCCGCCCGCCTCGAGCGCGAGTTCCAGCTCGTGGCCGCCAACGACTCCAACCGCACCCGCATGTTCACCCAATACGCCCTGCTGCGCCAACGCCTTGCCGGCAGCGGCGCCAGCCGTCGCACCGCCCAAGCCATACTCGACCTCGTGTAATGAAACGCCTGCTCATACTGCCGCTGCTGCTCCTCGCCCTCGTCGCCCACGCCGACCGCGTGCGCGTGCGCCTTTTCTCGACCAACACCATCAGCACCCTCAACATCAGCTTCGACCTAGGCCAATACAACCTCTACGCCGACGACAGCCTGCTCCTGGAACCCCTCGTGGGCGAAGGGCGCTCGGTGCTCGTGCGCTGCCAGGGCGGCCGCCTCGCCGTCAGCGTCAACGACGACAACTACGGCCTGCACCGCAGCCTGCGCCTCGAAGCCACCGACACCGCCTGCATACTCTGCCTCAACCCCGAAGGCTGCAAGCAGCGCACCTATGAAGGCAACCTCGAGGTGACACCCCACGCGGGCAACAGCCTGCTGCTGGTGGCCGACGTCGACTTCGAGACCTATCTGGCCGGCGTGGTGCAAAGCGAAATCTACGGCCAGCAGAGCGACATCTTCCGCATACAGGCCATCATCAGCCGCACCTGGGCCCTGCGCAACCTGCGCAAGCACCGCGCCGACGGCTACAACTTCTGCGACCAGGTGCACTGCCAGGCCTACCTCAACCGCTGCATACGGCCCGACATCATGGTCGGCGTGGTGCGCAGCAGCGGCCAGACCCTCGTCGACTCGGCCGGCGCCCTCATCGAGACCCCATTCCACTCCAACTCGGGCGGCCAGACCGCCAACTCCGAGGACGTGTGGCGCACCGCCCTCCCCTACCTCCGCTCGGTCCAGGACACCTTCTCCTACCGCATGCGACAGACCGACTGGGTGAAGACCATCAGCGCCGACCGATGGCTCGGCTACTTCGCCAAGACCCACCGCCTCGACACCGGCGACAGCGCCATCCGCGACACCCTGCTGCACTTCAGCCAGCCCGTCCGGCGCGCACGCCTGCTCGGCATACCCCTCACCCGCATACGACTCGACTTCAAGCTACGCTCCACCTTCTTCTCGGTCGACTACGACAGCGCCGCCCGCAACGTGGTGCTCCACGGCCACGGCTACGGCCACGGCGTGGGCCTCAGCCAGGAAGGCGCCATCCGCATGGTGGGCCTCGGCATCGCCTACGACAGCGTGCTCCGCCACTACTACACAGGTGCCCTCCTGCACCTCGACCCCTCCGCCAACGTCAACTACCTCGAGCACTACACAGCCCAGCTCGAACAAATCATCGAAGAAGACAAAAACAAACAAACCCAGACCCGCTCGAAGAAAGACGACTGGCTGGGACGCCTCTTCCGCCTGCGCGACCGCGAAGCCCGCGAAGAGATATACATAGAAGAAGAACAAGACAACGAACAAGACTGGCAATACGAATGGTAGCAGCAAGGTGAGAGGTGAGAAGTGAAAGGTGAAAAGCTGAATGGACAAACATATATCATAGAATAACATCAAGTCATGAAAACAAATATCATATTAAAGAGCATTGTGTTGGTGACAGCGTTTCTCGCCTTTCACCTCGCACCTTTCACCTCGGCTACGGCTCAGGTAAAATGGCACTCCATCGAGGATGCCTCGCAAGCCAAGATAGGCACCAAGCTATACCTGGTCGACTTCTACACCGACTGGTGCGGCTACTGCCGCAAGATGGACCGCGAGACCTTCAGCGACGCCACCGTGGCCAAGATTATCGACAAGTACTACTATCCCGTAAAGTTCAACGCCGAGGGCAGAAACGTCTTCACCTGGGCCGGCCACACATACCGCTCTGCCGGCCGCGTGCACGAGTTCGCCAAGGGCGTGCGCGGCTATCCCACCACCGTGCTCTTCACTGCCGACGGCAAGATGATGCAGTCCATACCCGGCTTCCTCTCGGCCAAAGAATACACTGTGGTGCTGTGGTACTTCGCCAGCGGCGACTACCAGCGCTACCCCTACGAGCAATACAGCCGCATCTTCGACGCCGAGATACGGCCTCAAATGGAGAAACAACTAAAGTAAACATAGGAGGTACATCATGGGTCTATTCGATTTCATACGCAAGACCAAGGAAGAAGAGCGCCAAACCCTCGACCAGGGACTGGCCAAGACCAAAGAGAGTTTCCTGCAGAAGATAACCAAGAGCATACTTGGTAAAAGCACCGTCGACGACGAGGTGCTCGACAACCTCGAGGAGACACTCATCACCAGCGACGTGGGCGTCGAGACCACCCTCAAGGTGATCGACAAGTTGCAAGACCGCATCAAGCGCGACAAATACATCAGCACCAACGAGCTCAACTCTATACTGCGCGCCGAGATAGCGCAGCTGCTGCGCAAGCCTATGGCCGTGGACGACGGCGGCATGGCCTTCCCTGCCACCTTCGACGCCCCACTGCCCCGCCACCCATACGTGATACTGGTGGTCGGCGTCAACGGCGTGGGCAAGACCACCACCATCGCCAAGCTGGCCTACCGCTACAAAGAGGCCGGCCGCCAGGTGATGCTCGGCGCCGCCGACACCTTCCGCGCAGCCGCCGTCGAACAGCTGCAGCTGTGGGCCGACCGCGTGGGCGTGCCCATCGTGCAGCAGGGCATGGGGGCCGACCCCGCCAGCGTGGCCTACGACACCCTGCAGTCGGCCATCGCCAAGCAGTCCGACGTGGTAATCATAGACACCGCCGGCCGCCTGCACAACAAGGTAGGCCTCATGAACGAGCTCACCAAGATACGCAAGGTGATGCAAAAACTAGTGCCCGACGCCCCGCACGAGGTGTTGCTGGTGCTCGACGCCTCGACCGGGCAGAACGCCATTGAACAGGCCCGCCAGTTCACCTCGGCCACCGACGTCAACGCCCTGGCCCTCACCAAACTCGACGGCACTGCCAAAGGCGGCGTGATAATAGGCATCAGCGACCAGTTCAACATCCCGGTGCGCTACATAGGCCTAGGCGAAAAGATGACCGACCTCCAACTCTTCAACCCCGAAGACTTCGTCGACAGTCTCTTCGAGCAATAGTATCGAATATTATACAATGAAGATAAACATTATCACCCTGGGATGCTCGAAGAACACCGTCGACAGCGAGCAACTGGCCGGACGGCTGGTGGCTGCCGGGCATACCGTACACTTCGACCGCACACGCAACGACTGCGACACCGTGGTGGTGAACACCTGCGGCTTCATAGGCGACGCCAAGGAGGAGAGCATCGGAGCGATACTGCAGCAGGTGCAGGTGAAGACCCGCGGCCGCAAGGCCCGCCGCCTGATAGTGTGCGGCTGCCTCGTGGAACGCTACCGCGCCGAACTGCAAGCCGAGATGCCAGAAGTGGACGCCTGGTACGGAGTGCACGAATGGGAGAAGATAGCAGAGGATATTGGAACTGTAGGGACTATAGATACTATAGGGACTACAGAGGGGCGGCCGCTCTCCACTCCGTCGCACTACGCCTACCTGAAGATTGCCGAGGGGTGCAACCGCTCGTGCTCCTACTGCGCCATCCCGCTGATACGCGGCGCCCACCACTCGCGCCCCATCGACGAGCTGGTGGCCGAGGCCAGGAGTCTGGTGCAGGGCGGAGTGAAGGAGCTGATAGTGATAAGCCAGGACACCACCTACTACGGCCTCGACCTCTACCACCGCCGCGCCCTGGGCGAGCTGCTCGAGCGGCTGGCCACCGAGAGCGGCGCCATCTGGATACGCCTGCACTACACCTACCCCGCCTCGTTTCCCGACGACGCCATCGACGCCATAGCGCGCCACCCGAATATCTGCAACTACATAGACATACCGCTGCAGCACATCAACACGCGCCTGCTGCACTCGATGCAGCGCGGCATAGACCGCGAAGGCACGTTGCGTCTGCTGGAGCGCTTCCGCGCCAAGCTGCCCGACGCCGCCATCCGCACCACCCTCATAGTGGGCTACCCCGGCGAGAGCGAGGCCGACTTCGAGGAGCTGAAGAGCTTCGTGGCCGAAGCCCGCTTCGACCGCATGGGCTGCTTCGCCTACTCGCCCGAGGAGGGCACCCCCGCCGAGGCACTGGGCGACCCTGTGCCCGACGAGGAGAAGCAACGCCGTGTATCAGAGCTGATGGCAGTGCAGGAGCAGGTATCGCTCGAGAAGAACCAGGCCCGCGTAGGCCGCACCTACCGCTGCATCATAGACCGCTGCGAGGG
This sequence comes from uncultured Bacteroidota bacterium, assembly GCA_902778925.1. Taxonomy (GTDB): domain Bacteria; phylum Bacteroidota; class Bacteroidia; order Bacteroidales; family P3; genus Colimorpha. The sequence goes on from CACYZN010000012.1 coordinate 49,020, forward strand.
CGACTACCTGGTGGGCCGCACCGAATACGACAGTCCCGAGGTGGACGACGAGGTGCTGATTAATACAGACTCTATAGGAACCATAGGGCCTATCGGGCCGGGCGACTTTGTAGATGTACGCATCACCCAAGCCCTCGAGAACGACCTGATAGGTACCCTCGCCACACGCCAATGACACGACTGCTGCATAGGTTACTGGCAATATTGATACTCTGCGCCGCCGCGACCGACCTTGCGGCCCAAGACACCACGAAGGTGCTGGAGCAGGTGGAGGTGAGCTCGCAGCGTGCGCCCTCGACCCTGCGCACCGCTGCCCCGACCCAGGTGGCCACGGCCGAGAGCCTGGAGAAGATAGGCGCCGTGCAGCTGAGCGACGCCGTGCGCCAGATGGCCGGCGTGGTGATGAAAGACTACGGCGGCGTGGGCGGCATGAAGACGGTGTCGGTGCGCGGACTGGGCAGCCAGTTCTCGACCCTGGTGGTCGACGGCGTGGCGGTCGACAACTCGCAGAACGGCCAGGTGGACCTGGGCCGCTACCTGGTGGGCAACGCCGCCTACGTGAGCCTGAGCCAGGGCCACGAGCAGAGCGACCTGCTCTCGGCCCGTGCCTATGCCGCCGGCAACGTGATAAGCCTCGAGAGCGCCGAGCCGCGCTTCTTCCTGGCCGAGCGCACCAACCTGAAGGCCGGCCTCGAAGCAGGCTCGTTCGGACTGCTGAGCCCCAGCCTGCTGTGGGAACAGCGGTGGAGCCGCCGGCTGAAGAGCAGCCTGTGGGTGAACTACCTGCGCAGCGACGGCGACTACCCCTATACCCTCTACTACACCGCCTCGCGCACCGACAGCAGCAGCCGCGAGGTGCGCCAGCACTCGGCCATGCACATGCTGACGGCCGACGGCTCGCTGTTCTACACCATAGGCAGCGGCAACACGCTGACCGCCAAGCTGCACTACACCCGCGGCATGCACCAGCTGCCGGGCCACGTGGTCTACTACCGCCCCGAGCCTTCGGCCCAGAGCACCCACGAGGAGGCCGCCTTCGCGCAGGCCCGCTGGCGCCTGGTGCGGCCACGCTGGAAGACCCAGGTGCTGGGCAAGGTGCAGACCACCTACGACCAGTTCGAGGACAGCGCCGCCACCGGCATGCGCAACAACTACATGGAGAACCACTACCGCCAGCACGAGGCCTACCTGAGCGGCAGCGCCGCATGGGAGGCCACCGGGTGGCTCGACGTGAGCGGTGCCGTCGACGGCGACCTGAGCCATCTGGCGAGCAACCTGGCCTACCGCAACACGGTGTCGCGCTACAGCGTGGTGGGCGCCGTGGCCGCCAAGGCCCACTACGGCCACTTCGAGGCGCGGGCCAACCTGCTGGCCACCGCCAGCACCGACCGCGTGGTCGACCTGGACACCACTCCCACCTACCGCCGGCTGTCGCCCTACGCCTCGCTCATGTGGACCCCCGCCGAGGGGGTGGCCGTGCGCTACTTCTACAAGGAGACCTACCGCGTGCCCAACTTCAGCGAGCTCTATATGTTCCAGTCGCTGCCCCGCAACCTGCGGCCCGAGCGGGCTCGCCAGCACAACATCGGCCTGTCGTACATGGGCGCCACGGTGGCTGCCACCGTCGACGCCTACTTCAACCGCGTGACCGACAAGATAGTGGCGCGGCCGGGACAGAACATGTTCTACTGGAGCATGGAGAACCTGGGGCTGGTGCACATACTGGGCATCGACGCCACGGCGTCGCTGCACGCCGGCCCCTTCGAGATGCAGTGCAACTACACCTTCGCCCACGCCGTGGACCGCACCAATCCCGAAAACCCCAAGACCTACGGCCACCAGATACGCTACACCCCGCGCCACTCGGGCGGCGGTAGCGCGCGCTGGAACGGCCGCTGGGTGAACCTCGGCCTGCAGGCCATGGTGGTGGGCCACCGCTACGCCTACCAGCAGAACACCGCCGCCAACCGGCTGCCCGCCTACTGCGACCTGGGCATCGGCGCCGACCGCATCTTCGACCTGCCGTGGGGCACCCTGCGCGTACAGGTGCAGGTGCTCAACCTGCTCGACGTGCAGTACGAGGTGGTGCAGTTCTACCCCATGATGGGGCGCAATTTCAAACTATCGCTTACCTACGAACTATGAAAAGACAACTGATGCTGATCGCCACCCTGGCGATGCTGGCCCTGACGGCCTGCGAGAAGACCCCCGAACCGGAACCGACCGGCGACACCCTGGGCCAGAACCTGCTGGTGCTGAACGAAGGTGTGTGGGGCGGCAACAACGCGTCGCTGACGCGCATCGGCGCCGACGGCGTCGACCCCGACTGGTTCTCGACCGTGAACCACCGTGGCCTGGGCGACGTGGCCCAAGACCTGGTGCTGCACAACAACCACGCCTACATCACCGTGTGGGGCTCGGGCAGCCTCGAAGCCATAAGCCTGCCCGACGGCCACTCCACCCGCGTCGACCTCGGCAAGCGCGGCCCACGCTACATGGCCATCGACGGCGGCAAGCTGTACATCACCTGCTACAACCCCCACAGCGTGGTGCGCGTCGACCTGGCCACCCTCGAGGTCGAGGCCGAGTGCCTGCTGGGCGGCTACAACCCCGAGGGCATAGCCGCCGTGGACGGACGCCTCTACGTGGCCAGCGACAACATAGCCGACAGCAACGGCCTCTACCGCTACGACAACCTGCTCTACGTGGTCGACGAGGCCACCTTCCGTGTGGTAGACAGCATCGTGGTGGGCGTCAACCCACAGAAGGTGCTGCGCGTCGACGACCAGACCCTGGTGGTGAACTACCTGGGCCAGTGGAACACCACCACCTACGCCACCGAAGGCGAGGGCTCGGCGGTGGTCGACCTGGCCACCCACACCGTGCGCCCCACCGGCCAGGCCCTCACCAACATGACCGTGGCCGGCGGCACCATATACGGCTACGTGCGCAGCTACGAAAGCCAAGGCCCTGCCACCCGCTACGTGGCCATCGACCCGCAGACCCTCGACGTCAGCACCATACTGCCCGGCTGCACCGTCGACCAGCCCTACGCCATCGACGTCAGCGCCGACCGCCAGCACTTCTACATCGCCTCGGACGGCGAACGCATAGTCGACGGCGACCTCTACAGCTACCGCCCCGACGGCACCCTCGAAGGGCGCTCCGAGGTGGGCATGCTCCCCTCGAAAGTGGTTCAGTACTAGGCGCTTGACCCCTGCGGAACCGGCCCTTTTGCCCGCCGGAAACCCTCATCTTCGCAACCGCCTCACAATCAGCTCCCCCAGGGCTCCTCTCCGGTTCCCCTCCGGTAGTTCTTATGTACTTCTTATGTATTTCTTATGTATTTCTTATGTTTTAAACATAAATACAACATAAGAAATACATAAAACGACCGGAGGGGAAGGCTAGCGGAGCACCACCGGAGGGGGCGAATGGGCGGCTGGAGGCCAGAGGGCGCGGCAGCCGCCGGCCGCCGGTAGGCGGCCGGCGGCGCACGTGGGGCTAAGGACGGTAGAATCAGGCATGAAGAAAAAGATTTTGCCATATCGGGGAAAAAGCGTATCTTTGCAGCCACAAATAGCAAACACCAAAACAACAGAACGATGAAAGTAAGAGAACTTGTAGACAAACTGGGGCTGCGCGTGCTGAGCGGCGAGAACGGACTGGACCGCGACATCGACGGCTGCTATGTGAGCGACCTGCTGAGCGACGTGATGGGCAACGCCGAGATGGGCAACGTGTGGGTGACCCTGCAGACCCACAAGAACGTGATGGCCATAGCCTCGCTCAAGGAGCTGGCCTGCGTCATACTGGTCAAAGGCCTCACCGCCAGCGACGACACCGTGGAGCAAAGCAACGAAGAGGGCATCCCCTTCCTCTCGACCGACATGCAGACCTACGAGACCGTGGGCAAGATATACCAGCTGCTGAACCAATAGACTGCGGTCGAATAGTCAAGACGCTATGCTATCCCCGTTCAAAGCCGACCTGCACATACACACGGTGCTTTCGCCGTGCGGCGACCTGGAGATGTCGCCCACGGCCATAGTGGACCGTGCCCTGGCGCGGGGGCTGGACATGATAGCCATCAGCGACCACAACACCACGCGCCAGGTGAAAGTGGCGCAGCGCGTGGGCAAGGCGCGCGGCCTGTTCGTGCTCGGCGGCGTCGAGGTCACCTCGCAGGAAGAGGCCCACTGCCTCTGCTTCTTCGAGACCGACGACCAGCTCGACCAGATGCAGGCCTTCCTCGACGCCCACCTGCCACCCATCCCCAACGATGAAGACCGCTTCGGCTACCAGCTCATCGTCGACGAGAACGAGGAAATCGTGGGCGAAGAGCCCTACCACCTGCTCAACGCCATCGACGTCGACATCGACGGCCTCTACGACGAGGTGCACCGCATAGGCGGCCTCTTCGTGCCGGCCCACATCAACAAGGGCACCACCAGCCTCACCAGCCAGCTGGGCTTTGTGCCGCCCGACCTGCGGGCCGACGGGCTCGAGATAAACCGCTTCACCACTCGCGACGAGATGGTGAAGAAATTCGCCTACCTGAAGCGCTTCAACTTCATCACCGACAGCGACGCCCACTTCATCGACAACGTGGGCGACGTGTACAACGTAATCCACATGGAACACCGCTCCTTCGCCGAATTTGCCAAAGCCCTGCGCGGCGAGGACGGGCGTTGGATAGACACCATGGCATTCCGACAAAAATAAAACAACCCCATCATCATGAAAAGAACAGTCCTTGCCCTGATGCTGGCCCTGCTAGGCACAGTGGCCGCAGCCCAGCCCAAGCTCGACGGCGCACCGGCTCCGTCGCACCACAACCTCACCTTCTCGTCGCAGCACGGCGAGACCTTCACCGTGTTCATCGACGGCGACCAGCAGAACCGCATGCCGCAAAGCCGCGTGATGGTGAACAACGTGAGCAGCCAGACCCACGAGGTGGTCATCGTCACCAAACGGCCCGTCGAGAAAGCCGCCGTCCTCAGCCTGCGGCCCGGCGAGCCCAACGTGGTCGTCAACATCAACTACGACCAGCGTCTCGAGAAACTATACCTCTACACCGCCGCCCACAACCGGGCCGAGACCGCCGAGGCCTTAGACCAGCCGCAGCGCCGCCGCCTGGAGAGGCCCACGCGTGCGCCCCTGGGCGTTCAGCATGAAGCACCCCTCGCCCGCCCCGCCCACAAACCGGCCCCCGTCAACGACGACGAGCTGAACAGCATGGCCGCACGCATGCAGGCCCAGTCGTTCGACAGTGACCGACTGGCACTGGGCAAAGTGCTGGTGACCTCGTCGAGCCTCACCGCCGCCCAGATAGCCTATCTGGCACGCACCCTCGACTACAGCCAATCGCAGGTCGAATTCCTCAAATACGCCTACGCCTACTGCTCCGACAAGAACAACTACTCCACCACGGTCGACATACTCACCTACCGCGCCGACCGCCAGAAGGTGCTCGACTACATAGCCACCCAGCGATAGGCTGGAGGCAGGAAAATGGCGGGGCCCGCTGCATTGCAGCGGGCCCCGCCATTGTTGTATACCCTTCCGCTACTCGGCGCGGAAGCTGGACAGGTCGGCCTCGGTGAAGTGCATCACATAGTAGGCCTTGGCACAGATATCCTCTTCGGCCATGCGGACATACACGTTGGCACTGTCGGCAAAGCGCTTGCGCAGCTCGCCCTCGGCGCGCGTGGCGTCGTCGGTGATAAGGAGGCTCATGATGAGCTCGGCCGTCATGTCGTAGAGGCGGCGGGCCAGGAAGTCGTGCACCTCCTGCGAGCCCTGCTCCTTCACATAGTTCACAGCCTTCTCGTACAGATCCACCAGCGGGGCGATGCGGGCCTTCAGGGGCTTCATCTCCTCGCTCACCTCGCTCTGCATCATGTCGCGTATCACCTGCAGGTAGGTGCCGTTTGTCACATAGCGTATGGCAGCCACCACCTGCAACTGCGTGGTGCCCTCGTATATGCTGAAGATGCGGGCGTCGCGGTACAGGCGCTGACTCTTATATTCCATGATGAAGCCCGAGCCGCCGTGGATGCTGATGGCGTCGTAGGCGTTCTGGCTGGCGTACTCGCTGTTCATGCCCTTGGCTATCGGGGTAAAGGCGTCGGCCAGCTTGCTGTACTGCTTCATCTCGGTGCGCTCCTCGGGCGTCAGCTTGCGGAAGCGCGAGATGTCCTCGAGGCTCTTGTAGATGTCCACATAGCGCGAGGTGCAGTAGAGCAGCGAACGGCCCGCGTCGAGCTTGGCCTTCATGCGCGAAAGCATGTCGTATACGGCCGGGAAGTTGATAATCTTCTCGCCGAACTGGGCGCGCTCGCGGGCGTAGGCCAGACCCTCGTTGTAGGCTTCCTGCTCCACACCCACACTCTGGGCGGCGATGCCCAGGCGGGCACCGTTCATCAGGGCCATGACGTACTTGATGAGGCCCAGCTTGCGGTCGCCGCACAGCTCGGCCTTGGCGTTCTTGTAGGTCAGCTCGCAGGTGGGGCTGCCGTGGATGCCCAGCTTGTGCTCGATGTGGCGCACGTCGACGCCACCGTTGCGCTTGTCGTAGATGAACATAGAGAGACCGCGACCGTCCTTGGTGCCCTCCTCGCTGCGTGCGAGGACGAGGTGGATGTCGGAGTCGCCGTTGGTGATGAAGCGCTTCACGCCATTCAGGCGCCAGCACTGCTCCTTCTCGTCGTAGGTGGCCTTGAGCATGACGCGCTGCAGGTCGCTGCCGGCATCGGGTTCGGTGAGGTCCATGCTCATGGTCTCGCCCTTGCAGATGCGTGGTATGTACTTCTCGCGCTGCTCGTCGCTGCCGAACTCGTAGAGGGTGTCGATGCAGCTCTGCAGGCTCCAGATGTTCTGGAAACCGGCATCGGCGGCGCTGATCACCTCGCTCATCATCGAGAAGACGGTCGACGGAAGGTTGAGTCCGCCGTAGCGGCGCGGCATCGAGACGCCGTAGAGGCCGGCCTTGCGCGTGATGTCCAGGTTCTCGAAGGTCTTCGAGGCGTAGATCATGCGGCCGTTCTCGAGGTGCGGACCTTCGAGGTCGACGCTCTCCGAGTTGGGCTCGATGGTGTTGGCGGCCACGTCGCCCGTGATGTCGAGCACGCGACGGTAGTTCTCGATGGCGTCCTCGTGGTCGACGGGGGCGAAATCGATGCCCTTGGCTGCATCTTCAAAGTTGTTCTCCTTGAGTTCCACCAGCCTTTTCATCAGCGGATGCTCCAGGTGGAAATCAATCTCCGGATGGTCGGTATAGTAGTTTGCCATGGCTTATTTGCTGTTTTGTTTGTAATACTTTATCAGTTTCGGGACAACCTCCTCGACGGTGCCGGTGATTACGTAGTCGGCAATCTTGTTGATGGGGGCGTCGGGGTCGCTGTTGATGCTGATGATGATGCCGCTGTCCTGCATGCCGGCGATGTGCTGTATCTGGCCGCTGATGCCGCAGGCAATGTAGACCTTGGGGTGCACGGTGACGCCCGTCTGGCCTATCTGGCGGTCGTTGTCGATCCATCCGGCGTCGACGGCGGCACGGCTGCCACCCACCTCGCCGTGGAGCACCTTGGCCAGCTCGAAGAGCATGTCGAAGCCCTCCTTCGAGCCCACGCCGTAGCCACCGCTGACCACGATGGGTGCGCCCTTGAGGTTGTGCTTGGCGGCCTCGACGTGGTGGTCGAGCACCTTCACCACGAAGGCCTCGGGGCCGACGTACTTGCCCACCTCGGGGTAGACGACCTCTTTGCGGCAGGCTCCGTCGTAGAGGGCCTTCTGCATGACGCCGCTGCGCACGGTGGCCATCTGCGGACGGTGGTCGGGGTTGACGATGGTGGCCACGATGTTGCCACCGAAGGCGGGACGTATCTGGTAGAGCAGGTTGTCGTAAACCTGGCCGCTCTTCTTGTCCTCGTAGGGGCCTATCTCGAGCTGCGTGCAGTCGGCGGTGAGGCCGCTGGTGAGCGACGAGGAGACGCGCGGACCCAGGTCGCGCCCGATGACGGTGGCGCCCATGAGGCATATCTGCGGCTGCTCCTCGCGGAAGAGGTTCACCACTATGTCGGTGTGCGGGGCCGAGGTGTAGGGGAAGAGGCCCTGGCCGTCGAAGACGTAGAGCTTGTCGACGCCGTAGGGCAGTATCTGGTCTTCCACCTTGCCTCGGATGCCGGTGCCTATGACCACGGCTTCCAGGTCGACCTTCAGCTCATTGGCAAGTTTGCGACCCTTGGTGAGAAGTTCCTGCGAGACCTCGCGGACTTCGCAACCTTCTATTTCTATATATACGAAAACACTGTTCATACTATCCAATGATTTTGTCGTTAAGCAGTTCAACAATGAGGCCCTCGATGTCGGCGTCGGCGCCGGTGAGGGTCTTGCTTTCCTTGGCCTGGAAGGCTATGCTCTGCACCTCCTTGACCTTGGTGGGGCTGCCGCTCATGCCGCACTGGCCGGGGTCGCCGTCGACATCGGCCACACTCCACTGGGTGAGGTTCAGGTAGGGGCGCTCGGCGCGCAGGGCCTTGCGCTTGTCGTCGTCGGCCACCTCGAGCGGGCAGGCGGCGTATTTGTATTTCATCACCAGCTTGGCGTTGGCGGGACGGCACTCGGCGGCGCTTCCGTTGACGGTAACCACCAGCGGCAGCGGGGCTTCGACCACCTCAACGCCGCCGTCGATCATGCGGCGTATGGTGGCCTTGCCGTTCTCCACCTTGAGTATTTCCTCGGCGTAGGTCACCTGGTTCAGACCCAGCTTCTGGGCCACCTGGGGACCCACCTGGGCGGTATCGCCGTCGATGGCCTGGCGGCCGCCGATGACTAGGTCGACGTCGCCTATCTTCTTGATGGCGGTGGCCAGGGCGTAGCTGGTGGCCAGCGTGTCGGCACCGGCAAAGAGGCGGTCGGTGAGCAGCCAGCCCGTGTCGGCGCCACGGTAGAGGCCTTCGCGGATAATCTCGCCGGCACGCGGCGGACCCATGGTAAGCAGGCCTACGGTGGTGCCGGGGTTCTGTTCCTTTATGCGGAGCGCCTGCTCCAGGGCGTTGAGGTCTTCGGGATTGAAAATAGCCGGCAAAGCAGCACGGTTCACCGTGCCCTCGGGCGTCATGGCATCCTTGCCAACGTTGCGAGTGTCAGGTACTTGTTTGGCTAGTACAACGATTTTCAAGTTCATATCTTAACATTATTTAAGTATGCAAAAGTACAACTATTTTCCAATACCACAACAAAAAATCTCGCCCGAAACCCGTTTTTTAACATTTCCGCGCCCCACCGCCGCCCCTTCCCATCCCCGTCCCCTCCCCTTCCGGTCCGGCCGTTCTTATGTCGTTCTTATGTATTTCTTATGTTGTATTTATGTTTAAAACATAAGAAATACATAAGAAATACATAAGAAGTACATAAGAATGATTGTGAGGCGATTGCAAAGACGGCCGATTTCGAGGCAAAAAAAAACAACTTGTCGGCGCGCATATCAAGAAATATGTGTATTTTTGCAGCCCGATTTTGTAAACCGCAACATACGAGAAGACAATGAAAATCATCATAGCCGGCGACGGCGAGGTGGGTGTCCACCTGGCCAAGTCGCTATCAGAATTGGACTACGACATCACCGTGGTCGACCCGCACGACGAGCTGCTGAAACGGCTCGAGAGCGAGACCGACCTGCTGACCATAGTGGGCGACGCCACCTCGCCCACGGTGCTGCGCGATGCCGGCGTGGCCGACTGCGACCTCTTCCTGGCCGTGCTGCACCACGAGAGCGTGAACCTGATGAGCTGCCTGCTGGCCAAGAAGCTGAAGGCCAAGAAGACGGTGGCACGCATCACCAACGCCGAACTGCTCGCGCCACGCAACCGCGAGATGATGCGCGAGATGGGCGTCGACGAGATGGTGTGCCCCGAACGCATAGCCGCCAAGGAGATCACCAACCTGCTGGCCAACTCGGTGGCCACCGAGTTCTTCGACTTCAGCGACGGACTGCTCACCATGTACGTCATACGCCTCGAAGACGGCTCGCCCGTGGTGGGCCACGCGGTGAAGGACCTGGCTCAGACCTACCGCGACCTGCAAGTGAAGGTGGTGGCACTGCTGCGCGGCGGCGAGACCATCATACCCCACGGCGACACGGTGTTCCACGCCGGCGACCTGGCCTACATCATAGGGCACGCCGGACAGGTAGACAACATAAACCGCGTGGCCGGCAAGAAGGCCTTCAGCATACGGCGCGTGATGATGGCCGGCGGCGGACGCATAGGCCGCTATGCCGCACAGAACCTGCAGGACAGCATGCACGTCACTCTCATCGAGGAAGACCGTGCCCGCGCCGAGGAACTCAGCGCCTCGCTGTCCGACACCCTCGTCATCAACGGCGACGCCACCAACATCGAGCTGCTCAAAGAGGAAGGCCTCGAGCGGGCCGACGCCTTCATAAGCGTGACCAACTCGAGCGAGACCAACGTGCTCACCTGCCTCCACGCCAAGCGCCTCGGCGTGCGCCGCACCATAGCGCTGGTCGAGAACACAGGCTTCATCACCATCTCGCAGGACATCGGCATCGACACCATCATAAACAAGAAGCTCATCACCGCCAGCTACATCGCCCGCTTCATCGTGAAGGGCGACGCCGTGAGCAGCAAGTGGCTCAGCGGCACCAACGCCGAGGTGCTCGAGCTGAAGGTGGGCAAGTGGTCGCCGGCCACACGCAAACCCATCGGCCAGCTCGACATGCCGGTGGGCGCCACCATAGGCGGCATCACCCGCGGCCGCGAGACCATGCTCCCCAGCCGCGAACTGCAACTGAAACAAGGCGACCGCGTGGTGGTATTCACCATGCCCAAGGTCATGGCCACCGTGGCAAGACTGTTCGATTGACACACAACAAGAACATAGACAGCTACCGACTCACCATCATCCTCTGGCTGGTGGCCACACTGCTCGGAGCGGTGCCCTACTTCGTCACCGGCGCCGTGCCCGGCATCACCGACGCCGTGTTCGAGTCGGTGAGCGGCTTCACCACCACCGGCAGCTCGGTGGTGGCCGACCCGGCAGCCCTGCCGGCCTGGCTGCGCCTGTGGCGCGCCGCCACACAGTGGGTGGGCGGACTCGGACTGGTGCTCTTCGCCGTGGCCATGATACCACGGCTACGCAACGCATCGTCGCAACTCTACGCCGCCGAGTTCTCGGGCACCCAGCAACGCAAGCTGCACCCGCACATGGCCCGCAACGTGAGCCGCATGTGGATGGTCTACACCCTGCTCACCCTGGGACTGACGGCAGCCCTGGCCTCGTGCGGCAACGACATGCTCGACTCGCTGTGCCTGGCCCTGAGCACCGTGTCGACCGGCGGCTTCCTGACCACAGCCTCGGGCATGGCCTCCTACAACCAAGCCACCCTCGACGTAATCACCGTCTTCATGTTTGCCAGCGGCATCAACCTGGCACTCATATACAACTTCCTGACCCTGCACTGGCGGCGGCTGCGTCGCAGCGACGAGTTCATCGTCTACGCCGTGGTCTTCGCCCTGGCGGTGGCCGTGTGCTCGGTGGCCTTCGGGCTGAACGGCACACCCTGGAGCCAGTCGATACGGTACTCGCTGTTCCACATAGCATCGACCATGAGCACATGCGGCTTCTACACCGAGGCGCCTGCCCGGTGGCCCTTCGTGGCGTCGGTTATCACCTTCCTGCTGATACTGAGCGGCGCCATGGCCGGCTCGACCGGCGGCGGCATCAAGCTGCGACGGCTCATGACCATCAACCTCTACCTGCGCAACTACTTCACCCGCATGCTCCATCCCGCAGCGGTGCTGAGCATCAAGATAGACCGCAAGGTGGTGGAGCCCGACTACGTGAACAAGATATTCGGGTTCGTGTTCCTGTACATACTCTTCATCATCGGCGGCGCCTTCGTGCTCACCATCACCGGCAGCAGCGTGGCCGAGGCCTTCTGCCTGGCCGCGGCCAACATCTCCAATCTGGGCCCCTCGCCCATCATCAACAGCCTGGGGGCCAACTTCGAGTACGCACTGCTGCCCGATGCCGCCAAGTGGACGCTGGCCGTGCTCATGCTGGCCGGCCGACTCGAGATATTCGCCCTGTTGGCCATTGTTTCACCCTCATACTGGCGCCGGCAATGAAGAGTGCGGACATAAAAGGCATGCTTCGCTATCTGGGCATCGTACTGGTGGCCGAGGGTAGCTTGATGGCACTGTGCCTGGTTCCGGCCCTGCACTTCGCCGACGGCACGGTCGACGCCATAGGGGTCTGCTCGATGCTGACCCTGGCCATCGGGGCTCTGCTGTGGATCAGCTATGCGCGCTACCGCAGCATCGACGACCGGCGGCTGTCCTACCTGCTGGTGGTGCTGATGTGGGTGGTGCTGAACCTCTTTGCCACACTGCCACTGATGGCCACCGGCGCCACCACTTCGTTCACATTGGGTTGGTTCGAGGCCATGAGCGGCCTCACAGCCACGGGTGCCACCGTCTTCGCCACCGTCGAGGCACTGCCCGCCTCGGTACTGCTGTGGCGGTCTATGACGCAGTGGCTGGGCGGCTTCGGCATAGTGTTGCTTGTACTGGCACTGTCGCCCCACTTGGGCATCAACCGCTACTCGCTCTACACGGCCGAGGCCTCGGGGGCCGACAACACGGGCCGGCGGCCGGTGAGCATGGCACAGACCGTGCGCCGCACCCTTGGGGTGTATCTCTCGCTCACCGCGGTCTTCATTGGCGCACTCTGGCTCAGCGGACTGCAGCTGTGGGACGCTGTCAACCTCACCTTCACCAACATCTCGTCGGGCGGCTTCTCGCTGAGCAGCAGCAGCATCTCGCTGCTCACCCCGACGCAGCAGTTCATACTGGCAGGAGCCATGCTCCTGAGCGGCATCAACTTCACCCTGCTCTACCTCGTCTTCACCCTGCGCTGGCGACAGATAGGACACAAGCTGGAGCAGGTGGGCTTCTACCTGAGCCTGTGCCTCCTGGCGGCGGCGTTTGTGGTGGGTGGACTGCATTGGCACCACCACCTGCCGTGGGCCGAGGCGGCACGGCTGGGAACCATACAGACAATCAGCGCACTGACCACCACCGGCTCGGTGGTCGACGACACCACGCTCTGGTGGACACCGCTCACCTTCCTGCTGCTCATCCTCTCGGTGTGCGGTGGCATGGCAGGTTCGACCAGCGGCGGACTGAAGGCCATGCGCGTGCTGATACTGATACGCAACGCCCGCGGCATACTTCGCTCGCGGCTGCATCCCAATGCCGTGGCACCTCTGCGGCTGAACGGCAAGCCAGTGAGCAGCCACATCCGCGCCAACGTGATGGTGCTGTTCATGGTCTACGGAGCCTCACTGTTGCTTGGCGCAATGGCACTGATGCTGTGCGGCATAGGGGCCAACGAAGCTGTGGGTGCCAGCGTGGGCTGCCTCACCGGCTATGGCCCCGGACTGGGCACTTCGGGCGGCTTGGGCTCGTATGCAGCCTTCTCGCCCAGCGCCATGTGGGTGTGCTCGCTGCTGATGCTCCTCGGCCGACTCGAGTGCATGACGGTACTCATCCTTCTGCTGCCACGCTTCTGGCACCGGTAGGCCACGTCGGAGGCACCGAACAAGGTTCGGGAAAACAGCCTTTTTTAAAATATTTTTACCCATGTGGAATTATTTGTGTATCTTTGCAGTTTGTTAAATATCGACTACAACCATGGACAATGAGACCTCGGGCGCTGTCGCCGAGCCTATAGTAAGACTTAAAAATGTGGCCATTAGCCACGACGAAGTGCCACTGCTGAGCGGTGTCGACCTGAGCATCGGGCAGGGAGAATTTGTGTACCTCATAGGCAAAAGCGGCGCCGGCAAGACCTCGCTGCTGCGCGCCCTCTATGCCGACCAACCCATCGCCGAAGGCGAAGCCACGGTGTGCGGCATCGACGTGGTGCACATGCGTCGCCGCCACATACCGCAGCTGCGTCGCCGCCTGGGCATAGTGTTCCAGAACGCCCGTCTGCTCAAAGACCGCACCGTGGGCGAGAACCTGGCCTTTGTGCTGCGCGCCACCGGCTGGCGCCGCGCCGACATCGGACCGCAGGTGGAGAAGACCCTGGCCGCGGTGGGCATAGGCCACAAGGCCGACGCCATGCCGCAACAGCTTTCGGAAGGCGAACAGCAGCGCGTGGGCATAGCACGGGCCTTGATCAACAACCCCATGCTTCTGCTGGCCGACGAACCCACGGGCAACCTCGACCCCGTCACCTCGGCCGAGATCATGCAGCTGCTGGCCGACATCAACCGTGAGCATGGCACCACCATGTTCATCTCGACCCACGACTTCATGATGATAGACCGCTTCCCAGCCCGCGTGGTAGTGTGCGAAAACGGCACGGTGAGAGATACCGAGGTGCAATAAAATGCCACAAAAACATACCAAAAGAACAAAACAATCGACGATATGAAGAAGATACTGATGCTGATGATGGCCGCCCTGCTGCTGGCAGGTGGCGCCGAAGCCCAGAAACAAAAACCCCGCACCGGCAAGGTGAAAGAGGGTCCGGTGATAGCCGGTCGGCACAAGATACGCCAAAGCGACTACGACACCTTCAACAAGTTCACACAGTTTACCAGCAAAGACCTCACACGGTACTACTCGCCGTTCGACTATTCGCGCATACCGGAACTCACCAAGAAAGACTCGCCGGCTTGGGGCGAAGACATGCAGCCTGTGATGAACTACCTGACCAAAGTGTCGCGTGCCACCATGACTATATGCGCCCTCTATGCCGTCAATCCTTCCATCGACGACGCCTCACAGCGCCAACAGCTGGCCGCGGCCGCCGAGAAAGAAGCCCTCGACGCACTCAACAGCTTCGACGAGTGGAAGCACCGCCTCAAGCTGCGCAACAAAGTGCAGTACAAGGTGGCCGAGGTGGACTACCGCTACTTCAAAGGCATGGACTACTACAACAACCAGACCGACGACGAGACCATACACGTCGGCGTATTGCTGTACTTCGGAAGCAAGAAGAAACCCATCATAGACCCCGACACCACCAGCCGCACCTTCAGCGACATACGCTTCTTCCCCAACGACGCCACCATTCAGGAGTCGTGGAATGTGCTGCTCGACGAGGTGGTGCAGTACCTGAACGAGAACGAGCGCAAGGGTGTGCTGCTCACCGGCTACTCCGACAACCAGGGCACCGCAGCCTACATCAAAGGCCTGGCCCGCCAGCGCGCCACCGAGGTGAAGAAAGCACTGATGATGCGTGGCATCGACGTAAACCGTATTGAGATAGACGTCAAAGGCGACGAAGACCCCATCGGAGACAACAGCACTTACGAAGGTCGCGTACAGAACAACCGCGTAAGCATCAAGATACAGTGAGCAACAAAGAGCGCTACCGCCAACTCTGCGAGCAGGCAGGCGCTCGTATACCGGTGTTCCAACAGCACTGGTGGATGGAGGTGGTGTGCCATGGTAAGCAGTGGGATGTACTGCTGGCCGAACGCAATGGCAAGATAATAGGAGCCCTCCCCTACCTCATTGGCAAACGTTTCGGCCTGCGCTATGTGCTGCAGCCCGAACTCACTCAGTTCAGCGGTCCTTGGCTGGACGAGAGCCTTAACCCCGAGGAACGCCTTCGCACGATAGACCAACTGGCCGGACAGATAGACGATATGGGCCTGGCCATATATGTGCAGTGCTTCTCGCCCGACATCGAGACCTGGCTGCCGTTCTACTGGCGCGGGTACAGCCAGACTACACGCTACACCTACCGCTTCGACCCACTGCTGCCTGTCGAGCAACTCATGGCCGACGCACAGCCCGAACGCCGCAAACGGCTGGAGCTGCTGCGCTCGCAGTGCGAGATAGACAGGCATGTACCGCCCGATGAATTCTCGGTTTTTCACAACAATTACTACACCAACCGCGACGGCTACAACATGGTGCCCCAACGGCTTGTAGAGCAGGTCTGCACCACAAGCCTCGACCGCGGCCAGGGACTGATCTATGGACTGCGCAACCACAACGGGCAGTTGCTGGTGGCAGACTTCGTGGTGTACGACAGTCACTGTGCACACTCACTGCTGTCGGGCATGTCGGGTGGCGCTCCACGCAACGCCAACAGCCTTCTTTTCTGGACCATTATAGGCGACCTCTACGGCCGCACCGAGGTGTTCGACTTCGAAGGCAGCATGGACAAAGGTATCGGACATTTCTTCCGCACCTTCGGAGCCACGGCAGTACCATTGATGCGCGTATGGCATAGCCGCATCCCTTTCGCCACAAAGTTTCTGCACCTCAGATGAAGATAATCCTCATAGTAGTCTCGAAGACCGATGTGCCGTACATCCAGACCGGCATCGACGAGTACACTGCACGGCTGCGGCACTACTGCGACTTCGAAATGGTCACCATTCCCGCACTGAAGAACATGGGTAATGCCACCTCCGACGAGGTAAAGGAGCGCGAGGGACAATTGATACTGAAGCGCTTGGAGAAGGTCGACGCCGTGGTGCTGCTCGACGAGCGGGGAAGTGAGCTTACGTCGGTAGGCTTCAGCGAGTTCCTGCAGAAACAGATGAATGGCGGCACCCGTACACTGGCCTTCGTGGTGGGGGGAGCGTTCGGCTTTTCGCCGGCCGTCTACGCCGCCGCCACCCACAAGGTGTCGCTCTCGAAGATGACCTTCAACCACCAGATGGTGCGGCTGTTCTTCCTCGAACAGCTGTATCGCGCGCACACCATCTTGCGGCACGAGAAATATCACAATGCCTGACGAGGCGAGAACTTCACAATAGCGTATTGCTCGTCGAAGGAGATATCCTCCAGCACGATATGTTCAAGCAGCGACCCCGCTTGTTGTGTACGGCTCAGGGCAATCAGCAGCCGGCTACCGCTTAGGGGTTCTATCATGTCACCGCCGGGACGGCTTTTAGCCATATTGATGGCCTGCTTGACCATGAAGTCGATACCGGCACCGCCACTATACGAGAGGTATATGTCGCTCCCGACGATTTCGTCGACGGTAATGTCGAGGCCGACGCTGGCACTCTTGAAGAGCACGTTGACATCATAGCTGATACGCACGGTGTGCGGCCCGCCATACATGATTGGCAGCGCCCTACCGGCCTTCTTCTCTATCAAGTCACTTATTTCTGTGTAGGTAAGTCTTAGTTCCATATTGTCGGTTGTTTGTCGGCGGTGGTTTATTGTCAGTGATTAGGGGTCGTCGCCCATCTATCAACTTGCAACCACCGACTAATTACTCTTTTTCCTGTGGCACGCCACATATTTTTCGGCTGCAAAAGTACCACTTTCCATGAAACTGACAAAATATTTTTACCGGTTCGGTTTTTGTTCGTATCTTTGCAGTTGCTTTCGAGAGCGAAAGTGTAAGCAAGAAAAGCATTGCTGCTGCACATACCCTCATGCCTTTTCTTATTGGTAAACGCTAATGCTTCCGTTGGAGGGTCGGAGCTGAAAAGACTGACAAGATGAACGCAAAACGACTACTGGTTTTAGCTTTGATGGCCATCTCTTCCATATCGACTTGGGCCTACGACTTCTCGGCTGTGGCCCCAAGCGGCCAGACGCTGTACTACAACATTGTAAGTGGTAACGCCCAAGTAACATACCAAAACTCATATCATTATTTCCCCTGTTATGATGATTTAACCGGAGCCTTGACAATTCCATCAACTGTTACCTATAATGGAACCACCTACTCGGTGACCAGCATCGGCGACTACTCCTTCAGTAATTGCAGCAGCCTGTCAGCCGTCACCATCCCCAACTCGGTGACCAGCATCGGCAACAGAGCCTTCCATAATTGCAGCGGCCTGACATCCTTCACCATCCCCAACTCGGTAACCAGCATCGGCAACAGAGCCTTCCATAATTGCAGCAGCCTGACATCCCTCACCATCCCCAACTCGGTGACCAGCATCGGCAGGGAAGCCTTCCGTGGTTGTCGTGGTCTAACGGATGTTACTATAGGCAGCGGTGTTACTTCAATAGAGCAAAAAGCCTTTGCTGGCGATGATCATATCATGCAGATAACATGCTATGCCACAATGCCGCCTACGGTGGAAGACGTGAACGTTTTCGACGAAGTGTATCGAGGTATACTGTTATATGTACCGGCAGCATCGATCAGCACATACCAAATTGCCTATGGTTGGCGCGAATTCACCAACTATCAGCCTGCATCCATCGAAGGCATAGCTAATATAGACAACTCTGGCGTCGATGTGTATGGTGTGGATGGGCATATTGTGGTCGAAGGTGCCGAAGGCAACAGTGTGACACTCTACGACGTGACGGGCCGCGCGCTCGCCACCAAGCGCGACGACAGCAGCCTGCTACGCTTCGACGTACCCGCCAGCGGCATCTATATGATAAAGATAGGTGATTACCCCACCCGCAAGGTTGTGGTTGTTAGATAATCCACACCAGAATGACATAGATGCAGCGGGGCGGCCGAATGGCCGCCCCGCTGCATCTATATCGTCGAGTGTAAAGATACATTTTTTAATATTTTTTGCATCACATGACCGACCGCGAAGCCCGCAAGGAGGTGCCTATGGTATAGTAACACTATAGGAACAGTAGCGTTACCATAAAGCGAGGCAAAATGGAATAAAAAGATGAGCAATAGGGGAGCAAAACCAATAGAATGGTTTTGCTCCCCTTCTTGTAGGTGTAAATATCTATAGTCCTATTTCTTCGGGGCGCCGCCGCCGAAGTCGTCGTAGGCGATGTTCTCGGGCTGGACGCCAAGGTTGTCGAGCATATTGACGACGGCGCTGCTCATGGGGCCGGGACCGCACATGTAGTATTCGATGTCCTCGGGGGCGGGGTGGTCTTTGAGGTAGGTGTCGTACATGACCTGATGGATGAAGCCGGGGGTGTAGGGCACTCCGGCGGCATCGGCGGCGGGATATTCGCGGCTCTACCTCGGGGTGCATTATCCGAGCGATGTACTTGTCGGTGCGTTGATAGGTGCCGGCGTGGCGGTCTTCTCCTATTATGTGGCTCAGCGCCTCAGAGAGAATACCCCCTGGACGCCGAGCGATGCTGTTGTACTGTCGTACAAGTTTAGTTTCTGATATTGCACCAATCAATGGCGAATTGAAGTAAATAAGCCTGCCGATTGGCAGGCTTTTCTTATTTAATCGTCGGTTATCATACGGACGTTGACGGAGTAGATGAACTTCATGCGGTCGAAGGCGGCATTGTAGAAGCGGCTGGCGAAGATTGGTAGTTCGTTATACATAGCTCTTGGGTCGGTCTTTATGTCGGTGCTGATATCAACATCTCTTGCTGTGCATAATGTTAGCAGCACATCGAAAGGCAATGCGAACCATGCAGTCTTGCTTTCTTGGCTGTGAAGTTTGAGTTGGTGGATGTCATTGTCAATCTTTATCGCCATCCTTGCTGCCGGACGGTTTGCTGTAATGCAGAGGAGTAAAGTCTCGGTGCTGCCGTCGTTCTGATACTTGAACTGCCAGTAAGGCTGTTCAATCTTGGACAACATGCCATCGTTGCTGTAAAACGATGCGCTCTCCAAGGTGTAGGTCTTGTATCTCTTTTTGAAAGAGACAAAAGGACTCGCCGCTATTGTTTCGGAGTTGTTTCGAAGATATGTGTAGTGGCTCTTGATGTCGGAGGGCGACGGCGATGGTGGTGTGTTACCACCGTCGCCGCCGTTGCCAGCAACGTAGCCACAATACTCACATATCGACTGAAACTTACCGACAGTCAATTGCGCTCCACAATTTGGACAGATGTTTTTCAATTGTTGTTGGTGATTTCAGAGACGTCTTTGTGGTTTATAATGGGGACAATTCTTTTTTTTATAAAGTGATATGCATAATGGAATGGCATCCCTATTTTGAGGAATTTCTCTTATTTCTCTTTTAATATGTTCAGGTAGTTGGTCCCATATACTACACCAATAAACCGTGCCGTCCGTTGTGTTCTTGGATATAAGGTGTTTACAATCGTTCATTTGTTTTATGTCTATTTGTTAATTGTTTATGAAAGTGCTAATACTAACATAACAATAGCACTGATGACAAAAAAAGCAATAAGACCCCAAGAGATAGTTTCCCGGCGGTTGTCAAATTCCGTTTTCTTAGACATTTCAACGTCGTTGCTTGCTTGGATGTTCGCAGCCTTTGATTCCAAAAGCGACAATGCGTTATCTTTTGCATTGGTATACATTGTGTTGTCGATTGTTTCGTTGTAAAGGGCTTGTAGGATGGTTATAAATACACTTGCGTCACTTTCAAATAGAACTTCGCCAGAAGAAGAACTGATTTGAATAGCGAGAGATGTAGCAGAACACATTTTTCCAAATTGTTCTTTTGTAATCTCAAAATATAGACGGTTGCCATAATCATCGCTCATATCATCTTTTTTGAATAGTTCAATGTTTGTTTTCCCATTGATATTAAAGATTAAGCGATTGGATGTAGAATAGCCCCCAAGTGTGATATAGATATTCTCTCCTTGAGGTGTTGATTTATATACAATATCAATTGGAACATCACGGTGAGGGGAACAACATACAGAACCATTTTCGCATCCTAGTCCTGTATAGTAATTCTTCTTCCCATATTCATCTTCCCAATGGTCAGTGTACTTATAATACGAAACCGTACCATAATAGCAATGCACAGACTTAATGGTTAATGTGTTTTGAAAAATGTCTTGCTCCTTTACCAGAACGTTTTCTTCTGGTTTTTCAAAATTGTAATCTGCGGTAAACATATTCTTAACAATTTAGGTTATTATCTTCTGCATTTAGTTCGGCTGCCAGAGCAGCCGCTTCTTCTTCAGTTGCAAACTCTTGTCCCTGTAAAGGAACATATTCCCCAGTTTTGGGGTCTAATCTTGCGACGCAATAAGGGAGTGTATGTCCCGGATCTCTCACATATTGACTGAAATTTACCGACAGTCAGTTGTGCTCCGCAGTTTGGACAGCTGCTCATTTCTTATCAAGTTTTTTCCATCTGTCCAGCAGTGATTTCATTTGCTTTATTTCTTTTGATTCTTTTGCTTTTTGAAAACAGTCATTCCATTGATTTATCTCTTCAATTGGAATCTGTGAATTGATGTTTTGAATTTTAATACCATCCATTTCTGCCATTTTGTTTAAAAAGTCAGAAGCTTCTAATAGTGTTACGTTCATTTTTTTATTGATTTAGATTTAAAATTAAAATGCTATAATGGTCTGGATGTTATTAAAATTGTAAATATTATCAAGAAAACCACTCCAACAAGCACTGCCCAAATCCACCAGTTCTCTTTTTTTAGTTCGCTTGTTGTGAGATACTGTAAGGAAGATACTTGTTTTTGTGCAAAAGATAGCGCATTGCCCTTTGCATCTATATACATTGAGTTATCGAATGCTTCATTATATAATGCCTGTATGATGGTGATAAAACCACTTGCGTCACCTTCGAACTGAACTTCATTACTGTGTGAGCTGGTCTGTATATTGAGAGTTGTGGCGGAACATAGTTTTTCTAATTGGTCTCTTGTTATCTCGAAAAATAGCCTGTTAAACCCGGTACTCCTTTCTTGATAATATCGTTGTTTTTCTTCATTGTATCTAAGATAACCTGTATTAGCATCATTTGCTTCCGAGGACCACACGTCTCTACTAAAGTTCTCTTCAATGTCCTCTTGACGGATTAAATCGATATTTGATTTACCATCAATATTAAAGATTAAACGTTGAGATGTTAAATCACCCCAAAGTGTTATAAATATTTTCTCACCCTGAGGTGATGACTTATATATGATATCAATAGGAACTTTGTAATGGATAGAACAGCAACTAGAGTGATAATGACGTTGGGTTCCATTAGGAATGTCATTACTAAATAGATTTCTTTCGACTTCAATATTCTCAAAATAGCAGTGAACTGATCTTATTGTCAAAGTATTTTGAAAAATGTCTTGCTGCTTTACCAGAACATTTGCTTCTGGATTTTGTGAATTGTAATCTATGGTAAACATTGTTTTGGTTTTTAATGGTTAATAATTATTTTATGTTTTATGTGTTGATTGACTTTATATGTAATATATAGTGCAATGCTTTCAAACGCGACAATTACTATCGACACCACCACGCACCAATTATCTTTTAAATGATGCGGCGAGAACAGCATGAGCAGAAACATCACTATACCGAGTAGTGAGAACAGGTAATAGTGAGCTACGCGATAGGCATCTTTCAATGGGATTGTAGATGCGATGAAGTTAAGGCATCCGGTCAACAGTATGACTACGCTTGTTGTTGCCACATTAAACAGGTGATACCTGCTGAGTATGACTCCGGCAAGCAGATTGACTACAATGAGTCCGATGGTGGAGAATATGATTGTCTTTTTCATTGTTTTGGGGTATTTGGTAATGGTGGCGGTGTCGGGGTATTTGGTGTGTTCAGTTCTGGTACTTGGCTAACAGGCACCCATTGCGGCATGCCAGGTTTCCATACCAGCGAGTCAGCACTTACCTTACCTTGAGATATCATGGCTTGCAGGGTTGCGAGGTCATAGGTGCCTTGCTGCACGCCGTTTGTGGCAAGATGGTATTGCGCCGATGTCAAAGGAGGCGGCGTTGGCTGCGGCTGCGTGTTTATGGTGGACGCAGCGAGGTTGCCCATATGGTTGCCGATGTTCAGTCCTGCGCCAAGTCCTACGGCGGCATTCATGGTGCCACCGCCGGTGTTCTCGGCGGCTTTCTCCAGCACGTCGAAACTGCGCCGCATGCTATAGTTGCCCTGCCCTAGGATACGCATTTCGGCTGAGGCATCAATGGCTTTCTTCAGGCGTTGGAAACTTGCATCATCTTCCGACACAGATACGGCCATCACAGTGAAGAGCTGCAACTGCACTCCATACATCTCGAAGACAGGCGACAACAGACTCTGCGCTATTGCCGACAGTTCCTCCGTCTTGCTTCCTATGTTGACAATGGATGCATCCGCCGAAAGCATGGCTTGTGTGATTACCGTGGAGAGTTTGGATTGTATCACGCCACGGAAATAGTTGCACATCAAATCGGTGGCAAACGACGGCATATTTCCGACGAAACTCTCCAGAAACAGGCGTGGGTCGCTGATGCGGAAACCGTATTGTCCAAACGCTCTGACTGGCACCACGACACCATATTTGGGATCCTCTATCTGCAACGGTGCCGCCGTCCCCCATTTGCAGTCAAGGATTGATGTCTGATTTACGAACCACACCTCTGCGCCGAAGGGCGAAGTGCTACCGAAAGGCAGATTGATAAATTTGTTAAGGAGTGGGATGTTGTCGCTGTCGAGAGTGTGGGTGCCGGATTTGAAAGCATCCAATATCTCACCGCCGCGGACAAAGAAGGCTGTCTGCGAAGGGTAGACTATTAGCTGCGAGCCAAGACGAATGTCGTCTTCGGCGTACTTCCCAACAAGCTCTTCCTTGTTGTTCTCGTACCTTACGACATTTACGATTGCCATAGTTGTAGCATTCGTTGTTCACGGCTCGGTGAGAGTTAAACCAATAACGAAAGAAAGGGAGCCATCCATTAATGCGTCTCTATTTTCTAATAGTAGGGCTTGGACTCCCCGAAGAACAAAAATAAAGGTCTATTATTGAATTGCTCCCAAAGGGTTGTATCGTGGTTGTATACAATCCAATTGAAGCATCCAACTTTCCCTTATTCCGTATTCTTCGTCGTGAAGTGTCCAAGTTCACTATTATCGGAATAGAGCGAAAATTGCGCTTTCTCTCGACAAACCAAACTATCTGGTTTGCGAGTGCAAAGATACGAATTATTTTTAATCTGCTAAAATATTTTTACATCATAAGACCGACCGCAAGGTCCGCATGGAGGTGCCTATTATATAGGAACACTATCGGAACAGTAGCGTTACCATATATCGAGGCAAAATGGAATAAAAAGATGAGCAATAGGGGAGCAAAACCAGTAGAGTGGTTTTGCTCCCCTATTTGTCGGTATAAATACCTAAAGTTCTATTTCTTCGGGGCACCGCCGCCGAAGTCGTCGTAGGCGATGTTCTCGGGCTGGACGCCGAGGGAGTCGAGCATGTTGACCACGGCGCTGCTCATGGGGCCGGGGCCGCACATGTAGTACTCGATGTCCTCGGGGGCGGGGTGGTCCTTGAGGTAGGTGTCGTACATGACCTGATGGATGAAGCCGGGGGTGTAGGGGACGCCGGCGGCGTCGGCGGCGGGGTCGGGACGGTCGAGGGCTAGGTGGAAGTGGAAGTTAGGGAAATCCTTCTCCAGCTGGTGGAAGTCGTTGAGGTAGAACACCTCGTTGAGGGCGCGGGCGCCGTAGAAGTAGTGCATCGGGCGGTTCTGGCAATGCAGCGTGCGGGTGAGGTGCATGATCTGTGCGCGGAGGGGAGCCATGCCGGCGCCGCCGCCGACCCAGATCATCTCGTTACCTTGCGGGTCGTCGCTCCAGGTGCCGTCCTCGGTGCCGCGGACGCGGAACTCGCCGTAGGGGCCGCTCATGATAACTTTGTCGCCGGGCTTCAGCGAGAAGATGTAGCTGGAGGCGATACCAGGGTTGACGTTCTGGAAACCGCTGCGGTCGGCCGTGAAAGGCGGGGTGGCGATTCTAACCGTCAGCATGAATACGTCGCCTTCGGCGGGATAGTTGGCCATGGAGTAGGCTCGGACGGTGGGCTCGGTGTTGACGCAGACGAGGTCGAACATCTTGAACTTCTCCCAGGCGGGCAGGTACTCGTCGCCGATAAGGCTGCGGTCGAAGTCGCTGTATTTGATGCGGAAGGTGGGTATCTTGATCTGCGCGTAGCTGCCGGGCACGAAGTCCATGTGTTCGCCTGCGGGCAGC
>CACYZN010000013.1 GCA_902778925.1 uncultured Bacteroidota bacterium
GCCCGCCGAGGTCCAGGAAGTCATCGCCCACGAGTTGAACATGCCCGTGGCCAAGGTCTATGGTATCGTCTCCTTCTACAGCTTCTTCACCATGGAGCCCAAGGGCGAGCACCCCATCGACATCTGCCTGGGTACCGCCTGCTACGTGCGCGGCGCCGAGAAGGTTCTCGATGCCTTCCAGCGTAACCTGGGCATCCAGGTCGGCAAGTGCACCCCCGACGGCAAGTTCTCCCTGAACACCCTCCGTTGCGTCGGTGCCTGCGGTCTGGCCCCCGTCGCCATGATTGGCGAGAAGGTCTACGGCCGTCTCACCCCCGACCTTGTCCCCGGCATCCTCGCCGAGTACAAATAAGTCAACAACTGACTTAACAGTAGAGCGGGGCATCCATTCGGATGCCCCGCTCTTATATTTGATGTCTATCAGGTTCTACAATATCTTTCCGGCCCGTCGCATGCGGTCGGTAAGGGGTGTCGGGGTGGCTATCAGGGGCGAGGTGGTGACGTCGCGTTGTTCGCCATCTATGTTGAACGTCAAGGTAGCTCCGTCATTGCGCACGTCGATGGTTACGGGAGCGCCCATGACAAGGGGCAGGTTCACGTCACCATGGCCCGCAGGGAATCCGCAGAGCAGCGGTATGCCGTAAGGCTCCACCAGCTGGCGTATCATCTCTTCGACATTCTCATAGGTGAACTCCGAGCCACAGCCCTCGAACTCGCCCAGTATGATTCCCTTGCAGCGGTCAAGCACGCCGTTCATCTGCAGGATGCGCATCTGACGGTCGATGTTGTGCATCGACTCGCCGACCTCTTCGACAAAGAGGATCAGGTCCTGGCCCATCGTGGCATCGGCCTGCGTGCTCACGTTGGGAGCGATGGTGCAGAGGTTGCCTCCCACCAGCACGCCGCTGGCCATTCCAGTTATGTTCTGGGCATGGGCGGGCAGGTGATAGCAAGGGACCTGTCCCATCAGCAGGTCGCGCATCATGGTGCTGGTCTCGTCGGTTCCGCCATTTGCCAGATATGAACTCATGGTGCCGTGGACGCTCATCACTCCGGCGCGGCTCAGCAGGCCGTGCAGGGTACTGATGTCGCTGAAGCCGACGAGCCATTTGGGCGAGGCGGACAGTTCAGCAAGCGGAATGTGGTCGATAAGCTGTATGGTGCCGTAGCCGCCGCGGTTGCAGATAATGGCCTTGATGCTCGGGTCGTTGAACGCCCAGAGGATGTCGCTGGCGCGCTCGTCGACGGTACCGGCATATTTTCCGTCGATTATCTTACCAACATTGGGGCCGATGACGGGCACTAGGCCCCACGATCGCAGCACGTTGGCGGTAGCCTCTACATTCTCCATCGGGGTGTAATAGGCCGGAGAGATAAGTGCCACGGTGTCGCCGGTATTCAGATAGGCCGGTTTCACGCAGTTGAGCACCACGTTTCCGTCGGGTGTAGGCTCTGGCCGGACCTCTTCCTTTCCGCACGACGCAAAGAACAACGTCGCAATAGTCAGTAATAGCAGTGTTTTTCTCATAATAGTTGTGTTTTTTTAGAATGCAAAGATATAAATAAAATGGTTCTCCGCAAATAAATTTCACATCTATTGTGTCGAATTTGCCAAGCCGACGGCACACCACAGTGAAGTCTCGTTAGCGTTTCGAAAAGATACTAACGCATTTCCACATTTACGCATTAACACATTTAAACTTATTATTCCTTCGGTGATCCTTCGGCAATCCCTCGGCGATCCCGGCTCGTTGCGCCGCTATACTGTCCCATATCTCCACCATATCTCCACCATATCTCCACCATATACTCACCATATACTTACCATATAGTTAGCATATACAAAACATATAGAAAGCATATACAAAACATATACAAAGCATATACAAGGCTCTGGCGGCCGTTATCGGCCGCCATGAATCTTGAATCTTGAACCCTTAACCATTCACACGTTCACGCATTCTTAAAGCGCATTCCCACTAACGCATTTACACGTTAACGCATTTACGCATTTTTTAAAGCATTCCCACATTTCCATCGCCTTCTGAGGAACATTTTTTTTACTACAATGTTTCACGGAGGTCGGCACCAAGTCAGCACCAAGTCGGCAAGAAGTCGGCACACCACGTCGAAGTCTCGTGTATTCCCACTAACGCATTAACACATTCTTTACGCCTTCTATAATTACCCCACCAACGCCTCTATCGGCACGGTGCTGTCCATCAAACCGATGCGGGTGTCCGAAGCGTGACGGTTCACGCCGGTATAGGCTAACGAGGCATCCTCGTAGCGGCGGAACTTCAAGATGGCATCGTTCATCTGGGCACGGTTGAAGACACCAATGCGCAGTAGCAGGTCGAAGTCGTCGATGGTCAAGCCTGTAACCCGCTCGAACAGCGAGGGCTCCAATTTGCGGATGACATCTTCAAGGCTCTCCTCGCGGTAGTCGGTGAGGTACATGAAGATGGGGATGCGCGTGGCAAACTTCATCAGTTTCTCCTGCACCTCGCGCCGTTTGGAGCGGTATTCTTTCTCCTCTGCCGTCAGTTCTTTCTTCTTTTTTGGATTATCGCTGGCCTCGCGTTTCAGTTTCTTTATTCGTTCCGCGCGGTTGACGATATTCTCGATGATGTCGCTGCCCAAGGCGCGGAAGCCCTCTATCTTCATGATGGTGGCTAAGGCCTCGGGGTTGTCGAGTACCCTCTGCAAGGTGGCGTTGTCGACGTTGACCAGCTGGGCGCTGTTCCATCGACGTGCCAACAGGGTGCCGCTGGTGCCGTTATCCACAAAATCGAGTATCTCGGTGGCGTCCACCCGCTTCATCGAGCTGCCGTCGAACTGGAGGATTGGCAGGAAGTTGATAAAGTCGTTCACCTTGTCGGTGATGCGGCGGTTGCTGTCGACGTCCAATTGGTTGGCGTAGGTCACCACCTCGCGCAGGGCACGGTTGGGCGCAAAGTCGAAGACATAGCAGGTGGGCTTCAGGATGGTCTTCTTCGTGGGGTCGTCCTTGTCGGTGGCCGTCCAGGGACTCTGCACGCGGAAAGCTGTCTGGAAATAGGTCTCGGGCGAAGAGCAATTGCGCAGCATCAGCAATCCGCCCAGCGGGCGAAGGGTGACGCCTGTGGTCAGCTTGCCACAGGTGAGGGTGATGGTGCGTGTCGTCAACGGGTTGTCGCCCATGGCTTTGCGTACAGGGCCGAGAGCATCCACGCCGATGCCAGCCTTGCTGCCGCTGCAGTTGATGATTTGATAGGTCTGGTAGAATCCGTTGGCTGGACGTCGCAGCAGTGCCTCCATAGCGTCGCACGAGGCCACATTGGGCAGGAACCACATGGTGTGGGCGCAGAGGTCAAGCAGACGCGTGTCCTCGAAGGGCAGGGGCGGATGCTCGTTGAGCGGCGAACTACTGTCGCCATAGATGGGTGTCTCGCCTCGGATGATGTCGAGCCATTTCTGCACCGCCTTCTCATGGACGAAAGTCTTGCCCTCGGCCCGGAAGAACTCGTTGAGGTCAAATCCGTCCATGTCCCACTGCTCTATCATGGCGCCGAGGTCCTGTGGCATCTGGTAGGTCATCATCACCATGGTGGGCATCTCCAGATAGGGGCCGCCGACGTCCTCTTTCCGTTTCTGCTCGTCCTGATAGGTCCAGTTGAATATCTGGTTCTCCATAAACTCGCCTGTGGCGAGGGCGCGGAAGGGCGTGCCGCTGAGGTAGAGGAAATGCTTGCCGGTGATGGGGATGTCCTCGTCGTCCCACGCGCGGCCGTTCTCCACGTCGATGCCGCTCTCGCTCATCACCTCGTCCTCTTCCGCCTGCCGCCGTTTGGCATCGGCATCGCCGAGGTCAAGCAGACTCTTGGCGTTGTCGTTCCAGGCACCGAAATGGTACTCGTCCAAAACGATTAAATCCCAGTCGATGCTGTGCACCCACTCGTTCTTGGTCTTGATGTTGCCGTAGCGATCTCTGCCAAGATAGTCTTGGAACGAGCCAAAGACAACCAAAGGAAATGCGTTATTGAGGGAGTGCGTTAATGCGTTAGTAGCATCCGCGTCGCGGCTACTATAATACCGCCACCCTTCGAAGTCTCTATGCCGCAGCAGGTCGTCCCTCCACGAGTCCTCCACGGCGGGCTTGAAGGTGAGCACCAGAACCCGCTTAGCCTTCATCCGCTTGGCCAGCTGGTAGGTGGCAAAGGTCTTGCCGAAGCGCATCTTGGCATTCCACAGGTAGTGGCTGGGGCGGTCAGGCTCTTCCTTGTCCATCTGTGCAAAGTATTCCACTGTCTGATTTACGGCCTGCTCCTGTTCATCGCGCATCTTATAATCAAGGTCGCGCACCGTCTCAACCTGTGTATCGCGGTGACGCACCGCCACATAAGCGGCCTTCGCCTCGCGAAGCGAGCAGCGGCACCACTCCCCTATCAGTTCTTTCCCCATACGGCGCAGCATCTCATGCAGGTCGTGATCGGAAAAACTCTCGCCGCTGCCATCGGCATAGAAGGCGTTGTCGTGCCACAGCAGGTGGTAGGTCTTGTGAGGCTCCGTGATGGGGTGCTGCTCGTCGATGCGTTTCCGCACGTCGGCACGTGTCGTCTGCCCTATCTTTATCCAGCCGGGGAACGACGTGTCATCATACATATAAATCTGCGGCACCGCGCGCCGCATGGTGGGGAGTATCTGTTCTGTCGTCTGCATGGGTTCTATGTGGGTTTTATGATCCTTCGACGGTCCTTCGGCGATCCTTCGACGAAATTGAGTGGAAACAGCTCCTCACTCCATCGGGCGTATCATACTTTCGATAAAGGCAATCTCATCCTCCGTCAGGCCGTATTTCTTGTACAGCATCTCGTCCGTCCACGGGTGGGAGAAGTCAACCAAAGGTATAAGTCCAAAAACATCTTTTGAAACTCTCACCGTTCCATGCCCATGGTAAAGGAGAAAAAGGAAAAACGAGGTTTGCATATATGTCTTGCAGTAATCTCTCTCCTCTCGTGTATTAAATGGACCAATCATCAAGAATGTTTCGGTACATATTTCGCCTTTATTACCGTCTATTGATGCAGGTGGTATTGTGGCATTTGTTGAATAACTCGTAGTAAAGAAGATTTTATACTTTTCGATTGTATCCTTGCCTTCAGGGATTGCGTTTGGATTTACGTAACCAATCTGTCTTCTAGCACCGCCCTTTAACCCCTTTACTCCGTATATTTTAATTTTTCCATTCTCATATTGTTCACATAACTGTAATTCTGGGTATCTATCTGGTTCATTGAATAGTGACCCTCTAATTCCATATGGTTTAGTAGAGGATACAATATTTTTGAATTTTGCCACTGTGCCGATTTTATCGAGTATTGATATAATTCGTCCGTCCCTAATTATATAGTCGAAAAAAGTATTGTTAAGTTTTCGCAAGGATGTTGTTATTTCACCGCTATTGGATTTAAATGTATAGTTTACTTTTCCTGAATAAGATCTATCCCACATAAAATAACAGACCCCACCATCAATGTGTGTTCCAGCAAAACATTGAGAGGCATCTTCAAAATCGTATAATATTCTGATATGACTATCATAAATCATATTGTCTCGAAACTTGCTAAGATTTCTGCCTCCGACCATCCATTTTGACGGGATAATCATTATTAAATAGATAGGGGTTAATTTCAAGGATTGCTCTACAAATTTGTTATAAATAGGCATGGCAGCATCTGTACTACCACCACCACCGTCACTCATCTGATACGGTGGATTTCCTATGATTACATCGAATTGCATATCTTTTTTGAATATTTCTTTGATTGTTTTATGGATAAAGGGATAGGCGTATGTCTCGCGGCTGTCAGTACGGAGGTATTCGCCTTTGCTGGCGCCGCAGTACTCGCAGCGGCCTTGCGCGTTCCAAGTGTGCTGGCAGCGGTCGTACAGCAGGTTACCTTGCCCGTCGCGGAAGGCGGTGCTGACGCTATACTCGCCATTGGCCTGTTTGGAGCAATAGAGCGTCCTACGGCTCATCTCGGCCGTAAGGTCGGTACAAGCGATGCCGAAGACCTGCTTGGTCATCACGTGGTCAATCCGATCCTGTAGGTCGGGCATTTGCTCTTCGAGTCCTGCAAGCAGGCGCTTGGCAATCTCACGCAGAAAGACACCACTCTTGCTACAGGGGTCTAAGAACCGCGTCTTCGGGCTGCGAAACAGCTCCTGTGGCAGCAGGTCGAGCATCCGGTTGGCCAGCTCCGGCGAGGTGAAGACCTCGTCACTGCTGAGGTTGGCCAAGCAGTTGAGAATATCAGGACTATAATTATTCTTCATATCTGTAAAGTTGAGTATAATGCAAAGGTGGATAGGTACGCACAGGCTCGTCGAAACTCTGTGCTTCGCCCTGCTCGTCGAAGAGGGAATACTGGTGCGTCTGGTTGACAAGGAAGTCAAACTGGAAGTCGCGCCGCGAGAACTGCATGCTGCCCGCGATAGGTGTCCACTCGCAAAAAGTAATCGGCTTGCCGTCGGCAGTACGATAAGTCAGAGCATCGCCACAGACGATATTCTTCTGCAGCATATACCGTAAGCTCTTCCCATAGTCGCCCAAATCGCCCATTCGACCCATTCGACCCACCACCTCACCATACAGCCTCTCCCTGCAAGCCTCTGCATTGTCCTCCAACAGTTCAATACCATAGCAAGAGCCTACGGCAATAAGGCTCTTGAATTCCCATTCCGTCGGAGATTTGATGTCTTTCACTAGGGAGAGTTTGCGGCGTAGAATCTCTATAAGGAAATTCCCGTCGCCACAGGCGGGCTCAAGGAAACGGCTGTCGAGCCGGAACGACTCATCCCGCACCAAGTCAAGCATGGCATTCACCTCGCGCGGATTGGTGAACACCTCGCCATGGTCGGCCACCCTCTGGCGGCTCTTAATCTGTTGCTGCAGGCTGGCAGCCTGCGTACCATTTGTGTTTTCGTTGCTTGGCATAAAAAATCGTGGAACTTTTCTTACGCCTACTTAGGTGTTCCACGACCTGCCAAGCAAGTAAGTAAAGCCCACGATTCCTCGCAGGCGTTTACCGCTTTACTATTGCTTGGCTTGTTTGTGGAACTTCAAGTAGGCAAGTTAGAGCGAAAACGCTTTATAATGTGTTATTTATTATCCTTAAATTCTTTCTATATCAATTTGTTATTTATTAGTTCAACATTTGTTTCAATGCTACAAAGATACATAAATTGTGCAATATATCAAAAATATTTTTTTATTTCAAAAAAAATACATATCTTTGCAAAAAGAAAAACAAATTGTCAATAAAAGGAATAATGATATGGAAAAAAATTATACTTTAGAAAAACATCTTAAAACTCTCGCTTCGGAAGATCATGATTATGATATTTTAGCTTCGATTTGGGAATTGAACCGGTCGAATTTGAAAGAAGGGTTAGCCACAATAAAGAGCAATTATCCACATTTTAGTGATCACGGTATCGCTCATTCAAACAAAATAATTGATAAGATTCAATGTTTTCTTGGAGAGCAACGCATCAAAGAACTTGGAGCAACCGATACATTTTTGCTTTTGATGGCAGGACTTACACATGATGTTGGTATGATTTTGACATATAAAATGATTGAAAAAGTATGGAGTAGTGAGGAGGCAAAAAATATTGTTGAATCTCTGACTCAAAATGAAGACGAAAAAATATCTGATGCGGCAAAGCTAATTTTAAAGGGAAGAGAGTCTATAAGAAGGGAGAATGAAGACAATCTAATTTGGGCGTTAGAAGTAAAAAATGCAGTGACAATAATTACGTCAGAGTTTTTCAGAGGAAATCATGCACTTTTGGGGAGTTCATATTTGTCAGGGCAAGAAGAATTCTCCAAATTGGCTTCTGGATTCCATGCAGAAAAATTACCACGACGATATATGGATATGTTAGCTTTAGTTGCCTACCTGCATGGTGCTTCTACAAATGAAGTGATGGATAAATTATATCAAAGAGCAGATGGATGGAAAGGAGATTATATTCATCCTCGTTTTATTGCTTGCATGATTCGGCTAGGTGACTTATTGGACTTTGATAGTGATAGATTTGACTTGTATTCACTCTCATTACTGAAAGATATTCCAGATTCATCAGTAGTCCATAAAGAAAAACATTCATCAGTACGACATATGTTAGTTTCTCCCACATCAATTGAGGCTGAACTTAATTGCAAGACTGATGCAGTTTATAGAGTTGCCAGAAAATGGTTTGATTGGCTGGAAGATGAAGTGTCTTTTCAAAGTAGGGAGTGGTCAAATATTGCACCGGAAGATTTAAGTGGGTTGCCACCAATGATTAGTAAAGGAAATATCAAGATCTTGTTTAATGGATTAAGAGTAAAACCGGAATTAATGAATCTTAAATTTGCCATGTCTCAACAGAAAATATTTAATATTCTTAGAGGCGGTGGCATCTATAGAGATCCTGGGTTCGTTTTTATTCGTGAAATTGTTCAAAATGCATTTGACGCAAGTAATATTCAATTGTGCAATGATATTCGTATGGGGACACATTCATATGCGTTGCATGGAAAAAAAATATTTGATTTGCAGTTTCCTGACGACATTCCGACAGAAGTGTACAACCAATATCCTGTAAATTTAACTGTCCAATGGAAAGATAATCAAAAAAACACAATAGTCGTCATTTGTGAAGACAAAGGGACAGGTATTTCCGAAGAGGCATTATTGCATATGACTCAAAAAGTTGGAGAAAGCAACAGAAATAGAATTGATAAAGATATTCCGTATTGGCTAAAACCAACGGGAACCTTTGGCGTAGGTTTACAGTCTATTTTCTTTGTGGCAGATTCGTTTATTGTAGAAACGAAATGTATCGGAGAAGACTCGAA
The DNA here is from genome assembly GCA_902778925.1 of uncultured Bacteroidota bacterium. Classification (GTDB taxonomy): domain Bacteria; phylum Bacteroidota; class Bacteroidia; order Bacteroidales; family P3; genus Colimorpha. Next base: position 8,891 of record CACYZN010000013.1, read on the forward strand.
ACGGATATTGTTCAGATCCGCAGAACATGGACAGTATAGTACGATATTGGAAAATGGGACGAATATTATTCGTGGTACACGTGTGATTGTTGAGATTGACCGTAGCCGTTTTAAAACATTGTATGATGATCAATGTCGTTGGGAAATAAGAAGTCAGATAGATCGCATTTTGAATGATAATGATGATAGATACATCTCGATGATTGACGCATATGTTTCATCGACCTTCAAGTCAAATGGAACAAATAGACTGTCATACCATTCTGTAAATCCAGGTGCAGAAATTGAAGCAGTATCTATGCATTTCCCTGAATATAAAGATTGTCAAGAGAAATATAAAATGAGCTGTGAGGTTGAAAAGAATATTTTGAGATTTCATTTTATGGAAAGGGAAGTTGGGTCAAGAATTTCAATTTCATTTATAAATGAGCCTGTTACCATTCATCGGTATCCTAATGTTCAGTTTTTAGTAAGAGGTATCGCCGTAAAAAATGCAGACTACTCTATGCCAGAATTGAGTTTGGCTTCTATTTCATGGGATTTATATAGCGAAGAAAGTGACAAAATAGTTGATATTTCAAGAGATAACATTACATTGCAGGGCTTCTCTACAACGAAAGGATTATTGTTTGATAAAATTCTACCTGCAATTTTTACACCCATACAGAAAGAATATGAAGAAAGAATTGGTAAAAATAATGGTAATGAGAATACATCGGTGGATTTGCAATATTTACACTATATATTAACTTGTATAGGATTAGGATACAAATATTCAGAAACAACATGCTTTCATAATATCAGATTGCCAAAGTCATATGCACAAGATGGTCGAAAACAAGTTTCTCTTCAAAGATTATTGGATGCAACTTCTGTTGTTTTTTTATTCAATCCCGAGGCTGATGAAAAAATCACAGGGAAAGTACTGAAAAAAACAAAAGAAAAAATTATAATAACAAGTTATAATTTGAGAGAAATAATAACACAAGATAAAGTACTAGAGAAATTGGTTTTTATGGAAGATGGTCAACGACTTTATTTTTACACTAAAAAAGAAGATCAAATAGCCCCAGTAGTCGAGTGCAATGACATAATGAAGTATCATGAGATGTATGCAGAACATGAGGTTTTTTATGATGATGAGATGAGAGGATCTGTCTTGGCCATAAAAGATTATAATGATTTGGCAGTAGTAGTCAAAAGAAGTGGTAAAGAGAAAAATGATGAAGTGAGAATCATTTCACCTTTTACACGGTTGTTTGATTTCTCACAATACACATCTGATATTATCGGCACAACAATATGCGATGTTCAAAAATATGTAATGGAACATACGGAATCATTGTTGTCTGAAGCTTTAATAGAATATGTTAAAAAGAATAATGTAAACAAAAGAATCACAAGAGAACGCATCGTAAAATGTTATCAATACTTTATCTCAAATTATTTGTATGTAAAGAATGGTGGAATTATAACAAATCAAAACACGTCGGATAATGATAAAGAATGTTGATTTGGAATCCTATAAGAGGTCTTTCAGAAACGGTCCTATTTGCGCATCACCCTAAGATTTCATACCCTTAATTCACATAAAGATACAAATCTTTTCTTGTTTGGCAAAATAATCTTTAGTGAATACTGAAGCCAATCTGTATGGTATGGCTCTCTTTTTCTTTGGGATACATTTCTTCGGTCACAACGGGCAGGATAATGGAGAAGCGCTGGCCGCCGCCGATGGTGAAACTCTCCTCGTCGTAGTTCGGGCCGAAGAACATGTTGTCGCGGATGGAATACATCGTGTAGTCGTCGCTGCCCAGGATTCTAATGTCGACCAAGTCGTCGCTGCCGACGGTTCGATTATGGACAAACTCCGGTTTCCCACCAGTATACGACAGGCCACCTCGCTGCAGGGTTATGCTTTTGCCCAAGGGAACGGAATCTTCCAGAATGATAAAAGTGTTCTTTACCAGCTTGCCGACTGCACCTATCAGGTTCTCCGACTCCACTTGGACGACCTTCGCGGTGCCGTAATTGCTCGTCGCTGTTAGTTGCATGGTGCTGTCGTGGTCGGCAGTAAAGCTGACCGTGTAGTCGATGGCGTATTCTATCTTGTTGCTGTTGTCCCAGTCGAACGAGGCCGATTTAGACTCACCGATGTTCTGGCTGCAGCTAGACAATGCCAATAGTGCGCCAAATGCTATAAATATGATTATGTTTCTCATCTTTCTTTCTGTTTCTTTAGAATGACGATGCAAAGATACGTGTTTAGTCGAACACTGCAAAATATTTCTTCTCAATTTAGAGAAAAGGTGTATCTTTGCATCCCAAAACAATTTGAAAGGATGAAGAGATTATTGACAATAATCGTTATAATGGCGGAGATGGCCATTGTCGGCATATCTTGCAAGGAGGCACCGAAAGAGAGCGCACCCGCCGCTGAGGCCATTACAGAATCAGCGGTCGACCCCGTGGTGGCGCTGTGTCTGGCGGAGACCTCGCGCAACCCGATAGAGGTGCTTGAGAAGCTTATGTCGCAGCCGGATTGCCCCATGCACGGCCCCACACACCACGTGCTGGTGGGCGCGGCCCTGCTGACGGCCTACAACAACTGTCTGCCCGACAGCGCCAAGCTAGACCTCGAAGAAGCCCTCGCCGAGATGCGGAAGCGCGGCGAACAGGTGCCCGGCGGTGCCTGCGGATATATGGGTGCCTGCGGCGCGAGCATTAGCACCGGCATCTTCCTCTCCATCGTCACCCGCAACACCCCCTTCTCCACCGACACCTGGCGCCTGTGCAACCTATGCACTGCCCGCGCACTGGAACAGGTGGCCCTCAACGGCGGCCCACGCTGCTGCAAGCGCGACTCCTACCTCTCGGTGCTTACGGCCATCGACTTCGTCAAAGAAAACCTCGGCGTGGAGATGGTGAAGCCCGAAGTCGCATGCACCCGCAGCAAAATCAACGAACAATGCATCGGAAAGAAGTGCCCTTTTTCATCACAAAAAAATAATTCAAAGATATAAAACCATGAAAGACCAAGTACTGAAAGCAATGCGCGAAGCTGGCAAGCCTCTGTCGGCAGGCGATGTGACCAAGATGTTGAACGCCGACCGCAAGGAGGTCGACAAAGCCTTCGATGCCTTGAAGAAAGAAGGCGCCATCGTGTCGCCCGTGCGCTGCAAATGGGAGCCGGCAAAGTAACCATGCGCTACTATATCGTCGACGCTTTCACCGACCGCCCTTTCGGCGGCAACCCTGCCGGAGTGGTGCTGTTGGGAGACGAGCCGTTCCCCGACGAGGGGCTTATGCTGCAGGTGGCGGCAGAGTTGCGCTATTCCGAGACGGCCTTTGTGCGAAGGCTGTCGGCGGCGGAATACCACGTGCGCTACTTCACGCCTGCGGTCGAGGTGGAACTCTGCGGACACGCCACCGTGGCCGCCTTCGCTCTGTTGCACCGCCTCGGGTTGGCCACAGGTCATTGCATCTGCCACACGCTGGCCGGCGACCTGACAATAGAGGCCGGCGAGCGTGTGATGATGCAGATGGCCACACCACGCATCGTCAAGACGATTGCCGACACCGGGGATATATACAAAGCTATAGGGCTGAACTATTCAGAATTCAAAATACAGAATTCAAAATTCGACTTGCCTGTACAAATTGCCTATGCCGGCCTTAAGGATATCATGATCCCCATTCCCGATGTGGCCACTCTCAATGCGCTGCAGCCCGACATGGAGGCCGTCGCCGCAATCACCAAAGAGTACGCGACCACCAGCTTCCACGTCTTCACCCTTCCCACTGACGCATTAACGCAATCACACAATAACGCAATCACCGCCTATGTGCGCGACTTCGCGCCACTCTACGATATCCCCGAGGAGTCGGCTACAGGTACCGCCAACGCGGCGCTGACACACTATCTGGCCGTCAACGGTGTCATCCCCTCGCAGGGCGACTTTGCCTTCCTGCAGGGCGAAGCGATGGGGCGCCCCTCGGTGGTGGCCACCCGCATCGCCCCCGATGGTACCGTCTACGTAGGCGGCACCGCCGCTATCGTCGCCGAAGGCGAATTACTAACGCAATAGCACAATAACACAATAACGCATTCCATGAAGAAAATGAATATCCCCTTGATGGCAACCCTGCTGGTTCTGTCCATCGTCGTCTGTCCGATACTCTATTTTGCTGTTGGGCCTACACTGGACGCGAGCCAACTGGAGGTGCTCAAAGTCTTGGGCATTATCGCGGCCTGTAGTGCATTGTTCTGCTTCGTCGTGGGCGAAGCCTCAGGCAACAACAGCCAGATGGACAAACTGTGGAGCCTGCTCCCCATCGCCTACACTTGGGTCATAGCTGTCGCCGGAGGCATGAGCACACGCCTGGTGGTGATGGCCGTGTTGGCTACGCTGTGGGGCATCCGCCTCACCGTCAACTTCGCCCGCAAGGGCGCCTACCGCCTCAAGTTCTGGGAGGGCGTGGAGGATTACCGCTGGGCTGTCGTCCGCTCGGGCCCTGCCTTCAAGAGTCGCTGGGCATGGGCGGCCTTCGACCTGGGCTTCATCTCCATCTACCAGAACGCACTGGTGCTGATGACCACCTTCCCGGCGCTGGTGGCCATGAGGTCCAATCGGCCATTCGACTGGATGGATGCCGTGGCCGCCGTACTGATGCTGGCGTTCATCGTGTGGGAGACGGTGGCCGACGAGCAGCAGTGGCGCTTCCAAACGCGCAAATGGGCCATGATCAATGAGGGCAGGAAGCTGGAGGAGCTCCCCGCGCCCTACAACAAAGGTTTCAACACCATAGGCCTCTGGAGCTGCAGCCGACACCCCAACTACTTCGCCGAGCAGGCCATATGGGTGTGCTTCTACCTCTTCTCCATAGCCGCCGGCATGGGTATCGTCAACTGGAGCGTCATCGGTGCGCTGCTGCTGGTGGTTCTGTTTCAAGGTAGCTCGGCTCTGGCCGAAGAGATCAGCGGCGGCAAATACCCCGAATACGAGCAATACTGCCGGAGTGTACCGCGCTTCTTCCCCGTCTGCAAAAGAAACAAATAGAAAAACACCATGAAACGGATACTTATGATGACCATGTTTGCGGCCCTCATTGGCGGCTGCGAAAACAAATCTATAAAAACCATTGGCTCCGACGAGTTCGCCGAAGTCATGACACAGAAGAATGTGCGTCTCATCGACGTGCGCACGCCGGAAGAATACGCCGAAGAGCATCTCGTCGGTGCGGAGAACATCGACGTGAAGGCCGCCGACTTCGCGGAGCGCATCAAAGGCATCGGAGGCACGGTTGCTGTATACTGTCGCGGTGGAAAGCGTAGCCTAACTGCTGCCAAGCAGCTCGCTGCCATCGGCTGTACGGTGTATAACCTCGACGGAGGCATCCTCGCATGGCAGAAGGCCGGCAAGCCGACGACCTCCAAGGAGACCGACAACTTCGTCACCACCGCCGGCGAGCTGGTGAAACTCCATGCGCTGATGCACTCCAGCATACGCATCGAGTACGGTGGACGGAACCTCTACGTCGACCCCTGCAGCAACCTGTGCGGACGCACAGTGGACTACTCCACAATGCCCAAGGCCGACATTATCCTTGTCACCCACGAGCACTTCGACCATTATGACACCGCCGCCATCCGCCAGCTCACCGCCGACGGGACGCAGCTCATCATGAACCCGCGTTGCGTGGAACTCTATGGCTCTGGCACCTCGATGGCCAACGGCGACCAGCGGCAGCTCGCCGCTGGCATCACCCTCGAGGCCGTACCCGCCTACAACACCACCGCCGAGCACCTGCAGTTCCACCCCAAGGGGCGCGACAACGGCTATATCCTCACCCTCGACGGTTTACGCATCTATATTGCTGGCGATACCGAAGACATTCCCGAGATGGCTGATGTCAAGGACATCGATATTGCTTTCCTCCCCTGCAACCAGCCCTACACCATGACCCCCGAGCAGCTGGTCCGCGCCGCAAAAATGGTCAATCCCAAGGTGATTTTCCCCTACCACTACGGCGAGACCGACGTCACAACTATCCCCGCCCAGCTCCCCGCCATCGACGTCCGCATACGCCATTATGAGTAGGGTGTGACTACTGCTTCAACATCTTCCAGATGCCCAACTCCAGCCGATCGGGTAGGAGTTTTATCAAGGCGGGCAGTATGTAGTTCATGAGGCCAGGCTTCACCACATGGCGGTGGCGCAGCATGCCACGTAGTGCATGTCTCACCAGCGATTGTGGTGTGCGGATAAGGCCTATGGCTACTCCGAGTTTCATCAGTCGTGGGTTGATGCTGTAGAGTGGTGTGGCTACGGCCGCAGGCAACACGGTAGTCACTATGACCCCGTATGGCCGCATCTCGTAGTACATCGACTTCGAGAAACTCTTGAGGTAGGCTTTTGTTGCGGCATACATTGTTATCCCTGGCGCAGGTATTTGGGCCGTCATCGACGACATGTTGACTATGTATCCCCGGTGCCGCTGTTTCATGGCTTCGCCAAAGAGCATCGTCAGTCGGGTGGGGGTAGATATGTGTAGCTGTAGCATGGTGAGGGCTTTCCCCTGCGTGGCTGCATCTATCTCGTGGAAGAAGAACATGCCGGCGTTGTTGACTAGTATGTCTATCTCTATCTGATGTTGCTGGCAGTAGGCCCAGACCTCGTCGGCTGCCGAGGTTAGGGAAAGGTCCATGTACAGTCCCCACGACATCACTCCGTACTCTTCAACCAGAGCTTTCGGTAGGGTCTCGAGCGGCTCTTTCTGGTTCGACACCATCAGAATATTGCAGCCCATGGCAGCCAGCTGCCGACAATACTCCCAGCCCATGCCCGACGAACCACCGGTTACCAGCGCAGTGTATCCTCTTATGTCTTTCATCTATGGTATGTTTTGTTCTCTATTTGTAGTAGGTGCCGTTTGAGTTCCACGCCGTAGGCATAGCCAGTCAGTGAGCCGTTGCTGCCGACGACGCGATGGCAGGGAACGATGATGGCCACAGGGTTGCGTCCCACGGCCTGCCCGATGGCCTGTGCCGAGCGGCATCCGATGCGGCGGGCGAGCGCGCCATAGGTGGTGGTGTAGCCGTATGGAATTTCCAGCAGGGCTTGCCATACGCGCTGCTGGAAAGCGGTGCCGTGTAGCGATAGGGGAGGGGTGAAGTCGGGCTTGTGGCCCGAGAAGTAGAGGTCTAGCCAGCGGCGGGTTGATTGGAAGAGGGGTATGGTCTCTATGGGAACTATGGTGCCTATAGTATCTATAGGACTGAAGGCGAGCTTTGTCAGGGCTTCGCCGTCGGTGGTCAGCGCAATAGGGCCGAGGGGACTATGGTAAAGGGCGGTGCGGGTCATTTCTCCGGCGCGGTAAATAATCGCTTTAACAACGCACTCTCCTCGGGTTTATTGTGAAAACGTGCAATTTATAACATTTGTTTGGCTGTATGTCGGGAAAGTAGTATTTTTGCAGCCGAAAACAGTGATAACCCACCACCAAGAACCGACGGCCCGATGGTATACCGCCTTCACCGCCGACTGCAGCACCTCTGGTGGTTCTGTTATAGTCCACGATGTGCTCTAACCCAGATACCTCTTACATAGCCTTTGCGCCGCTGCAAGGGTACACCGACGCTGTCTATAGGCGGGCGCACTGGGAGTGCGTCGGTGGCGTGGACGAGTACTACACACCTTTCGTCAGGATTGAGAAGGGTGAGGTGCGGAAGAAAGACCTGCGCGACACCGACCCCGTGGCCAACGCCGGCGTGCCCACTGTGCCGCAGGTGATAGCCGTCGGCGGCGACGAGTTCGCCCGCCTGTGCGACGCACTGCAAGGGCAGGGCTGGCGGCGCATAGACCTCAATGTGGGCTGTCCGTTTCCCATGCAGGTGCGGGCCGGACGCGGCAGCGGACTGCTGCAGCACCCCGACCGTATGGAGGAGATACAGCATGAGATGCTGCGGCGGCCCGAGGTGCAGTTCTCGGTGAAGATGCGCCTTGGACAGGAGAGCGAGGCCGAGGGGCTGGCGGCGATGCCGATAGTCAACGCCATGCCGCTGGTGCATGTCACTCTGCATCCGCGCCTGGGGCGGCAACAGTACAAGGGCATGGCCGACCGCGAGGCCTTCGCTCGTTTCGCCGAGGTGTGCCGCCATCCGATGGTCTACAATGGCGATATTGAGGTGGTTGAGAATTGGACAGGCTTAAAGCTCAGGGGGGTGATGCTGGGGCGTGGCCTGTTGGCGCGGCCGTGGATGCTCGGCGACAAAGACCCTCGCGAGGTGCTGAGGGCGATGCACTCAATTGTCTATCGCCATGCCACCTCGGCGCTGTGCGGCGACAGCCAGATGCTCGCGCGGCTGCATGCCTTCTGGGAATACGTAGACCTGCCGTACAAGCAGAAGAAGGCCATCATGAAGGCCACCACTTTGCGCCGCTACGACGAAGCCGTCGCCGCAGCGCTTTAATACTCTTTTCTGTCGCTTTTGGCCATCCACAGGCGGAAGCTCTCCTGCGCCTCGTCGTGCAGCAGGGACCGTATGGGCAGCCGGCGTTGGTCGAGGGGGCGTGACAGCTCCTCGTAGATGAAGTCGTCGGCAAAGCCGATGTCGGCGGCGTCGCGGCGTGTGTTGCCGTAGTAGATGCGCTTGATGCCGGCCCAGTAGATGGCGCCGAGGCACATGGGGCAGGGCTCACACGAGGTGTATATGGAGCAGTCCTCGAGGTGGAAGGTGCCCAGGCGACGGCAGGCCTCGCGTATGGCCGTCACCTCGGCGTGGGCCGTGGGGTCGCCCTGCAGGGTGACGCTGTTGGTGCCCTCGGCCACTATGTCGCCATTGCGCACGACGACGGCGCCGAAGGGGCCGCCGCCGCGCTGCACGCTCTCGTTGGCCAGCGCTATGGCCCGCCGCATGAAGACCTTATCTTGCTCCATTGTGGGTCGGGCTTTGTCTCATGGCTGCTGCGCGAAGGGCTATGTTGTGGCGCAGGCTTTCGGCGTAGAGCGAGAGTTCGAGGCAGTGGTAGTTGCCCTCGACGCCGACGAGCGGCAGCATGTAGTCGTCGCGGCGGTAGCCGTCGACCAGGAGCAGCAGCGAGGCGGTGTCGAGTGTGACGGTCAGTGTGTCGCCCCGGTAGACCAGGGTGGCCGGTGTGGCGTCGGTGCGCCAGTTGAGCGGGTTGATGGCCACCCGGTTGCCCTCGCTGAGCATGGGCAGGGCGCATTCTGGAGCGCGCACGCTGTTGTAGCAGATGGTCGCCCCGAGGTCGGCGCTGTCGCGTGCGGCGCGTATGGTGGTGGCGGCAAGGTCGTCGTCGGTCACCTTCCAGCCAATGGCATAGGCGGCCACCATGCGGCTGTAGGTCTCGTCGTCCATGGCCTTGAGCAGTTCGACCACGCCGATGGCCCCTTGGCTGAAGCCGGCCAGCACGAAGGGACGGCCGCCGTTGATGTGCGCCAGGTAGTAGTCGAAGGCCGCTCGCACATCGCCCATGGCCAGCGGCATGCGCTCGCTGACGAGGCTGTCGGCGGTGAAGGTCTCCATGGTGCATTGGCGGTAGTAGGGCGAGTAGAAGTTGAGGCTGCCGGACAGCAGGTGGTCCACCCCCTGCATCTCGCCGAGCAGCAGGGCGCGTATGCTGTCGCGCGAGGGGTCGGCGAAGTGCATCGTGGTGCCGTCGATGGTGTAGTCGTCGGTCTCGGTCGAGGTGATGTAGAACAGGTCGACGTCGGCGCTGCGGTCGACGATGAACCAGCTGGCGCTGTCGGCATAGTCGGGCGCGGCCGGCACGTCGGCGGGCTTGTGGTGGCAGGCCGCCAGCGCGAGGCTCAGCGCCAGCCCGACGGCAATGGTTTTGGTGGTCAGGGCAGTCATTGTTCAGCTTTCAGTTCGCGTATGGGTATGTTGAAGTAGGTGTCGGGGAAGGGCTCTTCCTTCAGCGTGAAGTGCCACCACTCGCAGTCGTAGGGCTTGAAGCCGTGGCGCATCATGGCCTGTCGCAGCAGCATGCGGTTGGCAAACTGGGTGGCGGTGATGGTGTCGTTGGGGCGGTAGGTGCCGGTAGCGGGGTCGCCGCCGCAGTCGGGGTGGCTCTCGCGGCCGAACCAGTCGAAGGTGCCGCCCATGTCGACCTCCTTCTCGGTGCGCATGTCGAAGAGGGTCAGGTCGAGCGTCGAGCCGCGCGAGTGGCCGCTTCGGGTGGCTATGTAGTCTTTTATGAAGAGGCTGTCTTTCGACTCGTTGGGGTAGAAGTATTGCTTCATGAGGGTGTCGGCGAGGTCGTGGCCCCAGCGCACAAAGTGGTCGACGGCCTGCTGCGGACGGTAGGCGTCGTATATCTTCAGGCGGTAGCCCATGGCCTTCAGCTCGTCGCTGACGGCGCGCAGGCTGTCGGCGGCCTCGCGCACCAGCAGTGCGGTGGGCTGCAGGTAGCCGTCGATGCGGGCGCCGACAAAGTTGTAGGTGCCGAAATAGCGTATCTCGAGTATGGCGTCGGGCACCGCGTCGGTCAGGTTGACAAAGTGCCGCTCGTCGCCGGCCACGGCATCGGAAGTGTTGCTTTTCGAGCATGCCGCCAATGTCAGACATGCCGCCACGGTGAGGATAAGTGCTTTTCTCATTGCTGTTTACGTTTTGTTGTCTTGTCTTGTCAATGTTGCAAAAATACGCTTTTTCCCCCGATTGGCCGCACTTTTTTTGCCCTTTTCGTATAGGCCTGACAATCAGCTCCGCCAGCTATCCTCTCCGGTTCCCCTCCGGTAGTTCTTATGTACTTCTTATGTATTTCTTATGTATTTCTTATGTTTTAAACATAAATACAACATAAGATATACATAGCAATAAAACGGGGCGGATGGCGTTATGACGGTGTTGAACACAATCATACTGAGACTATATGGAAACGATGATGGACTGGCTGACGCGGGCCGTGGTGACGGTGAACGGGTGGGTGTGGAGTCCGCTGCTGGTGGCGTTGTGCCTGGCCACCGGCCTTTATTTCAGTTTCCGCACCCGCTTCGTGCAGGTGCGCCGCTTCGGCGAGATGTTCCGGCTGCTTTTCGGCAGTGCCGGCAAGGACAAGAAGAAGACCGGCATCTCGTCGTTCCAGGCGTTTGCCATGGCTCTGTCGGGGCGTGTGGGTACGGGCAACATCGTGGGTGTGGCCACGGCCATAGGCTTCGGTGGGCCGGGGGCCATCGTGTGGATGTGGATCATAGCCTTCTTCGGTGCCGGCAGCGCCTTTGTCGAGGCCACGCTGGCCCAGATATACAAGGAAGACCACAACGGGCAGTTCCGCGGCGGCCCGGCCTACTACATCGAGAAGGGCTTGCGGAGCCATTTCTTCGGCAGCCTCTTTGCCGTGCTGGCGGCGGTGGCCTGCGGCTTCCTGTTGCCCCCCATACACAGCAACAGCATCGCTATCAGCTTGGGCCGCACCTTCGGCGTGCCGGCATGGGTGATAGGCATCGGCGTGGCGGTGCTGATAGGGCTGGTCATCATAGGCGGGGTGAAGCGCATAGCCAGCGTGGCGCAGGTGGTGGCTCCGGTGATGGCCATGGTCTACATACTGCTGTCGCTGGTGGTGCTGGCCGTCAACTGGCAGGTGGTGCCCGACGTGTTGATGCAGATGCTGCGTGGCGCCGTGGGGGTGAACGAGGTGGGCGGAGCCCTGATAGGCAGCACCATAGCATGGGGCGTGAAGCGAGGCATCTACAGCAACGAGGCCGGCCAGGGCACCGGCGCCATCGTGGCGGCCGCCGCCAAGGTGAGCCACCCCGTGAAGCAGGGTCTGGTGCAGGCCTTCTCGGTCTATATCGACACACTGCTCGTATGCACCGCCACGGCCATGATGATACTGGCCTGCCGCACCTACAACATCATCGACAGCGTGCAGCAGACCGGCGCGGGCGCCGTGGTGACCTACCTGCAGCAGAACCCCCTCGCCCCCGAGGGCGAGCCCGGCGTGTTCTACACCACCAACGCCCTGGGCACCGTGGTGGGGCCGCAGACGGGCAACACGGTCATCTCCATAGCCCTCTTCTTCTTCGCCTTCACCACCATCATGGCCTACTACTACTATGCCGAGACCAACCTGGTGTACCTCTTCAACCGGTGGCGCCGCCGCCAGTACCGCCGCCATCCCGAGCAGCTGGACCAGCTGGAGCGGGCCGACGCCGCCTTCGGCGACGACCGGAACGAGAAGGTGGTGGTGTGGGTGCTGAGGGTGGCCACCATCTCGTCGGTCCTCATCGGGTCGCAGATGGGCAGCGGCATAGTGTGGACACTGGGCGACATCGGCGTGGGCACCATGGCGTGGATCAACGTGGTGGCCATACTGCTCCTATCGCCCAAGGCATTGCGGGCGCTGAAAGACTACGAGCGGCAGAAGAAGCAACACCGCGAGCCCCGCTTCGACACCAAGGCCCTAGGCATCGAAGGGGCCGAATATTGGGAAGGTGAAAGGTGAGAGGTGAAAGGTGAGAGGTGGAAGGTGAGAGGTGAAAGGACAGCATAGAATGTTGTTTCACCTATCACCTATCACCTTTCACCTCACTCTATAGGTTCTTTTCGTCGAGCACCTGGCCGCTATTGCTGCGCACAAAGCATTCTGACAGGAAGCCCAGGCCGTAGCCGAACTGCTGCACGAAGGTGGTGACCACCGAGAGGGCGGCGACGTGCAGGTCCTTGTTCAGGCGCAGCGAGTCGGCAAAGATGACCAGGATGAGCAGTAGCAGCGGCGCAAGCGAGATGCCGTAGGTGAACGGCGCCGCCAGCAGCAGCACTATGGTGCCCAGTGCGAAGGCTGTGGGCAGCAGGTGTATCAGCTTCAGTGTGGACGGGTGCAGGCGGTAGAGGCAGATGCGGGCCTGGCCGAAATGGTGCACCTGGCGGTAGAAGCTGGCAATGGTGTTGCGGCGCTTGTGCCACACCCAGGCGTCGCGCAGCAGCAGCACGCGGTAGCCGGCCTCCTTCAGGCGGATGCTGAAGTCTATGTCCTCGCCGTAGCGCATCTGGGCAAAGCCGCCCAGCTTGTGCCACACCGGGGTGCGCACGCCCATGTTGAAGCTGCGGGGGTGGAACTTGTCGGCCTGCTTCATGCCGCCGCGTATGCCGCCGGTGGTGAGGAACGACGTCATCGAGTAGTTGATGGCCTTCTGCGTGGCGGTGAACGAGGGGTTGGCGCGGTCGGGGCCGCCGAAGGCGTCGATGCTGCCGTCGGCCAGGCCCTGGGCTACCGTGGAGAGGTAGTTGTCGGGCAGTATCACGTCCGAGTCGAGCACCACTATGTAGTCGCCTTTGGCGTGCTGTGCACCGTAGTTGCGGCTCTGGCCGGGACCCGAGTTCTCCTTGTAGTAGTAGGCCAGGTCGAAGCGCTCGGCAAAGGGGGCTATCTCGTTCTTGCAGGTGCGGGTGGAACCGTCCTCGACCACTATCACCTCGAAGTCGCGGTAGTCTTGGCGGTCGATGCTCTGCAGCAGTTCCACTATCTCGTCAGGCCGGTTGTATACCGGTACCACTATGGATATTTTCATCGCTGGTATGCTGTTTTAAAATCGATGCAAAGATACACATAAATCCTGAATTGCAGCACTTGGGGAGAAAAAAAGTTGCGCCAGGGTGCGGTGCCATTGGTTTTATTTCGTATATTTGCTGCGGAAAAAGATAATATACAGAATGATGAAAAGGACTGTTTCTCTTGCGATTGTCGTTGCGGCGATGCTGGTGTCGTGTGGCAAAGACAAAATAGAGACGCTGAGTGGCAGCAGTGCCACCGACCCCGCCGAGAGCTACGAGGACGTGTCGTTCGACCGCACGGTGGGCATTGTTTTCTCGGCTACGGGAGCTGCCACGGTGTCGGGCATCGGCAGTGGCGACAGCATCGAGGCTACGGTGAACGGCAACGGCGTCACGATAGTCAATAGCGGCACCGCCAAGGTGCAGTACACCCTCAGCGGCTCCACGTCAAACGGCTACTTGAAGATATACAGCGCCAAGAAGCAGGCACTGCTGCTCGACGGGGTGAGCCTCGCCAACAGCGACGGTGCCGCCATCAATGTGCAAGGGCCTCAGGCCTCGCCCAACAGTGGCAAGGCCACCTATGTGGTGGTCGAGGGAACCAATACCTTGGCCGACGGAGGCACCTACAGCCGCACACCTTCGACCGAAGACGAGAAGGCAGCCCTCTTCAGCGAAGGCCAGATCATAATCAGTGGCAGTGGCAGTCTGACAGTGACTGCTACCGGCAAGGCAGGCATTACGTCGGACGACTACCTGAAGATAGCCGACGGCACGGTGCAGCTTGCCGTCAGCAGCACGGCGGGGCACGGCCTGCGGGGCAAGGACTCGGTGCCGGTGTGTGGCGGTACCACGACCGTCAACGTCAGCGCCAACGGCAAGAAAGGCATCTCGACCGACGGGCCGTGCCGCATAAGCGGAGGCAGCACCACGGTGCAGACCAGCGGCAACACCGTGGTGGAGAGTGGCGACACCAGCAAGGTGGCCTGCCTCAAGTGCGACGGCGACTTCTCGATTACCGCCGGCAGCCTCACCCTCGCGGCCACGGGCATAGGGGCAAAGGGCCTCAGTGCCGACGGCACGGGCACCTTCAGTGGCGGCACCGTGAGTGTCAGCGCCACGGGCAGCAACTTCGGCACGTCGGGTGGTGGCGGTGGTGGACATTGGGGGCCGCAGAGCAGTTCCAACAGCGTGGCCTCGAAAGGCATCAAGTGCGAAGGCAACATCACCGTCGACGGTGGCACCGTCATGGTGACCCAAGCCACGCACGAGGGCATAGAGACCAAGGGCGCTCTGACGGTAAGCGGCGGCCATGTGTACAGCTACTCTACCGGCGACGACGCCATAAACTCGGCAGGCAAGATGCTGATAAGCGGCGGCTACGTCTGTGGCTGGAGTGACAAGAACGACGGCCTCGACGCCAACGCCGACTTCACCATACAGGGCGGCGTAGTCTACGCTATCTGTACCTGTGGCGGTGCCGAGGTGGCCCTCGACGCCATGGAACAGTGCACCCTCTCCATCGCTGGCGGTACCCTTGTCGCCATAGGTAGCCTGGAGCGTGGCGCCTCGATGACGCAGGCTTGCTACAGCACCTCGTCGGTGTCGGCCAGCACATGGTACACGATGACCGTGGGCAATACCTCTTACGCCTTCAAGACCCCCACCGGCGGCAGTCCGCTCGTGGTGTCGGGCTCGTCGAAGCCCACGGTCATGAAGGGCGGCACCTACAGCGGAGGCACCGAGTATTTCGGCGGCATAATGGTGTCTGGCGCAACGGTGAGTGGCGGTACCGAGGTGCAGCTCTCCACCTACAGCAATAGCGGCGGTGGTCATGGCCCGGGAGGCTGGTAGGCCGATGGAAAAAAACAACTAAAAGAGACAAAGCATGAGAAAGATACTTGCATTGATGGCTGCGGTGGTGCTGGCATTGCCGCTGGCTGCGCAGGACGACGTGGATCTCGACAACGAGTTTGGTGGCCGAGTGTCTGTGGAGCTCGACAAGAAGCTACGCAAGGGGCTGCATGTCTCCCTCGAGGAGGAGGTGCGCCTCGACAACAACTTCGGTGCCTTCGACCGTTTCCACACCACCCTTGGCCTCAGCTACAAGGTGCACCCCAACGTAAAGGTTGGCGTGGGCTATGCCTTGATTAATCCCTATAGTAGCACCAATGCGGCCTTCAAGAACGCCCGTCACCGTGTGATGGTAGATGCCAGTGCCAACTGCAAGGTTGGAGCCTGGACTTTCTCGCTCAAGGAGCGGGTGCAGCTCACCTATCGCACGGGCGATATGAACGAGTACCAAAACCCCCGCGCCGCTTTCTCCCTCAAGAGTCGCCTCAAGGCACAGTATCGCGTCTCGGCAAGTCTTACCCCTTATGCCTACGTCGAGCTGCGCAACACCCTCAATGCCCCGGTGATAGCGGCCTACCGCGACGAGGACGGAACCTATGTGACCGAGGACGGCTATGAGACTGGCAATGCCGGCTGGTTCATCAGCGGCTGGAACGGCGTGTATGTAAACCGCCTGCGCGGCTCGGTGGGTGTGAATTACAAGTTCGACAAGCACAATACCCTGAACCTATACATCCTGGCCGACCGGGTGATGGACAAGGTGGTCGATGCCAATGCCGAGGGAACAAAACTGAAGAGCTACACCCGCGAGACCGGCTTCATCGGGCAGGTAGGGGTAGCCTATACTTACTCGTTGTAGAAAGATATGGTAGATAGAGAGACAGCCCTTTTGCTACAGACCCTTGCCGCCCGCTACGAGACGGCCGAGTTTATAGTGGGCGACCCCTCGTGGTGGATGCACCAAGTGAGTGGCGACCGCAACCGCGAGGCCGTGGCTTTTGTGGCATCGGCTCTGAGCTATGGCAGCCGCAGTCAGTTCATGCCCAAGATAGGACAGCTGCTCGACTATGCCGGCGGCGATATGGACATCTGGCTGCGCGAGAGGAGATATGGGCAGCACTTCGATGCAGCCGGCACATCCTGCTTCTATCGCCTATACAACGAGGCTGCTATGTGGCACTTCTTCGAGGCCTACCATGTGCTGCTGCAAGAGTATGATACATTGGGCGACTATGTGGCCGCGCATGCCTCCGACGGTCTCGGCGCTGTAGATGCTGTATGCCACTGGTTCGCCACCCACGGTGCCGGTACGGTGGTTCCAAAGGACACCACGTCGGCCTGTAAGCGTGTATGTATGTTCCTGCGGTGGATGGTGCGCGACGGCTCGCCGGTCGACCTTGGACTGTGGCGGTCGTTCATCGACAAGCGAACCCTCATCATGCCGATGGATACCCATGTGCTCAGCGAGGCCGTAAAGCTTGGTCTGCTGCAGAGCCGCACTGCCTCGATGTCGGCGGCGCGTAGGCTCACGGCGGCCTTGGCTGAGGTGTTCCCCGACGACCCGTTGCGGGGCGACTTTGCCCTCTTTGGCTACGGGGTTGATCCGCGATAGCTACAACTTCAGTACTGCTCCAGGAAGGCTTGCCACCAAGGCGGTGAGCCAGTCGGTGCATTGCAGCACCAGGTCGAGTGGCCATGCCGTGGCGGCACAAGGCAGCGCCATGTAGACGAGCGAGAGGAAAAGCATTGTGCCGGCCAAAGGCACTATCAGGATGTTGGCTATGAGGAAGTAGGGATAGAAACGGTGGAAAGTGGCGAGCGACACCGGCAGGGTGGCGGCGGTGGCTGCTATGCTCACCATCGATGCTTGCCACACCTTGTTGCGGAAAGCCGCAATGAGCGGCCTGCACAGCAGTATGCCGGCTATGGCGCTGTAGGACATCTGCCAGCCTACATCGAAGAGCAGCAAGGGCTTGGCTACGAGTGTGGCGATGGCCGTCGCCGCCAGAAGGTTGAATTTTGGCGTGCGGCGCTCGGATATGTTGGCCACGATGAAAAGGCTGAACATCAAGGCAGCCCGTATGGCCGAGGGTGCAAGGCCGGTTATGAGGGTGAAAAGCCATACTGCTAGCATCTGCGCCACGCCACGCACGGTGCGTCCGCGTCGCTCGTTGCCAGTCCAGAATAGCAGCGCGCCCACGATGGCGGCTATCAGGCCTACATGCAGTCCACTCACAGCCAGCAGGTGCGCTATGCCGGCGCTGCGGTACAAGTCTTGCGTCGCTGGGTCTATGTCGGCCCGCCATCCTAGGGTGAGAGCCTCGGCCACACCCGCATGGCGCAACGGACCGCTTTGCATGCGACGCACCAGACGCATGCGCAGGGCCTCGCTCCGTGCGCGTAGCGAGCTACTGTCGCGCTCGACCACAATATAGTGGTCCGAGGTGATGTAGATTGACTGCCGCTCGCGGTCGGGGTAGCCATGCAGAAGCAGACGGTCGCCGTAGCGTAGGGCGGCGGACGTGCTGTCGGCACGCAGATAGACTGTTATGTCGCCCTGGCCGGGTACATGGCCCTTGGCGCGGTAGCTCTTGGTGCGGGGCTGCGGGGTCTCGTCCAGGTGCACGGTCAAGAAAGCGTGGTCGGCGCAATGGTGGCTCCAGTGTCGCTGTTCGCTGTGGGTGGTCAGTATTCCGCCCACCATGCCGCAGAGCAGTACTGCACCCACGGCGGCCATCCGAGGACGCACATGGATGTAAATGCCCATCACCACGGAACAAGCGGCCATGAGCCACAGCCATGTGGCGATGGTTATCGAAGGCACATGGTGCGCCAGCAGGATGCCAGCTATGATGGCAACCGCTGGCGCTGCCAGTGGTGCTTTACGCATGGTTCAGTATCAGTTCGTCGATGCGGACTTTTGGCACGTAGTGTATGCCGTCCTTGCGGTAGTAGGCGCGTGGTGTGTCGGCATCCGATGGCACCAGCTCTATGCGGTCGGTGCCTTTGCCCACGGCCATCAGCATGAGCGGGGGGTAGGGGAGGCCGAGCTCTTCCTGCAGCTTGGCCTGGTTGAAGGCTCCTATCATGAGTGCGTTGAGGCCCATCTCGACAGTCTTCAGTGCCATGCTCTGCAGGGCAATGCCGAGGTCGAGGTCTACCAGCTTCGACTCTTTTACCGTCGAGCAGCACACAATGAAGGCTTCGGGTTCGGTGCCGGGCAGTGGCAGGTGCAACTCGGGCAGGGCGGCGCCGAGGCGTATGTTGCGTAGCACGATGTCGGCCCCGCTGTCGCGTGTGACGAGCCAATAGCGCAGTACCTGCTGGTTGCAGCCGCTGGGCAGTTTGGTGCATACCGACACTATGCGCTCCAGTTCGGCGCGGCTTACGACATAGGCCTTGTTGTAGCCGCGATGGCTGCGGTTGCGCAGCAGCAGTTGGTCCATGGTGTGGCCTATGCGTTTCACTTTCGGCCGGTTGCTTCCGAGGGTCTCTTCGTAGCGTTTCTCGAGATAGTTGTCTGCCATATCGTTTTTGGTTGTATGAAAGTGGTCAAATTTTCTTAAATTGATGTGCCGGGAATGCTGTTTTTTAGTATTGCCGGGCTTGTTGCAGATGCCTTGTTGCACCGACTTGTGCCTGTAGGGCCTATAGTTGTGTATGTGTTATAGTATATTGATTATTAATACTGTCGTTCATGTTTTGTCTGTCGCATTGGCTCCTGCGTGCACTGCAAAGATACATTTTTTTGAAAAAAGATTTGGCCGGTTTCAAAAATGTTTGTACTTTTGCACCCGATTTCGAGAGAGAAACACGATCTGCTAGCTCAGTTGGTTTAGAGCGCTTGCTTGACAGGCAAGAGGTCACAAGTTCAAATCTTGTGCAGATCACCAGGAAAGGCGCTCCATTCAGGGCGCCTTTTTGTTGTGCCGGCCGTGGCGCCGTCGATGTCTTTCGTGGCTTCGCCGTCGTCGGCCGGACGCAGTTCGCTGCGTTTTATATGCACCACAATTGAGATATTCATTACCGATATGTTCACTGCGAAGTTGCCGTCGGCGTCGCCTTTGATTAGCACCCCCTCCATGCCGGCGAACTCGCCGCTGAGTATCGTGGCGCGGTTGCCTTTCACCAGCTTGGCGGTGTCGCGCAGGTACACCTTGCGCCGCGTGACCTCAAACATGCGCACTGCCTCTATCTCCTTGTCGGGCACCCTGATGATGCTGCGCTGGCTGCTCACAATGTAGATTACCCCTTTGGTGGTGCGGGTCTGGTAGATTTGCTTGTCGGTGATGCGGGCGAAGATATAGCACGGAAACATGGGCCTTTCGGCCATGCCGTTTACCTTGCGCCGACGGTCGCGCTCGTAGATCATCGGCAGGTAGTACTCTATCGTGGGTTCGTCGTTGGCGAAGTGATTGGCTACAGTCTGTTCGGCATTGGGGTAGGTCATCACGGCTACCCATGCGGGCTTGGAGTCTAACATGGCAGTAGTTTGTTTGGCGGTATAACGGCACGGTCCCCAAATTATTGTGTCCGTATTGCCATAGCCTGCCTTTTTCCGACTATGGCCGTCGTGGAACGCTATTCCCGCTCCTGGAGTCTCAGGTCGAGGTACGGCAATATCCGCTCGAGGGTGGTGTCGGCCATCGAGGGCACCGCACGCAGGTCGTCGGTCGAGCGGAACCGCACCCCGCGGTTGCGCAACGCTATGATGTCGCGAGCCTGATAGTATTCTATATATGGATGGCGCAGAAGTTGTTTGAGGCTTACCGTGTCGAGCACAATGGTGCGCACCAGCGTGGTGTCGACCGAAAGCTGGCTTTCTATGCGGTCCAACACCGATTGGCTGATGCCGTATACCTCGAGCAACTGGCTGCTGGAGCGAAAACCGCCCAACCGCTCGCGGTAGCGCACTATGCGGCGCGCCAACGTGGGACCAATGCCGTAGAGCAACTGCAGCGTCAGCGTGTCGGCACTGTTCAGCTCGACCGCCAGTGGCTGCCGCATAGCCGGCGGTGGGGTGGGCGACGACGATGCCGCAGGCAACGGCTGTTCGCGGCGCTGATACTGGGTCCGGCCGTGTTGCCGATGGATGCGACGTTGTGTGTAGACCGAGTCCTCTTTCGAGGTCAAAAAAACCGTCAAACTGTCGGCTTCAGCCCCCTGGTCGCTCCGGTTGTCGGCCTTGCCGGCCGAAAAAATTATTGCCCCCACTGTCAAGAGCAATGCCGCTGAAAAACAGACGATACCGAGTATCTGTGTATGTGTTGGCCTATGCCTTTCGTTGCCCATTTTGAAGAAAAATTTTGCCGTATTGAAAAATGTTCGTACTTTTGCACCCGCTTTCGACCGAAAGAAAGCCCACCGCAATGGTCTGTTAGCTCAGTTGGTTCAGAGCGCTTCCTTCACACGGAAGAGGTCGAGAGTTCGAATCTCCCACAGACCACCATCAGCCCCTCGTGAGGGGCTTTTTTGTTGCCATAAAGTGCTGCGTCTTAGCATTGTGTTGTGTCTTTCTTTTTGATTTCGCTTTTGGTTAGGCGACCGTGCCGAGGCCGCTTGGGGGACATTTTTGCCCTCGGTTTGTCACTCTCTCCCGTTCCTGCGCCGGTCTTTGTTTGTACAAACGGGAAACTGCATGATATAGTACTGAAGCCTGGAAAAAAGTTTGTCCCGTTGTCGTATTTGTCTTGTAGCCATCCGCTTGCGGGCTTCTAGTGCACCGGTGGCTTTACGGTCCGCTTCCGGATCGCCCGTTCTTATGTATTTCAACGATACTTCAACGATAGTTCTTATGTTTTTTATCGTTGAACTATCGTTGAAGTATCGTTGAAGTACATAAGAACGACCGGAGGGGATGGGGAGGGGATGGGGCTGTGGGGTTGAGGGTGGCATGGGATTGGGTGGCTGCGCCGTGGGGCAACAAAAAAGCCCCTTTGCGGGGGCTTTCTGTTTCCGTTGGGTTGTGGCGGTTTACTCGTTGGCCGGGTACAGGCGGGCGACGGTGGCGTCGATGTCGTCGGCCAGCTTTCGGATTGCGTCGGGTTTGGCGAGGCGTAGCAGCCAGTAGTGGCAGCTGTGCAGTGTGTCGCGCAGCCAGGCGGTGACGGGACCCGCAAGTCTGGCCATGAGAATGACGACGGCCACGGCCAGGAGGCCCCACCAGGCACCGAGGTCGACCCAGCGCCCCATCCAAGCGCCGCCGCAGCAGGCCATGGCGATGCCGATGGCGAGGGTGTAGAGTAGCGAGAAGAAGAAGCGGACGCCGAAGTTGAAGGAGCTGCGGAATTGTGGGTCGGCGACTTTGCGCTTGACGATCAGGTGGGTGGGTATTATTGCCATGGGGTAGCACAGCAGGCAGAAGAGTATGGCCTGGCGCACGGCGGGCAGCAGAAAGGCCGCGGCCAGCAGCGCCGCGGGGGGCAGCAGGGCGAGCAGGGTGGCGGCCAGGCTCCAGTGCTCGGACACGGTCTTTTCGGCCAGGTGCAGCCGGCGGCATTGCTCGCCGAGTGAGCGGCTGGCCGCCACGAGTTGCCCGAATACGGGGTTGCCGTCGTCGTTGGCCAGGGCGTCCATGCGGTTGGAGATCGACTGCCTTGTGCGGAAGCGGTTCCAGACAGTGTTCTTCAGCCCGTTGCGGCGACGCACGCGGCGGTTCAGGATGTTGCAGAGGGTCATTATCTCGTCGTAGTGCTCTTCGTCGCGTATGTCGTGCATCTGCGGCAGGAGAGCTTTGGCGAGGGCGTCGCGCATCTGGTTCAGTGCCACGGGTTCGTTGTCGCGATAGGTGTCCATGAAGGGCTGCAGCGGGATGGGAGCGCCGATGTTGACGACCACGTTGCTGTAGGGTTGCTCGTATTCGTCGAAGTCGATGCCTGTGGGGACGATGTAGAGCGGGTGGTCGCCGAGGCGCTGCTGTGCGTCGCCGGCTATGCGGAACATGCCTTTGCCCATGTTCAGCAGGTGGTGGCGGTTGTTGTGGCGCCCTTCGGCCATGAGGCAGAGGGGGTAGCCGTCGAGCAGCACACGGCAGCTTTGCTCGAAGATGAGCTGGTTTTTGCCTATGTTCTTCTGTCCGTCGCGGATGCGGTATACGGGCATGATGCGCAGGAAGGTGAGAATGGCCCGCAGGGTGGGCTTGGCAAAGATGTCGGCGCGTGCCAGGAACACCGGCGGCTTGGGGGCGATGCGCAGCACGGCCAGGGGTTCCATCAGGGCCTGCTGGTGGCAGGGGGCTATGATGTAGGCGCCGTCGGTGGGCAGGTGCTCAAGGCCTCGCACACAAAAGTGGTTGTAGTGGCATCGGGTGCCGAACTGCACCAGTGGGCTCAGGATGTTGTACAGGGTGTTGTTGGCTTGTATCTCTTTCGACATAACTGCTTGATAATATTGTTTCCTAATGCAGTATAACGCCTTCGGCGGCCTACTTTTTATTGGTGCAAATATACGAAAAATTCCTTTTTGCAGTTATTTATGCCAAAAATAGTTGGACGACATGACTTCATTTGCAGACCTTTCGGCATGGACTTGGCTCATCCAGTTTTTCATTATTGTGGTGGCACTGCTTGTGGCCAACCTGATACGGTGCAATGTGCCGCTTTTCAGGCGTAGCTTGCTACCGTCGGCACTTTTGGCGGGGCTTCTCATACTCTGCCTGAAGCCGCTCGGCTTTTTCTCGACGATGGTCGACAAGCACGTCATGGAGATAGTCACATACCACGCGCTCGGCCTCGGCTTTGTGGCCATGGCGTTGCGGAACAAGAAGATCAAGAGTGCCACCTCGACCATGAAGGTCGTCGAGACCGGCGCCGTCACCGCCAGCACCTACATCCTGCAGGGGTTGGTGGGGTTGCTCATCACAGTGCCCCTGTTCCTCTGGTGGAACAACACCGACTTCTTCTACGCCTCAGGCCTGCTGCTCCCCATGGGTTATGGCCAGGGGCCGGGACAGGCACTCAACTTCGGCGTCACCTTCGCCTCGTGGGCCGAGGGGCAGGGACTGGTGTTCCACGGCTCCGATTTCGGACTGAGCATCGCCGCCACAGGCTTCGTCATCGGAAGCCTTGTGGGGGTCGTCTACATGAACATGTTGCGCCGGCGCGGCAAGCTGAAGGTCCGCGAGCGGGCCGAGGCCGAACACTACACCCTGGCCGACTACGAGTCGGAGGGGGAGATACCGCACTCCGAGTCCATCGACAAGCTCACCGTCCAGCTCAGCCTGGTGCTGCTGGTCTATGCCCTGGTGTTTGTGCTGATGTACGGCATACAGCAGCTCGACCTGGGCGATTTCGGCGTGAAGACCCTCAAGCCGCTCGTCTGGGGCTTCAACTTTCTGTGGGGCACACTGCTGGGCGTGCTGGTGCGCTGGGTGATAGGCCGTCTGCGCAAGAGCAACCTCATGCAGCGAGAGTATATCAACAACTACACGCTCGACCGCATCGCCGGCACCTGCTTCGACTTCATGATTGTGGCAGGTACCGCCGCCATCGACTTCAACAACCTGCGGGGACTCTGGCTGCCGCTCGTACTTGTGTGCACTGTCGGTGCGGTATTCACCTTCTGGTATGTGCTGCGTTGCTGCAAGAAACTCTATCCCGACTACCAGTACGAGGGCTTCTTCTCGATGTTCGGCATGCTCACCGGTACCGCCAGCAACGGTATGATACTGCTGCGCGAGATAGACCCCCGCTTTGAGACTCCCGCAGCAAACAATCTGGTGCTGCAGACCATCCCAGCCCTTGCTTTCGGCTTCCCGGTGCTGCTGCTCATGGGCTTTGCTCCCCAGAGTCTGGGCAATACGCTCATCACCATGGGCATCATGGTGCTGGCCTTGCTGCTGTTTGCGTGGTTCATCTTCCGCAAGCGGAAGAAATAGCATTGTTACCTTAATAGATACAGTTTATATGAAGAAGGTTATCTTAGTTTCGTTGCTTGTTGCCTATGCAGTGACCCTCTCTGCCCAGGATAGCACCCGCCACGTGAGGCGGGGCTGGACCTTCGGCGTGCTGCCCAGCGTGGCCTACGATGCCGACCTCGGTCTGCAATACGGCGCATTGACCAATATCTATTACTTCGGCGACGGCTCCACCTATCCCGAGTACCTGCACTCGTTCTATGCCGAGGCAGCCTATACCACCAAGCACTTCGGCATCTTCCGTACCTCCTACGACTCGAAGCACCTCATCCCGGGACATCGGCTGAGCGTCGACCTCACCTACCTGCCCGACCAGATGTGCGACTTCTACGGATTCAACGGCTATGGGGCCAAGTATGTCGCCGCCTACTCCGACCCTGACGATGCGGCCTATATTACTCGCGCTTTCTACAAATATCGGCGCGATTTGTTCCGCTTTTCAGCCGACATACAGGGCGAAATCCGCAAACCGTGGTTCTGGAATGCGGGCATCGGCGTGCTCCATTTCGGCGTTGGCCCCGTCGACATCGACCGCCTCAATTCCTACACCCAAAAGGAGGAGAACAAGCTGCCCGACACAACAACGCTCTTCGACCACTACGTCTCCTATGGTTATATCGGTGCCGGCGAGGCTTCCGGCGGTACGCATCCTTACCTGCACGGCGGTGTCACCTACGACACCCGCGACCGCCTGCAGAACCCCACACGCGGCATCCATGCCGACGCCTTCCTCACCTACTATGCCGGACTGGGCAATATGAGCGGCTACAACAACCTCAAGCTCAATGCCAACTGGCGGCAGTATGTCACGCTTCTTCCCAACCGCCTCATCTTCGCCTACCGCCTCGGCACCCAGCTCACCCTTGCCGGCAACAGTCCCTTCTACCTCAACACCTACCTCAACCAGTTGTATATGCAGCGCGTGGTGTACGAGGGCTTGGGTGGTGCCAACTCGGTGCGAGGCATCATGCGCAACCGTATACTCGCCCCCGGCGTGGCCTTCGCCAACCTTGAACTTCGCCTGCAGCTGCTCTCCTTCAAAGTGGGCAAGAATATGTTCTATGTGGGACTCAACCCATTCCTCGACGCCGGTATGGTTGTCCAGCGTTACGACCCCGTGGTCGATGATCCCATTGCCAACCCCTATGTCACTGAAATCTTCTACTATTTGCGCATCTACCGCCCTCACCCCTCGGGCGGCTGCGGACTCAAGGTGGCCATGAACGACAACTTCGTCCTCAGCGTCGACTGGGCCACGGCCTTCGACAAGAATGACAACGGCAAGTTCAGCAACCTCTACATCAAAATGGGATATATGTTCTAATCACTATGATACGCGAAGAAACTGTTTTTGGACCTATTTTCAGCCGGCGCCTAGGCTCGTCGCTCGGCATCAACCTGCTGCCCGAGAAGGGCAAAATCTGTAACTTCGACTGCATCTACTGCGAATGCGGCTGGAACCGCGACGGACGCAACGACACTGTGCTGCCCACCGCCGAGAAGGTGCGCACCGACCTGGAGCGCATGCTCGTCAAGCTTGCCAAGGATGGCACGCCGGTCGACAGCATCACCTTCAGCGGCGACGGCGAGCCCACGCTCAACCCCGAGTTC
The DNA here is from genome assembly GCA_902778925.1 of uncultured Bacteroidota bacterium. Taxonomy (GTDB): domain Bacteria; phylum Bacteroidota; class Bacteroidia; order Bacteroidales; family P3; genus Colimorpha. The sequence goes on from CACYZN010000013.1 coordinate 34,792, forward strand.
CCCCGCATCATCGACGACACGCTGAGCCTGCGCGACCGCTACTACCCCCAGGCCAAAGTCAGCGTGCTCAGCAACGCCACCCGGGTGCACCTGCCCGAGGTCTTCGCCGCCCTGCGCAAGGTGGACAACCCGATAATGAAGATCGACGCCCCCACCAATGCCCTGGCCGAAAGGATAAACCACCCCGCACCGGGCTACGACGTGCAGCGCGTGGTCGAGGCACTGAAGACCTTTGGCGGCGACTTCGTGCTGCAGACCTGTATGCTGCGTGGCAACGGCTTCGACTCGGCCAGCCCCGAGGTGATAGGGCCGATGCTCGACATCGTACTCGAGCTGCGTCCGCGCGAGTGGATGGTCTACACCATCGACCGCCCCACGCCGATGCAAGGCCTGCAGAAATTCAGCCCCGCCGAGATGCAGGCACTGGTGCGCCCCGCCGTCGAGGCCGGCATAGCCGTGCAGGTCAAGGGCGCTGTGGAAGACAACTGAAGATAGCGTCGACGCAACGTATTCCGTCCAACGCCGAGCTCACTATGCCGCCGGCGTACCCTGCCCCCTCGCCACAGGGGTAGAGGCTGGCCAGCTGCGGGTGCTGCAGCGTGTCCCTGTCGCGCGGTATGCGCACCGGCGACGAGGTGCGGCTCTCCACGGCCAGCAGCAGTGCCTCGTCGGTGATGAACCCCCGCATCTTGCGGTCGAAGTGCCTGAAGGCCTCGGCCATGCTCGTTGCCACGAAGGGTGGCAGCAACTCGTGCAGCGGTGCCGCCACGGTGTCGCCCAGGTAGCTGCTCTTGCGCAGGCGCGACGACTGGCGGCCGCGCAGGAAGTCCACCAGGCGCTGCGTGGGGGCGTTTATCGTGTTGCCACCGGCGGCGAAGGCGTCGGCCTCGATCTGCTGCTGAAAGCGCAGCAGCGCCAGCGGGTCGTCGCCCCCCACATCGTCCAGACCCACCGTCACGGCGATGCCGCTGTTGGCGAAGGGCGAGTTGCGGTGCGAGTTGCTCATGCCGTTCACCACCTGCTGCCCGTCGGCGGTGGCGGCCGGCACAATCACGCCGCCCGGACACATGCAGAACGAGAACACGCCGTGCCCCGCGGCCTGGGTGGTGAGGCTGTAGGCCGCCGGCGGCAGGTGTTTGGAATACCCGCTGCCGTGGTATTGTATTTCATTGATCAGCAGTTGCGGATGCTCGACCCTGACGCCCACGGCGAACGGCTTGGCCTCGAGCAGCCAGCCCTGCCGGGCAAAGAGGGTGTAGATGTCGCGAGCGGAATGGCCGGTGGCCAGCACCACGGCGTCGGCGTCGACCACCGCGCCGTCGGCCGTCAGCACGCCGCGCACGCGGCCGTCGGCTACCTTCAGGCCTGCCATGCGGGTGCCGAAGTGGTACTCGCCGCCATGCTCCAGCACGGTGTGGCGCATCTGGGCCACGATGCCGCTCAGGCGGTCGGTGCCGATATGTGCATGGGCGTCGAGCGTGATGGCAGGGTCGGCGCCATGGGCCACGAAGGTGCGTAGCACCGCGCCCACGTCGCCCCGCTTGGTGGAGCGGGTGTAGAGCTTGCCGTCGCTGTAGGTGCCGGCACCGCCCTCGCCGAAGCACCAGTTGCTTTCGGGGTCGACGCGCTTCTCGCGCGCCAGCGTCGCCACGTCGCGCCGCCGCTCCTCGACCGGCTTGCCGCGTTCCAGCACCAGGGGGCGCAGGCTCAGCTCCAGACAGCGCAGGGCGGCGAAGAGGCCCGCCGGGCCGGCGCCCACGATGGCCACCCTCGGCGCCTCGGCGCCCACGTGGCGATAGCGGTCCATCCACCCCTGCACCTCGTCGGGCGGCAGCTGCTCGCCCACGGCACACAGCTCGAAGGTGGTGTGGTACAAAGGCTTGCGTCGGCAGTCGAGCGTGCGCCTCACCTCGCGCACCTCGCCCAGGTCGCCCTCGGCCATGCCCGCCGCGCGTGCCACCGCACGCCGCCGCAGCCCGGCCTCGTGGTATTCCTCGGGCGTAAGGTCTATCTGCAACTGTTTCATACCTTGTAAAAACGCCGCGCCGTCCGATTTATTGTGTGCCCCGATTCCGACCCCCTAAACACCCCCTAAACACCCCCTGGACACCCCCTCCGCCCCCCACTCTCCACTCTCCACTCTCCACTCTCCACTCTCCACTCTCCACTTTCCACTCTCCACTCTCCACTCTCCACTCTCCACTTTCCACTCTCCACTCTCCACTTTCCACTCTCCACTCTCCACTCTCCACTCTCCACTCTCCACTTTCCACTCTCCACTCTCCACTTTCCACTTCCCGTTTTACACATTCCACCCTCCATCTCCCCTCCGATTTAACTTAATTTAAATCAACTGGCCGTTTTTTAACAATTCGGCATCCTTTCCAACCGCCTGGAAACCAGTGCCCCTGGCCATCCTCTAGGGATCCCCTCCGGTACTTCTTATGTATTTCTTATGTATTTCTTATGTTTTAAACATAGATAGTACATAAGATATACATAAGAACGATATAAGAACGATCCTACCGGAAGGCCACCGGAAGGGCAGGGGAGGGGGTGCGGACGCGGCGGCTGTTTTTCTGGTGGGCGATGCAATATCGTGCGGGGTGGCCGCGTTATAGGGTTACGATGGATTTTGTGCTCAAATCGGATTTCGCGCCCATGGGCGACCAACCGGAGGCCATACGCCAGCTGGTGGACGGCGTGCGCCGTGGCCAGCGGGCCCAGGTGCTGCAAGGCGTCACCGGCAGCGGCAAGACCTTCACGGTGGCCAATGTCATCGAGCAGCTGCAGCGCCCCACACTGGTGCTGAGCCACAACAAGACCCTCGCGGCACAGCTCTACGGCGAGTTCCGCCAGTTCTTCCCCGACAACGCGGTCGAGTACTTCGTCTCCTACTACGACTACTACCAGCCCGAGGCCTACATCGCGGCCACCAACACGTATATCGAGAAGGACCTGCAGATCAACGACGAGCTGGACAAGCTGAGGCTGCGCGCCTCGAGCGCCCTGCTCAGCGGCCGCAGGGACGTGATAGTGGTCTCCAGTGTGAGCTGCATCTACGGCATAGGCAACCCCGAGGAGTTCAAGCGCGGCACGGTGACGGTGCGCGTGGGCGACCGCCTGCAGCGCGACCAGCTGCTGATGCAACTGCTCGAAGGTCAGTATGTAAGGAACGAGATCGAGTTCACCAACGGCCGCTTCAGGGTGAAGGGCGACACGGTCGACGTCTTCCCCTCGTTTGCCGACTTCTGCTACCGCATCTCCTTCTGGGACGACGAGGTGGAGAGCCTCGAGAGCTTCGACCCCATCAGCGGCCAGCGCCTGGAACGCTTCGACGAGGTGGTCATCTATCCCGCCTCCAACTTCCTCACCAGCAAGGAGAACATGGCCGGCGCACTGCTCGAGATACAGCGCGACATGTACGAGCGGCGCGACTACCTGTACAGCATCGGCAAGAACCTGGAGGCCAAGCGCCTCGAGGAACGGGTGAACTACGACGTCGAGATGATACAGGAGCTGGGCTACTGCTCGGGCATCGAGAACTACAGCCGCTACTTCGACGGACGGCGGCCGGGCTCGCGCCCCTTCTGCCTGATAGACTATTTCCCCGACGACTTCCTGCTGGTGGTCGACGAGAGCCACGTCACGGTGCCGCAGATTGGCGCCATGTACGGCGGCGACCGCAGCCGCAAGACCTCGCTGGTCGAGTACGGCTTCCGACTGCCGTCGGCCCTGGACAACAGGCCGCTCACCTACGACGAGTTCTACAACCTCACCGGACAGACCATATACATCAGCGCCACACCGGCCGACTACGAGCTGGCCGAGGCCGAGGGAGTGGTGGTGGAGCAGGTGATACGCCCCACCGGTCTGCTCGACCCCGTGGTCGAGGTGCGTCCCGCCGTGAGCCAGGTCGACGACCTGCTCGACGAAATCGAGAACACCGTCGACAAGGGCGAGCGGGTACTCGTCACCACGCTTACCAAGCGCATGGCCGAGGAGCTGACGTCCTACCTCACCAACCTCGGCATCCGCAGCAAGTACATACACAGCGATGTCGACACGCTCGAGCGCGTCGAGATAATGCGCGACCTGCGCATGGGCGTCTTCGACGTGCTGGTGGGCGTCAACCTGCTGCGCGAGGGCCTGGACCTGCCCGAAGTGAGTCTGGTGGCCATCCTCGACGCCGACAAGGAGGGTTTCCTCCGCAGCGACCGCGCCCTGATACAGACCATTGGCCGTGCCGCCCGCAATGTGCACAGCAAGGCCATCCTCTACGGCGACAGCATCACAGGGTCGATGCAGAGGGCCATAGACCTCACCAACCGCCATCGCGACAAGCAGATACGCTACAACATGGAGCATGGCATCGTGCCCCGCCAGATAGTGAAGAGCACCGACGCCATCATCGGCACCACAAGCGTGATAGAACGCGCCGCCGAGGAGGCCGGCGAGAGGCCGCCCGCAAAGGTCGAACGCCGCGAGACCGCTTCGCCCGCCACGCACCTCGGCGCCATGGCCGCCGAGGACGAGACCCCCTACGGGAAGCCCAAGGGCCCCGACGCTCGCCTGCTGGCCATGACCAAGGACCAGCTGCGCAAGGAGATTCGCGAAAAACAACGTCGCATGCAGCAGGCTGCCAAGGAGCTGGACTTCATGGCGGCGGCGGCGTTGCGCGACGAGATACACCAGCTGCAAAACATACTCGAGACAGCACGATGACAAAGACAATCACACAAGGGATGAAGTGGTACGACTGGCTGCAATACGGCGCCATGCTGGTTATGTCGGCAGCCGTGCCGGTCAGCATGAATATAGGCCTGTGGACGGCGGCACTGCTGGCGCTCGCGTCGCTGGTGAAGCTCGCGGCCACGCGCCGTCTGGGCAACCCGGCACTCGGCCGCGGCGGCACGATCGCCATGTGGACGCCGGTGCTGTACTGGGTTGTGATACTGGTGTCGGCTCTCCTGGCTTCCGACCGCGCCACGGGCATGGGTCTGGTCGGGCTCAAGGCCACACTGCTCATCTTCCCGCTCAGCATGCTTGTCACCGACACCTCGTACCTCAAAGGCCTGCACCTGCGTCTGCTGTTCTATGCGCTCTGGGCGTCGTGTCTGGGGGTGTTCCTCTACTTCTGCGGCAACGCGGTGGTCAGGCTCGTAGGGGGCAGCACCCTGGCCTCGGTGGTGAACTACACCTTCGACCCGCGTCACCACGCCTACACGGCCATGTATGCGGTGTCGGCACTGGTGTTCGCCTTTTTGGAACTGCGCAACCACTGGCGGGGATTGAGGCCGTGGCTGCGGTGGCTGCTGCTGGCCTCGCTGCCGCTGCTGATGCTGTATATCGTCATAGTCAACTCGCGGGCAGGGATGCTCATCCTGTGGGCGGTCATAGGACTCGCCTTTGTGGCCAGCATCAGGCGCAGCTGGTGGAAGTCGCTCTTGTTTACTGCCTTGGCTGTCGCTTGGGTACTGGGCGCGCAGACCGTCCTGCCAAACCACCAAGACCGTGTGAAAGCAACAATAAGTGCTGTGGTCGACGCGGCCGACGACGACGCGGTCGACGGCGATGCTCGTATCAGCATCACCAAGTCGGCGTTGCACAGGGTCATGGAGAACCCCCTCACAGGCTACGGCACCGGCAACTATCGCGACAGCCTGGTGGAGCAGTACGACCGCGACGACTTTGAGAATGGCACAAAGGCTCGCTACAATGCCCATAATCAGTACATCGAGTCGATGCTTTCGGCCGGCATTATAGGCCTGATAGCCTTGCTGCTGTTCGTCTTTTCTCCCTTGGTGTTCGCCTTGCGGCGAGCACCGAATGCGGTGCTCCCAGTGCTGTTTGCCACCGGCATCGTGGCGGGCAACCTGCTGGTGGAATCAATGCTCGAGAGGCAGATGGGACTGCTCTTCATTGGCTGGTTTATGGTGGTGATGATACTGGTAGTCAGTAAGGAACAAAATAAATTTGGTCAGGACGCAAAAAAGTAGTACTTTTGCACCCGCTTTCGAGAGAAAAGAAACCAATTCATAACTCACAATTCAGAATTGACTTTGTCCCATGGTGTAATGGTAGCACATCAGATTTTGGTTCTGCTTGCCAAGGTTCGAATCCTTGTGGGACAACAGAAAACGCCTCAAACGGGGCGTTTTCTTTTGTTTTCTGAAGGATTATCTTCAGTAATCTCTTTTACAATGGTAAATGTTTGTTGAAAGAGAGGCTGTTTTTCGATATGCCTAATATGTGGATTGTCACATGGTTGCGGTGGAAACGGGTTCGTGGCTATTAATATGTATTATAAATAAATTTGGCTAAATAAAAAATAATTCTTACTTTTGCATTTGGAAAATTAGGCCTAAAACATTCTTGGAATGTTGCTTTCTAGAGAGTTAAAGTGTCTTGAAAAGCAACGTTTTAAAGTGAAAGCGGGCAGGCTTTCGCCGTGAACAAAAGTCTTGTTTGAATATTATATAATATTGATAATCAATCGTCATCAATCCGCCAATTTCGATAATATAGCCTATCGTACAATTCATTGGGGTAACGAGTGGAGAGGCGAATTTGTTCAACCCCCAAGTCATAACAAACCCCAATTGCGTCAGCCCACTCCCACATCAACGCATTAACGCACTAACACATTAACGCATTAACGCATTAACACATTAACACATTAACGCATTAACACATTAACGCATTAACACATTAACGCATTAACGATTTTATGAAGATTTCCGTAGCAGGTACCGGCTATGTCGGTCTCAGTATCGCCACCCTGTTGGCACAGCATAACGACGTCACTGCTGTTGACGTGGTCCCTGCACGGGTCGACCTCGTCAACAACAAGAAATCCCCCATCAAGGACGACTATATCGAGGACTATCTGGCCAACAAGCCCCTCTCGCTCAAGGCCACCCTCGACCAGGAGGCCGGCTATCGCGACGCAGAATTTGTGGTCATAGCTGCTCCTACCAACTACGACAGCCAGAAGAACTTCTTCGACACCAGCGCTGTCGAGTCGGTTATCGATGCGGTGCTGAAGGTCAACCCCGACGCCGTGATGGTCATCAAGAGCACCATCCCCGTAGGCTACACCCGCAGCCTCTACGTAAAATACTACAAGAAGTTTCTTCAATTAAAGGAAGAATCACTCACGCATTTACGCAATAACGCATTCCCGCATTTTAATCTGTTGTTCAGTCCTGAGTTTTTGCGCGAGAGCAAGGCCCTATACGACAACCTCTACCCCAGCCGTATCATTGTCGGCATTCCCAAGATGATGCCCGGCCCTGAATACCAGGAGGAGAACGAAGCTATCAAGACTTTGACCGACATCGACTGGCTCACCGAGAAAGCCCACCAATTCGCCGACCTCCTCGTCGAAGGAGCCATCGGCCCTTCGAAAGATTCACTTACACATTTACACATTGACGCATTAACGCAATCGCCATTAGGCGACGGTGCCATCGGCCCTTCGAAAGATTCACTTACGCATTTACACATTGACGCATTAACGCATTCGAATTCCAAGGGAATTCCCACGCTTTTCATTGGCATGAAAGAAGCCGAGGCAGTGAAGCTCTTTGCCAACACCTATCTGGCCCTGCGCGTCAGCTACTTCAACGAGCTTGACACCTACGCTGAGATGAAGGGCCTCGACACCCAGGCCATCATCGACGGCATCGGCCTCGACCCCCGCATCGGCACCCACTACAACAACCCCAGTTTCGGCTACGGTGGCTACTGCCTGCCCAAGGACACCAAGCAGCTCCTCGCCAACTACGAGGACGTGCCCCAGAACATGATGAGCGCCATCGTCGAGAGCAACCGCACGAGGAAAGACTTTATTGCCGACCAAGTCCTCAAAATGGCCGGCTACTATTCGTATACCGAAAACAATGAGTTCTCCACTCTCCACTCTCCACTCTCCACTCCTACTATTGGCGTGTACAGGTTAACGATGAAAAGCAACTCCGACAACTTCCGTCAGTCCGCCATCCAAGGCGTCATGAAGCGCATCAAAGCCAAGGGTGCCCAGATTATTATTTTCGAGCCTACTCTAGAAGATGGATCTACTTTTTTCGGAAGTAGAATTGTCAATGACTTAGACGACTTTAAACGTCAAAGTCAGGCCATCATAGCAAATCGCTATGACACCTGCCTCGACGATGTAATCGATAAAGTGTATACAAGAGACATCTTTCGCAGAGATTAGCTAATATCTATTGTCATTATTTATGACCAATTGTGCAAGTCAAACGAGCAGAAGCGGAAAGCTTGCTTTCAGATTATGCCATGACGTAGCCAATTGCGGACGAAGTCAGCCCACCCTCGAAGACGGCACCACCTTCTTCGGCAGCCTCGTCGTAAATGACCTAAAGAAATTCAAAGAGATGTCCCAAGCGATTATAGCAAATAGATACGATTCCTGCCTCGACGATGTAATCGATAAAGTGTATACAAGAGACATCTTTCGCAGAGATTGATCGAAGATGTAAGATGTCAGAAATAGGAGATATAATACAAGGTAAGTGCTTGGCTTTTGGCGATAGGGTAATCAAACTCAACGACTATCTGCTGGAACAGGCTGCTAACGCAAAGCCCCATTACACCATAATAAAAGGCAAGCGCGTTTACGAAAAGCCGATTCCGGTATATTTGCAGGCTGTCTCGAACCTCTGCAACCAACTTCTGAGAGCAGGTACCTCAATAGGCGCTAATAATGCGGAAGCAACAAATGCCATAAGCAAAGCGGACTTCAAAAGCAAAAGCTTTATAGCTTTGAAAGAAGCCAGAGAATCCCTGTACTGGATTGAATTGTTGTATAGGAACAAATACTTGGACGAAAAACAGTATGCATCTATTCAAGCAGACTGTGAAGAATTGGTAAAAGTTTTAACTCATAGGTGTAAGAAGCTCGATGAAAATGATGATAAAGCAGGAAGGAAATAATAGACAACATCATCTACCCTACATCTTCCATCTTCCATCATACATCAGTTGGTCTACACCCGCAGAAGCTCGATGAAAATGATGATAAAGCAGGAAGGAAATAATAGACAACATCATCTACCCTACATCTTCCATCTTACATCTTCCATCATACATCAGTTGGTCTACACCCGCAGAAGCTCGATGAAAATGATGATAAAGCAGGAAGGTAATAATAGACAACATCATCTACCCTACATCTTCCATCTTACATCTTCCATCATACATCAGTTGGTCTATACAAGAGACATTTTTAGAAGAGACTAAAAAAAACTTAACGAAAACCATAACCTTAACTATGGGTGGGGCAAGAGATTTTAGAAAATACAGCGTTTGGAAAGAAGCGGTGGATTATGCCACCTATGTTTATGAGGCACATTTTCTCGATTTCGCTTTAGGTTCGGCGTTTGAGGTTGAAACCCAGTTGACAATAGCAAAGAATATAGGTTATTTTGATAACACTGACGTTAGTCGTGACATTAATTTCCAAGTGTTAATGGATAGGATACATAGTATTGAACGACAGTTGAATGGTTTGATAACCTCCATCCGTAAAAGTTAACGTCAAGGTTAAAGTTAAGGTCAAGGTTAAGGTCAAGGTTAAGGTTAACGTTAACGTATCGCCTGAAAAAATTTTCCACCCATGTCTGATTCAATAGATATATATCACGGTTCTGACCATATTATTGAGCAGCCGGTTTTCGGTGAAGGCAAGACATACAACGACTATGGACGAGGCTTTTACTGTACCGAACATGTAGAACTGGCTAAGGAATGGGCTTGCTCGTCAGATAGTGATGGCTATGCCAACCACTATCGGCTTGATATGACCGGACTAGGTGTGCTAAATCTCAATGGACCTGGATACAATATCTTGAATTGGCTTGCCATACTGCTTGAAAATCGTAAGTTCAACGTTGCAGAAGGTCTGCCTCAGCGAGCAAGGACCTATCTCTTAGAGAATTTCAATGTTGAATATAAGGAATATGACGTTATTATCGGCTATCGAGCCAATGACTCCTATTTCTCTTACGCTGGTGATTTTGTGAATGGTACACTCTCGTTGTCCGACTTGTCGGAAGCAATGCGTTTAGGAAAGTTGGGTGAGCAGGTGGTGCTGAAGTCTAAGAAAGCCTTTGAGGCACTCACTTTCGTTGAGGCGATAGAGGCTCCCCGTCAGGAGTATTTTGCCAAATACAAGACACGTGACGATGAGGCTCGTGCAAAATATCGCGATATTGCGTCCAAACCTATGGCAGAGGATGAAATATATATGATTGATATCATCAGAAACAATATTAGAAATGGCCAGGGCATATAAGAAGACATACCTTAACGGTGCGATGCGCAATCTTGCCGTGATGTTGGATTGTGGTGTGCGGAAGTATGGCTATCCTATAGAGGATTTCTATATGATGTTTCTGTCGAGCGAAGTGTCTCGTCAGTTTTCGAAAGGTAATCCTCGTTATCTGGTGGGCATGTCGGGTGCCGAGTTAGCCGACAGTGTTGTGGAGGCCTCCGGTGGGATAGTGAAGAGTGATAATGATGGGACCTATTCTGTCGGTCCCGAGTATTGGGCTGGATGGGTGATGGCATACTATCAGTGGTTTTCGCGTCGTAGTTTCGCTTATATGCACAGTATGGGCTTGGGTATTAGTGAGGTTGTGAGTATGTATTATCCGCTTCATGAGGCCGACATCTCAAAATTCGCCGCCGCCGCTGACAGCATTATCGAAAGAAACAGAAAGTGAATATGAAACATTGTGCCGCAAGCTGCTAACACCTTTGAGGCAAATTAAATGCAGCGAATCAGCTTTATGAGGCAACACCGCTGAAAACAATCAGAAGAAGAGAGTCAGCACCGCTGAATAAAATTAAATGTAGCAAATAAGCAACTTATAGTTTATATCTTTAAATTTGAGCGAAGTGAACCCTCTACTTATATCTTTTTTATCGAAAAACTATCGTTTGGAAGTTGATATTTAACATTTTAAGTAATCTGACAATAGAAAAAACACAAAAAGTTGTAACAATCACCGTCAATAGTACAACCTCAAAAACGGAATGTATATGAAATTACAAAACAGATATGATACATTGATCATTATTGGAGCCTGGAACAGGGCTATTTTCACTCCTGATTGGGTGGGCAAGTTCATTTTTCCAGGAGAAGAAATGACTGTCGAGATTCCAGTTGACAATTTTGAGGCTTCACCTAGGTATAGTTCCAATGGATTGTCAGTGAACATTCTGAATCAGAAACTTATTTTTACAATAAATAATCCATCGCAAGAAAGTTTTCAGCAAATTGGTTTAAAGGCTTTGTCAGTATGCAGGGCTTTGGCTCATACCCCTTTATTGTGTTTCGGAATCAATCATTTTTTTCAGTGCGATAAGGATGAAATAGAGAAAACCAACGTGTTTGATTTCTCAAATTATGAATTGTTGAAAGAAAAAGGGTACGAACTGAAAGCGATGAAAAACCAACAATCGTTACAATTTGGACACCACATTTTGAATGTGATATGGTCGTTGGAAAACGAAAAAGTGACATTGGAATTCAACAACCACTATGATGTGGCCGGTGTGGAATCATTTGTCAGTGTGTTTGATGAGAATTTACTCTACGACAGATTGAATAATTCTATTGGCTACATTAAGAATATCTATGATTTGAATGTTGAGTCATGAACAATTTAGATATTGCACAAGATACCGAATATAAGCCCATCAAAGAGGTACAGACCTATAAGCCTGATGCTATTATAGAAGCCAATGCCATGCAGGCAAGTTTAGGTTCATCAGAAACCAATGTGGTGTTTACCTCCGAGACTCAGGAAACGATAACAAGAGATGTACGTGTTTCGGCATTGGACGTCGCGGCTTATATCTTGGAAAAAATCGGGAAGTGCACAACGATGAAATTACACAAATTACTTTATTATTGTCAGGCATGGTCACTGGTGTGGGACGAGAGACCATTGTTTGACGACAAAATAGAGGCTTGGGCTAATGGCCCTGTGATAAGGCGACTTTTCGTATATCATAAAGGTTTGTATGAGGTAACAGTTGGTGATTTTTCACTTGGCAATTCGCAATTGCTGAATCAAACCCAACGTGATACCGTTGACAGTGTTTTGAACTTTTATGGCGACAAATCAGCACAGTGGCTCATCAATCTTACGCATAACGAAACGCCATGGATAAATGCCAGAAAAGGCTTGGATCCGTCTGAGAGAGGCTGTGTTGAAATCAAATTGTCAGACATGGCCGATTACTACAGCGCCTTATGAACAAAACGCCCAAAATTTCTGTTGCACCTGATGTTTCAAAGAACCCTAAAGCAGGAGACGCGACCAATTATAAACAGAAAAAACCTGTTTGGCAAATAGGGATCCTCGATATTGAAGGTAAATGGGGTTACAGGGCGTTTAGTCAAAATATCGTTTTTGAATACTCTGATGATTTATTAGCTTTTCTTGTGGAGCATAATCTAAACAAACTTTCGGATGGTTTAGATAGATTAAAAACAAAAAAAAATCTCACCCTTCAAGGATTGTTTTCTTTTGTTAGCACATTAGATAACACAGAATGTCCAAACGAGGTGTTGAAGCTTATTGTAAGCGATATTAAACAACGGTTTTTTCTGGACAAACTGTACCCCAAGCTAAAAGAATACGAAAAACTCACCTGGGACGAAATAGAAAATCAGAAATATGGTTCGGAAGGCAAAACAAAAAATCATCCAATACCAAAGAGCTCGTTGATAAAGGAGGCTCAAGACAGACTGAAAGAATTGAAGCAAGACGATATTGATGAGGTTTATTCTTTGCGACTTGAGGGTAAATTGAGAGTTTTTGGCATAAGAGAGGACAATTGTTTAAAAATAATATGGGTTGATACTAACCATGAGGTTTGCACATCTAATAAGAAACATACATAAATAGTGGTCAGTTGGCAACGGCTTTTAGTCTTTCCGCACAGCCGGGGAGTTGCGAAAAGCGAGCGAAGTTGACTTGGAACTTTGAACCTTTGAACCTTGAACTTTGAACCTTGAACTTTGAACCATGCACCTTGAACCTCTTGAACAAACCTGCCGTAAAGGCACATTGAACCCCTTAAACCATCTCGCCAAAGGCGACTTGAACATTTTAAACATAGCGAGATATGGC
>CACYZN010000014.1 GCA_902778925.1 uncultured Bacteroidota bacterium
AAATTGAGGATGTTGCCAACGGCCATATCGTGAAAGACGACATAGAGTACGGCCACGGAATAAGCATACCGCTGTGGACGTTTGGGCTGCTCTATTAAACAACAACTCCCGCATTAACGCATTCACACGTTTACGCATTCCATATCGCATTCACGCATTCTGCCTAACTCCCAATTGTATTTTGTGATGCAAAAGATCCTTCGGCGATCTCTCGGCGATGTTGTCAGCCGAACTTACGGCATACCAGTCGGCTAAGCCGACGGCACACCACGGTGGAACCTCATGTATTATCACTAACGCACTAACACGTTAACGCATTAACACATTATTTATGCATTCTTCGTGGCTTCTTCTTAATATATCTTGTGACGAGTTATTATTATGCTCCATTTTATGAGGCGAAAAACGTTGGAATGACCCACGAAACGAACCTATAGCGGGGACTTATCAACAGCCACCTCGCGTGCGCATACGCGAGTATTACTCCCTGCACCCGTGTGCACGAGAAATCGACGCTAATGTTAATAACTTATTTTGATTCGTTTGTAAAATAGTTGTATCTTTGCAAAATAGATACAGCACGGTGCTGTATCACGATAATTAATTTTACAAATTATGAAATTTGTAATCAATTCCGAGCAACTGATCAAGCAACTTCAGTCCTTGTCGGGCGTTTTAAGCCAAAACACAATCACCTCGTCGGTGATTGACTGTTTCAAATTCGAGACGCAGTCAAGCGAACCCACGTCAGGAAATGTTGACAAATCGAAGGAAAATCCTTTGGATTATGAAATGCCGTCGATTGCCCCGTATGATGGTCCTATACCTACTCGTTTGGTTGGATTCAATGAGGCAAGGAGTGAAAAAGAACATTATGGAACGGTACATTTCTACATTGCCGATAGTCATTTCAATTGCACGTGGAACCATCCGGAAAAACACATTCCATTGTTCAGGCAATATGATTCAGTTATTGGTCCCGACTTCTCTCAATATGTGGATATGACCTACGACGAGCGATATCACAACGCATGGCGCAGCCGTACACTAACTGCACGGTGGCAGTCGCATGGAATAAACGTAATTCCCAATGTCACATGGTCACTCCCCGATAGCTATGAATATAGTTTTTCGGGCATTCCACAACATTCCATTATAGCGGTGAACTGCACCGCGATAAAGGGTAAGTGTATATCCCGATATCTGTGGCTAAAAGGATACAATGAAATGCTACGAAGGCTAGAACCACGACTAATCATCCGCTATGGCGACAAGATGCCAGGCGAAGATGAATCAATAAGCATATACTTCCCAAATGAACGCCTACAACGTCTACGACAACGACCAAGAAAACGTCACGTACAGATATCTGCATTATTGTCCAACCAACTAACACTTTTCTAATCATGGGTAGCAATGGCAGTTTTAGCAGCGGAATCCTCAAGAGCGAGGAAGGTCGTGCATATGAAACCATATATAAGATGGACGACAATATAGTCGTATTAGAGCAAAAGAATAAGCGCAGAGGAGTAAAACTACCTGAAGAGTCGCATACACCAGGACGATACTATGTAGCTTTCAAAAAGGATGGTTCTGATGTAAAGAGCTTTGCAAAATATGGACAGGATGGCCTGAAAATCTGGGAAGTCCATACGGACGACCATCATGGATTAAAACCGCACTATCATCCCTGGTTAAACGGAGAACCTGTCGAGAATGATGTTCGCAAGCTGACTCAAGAGATGTTGATTATGCTAAACAGAATTAGGAACTTTAAAAACTAATCACCATGGAGAAAAACTTAGACGAGATGAGCATATCCGAATTAGGAGAACTGGCGACACAAGAGGTCTTGGAGCATATAAAAACTATCAAGCCCACCCCCGACCCTCCTTATATAGGCCGCGACTTGCTGGGTTACCGTTACAACAAGAAACACCCGCCGATGTTTGACATCTACAAGCACGACTTTCACGGTTATGCTACCGACAGCCAAGAGACGTTCTTCTATAATTTTGCAGTACAGGGCTACGATGTATCGTTCCTCTATAAAGGACAGATGCACTACCTGATGTACGACAAAGGGAAGGCGGCCGTATGCGATGAGCACTTTACCAAGCAGTATATCGTTTATCCCGACCCAAACGCCCTTATAGAGCAATATGAGATCGACAGGCATAAGCTGATAGACATCATCGACGAACTGGAAGAAGTGGAAGCTGTGTGATTATAAATGCGAGAGGGCGCTTGATGCGCCCTCTATTATTGCGATTTCTCAGGGGTGAGGTCGTTGAGTTGGTAGACTATTCAAATGTCATCTTCGGGAGGTTGTCGATGATGTCAAGGGTTTTGAGGCTGAGGGTGATGATGCTCTGCAGGAGCTCCAGCGGATATTTGGGATTGCCGTGTTCGAGGCCCCATTGGTTTGCGTCATTGCGGATGCCGCTCTTGGAGTCCACTTTGTCGCAGTAGCGTTCCATAATCCACTCGATGGCACTTTTCCCGTTGACCACGTAGTCGTAGGCCCGCAGAGGGATATTGCGCAGCGTGATGAACTGGTTGTACTCGATGACGCTCTTGTCCTTGTCTTTCCCTCGCTTGCCGAAACGCATCTGTGTTACTCGGTAGAGCTTCTCCGGTGTGTCGGCATCCATCATGCCTGGCAGCATATTATGCCAATCCACTACTACCTCTTTCGACGCGGGAACCTGCTCGTAATTCAGATGCAACTCTGCCAACTCGCGGCCAGCTTGGCTGAATGCCCAAAAGTCATCCGGTTCCTCTACCAACGGTAGGCGCGGTAGCATCTTCTTCAAGTCGTTGGCGAAGGTCTCGCGATAGGACGGGCAATGCAAGAAACCATAGACATAATAGAAGATATCCTCTTTCGTTACCCTGTCGCCATACTGCTCCCGTGCCCGCTTCAGGATAAAGTCTGTAATGGCATCGTGACGAATATATTTGTTCTGTCCATCATCAAAGAGGTTACCTTGAGTGCCTTTGTTCTCTTCGTACCAGTAGAGGGGAAAACATTGACTTTTACCACTATATTCGTAATCAGGTGTTATACTGGTTATAATACACGAGAAATCTTTAGAAATACCTACACCTGGGATACATATTAACAAGTTAAAATGATTCTTTGTTGGAATTAGTTGCGGTAATTGATAAACACAATTATTTAGTTGACGGTTAAAATATAGCCATTGTGTCATAAATGGCCGATAGGAACTTTCCCTAATGTTTTTTTCGTCAAATTCATATTTTTTCCCACTCAAAACATCCTTTTTATTTTGTCTATCCCATGAAAATTGGGATGGTGACATATCCAATTCATAAGATGCTTTATGTTTGGAATTATCTACTTCACTGTTATAAAAGGAAATTGCAGAAGAAATCTTGTTTGCAAGCAGTCGTCTATCGGAATTATAACACCAAGCATCTCTACTTGTTACAACACCACAAGATTGTGTTGAAAAAAAACTTTTTTGGTTTTGTGAAAATTTCTTTTCAGCATCTAGTGGAATATAATTATAATAGGCTTCATTCCTTAGATTCACCCAGTCTGCATGGGTGTTTGGTTTGATTTTGTCGAATTGGAAAGATTCAATGGTTTTCGATTTTTTTAAAAGTAACAGTTTTTCTTCTTTATTTAGGTAATCATCCATCCTAAAAAAATGTATGTTAGCAGCAGACCTTTCTGTGCTATCATTTTTGACCAATATCGCAATTGCCACACCTGCTAAGATATTAAATATATTACCGCCCTCTCTCTTTGCAGCTTCTTTATTCCCCATTTTAGAACGTATAGATCCACGCAAGTCTATTACATAAATATCCGAAAACTCTCTTTCAATAGATTTTCTAAAAGCATCGGCTCCATTGCTTTCAATCCAACCAGAATTAGTAATAAAAGCAACAACCCCTTGATTGGACTCTATTCTATCAGTAGCCCATCGAAACGCCTTATAGTATGAATCGTAAATCGATTTATTTAGGTTTGCCGCACTTCCTTGCACATAAGTCTTCTCTAACTGCGCTTCCAGCAATGGGTAATGCTGGTTTTGTGCATTGTCATTGGCACTCTTTTGTCCTGCTGAATATGGCGGATTGCCAATAATCACCGTTATAGGGCTATCAAGCTGTCTTTGTACGCGTTTATTGTTCTCCACGAATGGGGTCTCAAAACCCTCTACTTCTTTCTGGCGATCGAGACCTTTCTTTTTGGCATACATTTGTTCGCCAAGTTCGAAGGTGTCAGTCAAGCAGATGCCGGGGAAAGGAGAATAGGCTGGGTGCGCAGGCGTCTCGCCTGCAGGCAGCCGGGACGGCTGCGTACCCAATAGGTCGTGATAGACATTCTCAATGTTGACGCTGGCGATATAGTATGCCAGTAGCACTATCTCGTTGGCAAAGATTTCGTTTTTGTATTTATATTCAATATCCTTGATGATGCCACTCTGCAACAGGCGGGTGATGAAGGTGCCAGTGCCAGTAAAGGGGTCTATTATCTTCACATTGCGGTCGTTCAACGAGCGACCGAACTGCTCGTTCAGCACATGTTCCACGCTGTGGATAATGAAGTCCACCACTTCGACAGGGGTATAGACGATACCCAACTGCTCTTTCACTTTGGGGAATGCTGTGGTGAAGAACTTGTCGTACAGTTCCACCACAATCTTCTGCTTGGCTTCAGCATTGTCGATACCCTCGGCACGTTTGCGGACACTTCGGTAGAAGGCATCGAGGCTCTTGCGGTCGGTCTCGTCAATTTTCTCGTTCAGCAGGGTGACAATCTTGCTCATTGCCTTGCTGACAGGGTTGTTTGCGGTGAAAGCATAGCTATCGAACAAAGCCTCGAATACTGGCTGTGTGATGATATGCTGAGCCAGCATCTCTACTGCCTGCGGCTCACTGACCGAGGGGTTGATGTCCTTATGCAGACCTTTCAGGAATCGGTCGAATTCCCGACGCGCTTTCTGCTCTTCCGTAATCAGCTGGTTTATCTGGGTAATATGTTTTTCGGCAATCTTGGCCACATCGCTTGCCCACTGCTCCCAATAACGTTTGCTGCCCACCTTCTGCACCATGCGGGCGAAGATGACATTCTGCAACTGCTCGAAACGCATCTCAAGTTGGCTCTTGAAAGTGATGCTTGGTTCGGATGCCGAAAGACCATCACCATCGGACTCTTCGTCACCGTTGCCACCACCCTGCCCGATAAAGCTGCTACCGGGACGTATCAGCTGCACGGCATCGGGGCGTTTCTTGTTCAGTTCAATCTTGTTGACCATCGCGTTGAAGCGGTCGTCGTGGGCACGCAAGGCGTTGAGGATGTCCCACACCACGGCGTAGGTCTTGTTGTCGTTCAGCGCCACCTCGGGGTCGACATCGCTCGGCACCACGATGGGGATGATGATATAGCCGTATTTCTTGCCCTCGGCACGCCGCATCACACGCCCCACCGACTGCACCACATCGACCTGTGAGTTCTTGGCGGCAAGGAAGATGACAGCATCGAGCGAAGGCACATCGACACCCTCGCTCAGACAGCGCACATTGCTCAGCAGATGACATTCGTAGCCATCGGTGCGGGTATTCTTCAACCAACTCAGTTTGGCCTCACGCTTGGCGGCACCCATGCTACCATCCACGTGGTCAGCCTCCACCCGCACCAATCCCCTGCGTTCCTCACTGCTGAGGCTGGCATAATAGGAATCACGGCAGGCGTTGAAAGCCTCCTTGATGGCTTTGCTGACCTTGATATTCTGGCAGAAAGCCACCGCTCGGTGCATCGGCTGCGGGTCAATCTCGCGGAGCAGTTTGTTGTCGTAGCGGCTGCGCTTGCTAAGGGCGTTGATGCAGCCGATGAGCTTGGCCATATCGTCGGTATTCACTTCCTTCTGTGTGGCTGCATCGAGGCCGGAGAGAGCCACCTGAACCTCCGTGTTCACATCACCCGGTTCCACGTTGAGGATAAGCACCTTGTAGTCGGAAAGGAGGTTTTTGTCGACTGCTTCGCCAAATCCCAGACGGTAGAATTCCTCACCATACAATTCTGGGTTGTCCATCGAGCATAGATAGGCATCCTGGTCTTTTGCCTTCTTTTGGTCGGACTCCTTGTACAGACGCGGGGTGGCAGTCATATACATACGTTTGCGGGCACGAATGAAACTATTGTCGTGCACCCGAACAAATGCGCTCTCGTTATCGCCTTTGAGGGTGACACCTGTGGTGCGGTGGGCTTCGTCGCAGATAATGAGGTCGAAGGTCAGCTCTTCGCCGATAGCACTTTGGGCAGCAGCTATTCGCTCAATACTCTGATAGGTGCTGAACACCACAAGCATTCCTTTCCGTTTGTCGTGCTGCAGAGCGAAATACTGCTGCTTGATTTGTTCCACGCTGGTGGATGCTGGAAATGCCAGCTCTTCGACGCTGGTGATATTGGTGTCGTCGTCTTTGGTGTGGGTGCGGCTCACCTCGCTGTCTGAACATATGCACATAGGTCGGATAGGCTTCTGGGTATCGAAGCACCATTCGCGGAGGGTCTGACCCAAAAGGGCGATGCTGGGAACGAGAAAGAGCACCTTTCCTCTGCAGTCGGTCATCTGTTCGGCGATGCGGAGGGCGGTGAAGGTCTTGCCTGTACCGCAAGCCATAATGAGTTTTCCGCGGTCATGCTCTTTGTAGTACTTCATGGCCTCATCGAGAGCATCTTGCTGATGCTGACGAACCTCCTTATGTTCGGTGATGGCTTTTGTACCGCTGATGCCGTTGTCCAACTCCTCCCAATCAACAGGCATCTCAGCCAACTCGGCGAGATGCAGCACGCTGGCCGGTATTGCCTGGCCGATAAAACTCTCGGCAGCATGGCTGGTGAAGCCACCGTCGGTGGTATCAATCCAGAGTCGGAAACTGAAAAAATGCTGTTTGCCTTCATCGTCCTTGAATGAGCGGGACGAGGTGGTGAGAAAGGTATCCACATCCCCTTTGTCTATCTTGGCGTCGGCAAGATAACATTTGCATTGTATGGCCCAATAGTTGCCGTCGTTGGTTTGTGCCACAATATCGATGCCCGAATCGTGGGCCGAGATACTTAGACGATAGGGAAACTCACTCCACAGCCATACTTGTTGTAGTTCGTTGCAGTAAGGAGGAATGGTGCGTAGCATCGCCTGCATCAGGCGTTCAAAACGGTTGCCCTTGTCGGCTTCTGAAAAAGATTGTTTGCGGTAGTGGTTGATTACTTTCTCGAAATTACTCATGATACTTGGTATTGAATGTTGTTTCACTTCCCAAGCACCAAATAAAAAAACCGCGGACTTCTGTCTATTGCTGCGGTTCTGGACTACCTTCACTACAAACAAGAAAGCCCACGGATAGCACCGTGAGCGTTCTGCTTCCTTGTGTAGTGAAGTTGAAATTGTCCAGATTTCAGCAATACTTGAAAAGCAAAAACGCTTCTAATTTATGTATTTGTTACTATTCTATTTCTCTGTCTCTATACTGTTTTAGTTATTCAATTTATAAATACTAACGCATTAACACATTAGCACATTAACGCATTCTATTATGTTATTTCACGCTGCAAAGATACGAATTTTTCACAATATCATTCAATCTCTTTCACTTCAACTTCTTCCGTAGGCAGCAGGTAATCGGAGGCTCGTTTACGGGAAATGACGCTGTGGCCTATCTGCTTCTCCACTTCCTCGCGGGCGGCTTTGGCGGCTTTTCCTCCACTCTGCGCCACCTGCTTGTTCTCCTGCATTGTCTTCGGATTACGGTTACGCGATATCTCGGTGGTGGCAGCTTCCGCCAACGTGTTCAAAGCCAGCTCGAGGGTGGTCATATTGTCTCTTAGATTCTCCTTCGTAAGCCCCTTGTACCGTTTGTATTCGCCTGTATTCATACCGCTCCACGCCTTGGTGAGGATGTTGGTGAGGATGGCGAAGTCTTTCTGCTCTTTCACCCCCGAACGCTCCCACTCGTCAGTCAGTTCCTTGCGCGTACGTATGGACTTGAGACGGTTTTCTATCCAGCGTTCGCTATACCCTTGACGGCGGTAATCCTCTACGGCCATCTGGAATGTCAACTCAGGGTCAATCATCTGGTCGATACGTTGTGCGCCCACCTCGGAGAGCCACTGCTTGATGGGTTCCGCCTTCTTGGAAGGAATGGATTGGATGATACGCAACATCTGCTCTAAATCAGCAACATCGGTGGCGCGATTCTTGCCGTCGGCAGCCGGCATTTTCAACTGCTTACAATTTGTAAGCAGTTCATCGGCACCTTCCTCTTTCAGGCGTTTCTTGAGAACCGCCCAATAGGTGCTTGCTTTGCGAGGGGTGGGTTGCTCGGTCAATATCTGCACCACATCAACGATGGAGAAATAATACTTCTCTTCCTCTTCGTTCCATGCAACGCGAACCTGGTTCCCTTCAAATATCTGTATGGCGTTCTGCTGGGTCATATTTTCAGTACATATTCTGTTTTAGTTGTTCATTTATTAAAACTAACACATTAAACGTATTTGCACATTAACGCATTCTTTTATGTTATTTCCACGCTGCAAAGATACGCTTTTTTCTTGAATGGCAAATTTTTATTAAATGTGTGAATGCGGGAATGTGTAAATGCGGGAAACATTTAGAATATTTCTCCATTCCAAAGCATCTTCAGGAAGTCAAGGATGTAGATGAGCTCGGTGTCGCCGGAACGGCGTGTGATGGGGTCGAGAGACACGAGGATAAGTCGGCAATCAGGATGTTCCTCCTGAAAAGCTTTGAGCCCCTTCTTGTGTTTGGTTTCAACATGGTCGGTGGACTTGATTTCAATGGCCACCTTGGCGTCGCCGATAACTGCATCTACTTCTTTTTTGTCATAGGTGTGCCAATAGGAGATGATGTCGCGCTTGTCATTGTAGCCTTTGTAAGCTATAATCTCCTGCATCACCAGATGCTCAAATGCATGTCCGTAGTCATCGGTGCCACGTTTCAGGGTATGACGCCCCATCAAGTAGTTGGCAAGTCCGACATCGAAGTAGTAGAATTTGGGGGCTTGAATGATTTTGCGTTTGATCTCCTTCCGGAAAGCCGGGATCTCATACCCGATGAGCGTGTCGTAGAGGATTTGAAAATAGGATTTGACGGTCTTGGCCGATACGCCGCAGTCGGAAGCGATATTGGAATAGTTCAGCATCTCGCCGTCACAGATGGCTGCGACTTCCATAAAACGCTCGAATGCGTCTAACTCACGCACTTCTCCCTCCTCGCGTATCTCTTCGTCAAGGTATATTTTCACATATCCCGACAAGCGCTTGGTGGCATCCTCTACCATATAGTGGCGGGGAATCATGCCGTTCTGGACGGCGCGGTCAATTTGAAAGTCGGTGACCTCGGGCCAAACAAGAGGATAGAGTGTTTCCGGTATGGCACGACCGCCAAGGGTGTTGGCTCCTGAACGCTTTAGTTTCCTCGAACTGGAACCGCTGAGAATGAAGAATAGGCCCCGGTCGACCATCAGGGAATGCACCACATCCAACAATTCGGGGACTTTCTGTATTTCGTCCACAATGACAAGCGTGCCGGCAGGCTTGTCCTGCAATGCCTCCCACAGAGAATTCGGATTCCTCTTGAAGGCTTTTCGTACATTCGGGTTGAGCAAATCGTAATAGATGGCATCCTTGAAACGTTCCTTCAGTAGGGTGGATTTGCCTGTCTGACGTGCGCCGAACAGGAACATTCCTTCGTCTAACTTCTTCTCAATGTCAAATATTCTCTTGTACATAAATTGCTAAAATTCGTGAGTGCACTCCTGATTTTTATATAAAATTCGGGAGTACGATAGTGATTGTTAACGCTGTTTATTGTTGATATTGCACCTTAATATTGTTTGTTTTCAAGTTATTATGTAGCCATTGCTATTGTTTTTATAACTGCAAATATACAAATTATTTCTTGAATGGCAAAATTTAATTAAATGTGTGAATGTGCGAATGCGATAGTGTCTTAACCTGAAAAAAGTTGACACTTTTGTAAGCAATACCGGAAGTGAAAATGAGACAAATGACACAGACACGCCAGGTGTACAATGAAGAACTCGGACGTTACGAGTGGAAAGAGGTCGAGACAGACAAGTATGTTTTCGACGAAACGGACATGATTGCGATAGCGCGGGAGTACCACGAGCGGCGGTGTCCGGCATCGGATATTGTATCCAAGTATCACATCAGCAGTGCAGTAGTGCTGTACGGATGGCTTGACAAGTACCTGAATGAAAAAGTTTGCGTATCTTTGCAGCCGGAAACGGACAACGAGACCGACATGTCAAAGAAAAGCAAACAGCAGCTGGGAAAGTCAGGCTCCATCTATTCAATGATGCACAAGATTTTCAACAATGGCGACCAACCGCTCTACGGACGACGCAACGCCAACCTGCGGCTGCTGCCCTTCAGCATCGCCACCCTAAAGACAATCCTGCACGACCACAATCCCAACTACCGTCCCGACGACCTGCTCTGTCTCTATATGCTCACCGGCGGCGTGGCAAAATATGTGGCGCTGCTGATGGACAACGATGCCGTGACCCAGCAACGGATGCTGAACTATGCAATCTCGCCCGACTCCCCTTTCCGCCAAAGTGGAGGCTCTGCCATCGGAATTTGCCAACTACAGGTTTGAGCAGCAGCTACTCTCTCTAAACAACATGTAATTCTCTCTTACAAACGACACAAACATGGATAAAAATATCATTCTTGAAGTAAAAGGACTGTCCGTCGCCTTCGACGGACGGACTGTAGTGGACGATGTCAACTTCACTCTGCAGCGCAGACACACCCTCGGCATCGTCGGCGAAAGCGGCAGCGGCAAAAGTGTGAGCACCATGGCACTGATGGGACTCCTGCCCAAGCAGGCCGTCGTCACCGGCAGCGCCCGGCTGGACGGCACCGAGCTCCTTTCCCTCGACGAAGAGGGCTTCCGCTCCATCCGCGGCAAGCGCATCTCCATGATTTTCCAAGAACCCATGACCTCGCTGAACCCCGTGCAGAAATGCGGCGACCAAGTGGTGGAGATGATGAAAGCTCACGCCAACTCAGAGTCCAGAGTCCTGAATTCAGAATTAAAGGCCCGGACCATCGAACTCTTTAAAGAGGTGCTCCTCCCCCGCCCCGAGAAGATTTTCAACAGCTACCCCCACGAAATCAGCGGCGGCCAAAAGCAGCGCGTGATGATCGCCATGGCGCTAATCAACAACCCCGACATCATCATCGCCGACGAGCCTACCACCGCCCTCGACGTGACAGTACAGAAAACTATACTGGATCTGCTGAAGCAACTACAGCAGAAGCACGGTATCAGCATCATCTTCATCACCCACGACCTGGGGGTGATAGCCCAGATTGCCGACGACATAATGGTGATGTATCGCGGCAAGGTGGTGGAACAAGGACCCGCCGAAACGGTGCTGTACCACCCAGCCGAGCCTTACACCCGCGGCCTGCTGGCCTGCCGTCCGCCGCTCGACAGCAAACCCAGAAGGCTCCCGACTGTGGAAGACTGTCTTTCCAATTCTGAATCACAAAGGTTGAATTCCGAATACAATAATGAGCCTGATTCAAAATTCAAAATTCAAAATTCAAAATTAATAGAGGTCCACGACCTCTCGGTCACCTACACCCTGAAGCGGAGCATCTTTGGCCGCCCTCTGCAGACGCTCAAGGGCGTCGACGGCCTTACATTCGACATCATGGAGGGCGAGACTCTGGGCCTCGTGGGCGAGAGCGGATGCGGCAAGAGCACCCTGGGACGCGCCCTGCTGCGCCTCATCGACCACAGCGACGGCAGCATCCTCTACCGCGGCCAGTCACTCGACAGCCTCAGCCGTAGCCAGATGCGCGCCCTGCGGCCCAAGCTGCAGATTGTCTTCCAGGACCCCTACTCCAGCCTCAACCCCCGCATGACCATCGGCGACGCCATTTGCGAACCTCTACGTGTCCACAAGAGTGGAGAACGGAGAACGGAGAACGGAGAACAAACTGACGCGACAAACGGCTCTCCTCTCTCCTCTCTCCACTCTTCACTTAAAGAGCGCGTATGCGCTCTTATGCAGCAAGTAGGCCTCGATCCCGACTGGTACAACCGCTACCCACACGAACTCAGCGGCGGACAGCGGCAGCGCGTATGCATCGCCCGCGCCCTCATCCTGCAACCCGAGCTGGTGGTGTGCGACGAAAGCGTCTCGGCCCTCGACGTCAGCGTCCAGGCCCAGGTACTCAACCTGCTCAACGACCTCAAGGAGCGTTACGGCTTCACCTACCTCTTCATCACCCACGACCTCAGCGTCGTCCACTACATGGCAGACCGCATCATGGTGATGCAGCAAGGCCGCATCGTGGAAAGCGGCACCCCCGACCAGATATTCCACAACCCACAGTGCGAATACACACGCACCCTCATCGACGCCATTCCCAGGATAGCTGAAAGGTAAAAAAAACAAAAGTGCTGACGCAATACGTCAGCACTTTTGTTTTTCTCTTTTTTCACTTTGACTACTTCACTATCAGCCGCTGCATGGCGGTCGACTGCGGGGTGACCACGCAGACAAAGTAGACTCCCTTGGCGAAGGACGAGACGTCGACCTTGACGCTGCCGGTGACACCTTCGCGGCGGAAGGCTTCACGGCCGTTGACGTCGACTATCCTGACCGTGGACTCGGCGGCAATACCGTCGATGGAGACCACACTGCTGGCGGGGTTAGGGGCCAGGCAGAGGCTGGCATCGCCCACAGCGTCGATACCTTCGGGAGTGACGGCCTCGAAGTGGGCCACAACGGTTATGTCGCTTGTGATGGTCAGCATGTAGGGGTTGGCACTGATAAGGCTGGACGAGATTGGCGAAATGCTCCAGCCAGTGAAGCTATAGCCGTTGTTCGGCGTGGCCGTCAGAGTTACCGTCGAACCTGCATAGTAGGTGCCGGCACCACTCACACTGCCGCGCGTGGCATCGTACTCCACGGTGACGGTATACTGCGCCGTGGTGGTGTCTACGTTACCGGTGTCGGCAGCGCCGCAGATGTTGTTTGTCTCATAGTAGACGCCACTGGTTATCGTCAGGTTTTGGTTGTACCACGACAGGGTGTCGCCGTTGGCGTTCACTATCTCGAAGCTGCACTCCTCGTCGTTGTTGCCCGAGAGCCAGCTGAAGCTGACCGGCATATTGGCGCACACAGTGAAGGTGTGGCTCTCCTCGGTACCACCGAGGGGCTTCACACGGCCTATTGTCTCGCCGTCGGCCTCGACCACAAGACTGGCACCCTTCCAGCCGTCGTCGGCAGAGTGGGCGTAGATGGTGAACGTGCAGGACTCTCCCGAGCAGGCAGTGCGGAACTCGGCACTGGTGGCATCGCTTATCTCTTCATCGCCACAGAGACCACGCACCGTCACATCATACTTGGTGTAGGGCGCCAGGTTCTGTATGGTGCACGACGGGTCGTTCGAGACGGTATCCACCGGGGTGCCGTTGACCAGCACCATCCACTCGGTGGCATCGCCCACGGCGGTCCAACTCACAGTGAGGCTGCTGTCGGTGGCAGCCTCGAGCTGCAGGTTCGTCACAGGACGGCAGGCCTCGATGGGCTCGACGTGGAAGTCGAAGAAGAAGACATACTGGAAGTCGTTATACACGATGGGGCTCACCACCACTCGGTTGCCGGTGCCAGTGTAGTTGTCGAGGTAGGAGATATACTCGGTGGTAACCTCGTCGGGGTTGCCGCCCTCGATGTCGAGGGTGTCGACCCAGACCACATTGCTGATATTGGTGCCACTGGCGATACCAACCTTGACCTTGGCCGGCGACGAGCTGGCCGCCCAGGTACGCAGACGGGCGCCGCTCAGGGGCTCGGCGATGGCAGGCAGCATAACCCACTGGTTGTGGTCCACATTGCGCAAGTAGCCGCGGTGACTGTTGGTCATGCGGCCACGGTAAATGTACTGACTGAAGTTCCAGCACGACGAGAAGCCGTTGTCGGCCGCGGTGCACATCTGGGCTTGGGTGAAGTGGAAGGGCAGGTGCATCATGGCACAGTCGGTCGAGAAGCTCAGCACGGTGCTGTAGCGCACCATGGTGTCGCACATGATGCCCACGCGCACCTCGTAGTAGGTGTCGGGCGTCAGGTCGGAGAAGGAATAGCCGAGGAAGTTCACCGTGTCGATGGCCGTCCATGCGAGGGTGCCACCGATGCGGTATTCCACCACATAGTCGCTCATGGGTGTGCCGTACCAGGTGATGATGGCGCTGGTGCTGTCGACCTCGCCGAGGGCCAGCACAGGAGGCTCACACGAGAAGTCGTTGTTGCACTCGCCCACAAAGCGCAGGTCGGGCTGACGATAGACGCCTGCCGAGTTGTCGCCATAGCTGCCGTGGTTGCTATAGAAAAGCTTGCCTTCACTGGCATGGTAGTACCAGTTGGCGCCCTGTGCCTCGCTACCCGTGTTGTCCTGCAGGGCCACCAGCACGTTGGAGTGGCCGTCGTAGACGAAGGGGGTGGTGAAGAGCAGGGTGTCCCATTCCTGGGCGGCGAGGGTGTAGCTTACGCCGTTGGCCACCTGGGTCATGCCGGTGGTGCCTATGTTCGAGGTCAGCGAGTCGAGGGTGGTATGGCCTATGTAGATGCTGATGGTGCGGGTCAGGCTGGCACTGGTGCCGGTCAGGGCACGGTGCAGCGCGATGCCGCGCAGGGTATCCATGCTGTACAGTATGTCGGCATCGTAGAGGGCGAGGGTGTAGCTGGTAAGATAGCTGGTGCCCAACGGATAGTTGGCGCTGTAGTCGTTGACGCCGGCGTTGAGCGGACTCTCGCCACAGTTCACGAAGACCACCTCGGCGCTGACAGCCTCGGCGGTGTCGCCGTTGCAGAGGGCGTAGAGGCTCACCGTGTATTGGTGTGTGCGGTCGAGGCCGGTGAAGATGTGCGAAGTGCCGTAGACCTCGACCACCACGTCTTCGGCCTCGGTGTCGGTCTCGTCGTGGAGCACGGCCAAGGCGCCGGCGGCCTCATAGCCAAGGGCGGAATACTCCCATGCAAACGAGGCTGCGTCGACGCTGGTACCCACCTGCACGAGGTTGAGCACCGAGTAGCAGCTCTGCTGGGTGGTGAAGGTGGTGGAGCGCACGTCGCTGGTGTCGCCCACGCCGCACCAGCTGCGCACCTTCACGGTGTAGGTGGTGCCGGGCTGCAGGTTGGCGAGGGCAGTCGAGGTGGTGTACTCCTCAATCTCAACCCAGTCTTCGTCACCGTCGGCCTTGTAGTACACCAGATAGCTGGGCACTCCGTCGACGGCATCCCAGCTGATGGTAGCGGTGGCAGGGCCGACATTCTCGGCGCTCACCGAGGCGGGCTTGTCGCAACCGGTGAGGGCTGTGACGGCGAGGTCGTCCAGACGGCCGGTGCCATAGGTGGTGCCATAGGCGCTGGCGAAGACGAGGAAGCCGTTGTCGGCGGGTATGCCGCTGATGGTGTCGGTGTGCAGTTCCACGTTGGTCCAGCTGAACATCGAGCCCGAGCCGAAGGTGCCGATCAGCACCCATGTGCTCTCATCGGCGGTGTCGGGGGCGGCGTAGAGCATCAGGCCTTCGCCCGAGCAGCGGAAGGATATCTCCATGTTGTTCAGAGCCGCGTTGATATAGGGAGTGGCAATCTGCATGACGCCCGAGCCTGTGCCCTGGCCGTTGAAGTAGAGCACCTTGCCGCCGCCAAAGGAGTAGAGGTTAGGTCTTACGGTGGTGGCGTTGACCTGGAAGCCGCTGAGGCGGGTCCAGCAGTCGGGCTTAGATGTGCCGTTTACGGCGGTATAGCTGTCGAAGTTCTCGCTCCAAGGCAGAGTGACGGAGCATTCGTCCTGGGCGCGGAGGCCGAGGGGTGCTACGACTGCCATAGCGAGCAGGAAAAGGGATACAATCTTTCTCATAAATATACTGTTTTGTTTAATTTGCTTTAACGATGGATTATGCCGTTTATAACTACACTCGGGGCAATTTATTGTGTACCCCGAGTGCAGTTAGGATTATTTAAGATGGTCGGTTAATTAACGTCAAGGACAAGTCGGACTGAACAGCCATACGACTTCGTCATTGTCTTCCACGATGTATTATAGTAAAAAGCTGAAGCAGAAAACTCTATTTGTCTACCACTACTTCCAGAGGAGGGAGACGACGTCCAATAATCACCTTGAGTATCTGCATAATTCAATGTAGCATTATTGCGATAACCTTCCGCCGGGAGAAACACAGCACCAGCTGCCTCCATTTTTATCCAGTCCGCTTCCGAATAATCATTCCCATTCCATCCAATATTTCCAGTCGCATTTATGCCTGCGACTGCCGTAACATCAGTTGGATGCACATAACCATCAGGGAAAAGCATTAATCCATATTTATTACAAACTTTTCCTTTTGCGTAACTATTAGTTCTTCCAATCAAATATGCCCATTCACCAGATGTTCCGCCCGTTAGCGAACGCCAACGTCCAGATCCGCCTCCATTACTTATATCACAAAATGTCCAATCTGCATTTGTTCCTGAAATATCATCAGTGGCATCATTGTAGTCACTAGCTGTATTCGGAGCTTTAGTATTTCCATTGGCGCCCCAGCAGAACAAATCCATCCAATTCTCATCATTTGTTGTAGGAGCTGTATTGTTATTAGCATTACCAACATATTCATATTGTTTAGGTGCAAAACGCCATGTGTTATGTCCCCATTGCAGGTTACCCTGGGAGATGATGACTTTCTTACTGGCGCTGACACTGAAAAGGCCGCCGAAGGTGGTACGGGCGTAGCCGAGGTAAGCACGGGCGAGAGAGTGTTTCGAGCCCTGTTCCTTCTCGAAGATAGGCTTCACAGCAGGCTGATCAACCTTGTGGGTAACAACCCTTACAGTAAACTTGTTTTCAACGCCTACGGGCAACACCGGCACCTGTACATTGGCAGAGTCGCCAGCGAACACCTGAAGCGAGGAACTGCCATTGAAGAGCATAGTAACCTTTTTGGCATCGGCATCGCTGGTGGTTGCAGCTGTAACAGTCGGGTTTCCTGCGCCAATAGTAACGTTCAATTCGCCATTCAGCTTATAGTTGTTGCTGCTGACGATAATGCTATCAACCTGGATAGTGAAGCCGCAGTAGTTGACCACCTGCACAGTAATAGCGGCGGTGAGGTGTTTGAAGACCATGGTGCTATTGTCGGTGGTGTAGCCGACCATTGGCGAAGCGAGGTTCTGCTTACCGTCGCTGATGGCGTAAGTGTAGGTGGCAGGCAAATCAAGTGTGTAGTTTGCACCATCGTTATCGTCATAGATACTGGCAGGATAGACGCCATAGAAAGGTGAGGTCACTTCCTCGCCAAGGCTAACGCTTGCTGTGCTCCCAGCGACAGTGACGGAAGCCTCCTTATCGTTGATGCGCACCTCGTCGCCAGTTGCCCAAGTGGAGGCGGTGTCGTTTACGAGAACTTTTGTATTATTACCGTTAAAACCTTCGGTGAGCAGGGTCATGCCGTCGACACGGTCTTTCTGGCAACTCACAGCCAACATGGCTACAGCCGCCATCGCAAATACCATTACTTTGTTTTTCATCTTGATGTCTTTTTTAGCGGTTGTACTATTAATCCCAGAAGCTGTTTGTGCCTTGGTCCCAAACGATTGAGTAATCTTCCATCTGGTCCTCCGATTTATCATTGTCCCAGAACACAAATTCACTGAGCCCGAGTGGGCCGCTGGCGGCGTAGCCACGTTCCGTCTTGAAGCTGACGGCTGTCAGCGACGGGGCTTCGTACTGTTTCTTGTCTTTCTTCATCTTGTTTGCTTTTTCTGTCTTTATGTTACTATTTATGCTAATCTACATACAAGGCACAAGCCGTGCAGCAAGGGTGATTGCTACACGAACTTCAGCGTCAAAAACGAAAATAGATATACCCGCCTACAGCTCCACGCAGCAGGGGGGGGGTGAGAATCAGCGTGTTATGCGCGCTTTTAAACATTGTACGGTCCGAGTTTGCGGGTGCAAAAATACACAACAATCTCGAACCGTGCAAATATTTAACACAATTTATATGGTATTAATCCACGGCCACTTGCCGTATTTTCCCTAGCGGCGCTTGCTGGCTTCCTTGGCCTCGACGGTCATGGTGGCGTGGGGCACTATCATGAGGCGCTCCTTGGGGATGAGCTTGCCGGTGGCCTGGCAGATGCCGTAGGTGCCGTTCTCGATGCGGATCAGGGCGGCGCGCAGGTCGCGTATGAACTTCTGCTGACGGGCGGCGAGCTTCTGATTCTCTTCCTTGAGCAGCACGTTGCTGCCTTCCTCGAGGGTCTTGAAGGTGGGGGCGGTGTCGGCGGCTTCGTTTTCGTTGCCGGCGACGGCCTGCTGCAACATCTCAAGGTCTTTCTCGGCCTTGGCTATCTTTTCGAGTATAAGGGTCTTGAACTCCTGCAATTCCTCGGCCGAGTAGCGAGTCTTCTCCACTTTAGGGGCTGCTGACTGTTTCTTTACCATGGTATGGGGTCTCCTATTTTTGGGGCAAAAGTATACACTTTTTTGTAAACGGCAAGGAAAATAGTTTCAACACTACTTGTTCATTTCGTCGAGGTATAAATCAATCAAGCCGTTAGGGGCTGTGATGTAGAGGGTACGGCCTTCGCGGTCGACGCGGTCGATGACCTGGTCGATGACGGGCACAAGTATCTCGGTGCCGTTTTTTGATATGGAGAAGAGCGGCTGCGCAGGGTACTCGACGACCTGGTCGAGGGTGCCTATGTCGCCATAGTTGCTGTCGACGACACGGAAGCCCACGACCTCGTGGAAGTAGAAGCGGTTGCCGTCGAGCTTGGGCAGGAGCGAGAGTGGGAGGTAGAGGTCGCGGCCGGCGAGGGCGGCGGCGTGGTCGGCGTCGATTTCCTCGAAGGTGACGACGGCGCGGTTGCCGTTGAGCTGGTCGATATGGAAGAAGTAGGGCACGAGCTGGCCTTTGACCTCGACGAAGGCGGAGTCGAGGTCGGCATAGTCGGCCGGCGTGTCGACGTCGAGGAAGAGGGCCATCTGTCCTTTGGTGCCCCAGGGCTTGGTGACGCGGCCCAGGTAGAAGCAGTCGGAGATATTCATTATGGTTATCAATTAGGAATTAGGGATTAGGAATTAGGAATTAACGTGGCAAAAAAGAGGAACTAGGAATACACAATTCCTAATTCCTCATTCCCAATTCCTAATTCGCTAGGGCTTAGGCCTCGGCGGGAGCTTCGGCGGCTTCGCCTTCGGCGTTCTCGGCGGCTTCGGCCTCGGCCTTGGCGGCGGCAGCGGCCTCGGCGGCAGCCTGACGCTTGGCGGCGATGGCAGCGGCCTTGGTCTCGTTGGCCTTACGCTCGGCCTCGAGGCGGGCCTTGCGGGTGTTGCGGGCGTTGCCCTCGGCTTCGCTCTTGACGGCGGCTATCTTGGCCTCTTTGGCCTGGAGCCACTCGTTGAAACGGCCGTCGGCGACCTCCTGGCTGATGGCGCCTTTCTCGACACCGATCTGCAGGTGGCGGCGCAGCAGGACGCCTTTGTAGGAAAGTATGCGACGCACGGTGTCGCTCGGTTGTGCACCATTCTTCACCCATTCGACGGCACGGTCGAAGTTGAGATCGATGGTGGCGGGGTTGGTCAGCGGATTGTAGGTGCCCAGCTTCTCGATAAATCTTCCATCGCGAGGTGCTCGACCATCCGCAACAACGATGTGGTAGAAGGGTTGGTTCTTCTTGCCATGACGTTGCAGTCTAATTCTTGCAGGCATAACTGTTTGTTTTTTAGGTTGTTTTTGTTATTTCTTCGTTTACTAACGGACTGCAAAGATACA
This sequence comes from uncultured Bacteroidota bacterium, assembly GCA_902778925.1. Taxonomy (GTDB): domain Bacteria; phylum Bacteroidota; class Bacteroidia; order Bacteroidales; family P3; genus Colimorpha. Next base: position 19,887 of record CACYZN010000014.1, read on the forward strand.
CACTTTTTTTGAACTGGCAAAATATTTTTGCACAAAGGGCACCAATTCCCGACCCCATCCCCGAGCCTTTCCCTCCCCTTCCCCTCCGGTCTAGGTCCGGTCGTTGTACTATCGTTGTACTATTGTTGTACTATCGTTGTACTATCGTTCTTATGTTTTCAATAGTACAACGATAGTACAACAATAGTACAAGAGGGTCCGACGAGGAACCGGATTTTTTGAGGGTGGAATCCAGGGCTATTGGCGGGGGAAAAGCAGACGGGGAAGAAAAAAAGTTTACGATTGTGGTGCATATATCGGGAAAAGTATGTACATTTGCAGCATGATTGTCACCCGCACGCGGGCGAGGAACCATGCTGTAACGTGGTTATAACGTGGCGTGTAGGTGATATGTAAACATATAATAAGGAAACAATAAAAGCAAAGAATATGAGAATAAGACTGACACTGACGGTATGGGTGGCCGCGATGCTGTGTGGCTGCGCCGTGCAAGCCCAGCCGGTGCTGGCCAAGTATGCCGAGAGCAAGAAGATGGACCCCGTGTTCCTGGAGACCGCCAAGTATGTGGGCGAGTACGAGGGGCTGACCTGCTGGGTCGGCGAGGGCCGGAAAGGCCACAAGGAGGTGCTGCTGGTGGACCACAACCTGGAGGTCATGCGCGGCACCAATATCGAGGCACCGGCCGAGAGCGAGCTGCTGGCGGCCTCGATGGGCGAGGGCCACGTGGCACTGATGGTGGCCGACCGCAGCCGCAAGCGCCAGACGCTGCTGTACACGGCGCTGGTGGACCTGAAGACCATGTACAACGAAGGGCTCACACTGCGCGACTCGCTGGGCTACGGCCGCAAGGACCGTTGCATGCTGTGGGCCGCCGTGTCGCCCAACGGCCGCTATGTGGCCACAGTCTCGATTGTGCAGTATATCGAGAGCAAGCAGTATTCGACGCGGGTGCGTCTGATGGATGCCCGCATGAACGACAAGTGGGCCAAGGAGTTTGCGCTGGGCTCGATGAGCGAGATGTGCGTCGCCGACGACGGCACGATAGTGACGCTCGGCTATGAGTCGCTGGGCGAGGAGACGAGCTTCATCTTCAACGTGCTCGACAGCGTGAAGTCCGACACCTACGAGATGACCATCAAGTGCGACCCGATACGCGAGATGCACCTGGCCGGCGTGGTGAACCACCATGCCATGGCGCTGGGCACCTTCCGCCAGGGCGGCACCACCGAGGACGACGACATCTGCGGCGGATTGGCCATGGTGTCGTTCGACATACGCGGCGGCGAGGTCGGCGGCTTCGCCATGCGTCCGTTCCAGAACGAGGACATAAACATACTGACCAACCGCCACACCAAGAAGGTGCAGAAAGACTACACGCTGGACCTGATATCGACCTGCGGCGTGGCCACCACCGAGTACGGCGCCGTGATAGCGGTGGGGCGCAACTACATACGCACGGTGACCGAAGCCAACGGCACCCTCACCGACCACTTCAACCGCGTGGGCATCCACATTGTGGCTGTCGACACCACATGCCACATGCGGTGGACGCGCAACATACGCCGCAACGACACGCAGAAAAACTATGAAGACCTGCTCGGCATAGGCCTGCTGAGCCACGGCGACCGCGTGCTGCTGTTCAAGAGCGAGAGCCCGAAGCTGCCGCCCACCTACGACATAGCACGCGAGTGCAAGGAATACGAAATAGGCGACAAGTCGAACATAGTCTTCTACAGCATCGACCCCGAGGGCGAGGTGCAGAAGACCATAGTGGAACAAAAGACCAAACAGACCCTCTTCCGCACCGAGCGCCATCCCGACGGCACCCTGATGCTACTGAGCCAGCACGGCAAACGCTCGCGTCAGGCCGACCTCAAACTGCGATAGATGGACATCAGCATCAAAGGCGCGCGCGCCAACAACCTGAAGAACATAGACCTCACCCTGCCGAAAGGCAAGCTCATCGTCGTCACCGGCCTCAGCGGCAGCGGCAAGTCGAGCCTTGTGTTCGACACCCTCTTTGCCGAAGGACAGCGGCGCTACGTGGAGAGCATGAGCTCGTATGCGCGCCAGTTCCTGGGCCGCATGTCGAAGCCCGACGTCGACTACATACACGGGCTGGCGCCGGCCGTGGCCATCGAGCAGAAGGTGAACACTGGCAACCCACGTTCGACAGTGGGCACCCAGACCGAGATATACGAGTACCTGAAGCTGATGTACGCCCGCATAGGCCGCACCTACTCGCCGGTGAGCGGCGTCGAAGTGCGACGCCACTCGGTGAGCGACGTGGTGGACTTTGTCTTAGGTGAAAGGTTAAAGGTGAAAGGTGAAAGGTTTAGGGTGATGATATTGGCGCCGCTGACCGACAGCAAGGAACGGCCCCTGCGCACACAGATAGACATACTGAGGCAGGAAGGCTACCAGCGCGTCATGGTGCGCGGCACTGTGGTGCGCATCGACGACCTCGACACAGTGACCCTCGAAGGCGACATATACCTGGTGATAGACCGCCTGGAAGTGCACAGCGACGACGACGGGCAGGCCGCCCGCATCGCCGAGAGCGTACAGAGCGCCTTCTTCGAAGGACACGGCGCCTGCGTGATCGGGATGGAGAGCGACGCCAGCCAAGCGCCGACCACCGACTTCAGACTGACAGCCTTCAGCAACCGCTTCGAGGCCGACGGCATAAGCTTCGAGAAGCCCAACCCCAACTTCTTCTCGTTCAACAACCCCTACGGCGCCTGCCCCACCTGTCAGGGCTACGGCAACATCATAGGCATCGACGAGAACCTGGTGGTCCCCAACCGCAGCCGCAGCATCTACGACAACGCCATAGTGTGCTGGAACGGCGACACCATGCAGGAATGGAAGCGGCACTTCATACGCTATGCCGCCACAATAGACTTCCCGATACATGTGCCCTACTACCAGCTGACGGCCGCCCAGCACGACGTGCTGTGGCACGGCGACGGCGGCTGGGAGGGCATCGACGGCTTCTTCCGCTGGGTCGAAAGCCAGTCGTACAAGATACAGTACCGAGTGATGCTGGCCCGCTACCGCGGCCGCACGGTATGTCCCGACTGCCACGGCCACCGTCTGCGCCGCGACGCCGAATATGTGAAGGTGGACGGCCGCGCCATCACCGAGCTGACGACCATGCCGGTCGAGCAGCTGCTGCCGTGGGTCGAAGACCTCGACACACGCCTCACCGACACCGAACTGAAGACCACCGACCGCATACGCACCGAACTGAAGCACCGCCTGGGCTACCTGCTCGACGTGGGTCTGGGCTACCTCAGCCTGGACCGCATGAGCAACAGCCTCAGCGGCGGCGAGAGCCAGCGCATCAACCTGGCCACCTCGCTGGGGTCGTCGCTCGTAGGGTCTATGTACATACTCGACGAACCGTCGATAGGGCTGCACAGCCGCGACACCGAACGCCTGATAGGCGTGCTGCGGCGCCTGCGCGACCTGGGCAACACGGTGATCGTGGTGGAACACGACGAAGACATAATACGCGCCGCCGACTACCTGGTCGACATAGGCCCCGAGGCCGGTCGCCTGGGCGGCGAGGTGGTCTTTGCCGGCAAACCCGCCGACCTGAAGAATGCCAAGCGGTCGCTCACAGCCGAATACCTGCTGGGACGGCAGAGCATAGCCGTGCCCGCCACCCGGCGCCCCTGGCGCGACCGCATCAGCATACACGGCGCCTATGCCAACAACCTGAAGCACATCGATGTCGACATACCGCTCGGGGTCTTCACCGTGGTAACCGGCGTGTCGGGCTCGGGCAAGAGCACCCTGATCAGGCGTGTGCTGTACGACGTGCTGCAACGGCGCATGGACGGCAACGGCGACTACGTAGGTTCGTGCGCGGCCCTCGACGGCGACGTGAGCCGCCTCGCGGCGGTGGAGATGGTGGACCAGAACCCCATAGGACGCTCCTCGCGCTCCAACCCAGCCACATACATGAAAGTGTTCGACGAGGTGCGTGCGCTCTATGCCAGCCAGCCCCTGGCCAAAGCCCGCGGCTACAAGAGCGGCTTCTTCTCGTTCAACGTCGAGGGAGGCCGTTGCGACGCCTGCGAGGGCGAAGGCTACGTCACAGTGAGCATGCAGTTCATGAGCGACGTGCACCTGCTGTGCGACGAATGCCACGGCCGGCGCTACAAGGACGAAGCCCTCGAGGTGCTATACCACGACAAGAACATAAGCGACGTGCTCGATATGACCGTCGACCAGGCGCTCGACTTCTTCGACAGCAACGAGACCCGCAGCATCTACAACCGGCTGAAGCCGCTGCAGGACGTGGGCCTGGGCTACCTGAAGCTCGGCCAGTCGTCGTCGTCGCTCAGCGGCGGCGAGGCCCAGCGCATCAAGCTGGCCTCATACCTGGTGCACGGCGACGCCGCCGACAAGCCGATGCTCTTCATCTTCGACGAGCCCTCGACAGGCCTGCACTTCCACGACATACGCAAGCTGCTGGCCGCCTTCGACCGGCTGATAGAGCGAGGCCACAGCATCGTCGTCATAGAGCATCACCACGACATCATTAAGTGCGCCGACTGGGTGATCGACCTCGGGCCGGAAGGCGGCGAGGAGGGCGGCCGCGTGGTCTTCGCCGGCACGCCGGAAGACCTGGTGGGCTGCAAGGAGTCGTACACGGCAAAGTACCTGAAACTATAAAAGACATCAGACAGATGGAAAGATACACCAAGAAGATAAAGAAGGCAGCCGGCATCGGGCTATGGGGCTCGGTGGCGGTGGTGATACTTGCAGCAGCCTTCACGTTGGCCAGTCCCTACCGCTTCTACGCATCACGCCACACGATGCAGTGGATGCTTGTGGCCGGGAGCATACTGGCAGTGCTGGCGGTGAGCATGTCGCTGCTCGTCATACGACGCCAGATACCGGCCCTGCGCCAGACCGAAGGGTTGGAAGCCAAACTGGAGGGCTACAGCCGGCACATCGCCTCGCTGTACTACTCCATGCTGGCCATAGTGACCATGGTGTGCGCCATGGCCGTGCTCTCGGCACAGAACACACTGCTGATGCTGGCAATGGTGGCCACGCTGATGCTCTTCCTCGCCTACCCCAACATGTACCGCATGAAGGTGGAGCTGGACCTGAGCGACGACGAGATGCGCAGTCTGTATGGCGACAAGTACATAGGAGGCAATGAGGAGTAACGACACCATAGCCGCCATAGCCACACCGCACGGCAAAGGCGGCGTGGCAGTGGTGCGCCTCAGCGGTCCGCAGGCGCTGGCCATAGCCCTGCGCCACCTCTCGGCCGGAACGCTGGAGCCACGGCATGCCACCTACTGCCGCTTCGACGAGCTCGACGACATAGTGGCCACCCTCTACCCTGCCCCACACAGCTACACAGGCGACGAGACCGTGGAGTTCTCGTGCCACGGCTCGCCCTATGTGCAGCAGGCCCTGTTGCAGACCCTACTCGACGACGGCGCGCGACTGGCCGAAGCCGGCGAGTACACCCTGCGAGCCTTCCTGAGCCACCACCTCGACCTCTCGCAAGCCGAAGCCGTGGCCGACCTGATAGACGCCAGCACGCCGGCACAGCACCGTCTAGCCATAAGCCAGCTGCGCGGCGGCTACGCCCAGCGACTGAAGGAGATGCGCCAGCAACTGCTCGACCTCACCTCGCTGCTCGAGCTGGAGCTCGACTTCAGCCAAGAGGACGTAGAGTTTGCCGACCGCAGCCAACTGCACACCCTGCTGGAACAACTCATAGCACAAAACGACCGACTGCTGACCACCTTCGCCCTAGGCAACGCCATGAAAGAGGGCGTGCCGGTGGCCATCATCGGCAGTCCCAACGTCGGCAAGTCGACCCTGCTCAACGCCCTGCTGGGCGACGACCGCGCCATAGTGAGCCCCGTACCGGGCACCACACGCGACACCGTGGAAGGCATGCTCACCATCGAGGGCGTCAGCTTCAGGCTGGTGGACACCGCAGGACTGCGCGAGACCGACGACACGGTGGAACGACTCGGCATAGAGCGCAGCCGTCGTGCCTACGACGACGCCATGGTGGTGGTGCACGTAGTCGACACACCGCAAGATGTAGAACCACTGGCGGCACAGATGCCCCAGGACGGCAAACGCCACATCGTGGTGCAGAACAAGTGCGACCTCGGCACCGACAGCCCGACCACCGGAGCGCTGCACATCTCGGCTCTGACAGGCGAAGGCATCGACAGACTGAAACAGGCCCTGGTAGAGGCCGTGGACCAACGCTCGCTCGACGAGGTGCTGCTATGCAACGTACGCCACCGCGACGCCCTGCTGCGGGTGCAGGAGGCCCTGCGAGCCGTGGAGAGCGGACTGGAGAGCGGAGTACCCACCGACCTCGTGGCCGTCGACCTGCGCGACGCACTGTACCACCTTGGCTCCATCACCGGCGAGGTTTCGTCGGACGAGATACTTGGCAACATATTCGGCCGCTTCTGCATCGGGAAATAAACAACAACGATGAACACAATACAGCTGCCGGTCGTCTATATTAAAACAACAACAAAAGAGCTATCATGAAACGCATACTGATAATTGTCCTAATGGCCATCGCCACCAGTGTGGCGGCAAAGCCCACCTACAAGATTACGCTGAACGTGGAGAACAGCGTCGACACGATGCTGCTGATGGGTTACTACTATGCCTCGCACACCTACGTGTGCGACACCGCCTATCGCAGCGGCAAAGGCAAATTCGTGTTCGAGGGCGAGAAGGAACTGCTGCCAGGCCTGTACTTCATCACCAACAACGGCAACCGCTACATCGAGTTTGTGATATACAAAGAGAAGCCTTTCTTCACCCTCAACACCAAGCAGAGCGGCTGGAGCAAGAACATGCGCGTGAAGGGCTCGCCCCAGAACCAGGTGATGTTCGACTACCAGCGGGCCAACAACGCCCTGTACGACGAGATGACGGCAGCACAGAAGCGACTCGACAGTGCCGCCTTCGAGCAGTTCCGTAGCAACCAATACCGCCGGCTCGACAGCCTGAAGATGTCGCTCGTCGTGGAACACCCCGAGGCCATGATAAGCAAGATGATCTACGCCACCAAGGAAATCGATGTACCGACACAACACCCCGACGGAAGCCCCATGAGCGAGCGCGAGCGCTACGACTGGTACATGGTGCACTTCTTCGACAACATACCGGTCGACGACGACTTCATAATCCGTACGCCGAAAGAGATATTCCACCAGCGGGTGATGAACTACGTGGAGGACTATATGAAAGGCATGACCCCCGAAATGATAATACCGTTGCTCGACAGCCTGATAGACCGTGCCGAGCCGGCACCCGAGGTATATAAATGGCTGGTGCACACCATGACCGAGAGGTTCTTGCAAAGTCCCGTGATGGTATACGACGAGGTGTATGTGCACCTTGCCCAACGATACTACGCCAGCGGCAAGGCTTTCTGGGCCTCCCCCTCGGTGATCGACGAGCAGGCCGAGCGCGCCGCCAAGTGGGAACGCCTGCTGGTGGGACGTGTGGCTCCCGAGCTGATACTCTTCGACACCCTGCATGTGGCCCACTCGCTGCACCACATGCGTGGACGCTACACCCTGCTACTCTTCTGGAGCCCAACCTGCGGCCACTGCCGCGAGGTGATTCCCGAGATATATACCATCTTCAACCGGGTGGCCGAAACACTCGACATGTCGGCCTTTGCCATCCTGACCGAACCCGACGAGAGCACCGTGGTCAAATGGAAGAAATTCCTGAAAGACCAGAATATCGACAACCCGCGCTGGGTGAACCTGAACGGAGCCGAGGCCAACGTAGACTGGCGCGAGGTGTACGACGTAACCACCACGCCGCAGGTGTACCTGATAGACAACAAAGACCACAAGTTCATCGCCAAGAAGCTTAACGGAAGCCTGATGGAGCAACTGTGCAACCAACTGAAATAACAAAAACGACAAAATATGAAACACAAAGCAATCATCATCGCAGCCGCTTGTCTGATGACCCTCGGCTGCAAAGACCAAAAGAACATGGACAATCCCTTCTTCAGCGAGTGGAACACTCCCTATGAGATTCCCGATTTCTCGCGCATCAAGACCGAACACTACATGCCTGCCTTCAAGGAGGCTATGAAGCAGCAGAAAGAATGTATAGACAACATCGCCAACAACAGCGAGGAACCCACCTTCGGGAATACAATTATCCCGTATGAGTACAGTGGCGAGATGCTGCAGACCGTGAGCGCGGTGTTCTTCAACCTCAGCGAGTGTGAGAACAGCCCCGAGATGGAAGCCATCGCCGAGGAGGTCACTCCATTGCTCTCGGCCCATGGCGACGACATCGCCCTCAACGCCAAACTCTTCTCCCGAATAAAGGCCGTCTATGACCAGCGCGAGTCCCTCGACCTCACCCCCGAGCAGATGCGTCTGCTGGAGGAGACCTACAAGGGCTTTGTCCGCGGCGGTGCCAATGTGCCTGCCGACCAACAGGAACGCTTCCGCCAACTCAACGAGCAGATTGCCTCGCTCACCCTCCGCTTTGCCCAGAACGTGCTCAAGGCCACCAATGCCTATTCCAAGGAGCTGCCCGACGGTGGCAAGGTGACCCTCGACATCCCCACTTGGGAGCCTTTCATGCAGACCTGCTCCGACCGCACTCTGCGCGAGGAAGTGTGGCACGCCTACACGGACAGATGTAAGGAAGGTGAGTTCGACAACACCAAGATTATCGACACCCTCGTCAACCTGCGCCTCGAGCGTGCCAATATCCTCGGTTTCCCCACCCACGCCGACTGGGTGCTCGACGACTGCCTCGCCAAGACGCCCGCCGCTGTTTACGACTGCCTCAACGCCATCTGGGGCCCCGCCCTCAAGGTAGCCAAGCAGGAACGCGACATCTATCAGCGCATGCTCGAGAAAGACGAGCCCGGCGCTAAACTCCAGCCCTGGGATTGGCGCTACTATGCCGAGAAATACCGCGTCGAGAAATACGCCATCGACGACACCGAGGTGCGCCCCTACTTCGCACTCGACAGTGTCCGCGAAGGCGCCTTCATGGTAGCCAACCGCCTCTATGGCCTCACCTTCACCGAGCGCACCGACCTGCCCACCTACGACAAGGAGGCCCGCTGCTTCGAAGTCAAGGACGGCGAGCAGACCATCGGTATCCTCTACATGGACTTCCACCCGCGTGCCAGCAAGCGCAGTGGCGCCTGGATGACCGAGTTCCGCGGCCAGCATATTGACCGTCAGACCGGCGAGAACGTCATTCCCATCATCCAGGTGGTCTGCAACTTCACCAAGCCCACAGCTGACAAGCCCTCGCTCCTCAACTTCGACGAGAGCGAAACCCTTTTCCACGAGTTCGGCCACGCCCTCCACGGTCTGCTCAGCAAGTGCACCTATCCCTCGCTGGCCGGCACCAACGTGCCCCGCGACTTCGTCGAGCTGCCCTCACAGGTGATGGAGAACTGGTGCCGCCACCCGCAGGTGATGAAGATGTATGCCCACCACTACCAGACCGGCGAGGCCATCCCAGACGAACTCATCCAGAAGATTGCCGCCGCCCAGACCTATAGCCAGGGTTTCATGACCACCGAGCTCCTCGCCGCCTCCCTGCTCGACATGGACTACTATACCATCAAGGAGAAGCAACACATAGACCCGGTGGCCTTCGAGGAAGAGCACATGCAGGAAATCGGCCTCATCCCCGAGATTATCAGCCGCTACCGCAGCCCCTACTTCCAGCACATCTTCACCACCGGCTATGACGCCGGCTACTACAGCTACACCTGGACCGCCATCCTCGACGCCGACGCCTTCGAGGCCTTCGCCGAGAGCGGCGACCTATTCAACCCCGAACTGGCCAAGAAGTTCCGCCACCTGCTCGAGAGCGGCAACACCGTCGAGCCCATGGATCTCTACCGCGCCTTCCGCGGCAAAGACCCCAGCCCTCGTGCCCTGCTCAAGAGAAAAGGCATGCTCTGAATCCATTAGGGAGCCTTAAGAAATCTTAGGGCTCCCTATAAAACAACCAAGACTATGGATAATTACAAACGACTCGCCCGCAGCACCACCGACCGCCGCATTGCCGGCGTCTGCGGCGGCATAGCCCGCTACCTCAACATCGACCCAACGGTAGTCCGGATTATCTTCCTCATCTCAATCCTCTTCGGCTTCATCGGCGTCTGGGCCTACCTTATAGTCTGGATAGCCGCCCCCGAAGACAACGCCCTCGGCCGATAACCCCATCCGGTCCGTATCTGGTCCGTATCTGGTCCGTATCAAGTCCGACTATACACGGTCGAAACACCTCCGCCACACGGGCATCATCCGCAGACGACACGTCGATAGCGGCGACAGCAAGACCCCGGACCGGTTGCAACAAGCCATAAAAAAGGCCGACGCAGAGAGACTCTGCGTCGGCCTTTTTTATGGCTTGTAGCCGTTGTCTTAGAAGAATTTGTCGCCCGAGTTGTCCCAGGTGCTGTGCTCGGTCCAAGACTCCTGCACCTGCTGTTCGTCGACACCGTCGAAAAGCTGGAAGAAATCGGCCAATGGAGTACCGTTACTCATGGCATAGCCGCGCTCGGACTTGAATGATACCACTGTCAATTGTGGCGCTATATATTCCTTTTTCATATCGACAGTGTTTTTATTTGGTTTCGTAATTTTCCTGCTCACCATAAACGTTGCCCAGGTGGTCGTTAATACTACCGTCGTTGGTAACGGTCAGCGTCACAGCAGCGCTGTTGCCGCGGTCGGTGTCGTCCCAGTGTATCAATGAACTTCCACTGCCGGCCACCATACCCATTCGGTTGGTCGAACTGCTGCTGCTCTTTGTTACAGTAATGTCGCCGCTAACGGTGCAGTTAGTAAATGTTTTAACATTTGAGCCTCCGTCTCTCCCTACTAAGCCTCCCAGCCAGTAGTATCCGTTACCATTATAAACTGATGTGACGTTGATTGTCACCGACTGTGCAATGCAGTTTGTGTAGTTACCTGGATCGCCGCTGCCCTGACCAATCAACGCGCCTGCCATAATTTGATCCTTTCCTATAAAGGTAAAGACAGTTCCTGTCTGGATGGTGACGTTTGTGTATGTGGACGCACTTCCGTCGTGTCCTGTAACACCACCTGCATTTAACCTTGCAGTGGGTGCATCTACATAAAGATTGGCGTTGATCGAGCAGTCAGTAACTAAGAAAGGTAGTGCGTAAATGCCAGGAGCTCCTGCCAAACCACCGAAGTTTAGCGTGCCTGTGCAGGTTGAGGTCTGTGCAGTGGTCAAGGATATAGGATAGTCAATACTGCATCCGCTGAGTGTGAGGGAACCTCCGGTAAGATATCTGTGCGCATATCCAACCATACCCCCTACATCGGCAGAGGTGTTGAATGTGTTGTAGGTAATATGTCCTAGATGGCAATTGTGTAAGACAAGATAGGGCCTACTCACGTAAGCGTTGCCGACAAAAGCACCCACATGTTGTCCACCGGCGGTGAAACTGACATAATCGAGCGTCAGATTGCGTATGGTATCGCGAGCGTCGGAATAGATAGTGGAAACCATTCCCAAGTCTTTGCTATCGTTGCTATTTCCAAAGCAGACGTGGCTGATGGTATGACCTTTACCGTCGATGACCCCGGCAAAAGAGCGCAGACCATCGACGGTCTCTCCTCCCATATTGATGTCGGCGGCGATGTCGTAGTACTTGGTGTTGTATTTCGACACAGCAAGGCCGTTGTTGACACTGTCGACCATGCGCAGGTAGTCCTCCTTGGTGTAGATCTGGTATGGCGAAGCGTAAGTGCCGTTGCCCTCAAAGGGATGGCTTTGCACATTGTCGCCCAGGCTGATGTTGGCGTAGCCCACCTCGGCGGCGCTTATGTGGCTGGTATGAGCCACACTCTGCTTCTGGTTGAAGAGGTAGCGGCTCACCAAGCCATTGTGCGCGTAAACAGTGATGGTGAAGGCGGCATCGCTGCCAAAGGCCGGCACCGGTACCAGAAACTGCTTGCTGCTACCGTTGGCCAACGCATAGCCATTATTGAAGAGCAGCGACACACGCTTGCGCGCGACATCGGAGCCTGAACCAGCAAAGACACGGTCGCCATCGAGAAAGGCGGCGTCGATACTACTGAGGGGCAGAGTGGTACCATTCATGTAGAAGGTCTCGTTCTTCACGGTCACACGGTCGAGCACCACATCGGAACCAGTATTGTTGATGATGGTGAAGTAAAGGCCTCCGGTGAGGTGCTTGAAGAAGACAGAGCCGTCACCAGTGTAATAGGACGCCAGAGGCATCTCGACGACTTGATGGCCGCCACCATCGGCGGCATACTGGTAACTCTCGGGCAGCGTGAGGGTCCACGCACCAGCACCCGCATCTTTGACGATGGAGGCGGGGTAGACGGCTGCAGTTCCGCTTGCAATGCCGCTTTGGCTGATGTAGTAATTGCCGTCGACGACACTGACGGTAGTCAGGATTCCGTTGCTGAAACGTATCTGGTCGCCGTCCTGCCAAGTGGAGGCGGTGCCGTTGACGACGGTCTTGCCACGTTGGGCTAGAGGCTCAGTAGAAACGCGTAGCATGCCCTCGGGCATCAAGGACTCAGGCTGGCACGATACCACCAACAAACTAATCGCTATTAGCCTGAACAATGTCGCGTAAAGCCTGTTCTTCATTATACTGTTGACTAACGTTAAACCATGGACTAAATCTGGGCCATCACCTGCTGGGCCAGCTCGTTGGCACGGGCTTCGGTGGCGGCTTCGCTGTATATGCGGATTATGGGTTCAGTGTTGCTCTTGCGCAGGTGCACCCAACCGTCGGCAAAGTCAATCTTCACACCATCGATGGTCGTCACCTTTTCTACAGCGGCATCGCTCTTGTAGAAGGTAGCCACCTTGGCCAGCAGGGCATCGACATCCATGTCGGGCGTCAAGTCCTTGCGGTTCTTGCTGATGATGTACTCGGGATAGATCTTGCGCAGCTCGCTCACCTTCTTGCCACTCTTGGCCAATAGGGTGAGGAAGAGGGCCACGCCCACGAGGGCGTCGCGGCCGTAATGCAATTCAGGGTAGATTACACCGCCATTGCCCTCACCACCTATCACGGCGTTGGTCTGGCGCATCAGCGTGGTCACATTCACCTCGCCCACAGCGGCGGCATTGTACTGACAGCCGGCATAATTACGTGTGACGTCGCGAAGAGCACGGCTGCTGCTGAGATTACTGACAGTGTTGCCCGGCGTGTGCTGCAACACGTAGTCGGCCACAGACACAAGTGTGTATTCCTCGCCAAACATCTCGCCGGTCTCGCACACCAGAGCCAGACGGTCCACATCGGGATCGACCACGATGCCGAGGTCGCAGCCATTCTGGCGCACACAGTCGCTTATCTGGGTCAGGTTTTGCGGGATGGGCTCGGGATTGTGGGCGAAATGACCGGTAGGCTCGCAGTTCAGCTCAACCACGTTCTCCACGCCCAGTACGCGCAGCAGACGGGGAATAGCAAGTCCGCCAGTCGAGTTGACGGCGTCGACAGCAACCTTGAAGCCAGCCTTGCGGATAGCCTCGACATCGACCAAGGGCAACTCTACCACACGGCGTATATGGCGGTCAATCCAGTCGTCCTCGACGGTGACCTGGCCAAGCGAGTCGACATCGGCGAAGTCTATCTCCTGGCTTTCGGCCAGCCGCAGCACCTCTTTACCCTCGGCATCGCTGATAAACTCACCGCGTGCGTTGAGCAGTTTCAAGGCGTTCCAGTGCTTGGGATTGTGGCTGGCGGTGATGATGATACCGCCGTCACAGTGGCCGTCGATCACGGTCATCTCGGTGGTAGGGGTGGTGCTCAAGCCGGTCTCGAGCACATCGATGCCCATGCCCTGGAGCGTACCCACCACAAGACGGTCGACCATGGCGCCACTGAGGCGTGCATCGCGACCCACGGCCAGGCGCAAGCGCCCATTTGTCGTAGCCTTGCTTTTCTTGAGGAATGTGGCAAATGCCGAAGTGAATTTCACAACATCGAGGGGAGTGAGGCCCTCGCCAGCAGCACCGCCTATGGTGCCGCGAATACCAGAAATGCTTTTAATAAGGCTCATATCTTGTGTGTTTTGTTATTGCTTATACAGATGATCTAGCGCGACCGCATGATTACATACGGCGCCAAACACTCCTCCATCGAGATACCGCCGTGCTGGAATGTATCCATATAGTAGCGCACATACTCGTTGTAGTTGTTCGGATAGGCGAAGAAGTCGTTCTCGTGGCAGAAGATGTAAGGAGAGGTCACATGGCGCCGAGGCAGGAAAATGCGGGCTGGGTCTTTCACCTCGAACACATCCTTGGCGTTGTAGTCGAGCAGGCGGCCTTGCTTGTAGCGCAGGTTCACGCTTATGTCGCGGTCGCCCTTCACACGCACGGGCCTGTCGATACGCACCGAACCGTGGTCGGTGGTGAGCACCACACAGACGTCCTTCTCGCTCAGCGCCTGCAGCATCTCCATCAGCGGCGAATGCTCGAGCCACGAGAGCGTCAGGCTGCGGTAGGCCTTCTCGTCGCCAGCCAACTCGCGTACTATGTCGCTGTCGGTACGCGCATGGCTCAGCATGTCGATAAAGTTGTATATAATGACGTTTAGCGGCGTGTGCAACAACTCGGGCAAACGGTCGACCAGCTTGTAGCCATACTGGGCGTTGAGCACCTTGTTGTAGGTATGCTTTATGCCGAAGCCGTGCCGGCGCAGGTTCTCGTCGAGCAGTTCGTTCTCATACTGGTTCTTCCAGCCTTGCTCATCCTCGTTCACCCAGTATTGTGGGTACTTGCGTTCAATCTCGCTGGGCATGAGTCCTGCGAACATGGCGTTGCGCGCGAACTGGGTGGTGGTTGGCAGGATGGTGTAGTAGAGGTCGTCGCGTTCCACACTGAACAGCTTCTCTACTGTGGGCTGTACAAACTTCCACTGGTCGTAGCGGAAATTGTCTATCACAATCATAAACACCGGCCGGTCCTCTTTCAGCAGTGGGAACATGCGCTCCTTGAGCAGGGTCTGGCTCATCACCGGTCTCTCGTCGGCGCCGCCCAGCCAGTCGACATAGTGGTCCTCGTAGAAGCGACAGAACAAGCGGTTGGCCTCCTTTTTCTGCGAAAGCAGTATCTCGTTGATCGAGGCATCGGTGCTGCCGGCCAGCTCAAGTTCCCAATAGACAAGGCGCTTGTACATTTCCACCCACTCGTCGTGGTCCATCCGGCTGTCGAGCTGCATACCTATCTCGCGAAACTGCTGCTGGTAGTTCATGGTCGAGTGTTCGGTCTGCAGACGGCGCAGCTCGGTGTGCTTCTTCACCGTAAGCAATATCTGGTTGGGGTTTACCGGCTTGATGAGGTAGTCCGAAATCTTGCCGCCCAGAGCTTCTTCCATGATGTGTTCCTCTTCGCTCTTGGTAATCATCACCACCGGCAGCTGAGGCCAGCGCTCCTTGACGATACGCAGGGTGTCGATGCCGCTGAGGCCCGGCATCTGCTCGTCGAGGAACACCAGCGAGGGCATGTGCTCCTCTATCTCGTCTATCGCGTCGCGCCCGCTGTGCACGGGTATCACGTCATAGCCTTTCTCTTTTAGGAACAGTATGTGGGGCTTCAGCAGATCTATCTCGTCGTCGGCCCAAAGTATGGTTGTGCTAGTCATATTTTCCATAACGAAGCGGCGCCCCAATTATTGTTTGGGGCGCCGCTTTTTTTTGCAAGCCTGATGCCTGCACTTATCAGTTGTTAGCGGATGACGAGCTTACGCACGGCCGTACCCTCTTGCGAGGTGAGGCGCACGAAGTAGGTACCCTTGGCAAGGCCTTCGATGTCGATGGTCTTCTCGTCGGTACGTATCAGTTCGCGGCCGTTGAGGTCGAGGATGCTGATCAGCGCCACACCGTCGAAGTCGACATTCACCTTGTCGACAGCGGGGTTAGGATAGAGACCAAAGCCGATGGTCTCGGCCGAGACGATGCCGGTGGTGTCGGTCGCAGTGGTGAACACCAGGGTGTCGGTCCACTCGCTGAACATATTGGCGCCGCAGACAGCACGCACACGCACACGGTACTGTGTGCCGGCGGCGAGGCCGTTCAGCACATAGGGGTGAGCCACGGCGACGTTGTTCTGCACATTGCCGTTGAGTTCAATCTGCCACTGAGCCTCGCTGGCGCCGGGAGTCCAGTCGATGGTGGCGTTGGTCTTGGTAGTGCTCAAAACACGCAGGTTGGTGGGGGCGATGCAGGTGTCTGGCTGGGGCTGCGGACCGGGGCCGGGAACGGTGTCGCCGATGACATAGCTCACGCCGCAGTTGCCGTCGAAGACCACGAGGGTGTCGCCGCTATAGAGATCGTCGCCATCCATGGCGAGGATATTCTCGCCGGCAGCATTGCTGATGCTGAACGAGGTCTCGTAGGCATAGCTACCGCTATTCCACAGCAGGACAATGGGGTCGCCAAGGCACGGTGCAACAGTCACGGTGTTGCTGTTGCCCGAAGTGATGGTGAGGCTCTCATAGAGCTGACCGTTCTGCATCACATTGATGGCATTGCCGTTCCAACCGTCGCCATAGCTGTCGGCCATATCGACGGTGAACTCGCAGTTGCCGCCAGTGCAGGCGGTGCGGAAAGTGGCGGCAAGGGCCATGGTAGTGGTACCGTCGCCGCAGATGCCCTTCACTACCACGGTGTAGTTGGTGTTGGCCTCGAGGCCAGCAATCGAATACACATCGCTTGTTGCAATGGCATCGACCACAGTGTCGGTGCCGTTGAGCACGACCACCGAGTAGTTGCCCAGGTTGGCGGTGTCGGTGATGGTGAGCGTTGCACCGTCGGTTGCGATGTCACTGACTTCTATGCCGGTGGGCTTGGCGCAGCTGGGGGCGACCATAACCGTCACATCGTCAAGATAGAAGCTATAACCATACGAACTGTTGACGCCGACGCGGAAGGCAATGTACTCGTTGCCGGTTGTGTCGCCATTGAAGTACACTTCGTGCTCGGCCATGGTAAGGCTGAAGCCGGACATGACAGAATAGAGGGGCACAAAAGTAGTGGTGTCGATGGGCGAAGCCATGGTACCGACCTGCAGCGTGATATAGGACGAGCCGCAGGCGTTGAACACAAGCATCTTGTCGCCAAGGTCGCTGACACGGGGCATGACGGCGAAGACAGGCTGGTAGTTGTAGCCTGGGTACATGCGCAGCACTTTGGTGCCACTGGTGGCGTAGTTGCTGGTGGTCACACCAGTATAGGTGGAATTGTAGTAGTCGAGTATGTTCCAGCACTGCTCACCACCATTCTCGAAGTCTTCGGTGTAGGGGAGCTCCACATCGGAGCATGCGGTGCGGACTGCCACAGAGACAGCAAAGCTGCTGTCGCCTTCACCACAGATGGCGCGCACGCTGACGTTGTAGTTGGTGTTGGCCTGCAGGCCTTCGGCCACATAGAAGCTGTCGGTCACCACGACCGCAGTCTGGCCGACGGTGACTTCCCACGAAGTCTCTTCGCCACGCGGAGTCCAGTGGAATTCAAGGCTGTCGGAGGTAATGTTGTCGAACACGATATCGCCCGGCGTCGAGCACGAGAGCGGGGCGACGGTCACATTGTCGATGGCTGCGGGGGGCTGGGTTCCCATACTGTAGTCGTTGCGCCAGTAGAAGGTGAGCAGGTAGACCCCCGGGGTGGCAATCGACACCACAGCGTTCTGGGTATTCCAGTTGCTGTCGAGGTTGAGCTTGGAACCACCGTCGAGAGCAATATAGCCTGCAGGCAGGCTGGTGGTTTCAATGCCGGTATTGTCGCCCGCCACATAGGCTGTCGAACTGGGAGTCAGGAAGGCGCGGATGTAGTCATAGTTGCCCTCGCCTTGGGTCCTCCAATCGAAGCTGAAGGCATAGTCGCCGGCGGTTGCGAAGTTGATGGCGCGGTAGGCAAAGGAGGCGGAAGAAGCTGTGATAGCGTAGTTATTGGTGGCGCCATTGTCGGAGCTGATGTATAGGGACTGGCTGCCGGTGTTGGCAGTGGCCGAGTCGATATACCAGCCGTTGCTGCTGTTGGCGAAGTACCAGCTTGCGTTGTCGGCGCTATCGGCCTCTTCAAAGCCGGTGGTGTAGGGGAACTCAGCTACCGGGTTGAGGTCGCGCACGGTGACATACATCACAACGGTGTCGGTGCCATAGGCGTTGGTGGCCACCACGGTGAGGGTGTCGCGGCCGGTGGCGGTGTAGGTGATGATGGCTGTGTCCTCGGTTGCCACGAGGGTGGCATTGCCGGCAACCTCCATGGTCGAGGTCCAGGTGTAATACAGTTCTTCGTGTGAACCTTCTTGCAGAATGGCGACAGCGGTGACGGGCACATTGACGTCGGCCATGACAGGAGCGCTTGCCTCGATTACAGGGGCCAGCGAATTGCGCACACACACATTGTCGATGTCCATGCCGTCGTCATCGCCGGTGTTGACGTGGCGGAAGGCGAAGCGGACGGTCTGTCCTGCATACTGTGCCACTGAAACGGTACGGTTGACCCACACGCCTTCAGGATGGCTCTCGTCGACGAGGGTGTCGGTGAAAGCGGCTGCGATAGTGCCGGCAGTGGGCGAAACGAGCACCTGGTAGTGGTTCTCCACAGTATATTCGTCGCCTTGCACGCTCCAAGACAGAATCAAGCTCTCGGCATCCTCGTCGGGGATGACGATGGCCGGGGTAATGACCCAGTTGTCGGGGCCTGCGGAGGAATAGGGGCTGTGGATGTAGCCTTCGGGGTCGTAGTTCCAAGAGGTGCCGTTTCCATCCTCATCGAGGACCGTCCAGCACTCGAGCTCGTTCACGTTACTAAAGTCTTCGGTCCAGGGTAGGCTGTCGATAGGCTGGCAGTTGCGTACGTGGACATACATGACAGCCGAGTCTGTGCCGTAGCTGTTGGAAACCACCACGGTGAGGGTGTCCTCGCCGCCAGCAGTGTAGGTGATTTCAAGCACACTGTCGGCGGGCGTCATGGTAGCGTTGCCGGCGGCCTCCATGGTCGAGGTCCAGGTGTAGAGGATGCCATTGAGGTCACCCTCGGCAATTACCGCGGGGAAAGTATTGGGAGTATTAACGTCTGTCATGGTCGAGGCAGCAGGCAGGAACACTACAGGAGCCAAAGTGTTGCGCATCTTTATATCGTCAATATACATGGTGCCGCCGGCCGTGTGCTCGATAGCGATGGTAATGTTCTGTCCGGCATAGGGGAGCAAGCTCAGGCGGACACTCTGGTAGGTGCTGCCAGTGAGGGTAGTGTCCATCACCTCCGTAAAGGTGCTGTCAAAGGTCAGCGAAGCCTCGGTTGAGACATAGAGCTTGAAGGTAATATCGCTGGCATAGGGCAAGGCATAGAATTCAAAGATGGCGTTTTGGTCTACTTCGGGAGCCTCAATGACGGGCGTAACCACGTAGTGGTCGGGGCAAGACGAGCTATAGAAAGAGTAGCTGCCTGTGTGGGGATTGCTGGCCTCAGTGCGCCAGTACATATGCTCATAAGCGTAGCAGTTGGCATGGTCTTCCTCGAAGCCGAAGTGATAGGGCAAAGTGATGTTCACACACTCGGTCATGAACTGCTCGGTTATGGCAAACGAGGTGTCGCCGTCGCAGAGCGAGTAGAGGTGGATTGTATAGACCGTGCCCGGGGTGAGGTCGGTGAAGCTGTAGCTGCCACTGGTGAGAGGCTCTTGCTCAACACCGTTGACGAGGAAGCGGACACCGTTGGTGGCGCAACTGGGCATATCGAAGGTCATGTCGGCGCTGGTCGAGGTGATATTGCTGAACGCAAGGCCCGAAGGAGGCTGGCAGCCGGCGGCAACCTCTATGGCAATGTCGTCGATGTGGAAGTAGAACATGTCATAGCAGTTGTAGTGGCGGAAGGCGACATAGATGGTCTCGCCTTCATAGCCAGCCAGCGACACTGTGTTCAAAACCCACTCAGCATCGGCAGCCGTCAGGGTGCGTTCAAAGACCGGATCGTCGGTGAAATCGTCCACTGTGTTACCCGTGGTCGAGATATAGACGGCATAGTGTTCGGCAGGATAGCTGGGGTCCTGCGTTCTGTGCCACCAACTCAGCTGGCGTGCACTGTCGTCGAGCACTATGGCCGGACTTACCAACCAGTTGTCGGGGGCTACTGCACTATAGTTATAGTAGGAGTACGACGCAATGGTGTGACTGCCGGTGTGTGCCAGAATAGTCGAACTGGCGGTGAATACCGTCCAATCATTTCCGTCGTCATCATTGTCGATAACTGTCCAGCCGTCGAGGCCGTTTTCAAAGCCCTGCGTATACGGGAATGTCGTAATCTGGGCCTGTGCCACGGCGCCGCCTAGCAGCGCTGCAAGCACAAATAGTAAGGTCTTTTTCATACTGTTTGTTTTATTGTTTGTTTGTTAGTTTTTCTTTTCCATGGCTACCGACCTGTGCAGCCGCCATTGCCCCAAACCACTGATGCACAACTCGCACAGCAATTGCAGGGCCGTCTTTCACAAGTGCAAATATACACAATATTATTGACCCGTGCAATTATTATGTTTTTTTCACTTTTCAACCATATTTCAACACCGCTCGCCTACCCCCTGAAAACCAGCTCCTCCAGGGCTCCCCTCCGCTTCCCCTCCGGTATTTCTTATGTACTTCTTATGTATTTCTTATGTATTTCTTATGTTTTAAACATAAATACAACATAAGATATACATAAACCGGAAGCGGAGGGGATGGGGGGAATTACAATTTTTTGTGTATCTTTGCAACGCAATTTTAACCAACCAAAGCGCAACTGCATCTTGATAATCAACGATATATATACCGACAGCCAGTTTGTGGCCCTGGTCGGGGAGCGACTGGGCAAGCGCGAGGTGCGCCTGCACATCGACGGCATGACGGGGTCGATGCCCGCCGCGGTGATAGCCGCCACGGCCACCCGCATGGCCACGGCCTCGCACATGGTGATAGCGCCGTCGAAAGAGGCTGCCTTCTACATGGCCAACGACCTGGAAGCGCTGCTGGGAGGTGATAGGTTAAAGGTTAAAGGTGAAACAGCTGAAGACCCTCAAGTTTCACCTCTCACCTCTCACCTCGCACCAGCGGTGATGCTCTTCCCCACCTCGTACCGCCGGCCGTACCACTACGACGACCAGCCCACCGAGAACGCCAATGTGGTGATGCGCACCGAGGTGATGAAGGAGCTTGCCGCCGGCCGCCCCGCCATCGTGGTGACCTATGCCGAAGCGCTGAGCGAGAAGGTGGTGGGCAGCCGCACCCTGGGCGCCAACACCGTGCGACTGGTGCGCGGCGCCAAGGCCGACATCTGGGAGCTGGTGGAGCGACTGGCCGAGCTGGGCTTCGAGCGCGAGGACTTCGTGGTCGAACCGGGACAGATGGCCGTCCGCGGCGGCATACTCGACATCTACTCGTTCGGCGCCGACCTGCCCTTCCGCATCGAGTTCTTCGACGACGAGGTGGTCTCGCTCCGCACCTACGACGCCGCCACACAGCTCAGCGTCAAGCAGCTGGACCGCATCGACGTGATACCCCGGGTGTCCGACCTCTCGGACGGCTCGGGCCTGCCAGACCGCAGGGTCTCGCTGCTGGAATACTTCGGCTCGGACGATGTGGTGTGGACCCAGAGCCTGATGATGACCTGCGAGCAGATGGACCGCACACTCGACGACACAAGGCGCGCCTACGACGAGCGCATGGCCGACCGCGAGCACCCCATTGCCGGCGCCCTGCCCAAGCCCGACGACCTCAGCTGCGCGGCCAACGAGCTGCTGCGCAAGATGCTCGACATGAAGATTGTGGAGTACGGCAACAGCCACTACTTCTCGACCGAGGAGCGCCTGGAAGCCCACAGCGAGCCGCAGCCGCCGGTCAACAAGCAGTACGACCTGCTGGAGCAGAACCTGGCCGACTATGCCGAGCGCCAATACCGACTGTTCATAGCCGTCTCGGGCGAAAGCCAGCAGCGCCGCCTGGAGAAGATATTGGCAGGTGGCAACGCCCAACTGCCATCCGCCGACCAACAACCGCCAACCAACAACTACCAACTGCTGACGTTCAACCTGAGCCACGGATTCATCGACCACGACCAGCGTCTGCTCTGCTATACCGACCACGAGATATTCGACCGCTACCACAAGTACACGGTCAAGGACATGCGCTCGCAGCGCGAGGCCATGACCATCAAGGAACTCTTCGAGCTGAAGCCGGGCGACTTCGTAACCCACATCGACTACGGCGTGGGCCGCTTCTCGGGCCTCGAGAAAATCACCCAGAACGGCAAGACGCAAGAGGTGATACGCCTGATATACAAGAACAACGACGTGCTGTATATCAGCATCCACGGCCTGCACAAGATAAGCCGCTACGTGGGTCGCGAGGGCGAGGCACCCCAGCTGAACCGACTGGGGTCGAACACCTGGCAGGTGCTGAAGCAGAAGACCAAGCGCCAGGTGAAAGACATCGCGCGCGACCTCATAGCCCTCTACGCCAAGCGCAAGGCCTCGCGCGGCTTCGCCTTCAGCCCCGACTGCTCGATGCAGACCGAGCTCGAGGCCTCGTTCCAGTACGAAGACACCCCCGACCAGCTGAAAGCCACCGTGGCCGTGAAGCACGACATGGAAGAGCCCGTGCCCATGGACCGCCTGGTGTGCGGCGACGTGGGCTTCGGCAAGACCGAGGTGGCCATACGCGCCGCCTTCAAGGCCTGCTGCGACTCGAAGCAGGTGGCCGTCCTCGTGCCCAGCACCGTGCTCGCCTTCCAGCACTACAACACCTTCAGACAACGCCTCGCCGGCATGCCCGTGCGCGTCGACTACCTGAACCGCTTCCGCACCGCCAAGGAGAAGACCCAAATATACAAAGACCTCGAAGCCGGCAAGATAGACATACTCATAGGCACCCACGCCATCACCAACAAGGACCTCAAGTTCAAGGACCTTGGACTGCTCATCGTCGACGAGGAGCAGAAGTTCGGCGTCAGCGTCAAGGAGAAGCTGAAGCAGATGAAGGTGGGCGTCGACTGCCTCACCCTCACCGCCACCCCCATACCGCGCACCCTGCAGTTCTCGCTCATGGGGGCCCGCGACCTGAGCATCATACAGACCCCGCCGCCCAACCGCCAGCCCATAGAGACCGAGCTGAGCGACTTCAGCGAAGAGCTGATACGCGACGCCATCATGTTCGAGATAAGCCGTGGAGGCCAGACCTTCTTCATAAGCAACCGCGTGGAGAACCTGCCCGAGATGGCGGGGCTGGTGCAACGTCTGGTGCCCGACGCCCGCGTCGCCATGGCACATGGCCGCATGGAAGGCAAGGAGGCCGAAGAAACACTGATGCGCTTCCTCGAGGGCGACATCGATGTGCTGGTGGCCACCAGTATTGTCGAGAACGGCCTCGATATACCGAACGCCAACACGATGATCATCAACAACGCCCACCAGTTCGGCCTGAGCGACCTGCACCAGATGCGTGGCCGCGTGGGCCGCTCCAACCGCAAGGCCTTCTGCTACATGCTCATCCCCTCCTACCTCACCCTCACCACCGACGCACAACGCCGCCTGAAAGCCATCGAGGAGTTCTCGACCGTGGGCAGCGGCTTCAACATAGCCATGCGCGACCTCGACATACGTGGCGCCGGCAACATACTGGGCGCCGAGCAAAGCGGCTTCATCAGCGAGGTGGGCTACGACATGTACCACAAGATATTGAACGAGGCCATCGACGAGCTGAAGGAGAGCGACTTTGCCGACCTCTTTGCCAGCGAGGCCGAGGAAAAGAAAGAGTACGCCCGCGAGTGCACCATCGAGACCGACCTCGAGGTGCTGCTGCCCGACGAGTATGTCACCTCGGTGAGCGAGCGCCTGCTGCTATACCGCGAGCTGAACGACCTGCAGACTGACGAGGAGTTGGCCGCCTACCGCGCACGACTCGAGGACCGCTTCGGTCCCGTGCCGCAGGCCACCGACGAACTGATACGCACCATCACCCTGCGTCGCATTGCCAAGGAGTTCGGCATAGAGAAGCTGATACTGAAGCAGAGCCGCATGGTGTGCCACCTGGTGAGCAACCCACAGAACCCGTTCTACCAGAGCGCCAACTTCAACAAGCTGATACAATACGTACAGGCCAACCCGCGCCGCGTGGCTCTCAAGGAGACGCCCGAGCGCCTGAGCCTATCGATAGCCAACGTGCCGAATATCACAGCGGCGCTGGAGCAGTTGCAAAGGCTGACTGCATAGAAAACAGAAGCAGAGCGGCGACCCTGATGGGTCGCCGCTCTGCTTCTGTATCCGGGGCGTGCTACTGCACGTCGCGCTCGTCGAGGGGCTGGGCCAGGAGCTCGGTGAAGACACCGCGGTTGTCGAACTCCATGCGGGTGAAGCGCGGCTCGCGCACTCCTTTTATCTTCTGGCTCACCACCACGTAGGTGTAGGGCTTGGGCTTCTTGCCGTCGGCACCGCGGAACTTCGAGTTGTACTCGTAGACCACCATCTTCTCTATCTTGTACTTCTCGCCGTTGAACTTCTCGTCGAGGTACTGGAGTATGGCCTTGTTGTATTTATCCTTCTTGAGCAGCTTGCCGGTCATGCGCTGCTGGTTGGTGCGCATGTCGTAGACAGCCTCAAGCTTCTCCTTTTTGGCATTGCTGAAGTAGGCCACGGCATAGTAATCTCCACGTTTCACCCACTCGGGGCCGGCGGTGACGCGCTTGCCGAGGGTCTTCTGGAAGTTGTCCTTTATCTCTTCGGCGGGGTCGAAGTGTTCCACCTGAGGCTCGTCGACCACAGGGGCGGGCCGGTCGCGGCGACGGCTATTCTCGGTGCCGGTCTTCTGGCTCACCTTGTCGTCGGTAGCGTCGGGGTTGTTGTGGGTATAGTAGTCGCGCTTGACGGCATCCGGGTCGGGGGCATTGCTCTTCATCAGCTTGCCACGGGTGTCGAATATCATCTCGCAGTCGTTCTCGGCTATGCCTTTCTTTATTATAATCATACGGTAGTAGTTGTCACCGTTCATCTCTTCGACATAGTCGATGCTCTTCACGCGGTAGCCCGGGTAGTTGTTGACAAAGTAGGTGTTCATCATGGTGGGGCACTCCTCCATCTTGACGGGGAAAGCCGAGTACTGCCAATCGCCACCGGCAGTGAAGTAGGCACGGCCATTCTGTCCGTCTATGACCACCTCGGCGATGTACTGGCCGGGGGCCTGGTACCAAGTGCGCACCTTGTACGACTCGTAGGTCTTCTCGAGCGACAGAAGCACGCTCTTAGGCACGGCGGTCTCTTTGATTTTGGTCTGTGCACCTGCCATCAGGGGCAGCACCATGAGCGCTATAAGAACGATCTTTTTCATATCGGTTTGTTTTTCTATTATGTACTTGTTGCTTCGGTTTTATTGCGCCTTGAAAAGCACGTCCTTTCGGTCGGGGCTGATGCTTACGGCGGCGATACGGACACCGGTCTGCTGCTCGATGGCGGCGAGGTAGCTGAGCAGGTTGGCCGGCAGGTCGTTGTAGTTCTCGATACCGGCAAGGCTTTGCTTCCAGCCCGCAAAGGGGGTAAGTACGGGGTGTATGGGGACTGTGTTGTATTCGAAGGGTATCTCGTCGGTCTGGCGGCCCTCGATGTCATAGGCGGTGCACATGCATACCTGATCGAAATCGTTCATCACATCGGGCTTGGTGACATAAAGCTCGGTCACCCCGTTTATCATGCAGGCGTAGCGCAGGGCTGGCATGTCTATCCAGCCACAGCGACGCGGACGGCCGGTGGTGGCTCCGTACTCGTGGCCGAGTTCGCAGAGCTTGGCACCCGTCTCGTCAAACAGCTCGGTCGGGAAGGGACCCGCTCCCACACGGGTGCAGTAGGCCTTGGTGATGCCCATCACCTTGCCGATGGTGCTTGGGGCCACACCAAGCCCAGTGCATACGCCAGCGGTGATGGTGTTGCTGCTGGTCACGAAAGGATAGGTACCGAAGTCGATGTCGAGCATCATGGCCTGGGCACCTTCGGCGAGGACTCGCTTGCCGTCACGCAGGCACTGGTTGATGAAGTACTCGCTGTTTACGAAGCGGAAGCGCTTCAGGGTATCGAGGCTTTCCATCCACAGCTGCTCGTACTGGTCGAGGCCGAGGCCATCGATGCGGAAGCTGTCTATGTCGAAGCCCAGAGTCTGGGCCATGCGTATGTGCTGTTCTTTGAGCATGATGTAGCGCTCGCGGAAGTCGCTAGCCAAAATGTCGCCCACGCGCAGTCCAGTGCGGGCTATCTTGTCGGTATAGGCTGGGCCTATGCCTTTAAGCGTGGAGCCTATCTTCGAGTTGCCCTTTGCCTGCTCGTTGGCGGCATCCATCATGCGGTGGCTGGGCAGTATGAGGTGGGCTTTCTTCGACACCAGCAGGTTGCGCGTAGCGTCAACGCCCTTGGCGTCGAGCTCCTCAATCTCCTGACGGAAGATGCGGGGTTCAATCAGCACTCCGTTACCTATGAGGTTCACTTTGTCGGTATGGAAGATACCGCTCGGTATGATGTGCAGCACATGCTTTATGCCGCCAAACTCCAAAGTGTGGCCTGCATTGGGACCGCCCTGGAAACGGGCTATTACATCGTAGTCGGGTGTGAGCACGTCGACAATCTTACCCTTGCCTTCGTCGCCCCATTGGAGGCCTAACAGTACGTCTATTTTGGTCATTATATATTAGTTATCAATCACAACAAGTCACTGGTCGATGACCACTGACCACATATTTCACGGTGCAAAGATACAACTATTTTTTTACATACAAAAACTTTTTTGGGGCCGGGACCAAGCACCCAGCCCTTCCGGCAAGGGTTCCCCTCCGTGTTTGGTCCGTATCCGCTCCGTATCCGGTCCGTATCAAGTCCGACTATAGCCGGTAAAAATACGTAGGAAAACCGGATGGAAATCGGACGGAAATCGGCGGTAATGCCATCCTATCGGGAGCGGCTCTCGAGCCAGTCACGGTTGAAGCGGTAGTACCACAGCTCGCAGGCACCCTCTGGGTTTTTCTCGACATAAAGGCCTATGGAGCCGTCGGGCAGCATGGTGAGCGACGAGTAGACCGAGGGGCCGGCGCACATCAGTACCGGCGAGTGCCACGAAAGGCCTTCGTCGTTCGAGGTAAAGATGCTCACATCACGGCGCTGCATCGAGTTGGGTATGGAATGCAGCAGCGTGGTGTCGTCGAGGCGCAGCATGTCGCCGTTGCAGGCATTGGTGGTCATCTCGGGCCAGGTGCCCTGGGTGTCCCAAGTCGCGCCGCCGTCGGCCGAGGTGTTGTAGCCACGGGCACCGGAGCGGCGCACGCTGATGAGGACGCGGCCATCGGCAAGCTCCATCAGCTTGGCTTCGTCACCACCACTGTAAGCCATGGCCGAACGCTGCCACGAATGTCCCTCGTCGTCGCTGTAGAGCACGTAGTTGTCGCTCACCTGCTCGCTGACACGCAGCATGGCGGCGGCCACGAGGATGCGGCCGGCATGGGCTCCACGACGCAGGCGCAGCCCGTTGCCCGAAGCCACAAAGGCTGCACGGTAGCTGCTCTCCGCGGTCCAGGCCACGGAGGTGAGGTTCACCGTGTCGCCCCAGGTAAGTCCGCGGTCGGTCGAGCGGCACATATAGATGCAGATGGGCTTCGCGGGCGTCGACTGGAAGTAGCCGTTGTGGCCAGCGAAGAAGCACAGCACGTCGCCGCCGGCGCACTGCACCAATGCGGGGTCGCCGTAGCCCTGACCGCGACCTTGGCCGGCGATGAGGGTTTGCGGCTCACTCCATGTCTTGCCCATGTCCGTCGAGCGGCGGTAGACGATGTCGATGTCTTCCGGCAGGTCGGCCTCGTTGTACTTACGCTTGTCGTTGACAGCTAGCAGGGTGCCGTCGTCGAGACAGAGCAGTGCCGGGATGCGCCAGTTGGCCGACCCATAGTCGCCGGGGCGGTAAAGGCAGACGCTGTCGCAAAAAGGCTCGTCGGCCAACGGAGCCTTGTGGCCGTCGTCGCCGCAGGCCACCGCCACAAGGGCGGCCAGCAGCATGATAGCGATATTCTTCATTGCGGTCGGTTATTGACTATTCGTCGCGCTTGCGCTTGAACCATTCGACGAACTTGGGCAGGTCGTCGAGCGGCTGGAAGCCGGCCTTGAAGGGCTCGTCGGGCAGCGGCACGGTCTCCATGTAGCCCACAATGGTGGCGCAGTCGAACTCGCCGATGAGGGCTTCGAGGGTCACATAGACTCCCACCTGGAAGTCCTCGTCCTGGCGCTCGCCGTGCTCCACGGCCACCCGCAGACCCAGCATCTCGGGTTCTTCCTCGCACTCCAGCTGCTGGAAGTACATCTTGCGGGTGTCGAACAGCATCTTGTCGAACCTCACCTTCAGCTCGGTGCCCATGGGCTGCTTGAAGGCCACGAAGTCCCACCAGTCGAGGTCGGGGGCAGCGTCGACCAACTCGACCACATAGCGGAAGAGGTCGGTGTCGCCCTCGGCGGTGAAGGTCAGTGTACGGCCGTTGGCGCCGGCATCGCCCATCTCGTAGGCAAGGCCGTCGTGATACTTCGTCAGCTGGTACTGCAGGGCATTCTCCAGCTCGGCGCGCTCTTTCTCCTCGAGGTCGCCCAGCGCAATCAACTGCTCGTTGTGGTCGGTGAACCACTGCCAGAATTGTTCCGTTTTCTCCATATCTCGGTATTTATTACTTATCAAACGATTATCGCCTCGGGGACGAGGGCGACGCCGAACTTGCTGAGCACGTCCTGCTGTATGGTCTGCGCCAGAGCCACCACCTCGTCGCCTGTGCATCCGCCGGCGTTGTAGAGCACCAGGGCGTTGTGGGGCCAGACTCCTGCCCCACCCTGCACGCGGCCTTTCCAGCCGGCGCGGTCTATCAGCCAGCCGGCCGACAGCTTGTAGTGGTTCTGCGGCTCGGGATGGGCGTCGGGCATGTCGGGATAGGCGTCGCGGATGCGCCTGTAGGTAGCCTCGTCGACCACGGGGTTCTTGAAGAAGCTGCCCGCCGAGCCATGTTCCTCGGGGCGCGGCAGTTTCTGCCACCGCAGGGCTGCTATGGCCTCGCGCAGCTGCTGGGCGGTGCCATGGGGCAACGACTCGAGGGCGCGGTAGGTTAGCACGGGGGTGAAGGTACTGCTCAATCGGTAGGTCACGCCGAGCACCAGATAGCGGCCCGGCTGCTGCTTGAACAGCGAGGTGCGGTAGGCGAAGCAGCACTGTCCGGCGCTGAAGTCGACATAGGCCCGGTCGCGCAGGTCGTAGGCGTGCACCGCCACCACCAGGTCTTTGGCCTCGACGCCATAGGCACCCACGTTCTGCACCACCGAGGCACCCACAGTGCCCGGTATGGCCGAGAGGTTTTCCATGCCGTAAAGGTCGTGGTCGAGGGTCCACTGCACCAGGTCGTCCATCGTCATGCCGCCCCATGCCGTCACGGTGTCGTCCTGGCCACGCTCCACACGGCACTGGTGGGCGAGCACCACCACGGTGCCCTCGTAGTCGCGGGTGAAGACCACGTCGCTGCCGGCGCCGAGCACCAGGTAGGGGGCGGCAAGCGGCGGCACCTCGTCGCCGGGCTCCAGCAGCAGCAGCCGGCGGGCCTGCACGTCGATGCCGAAGGTGTTGTAGGCCTTGAGCGATATGTTCTCGTATTGCTTCATTCCTTGGGGCCGGCCTCCTTGCGCGGACGGCGTTGCGGCGCCACATAGCCGGGCCGGAACACCTTGGTCTGGGTGGACAGCAGCACGGCCGCCAGCACGGCGCCCAGCACGTCGCACACGGTGCAGGTGACCCACACGCCCGTCAGCCCGTCGCCACCGGCATTGACCATCAGGGCCGGTATGACGAACATGAGCGGAATGAGGAACAGCACCTGGCGCGAGAGGCTGGTGGTGATGGCTATCCACGGCTTGTCGATGCTCTGGAAAAACTGCGAGTTGGTGATGGTGAAGGCTATGAGGGGCATCATCACGTTGAGGTAGCGCATGGCCGGCACCCCGAGGTCGAGCAGGGCGGTGCTGTCGGTGAAGGCCCTCAGTATGATGCGCGGCAACACCATGGCCAGCAGCGAGCCCACGGTACCCACCAGCAGGCTCACCTTCATGGTGAGTGTGAAGACCTCGCGCAGGCGGTGGTTGTGGCCGGCGCCGTAGTTGTAGCCCGCTATGGGCTGCATGCCCTGGCAGAGGCCGAGTATGAACATCACCAGGAACGAGGCATAGGTGTTCACTATGCCGTAGGCCCCGACGGCCAGGTCGCCGCCGTAGCGTATGAGCTGGCGGTTGAGCAATGCCACCACGAACGAGGCGGCGAAGTTCATCAGGAAGGGGCTCATGCCGATAAGCAGCACGTTGCGGAAGATGTAGAGCTTGGGCGCCCAGGCGTGGCGCTTGAAGCGGATGAAGCTCCTGGGGCTCAGGAAGTGGGCCACGGCCACCACCGCCGTTGTCATCATCGAGATGGTGGTAGCCCATGCCGCGCCGGCTATGCCGAGGTCGAGCACCATGATGAGCAGTGCGTCGAGGAATATGTTGAGTATGGCGCCGCCGGCCATGATCCACATGCTCTTGGTCGGGTAGCCGCTGGCACGTATGAGGCCGGTGAGGTTGAAGGTCACGGTGGTGAAGAACATGCCGGGCAGCACTATCTGCATGTACTCGCGGGCATAGCCAATGGTGTCTTGCGAGGCGCCGAAAAGCTCGAGTATGCGGTCCATGAAGATGTAGCCGCCGGTGACGAACAGGAAGCCGAAGAAGAAGGTGAGCAGCATGCTGTTGCCTAGTATCTTCTCGGCCCAGCGCACATCCTTGCGGCCGAGCACGATGCTCATGCGGCTCGAGGCGCCCACGCCCACCAGCGAGCCCAGGGCGTGTATGATGTTCATCACCGGCAGGGTGATGGCCAGGCCGGCTATGGCCAAGGCCCCGACGTACTGGCCGAGGAAAACGCGGTCCACGATGTTGTAGACCGATGCCACCACCTGGGTGATGACCGCCGGCAGGGCGTACTGCCAGAGCAGCTTGCCTATCGACTTGGTCTCGAGTTCTGTTATCTTGTCCATACTGGGCGCTTACTGTTTTATTCTGTTCTGCAGGGCCTTGATGGCGTTGTAGGCTATGAGGCCGTTGGCCAGCTCGAGGCTGCGCTCGTCGACTATCAGGTTGGGGCGGTGCAGGTTGCTGAAGGGGGTGCCGGGCTCGTGGATGCCGATGCGGAAGTAGCACCCGGGTATCTTCTGCTGGTAGAAGGCGAAGTCCTCGGCCGTCATGCGCAGGTCGAGCCACTCCACATTCCCGGCGCCGAGGAAGGCGCAGGCGTTGTCGTGCACCTGCTGGGTGCAGGCGTCGTCGTTGATCACCGGTGGGTAGCCTTCGTCGACAAAGAGGTCGCACTCGCCGCCCATGGCCTCGGCCACGCCGCTGCTGATGCGGCGTATCAGCTCGTGGGTGCGCAGGCGCCATTCGGGGTCGAACGAGCGTATGATGCCTTCCATCTTCACCGTGTCGGGGGTGATGTTGGTGCGGCCGCCCACATCCTCTATCTTGCCGATGGTGAGCACGGTTGGCGACATGGGGGCTGCGTTGCGCGAGACCACCTGCTGCAAGGCTATGACTATGTGCGAGGCAATCAGTATGGGGTCGACGTTGAGGTGCGGCGTGGCGCCGTGGCCACCCTTGCCGCGCACGGTCCAGTACAGCTCGTCGGTCGAGGCCATGTATTTGCCCTTGCGCATGCCCACGCGCCCGAAGTCCATCTCGGGCAGGCAGTGGAAGGAATATATCTCGTTGGGCATCACCTCGTCGAACAGGCCGTCCTGCATCATCATGCGGGCGCCGCCTGGGTACTTCTCCTCGCTGGGCTCGAAGATGAACATCAGGCTGCCGCAGAACTGGTCGCGCAGCTGCGTCAGTATCTTCACGGCACCCAGCAGCGAGCAGGTGTGCATGTCGTGCCCGCAGGCGTGCATCACGCCGGGGTTCTCGCTGGCAAAGTCGAGGCCCGTGCACTCGGCTATGGGCAGCGCGTCGTAGTCGGCCCGCAGGGCGACGCAGTAGTCGGCTGGCAGCGGGGTGCCGGCAGTGGACTGCGGGGCTATGCCTGCTGCCTGCTCCGCGCCACCGGTCCCGCGCAACATCGCCATCACGCCGGTCTTGCCTATGCCGGTCCTGGGCTCCAGCCCCATGGCACGCAGCCGCTCGGCCACGAACGCCATCGTGCCGTATTCCTCCTGGCTCAGTTCCGGATGGCGGTGCATCCACCGTCTCCATTCTATCACCTCCTCGCGCTGCGCGTGGGCCAACTGCTTGATTTTATTTATAATGTCTTCCATTCTTCACATAATAACACCCTGCAAAGATACGCAATATTTCCGAATCACGCACCCAAATATTTGCCTTCCTCACCCCGTCCCCTCCCCTTCCGGTCCGGTCGTTCTTATGTACTTCTTATGTATTTCTTATGTTGTATTTATGTTTAAAACATAAGAAATACATAAGAAATACATAACCGGAGAGGAAGGCTTGAGGGACTGATTTTCAAGGCCTCCGGACAAGGGCGAAAACGGGGCCGGTTTCGGGGGTCGGGGTGCAGAAAAGGCGCCGCCGCCCAGCCTTGGCTGGGCGGCGGCGCCATTGTAATCGCTTGTCGCCGTTAAGCTTTGCGGATGGCTATGGCGGCCGTCTTGCCGTCGACTATCTCCACCTGCTGGCCGCCGGCCACCTCGGGCACGAGGGTGAGCGAGGTGCAGAGGGTCTCGGTGCAGATGTAGTCGCGGTGGCGCTCCACGGCGCTGTCCCACTCGCCGCTTTGCAGCTCGACGACGATGCGGTCGGTCACCTCGAAGCCCTCCTTGCGGATATTCTGTATGCGGTTCACCAGCTCGCGGGCCACTCCTTCGTCCACCAGCTCGGGGGTGAGCTGTATGTCGAGGGCCACGGTGAGGCTGCCGTCGTTGGCCACCACCCAGCCGGGGATGTCCTGCGTGGCAATCTCCACGTCGCTCAGCAGCACCTCGCAGGGCTGGCCTTCCACCTCGACGGTGCAGGCGCCCGAGGCCTCGAGGGCGTTGATCTGCTGCTGGCTGAAGGCCACTATGGCGTTGCCCAGGGCCTTCATCACCTTGCCGTAGCGCGGGCCGAGGGTCTTGAAGTTGGGCTTGATTTTCTTCACCAGCAGGTCGTTGTCGGCAGCCAGGAATTCCACCTCCTTCACGTTAAGCTCGGAGCAGATGAGGTGTTGCACCTTCTCGATCTGGGCCTTCATGCTCTCGTCGCGCACGGGTATCACTATCTTCTGCAGCGGCTGACGCACGCGCAGGTTGCTCTTCTTGCGCAGGCCGAGGACCATGGAGCAGACCTTCTGGGCCAGCTGCATGCGCTCCTCGAGGGCCTTGTCGACCATCTCGGCATGGTATTCGGGGAAACCGAGGTGGTGCACCGACTCCACAGCGTAGCGCTTGGTGACGGCGTTGAGGTCGAGGAACATCCTTTCGCTGAAGAAAGGTGCTATCGGAGCCATCAGGCGGGCGAGGGTCTCGAGGCAGGTGTAGAGGGTCTGGTAGGCGCTCACCTTGTCGGCCGTCATCTCGCCCTTCCAGAAGCGGCGACGGCAGAGGCGCACGTACCAGTTGCTGAGGTAGGCGTCGACGAAGGTGCCGATAGCGCGGCCGGCGCGCGTGGGCTCGTAGTCCTCCATGGCGTCGCCCACGGTCTTCACCAGCGTGTTCAGCTCACTCAGTATCCAGCGGTCTATCTCGGGGCGCTCGGCGATGGGCAGGTCCTTCTGCGAGTAGTCGAAGCCGTCGAGGTTGGCATACAGCGCGAAGAAGCTGTAGGTGTTGTAAAGGGTGCCGAACAGTTTGCGGCGCACCTCGTCGACGCCCTCGACGTCGAACTTCAGGTTGTCCCACGGCTGGCTGTTGGTAATCATGTACCAGCGGGTAGCGTCGGGACCGTACTTGCCAAGGGTCTCGAAGGGGTCTACGGCATTGCCCAGGCGTTTGCTCATCTTGTTGCCGTTCTTGTCGAGCACCAGACCGTTGCTTATCACATTCTTGAAGGCCACACTGTCGAAGCACATGGTGGCTATGGCGTGCAGGGTGTAGAACCAGCCACGGGTCTGGTCGACGCCCTCGGCAATGAAGTCGGCCGGGAACTCGGTAGCCTTAAGCGGCTCGCCCATATAGTGTATCTGGGCGTAAGGCATGGCGCCACTGTCGAACCACACGTCGATCAGGTCGGGCTCGCGGCGCATGGGCTTGCCGCTGTCGCTCACAAGTACGACGTTGTCGATATAGGGACGGTGCAGGTCAAAGTCCTTGTAGCTGCCGGCATAGGGGTTGTCCTTCATCAAGCCGGCCTTTATAGCCTTCTCGATCTCGGCGCTGAGCTCTTTGACACTGCCTATGCACTTCTCCTCCTTGCCGTCCTCGGTGCGCCAGATGGGCAGCGGTGTGCCCCAATAGCGGCTACGGCTCAGGTTCCAGTCCACGATATTCTCCAGCCAGTTGCCGAAGCGGCCGCTGCCGGTAGCCTCGGGCTTCCAGTTGATGGTCTTGTTCAGCTCGATCATGCGGTCCTTGAGGGCCGTGGTGCGGATGAACCAGCTGTCGAGGGGGTAGTAGAGCACAGGCTTGTCGGTACGCCAGCAGTGGGGGTAGCTATGGGTGTGCTTCTCGCTCTTGAAGAGCTTGCCCTGCTCCTTGAGCATGATGACCAGCTCAACATCGAGGCTCATGTCCTTGTCGCCCTTGGTGGGGTCGTAGGCATTCTTTACGAACTTGCCGGCATACTGACCGTAGGCCTCCACGTCGACATTGGCAGCGACCCAGTCGGGATCGAGGTCCGCAATCGGTGCGAAACGGCCCTGCTTGTCGACCATAGGCAGCTGCTTGCCGTCGCGGTCGAAGAGCAGCAGGTCGCCGATACCGGCCTTCTTGGCCACGCGGGCGTCGTCGGCACCGAAGGTGGGGGCGATATGGACGATGCCGGTACCGTCCTCGGTGGTGACGTAGTCGCCCAGGATGATGCGGAAGCTACCCTTGTCGGAGACTTCGGTGGGCTTCACCCAGGGTATGAGTTGCTCGTAGCGCAGGCCTTCCAGCGCGGTGCCTTTGCACTCGCCTACTATCTTGTACTCCGGGCTTTTGCCTTCGGGGAACATCGAGCCCACAAGGGCCTTTGCCATGATGATGCGGCAGGGCGTTTCCCTGTAGGGGTGGGTTGTCTCGATGGTGACGTAGTCAATGTTGGGGCCCACGCAGAGGGCGGTGTTCGAGGGCAGTGTCCACGGCGTGGTGGTCCAGGCTATGGCATAGGTGTCGGCCTGGTCGCACAGCTTGAACATGGCCACGCAGGTGGTGTCCTTGACGTCGCGGTAGCAGCCGGGCATGTTGAGCTCGTGGCTCGAGAGGCCGGTGCCGGCGGCGGGGCTGTAGGGCTGTATGGTGTAGCCCTTGTAGAGGAGGCCTTTGTCGTAGAGCTTCTTCAGCAGGAACCAGAGGGTTTCGATGTACTCGTTGTTGAAGGTGATGTAGGGGTCTTTGAGGTCGACCCAGTAGCCCATGACGCGCGTCAGCTCGTCCCACAGCTCCTTGTACTTCATCACTTCCTCGCGGCAGGCGCGGTTGTAGTCGTCGACGCTTATCTTCTTGCCGATGTCTTCCTTGGTGATGCCGAGGTTTTTCTCGACGCCGAGCTCGACGGGGAGGCCGTGGGTGTCCCAGCCGGCCTTGCGGTCGACGAAGTAGCCCTTCTGGGCCTTGTAGCGGCAGAAGACGTCCTTGATGGTGCGGGCCATGACGTGGTGTATGCCGGGCTTGCCGTTGGCCGACGGGGGGCCGTCGTAGAAGACGTAGGCGGGATGCCCTTCGGCCAGTTTCTGGCCCTTCTCGAAAGTCTCGTTCTCCTCCCAATAGCGGCGCACATCCTGGCCGATTTGGGTCAAATTAAGCTGCTTATACTCCTTGTAAGCCATTATTATTATAATATTATCAGTTCACTATCAAGCGCTTGCCCGCATGCGAGGGCAATAAACCAAGCAACAAAGATACGAAAAATATCGCAATGGTTGCAAAAAAAGTGTCGGACACTGTGGTGTCCGGCACCGAAGGGTCTGGCCACAAGTGGCCAGGGCATAAAAAAACTTTCGCTGCAACAAGTGCAGCGAAAGCCCCTAAAATGTTATGAAAAAAACTATTTCTTCTTCAGGTATTCCTGCACATTGTCCGAGGGGACGACTTCCTCTTTGAACATGTAGGCGCCGGTCTTTTCGGAGCGGACCATGCGGATCACTTTAGCGAAGCTCTTACCGGTCGAGGTCTTGAGGGTAGCAACAACTTTCTTTGCCATAGTTTAGTTCTCCTTTCTCTTACTTGATTTCTTTGTGGACAGTAACCTTCTTGAGGAAGGGGTTGTACTTCTTAAGCTCCAGACGTTCCGGAGTGTTCTTTTTGTTCTTGGTGGTGA
The DNA here is from genome assembly GCA_902778925.1 of uncultured Bacteroidota bacterium. Taxonomy (GTDB): domain Bacteria; phylum Bacteroidota; class Bacteroidia; order Bacteroidales; family P3; genus Colimorpha. The sequence continues at coordinate 56,427 of CACYZN010000014.1, forward strand.
TGTAGCGGCTCATGCCGGCGACACCGCTGTTCTTCTGCTCGGTGCACTCGAGGATGACCTGCACGCGTGCGTCTTTATTTTTCTTTGCCATAGCTGTTATTGTTTTTCTATTCTCTAACTACCTGAAGCCTAAAGCGAAAAGAGCATCAACAATTCGTTTTCAGGCGTTCAAACCGGCTGCAAAGATACACACTTTTCTGAAACCGGCAAAATTTTTCTTCATCATTAACAAATTTTCTATCCCCACCGCCACCTCCATCCCACCCCTCCCCATGGCCTTCCCCTCCCCTTCCGGTCCGGTCGTTCTTATATCGTTCTTATGTATTTCTTATGTTGTATTTATGTTTAAAACATAAGAAATACATAAGAAATACATAATGGCTTTCAGAGGGTAGCGAGCAGGGGGCTTTTTGCCCGGGTTGCCGGGGGCGGGGATTTCAAGTGCCGACGGTGGATAAATATTTTTCGGGCGGGGGAGTGTATTTTTAGAATTATGTGTATATTTGCATCATCTTTTACAGAGTACATCATGAGTGGAATTCCAACAGAAAGACCTGATATAAACACCATTACAGAGAACTACATCGACGTCGGACGGATGATAGGCTCGAAGGGGGTGCGTGTGCCGAAGCCGCTGGTGAAGCTCGCCGAGCGGGTGTTGCATGTGCCGGAATTGAACCGCAGCATCTATGGCAACCGCGAGTATTTCGGATTGGATTTTGTGTACAAGTTCCTCGAGGGGCACGACCCTCAGGACCTCGGCATCACGATACGCACCGTCGGGCAGGAGAACATACCGGCCGAAGGCTACCCGATGGTGGCCGGCAACCACCCGCTGGGCGGCCCCGACGGGCTGGCGCTGATGGGTGCCGTGGGACGTGTGAGGAAGGACATCAAGTTCCCGGTAAACGACTTCCTGCTATACCTGCCGGGCCTGCGCGAGCTGTTTGTGCCCATCGACAAGGTGAACCGCACGCGGGCGCTGGCGAGCCTGGAAGAGGCCTTCGCCGGCGAGTACGCGCTGCTCTACTTCCCTGCTGGAGCCTGCTCGCGCCGCCAGCACGGGGTGATCAAGGACCTCGAATGGAAGCCCACCTTCATAAAGAAATGCGTGCGCTACCACCGCGACCTGGTGCCGGTGTACACCGACGCGCGCAACCGCGACCGCTTCTACCGCCTTGCCAACCTGCGCAAGCGGCTGGGCATCAAGTTCTCGTTCGAGATGGCGCTGCTTCCGGCCGAGATGCTCGCCCAGCGCGGCAAGACATTCACCATCACCTTCGGGCGCCCCATACCGTGGCAGACCTTCGACAAGCGGCACACCGCAGCCGAGTGGGCCGAGCTGGTGAAGGAGCACGTGTACCGGCTGAAAGAAAACCCCGACGCGGTGTTTGAACCCTGACTATTAAAACAAAAGACACACACATGGACCTCAGTTACATAGCCCCTCCAGTAGACCGTAGCCTGATAAAGAAAGAGCTGAAGCAGAAACACTTCCTGCGCATGACCAACCGTGGCAACAAAGAGATATACATCACCACGGCCCACCTCTCGCCCAACATCATGCGCGAGATAGGGCGCCTGCGCGAGCTGAGCTTCGCCACCGAGGGCGGCGGCACCGGCAAGGAGGTGGACATCGACGAGTACGACACCCTGCCCGACCCCTACTGCTGCAAGCAGCTCTTCGTGTGGAACACCGAGGACGAGCAGATAATCGGTGCCTACCGCTTCATACACGGCACCAACATGATGCGCCGCAGCGACGGCAGCATCGTCACCCCGACCGCCGAGCAGTACCAGTTCAGCGAGCGCTTCATCAACGACTACCTGCCCTACACCATCGAGCTGGGCCGCGCCTTCGTGCAGCCCGCCTACCAGCCCAGCGTGAACCTGCGCGGCGGCATGTACTCGCTCGACAACCTGTGGGACGGTCTGGGCGCACTGGCCCTCGAGGTGCCCGAGACACGCTACTTCTACGGCAAGATTACCATGTACGGCGACATCAACCCCGAGGCTCGCGACATGATACTCTACTTCTACCAGAAGCATTTCCCCGACCGCGACGGACTGGTGTGGCCCTACGAGGAGGTGCACATACAGACCGACTACAACAAGCTGGTGAAGCTCTTCAACGGCCGCAACTACAAAGAGGACTACCAGATACTGCTGCACTCGGTGCGCGAATGCGGCTGCACCGTGCCGCCGCTCATCAACGCCTACATGAACCTCTCGCCCTCGATGCGGTCGTTCGGCACCTGCCCCAACCACCACCTGCAAGGCACCACCGACACAGGTATACTGATCGACCTGGGCGACCTCTATGCCGACAAGCGCAGCCGCTACCTGGAAAGCTACACCGAGAAGAACACCAAGCTGGACCGCAAGCGCCTGTTCCGCATCAACATGCGGCTTCTGCCATGGTGGCGCAACAGCAGCGACGAGGAGAGCGAAAGCCTGCGCGAGCTGAGCGAACTGAAGAACGACCAGATGCAGCGCACCGCGCTGCGCGAGAAAGCCCGCGAGCTGCAACTGGAACTGCGCAACATCAAGAAAGCACGGCGCCGCCTGAGAAAGGACAACAACAATGACAATTAAAAGCGCCGTCTTCTCCATCAGCAGCCCCTCGCACGCCAAGTGCCCCACCGACGGACGCCCCGAGTTCGCCTTCATCGGGCGCAGCAACGTGGGCAAATCGTCGCTCATCAACATGCTCACCGGAGTGAAAGGACTTGCCAAGACCAGCGGACGCCCCGGCAAGACGCAACTCATCAACCACTTCCTCATCAACAACCAGTGGTATCTGGTCGACCTGCCCGGCTACGGCTACGCCCGCACCTCGAAGACCTCGCGCGACGCATGGAGCAACATGATACGCCAGTACTTCCTGCAACGCCGACAGCTCACCAACACCTACGTGCTCATCGACAGCCGCATCCCGCCGCAGCGCATCGACCTCGAGTTCATACACTTCCTCGGCACCAACGGCATACCGCTCTCCATCGTCTACACCAAGACCGACAAGGAGAAGCAGCGCGAGGTGATGGGCAACATACGCCTCATGAAGCAGGAACTGCTCAAGGAGTGGGAAGAGCTGCCGCCCATGCTGCTCACCTCGTCGCTGACCGGCTACGGCCGCGAGGCACTGCTCGACCATATAGACACCATCATCCAAAGCCTGACAACCGATGAACAAGAAGAAACACTGCAATAGACTGTCGGCGCTCGGCCTGGCGCTGCTCGTCGGCTTCATTTTCCCCACCCTACCCGCACAGGCACAAGGCACCATCGACCTGGACCGCCTGGTGAACCAAACCCGCACCGAGACCGGCATGAAGCACGGCACGCTGAGCGTGTGCGTCTACAACATAAGCGCCGGCAAGACCGTCTACACCTCGCAGGCCGACCTCTCGGTCACACCGGCGTCGCTGCAGAAGTTGTTCACCACCGGCGTGGGCTTCGACCGCCTGGGCAGCGGCTTCCGCTTCCAGACACGTCTGTTTGTGCGCGGCGACACCGACCGCGACGGAGTGCTGCACGGCAACATATACATAGTGGGCGGCGGCGACCCGCTGCTGGGCTCCTACCGCTACCGCCAGACCTCGATAGACTCGCTCTTCGACGGCTGGACCCAAGCCCTGCGCAAAAAGGGCATACGCCGCGTCGACGGGCGTATATGCTTCAACACATCGGTATTCGACGACAGCCCGCTGCACGACAGCTGGCAGTGGGGCGACGTGGGCAACTACTACGGCGCCGGCGTCAGTGGCCTCAACTTCCACGAGAATATGTATTTCGTCTACTTCAACGCGGGCCGCAAGCTGGGATTCCCCGCCTCGACCGTAGGCACCAAGCCCAAGAACCTCGACCTGCGCGGCACCTGCGAGGTAACCACCGGCGCCGAGAACAGTGGCGACCAGGTGGTCATATACGGCTCTCCCACCTCGAAGGAGCGCCTCTACCGTGGCACGGTGCCCATGGGCAAGCAGAACTTCGCCGTGCGCGGCGCCCTGCCGGAACCCGCTCGCACCTGCGCCGACATGTTTGCCTCGCACCTGCGCACCAACGGCATCGGTATCAGCTCGAGCTCGGTGCAGGTCTACTCCACCCCCGACAGCCTACGGTCGGTACTCGACTACTACAGCCCCGACTACTACACCATAGCACAGTACACCAACCTCACGTCGAACAACATCTACGCCGAGAGTATCTTCAAATACCTGGGCTATAAGCAGCACGGCAGCGGCAGCTACGAGAACGGCTCGCGCGCGGTGATGGACTACTTCAAGGAGAAAGGCCTCGACGTCGGAGGCGTGCGCGTGGTCGACGGCAGCGGCCTCTCGCGCCTCAACCGCACCACTGCCTCGTTCCTGTGCCGCTACCTCGCAATGATGAGCAAGGAAGACTACTACGACGACTTCATACACTCGCTGGCCAAGGTAGGCGAGAGCGGTACCGCTCGCAACATGCTGCCCACCCTGCCTCTTGGCATCACCGTGCGGGTGAAAACCGGCACCATGGACGGAGTGAAGGCCTACGCCGGCTACATCCAAGCCCGCAACGGCGACCTGCTGTGCTATGCCATTGTGAGCAACAACCACGACTGCAGCAGCAAGGCCGTCGGCGACAAGCTGAACAAGATACTGCTAAAGATAGCCACCCTCTATTAGAGCACAATCACCTTGCGGGTGCCACGCTCGCCTAGGTGGACAAGGTAGACGCCAGGGTTCAGCACTCCGGCGCGCACCTGTCGGCCCACAAGGTCGAAGACCTGCACCTTCGAGGCACAGTCGGCCGGCACCACCAGTTGCCTGTCGCGGACATACACCACGGGGGCATCTTTCGTCGTGGGGTCTATGCTGGTCTGGTCTTCCGGCAACGAGAGTATTTCGGAGATATAGTTCACCAGCGAGTGCTGCAGCAAGCTCCAGTACTCGGGCAGGCGCTCGCAGGCAAGGGTCTTGTCTGCGGAGATCTCCATCGTTAGTTCCAAGCAGTTCTGGTAGTAGTTCATATAGTCTTGCCGTCCGCCATGTATCACATACCAGTCGCCACCGGCTATGTAGCCCTGAGCGTTGACGTCGCTGAAATGCGTGGCATCGACAGTGCGGCTGGTGTCGACGAAGCGCTGGCACACCGCGCGCCACCAGTCTGCCTGGGGGTGTGGGTTCTGCAGCGAAGTGAAGCAGTCCCACGGGAAGTTCATCACCTCGCTGCCTCCGTGCAGATTGGCGCTGAGGCGGAAGTCGTGTCGCTCTACATAGTCGATCATGGCCTCATTCTCGGGCTGAAGCACCGCTTTGGCACCAGTGCCGAAAGGGTCGGGGTAGTTGCGGTTCAGGTCGACATAGTTGGCGTTGTAGCGGATGGCGCCCTGCACGGTGTTGTTGCCGCGGTTGTAGGTACCATCGGGGTTGGCCAGCGGGTTGATGTAAATGGACACGCGGTCCATCAAGTCGGTATACCGGGCGTTGCTGCCATAGCCGCTGAGCAACGTGTCAATCAGGCGGAGCATCATCACGTAGCCCGTCACCTCGTCGCCATGGATGGTGGAGGAGTAGAAGAACTGGGGCTTCGCCGCACCCGAGCCGGTGCCGCCCTCTATGTGCATGCAAAGTATGAGGCGTCCCCGTACGGAATAGCCAATGGTGTCGACCTGACAAAGCAGTGGGTAGTCCTCGACCCAGCGCTGCATCATGGCCAGATAGGTCTCATAGGTCGGGTAGCGGTCCCACCCGGCCATCTGGCTGATGTCGGATGCCATCGTGACCGACTTGGAGGCCACGGGGGCATCCTGCGGGGGGAAGGCGTCGGGACGCGGCTTCAGCTGTGCCACTGCCGCCACACTCGACAGCACAAGCACTGCGACGAGAAGCGCACGCCTCATCGGATGAGGAATGAGAACTTGTTGAAGTTCTTGAGGGCGATACCGGTACCGCGGGCCACTGCGCGCAGCGGGTCGTCGGCTATGTGCACCTGCAGCTTGGTCTTGCTGCTGATGCGCTGGTCGAGGCCACGCAGCAGTGCGCCGCCGCCGGCCAGGTAGATGCCGGTCTTGTAGATGTCGGCTGCCAGCTCGGGCGGTGTAGCGGCCAGGGTATCGAGCACAGCCTGCTCTATCTGCGCTATCGAGCGGTCGAGGGCGTGGGCAATCTCCTTGTAGTTGACGCTAATCTCCTTGGGCAGACCGGTGAGCAGGTCGCGACCCAGAGTGCGGAAATCCTCGGGCGGGTTGTCGAGCTCACTCACAGCGGCGCCGACGGCAATCTTCACCTTCTCGGCCATACGCACACCAATGATCATGTTGTGCTGGCGCTTCATGTAGTCGACCACGTTGTCGTTGAACACGTCGCCGGCCACCCTGATGGAGTTGTTGCACACGATGCCTCCAAGCGAGATGACGGCAATCTCGGCGGTGCCACCTCCGATGTCGACCACCATGTGGCCCTCAGGCTGCAACACATCGATGCCGATACCGATAGCGGCGGCCATGGGCTCGTGTATCATGCGTATCTCCTTGGCACCGGCCTGCTCGGCGCTCTCGCGCACGGCGCGTTCCTCGACGTTGGTGATGCCGCTCGGGATGCATATCACCATGCGCAGCGACGGGGGCAGGAACGAACGGTTGACGTTGGTCATGCCGATGAGTTCGCGTATCAGATGCTGCGCCATCTCGAAGTCGGCTATCACGCCGCCCCGCAGCGGGCGCACAGTCTCGATGTTCTTGTTGTCGGTACGGCCGTCCATGCGCTGAGCCTCCTTGCCGACAGCCACAATCTTGCTATTGTTGCGGTCGTAGGCCACTATCGACGGCTCGTCGACGACCACCTGGTCGTTGTATATCACAATGGAGTTGGCGGTGCCAAGGTCCATTGCCACCTCGCGGTTGAAGAATGAAAAAAGTCCCATACTACCTATTTTGAGTTATGGATTATCCTTAGTGTTTGAAATGACGTTTACCTGTTATGGCCATACCCATCTTGTGCTGCTCGCAGTAGTCGATGCTGTCCTGATCGTGGATGCTGCCGCCGGGATGGGCCACGGCCACGATGCCGGCCTCGTGGGCTATCTCGACGCAGTCGGGGAAGGGGAAGAAGGCATCGCTGGCCATCACGGCGCCGTTGAGGTCGAAGCCGAACGACCGGGCCTTGGCGATAGCCTGGCGCAGCGCGTCGACGCGGCTGGTCTGGCCCGTGCCGCTGGCGTAGAGCTGACGCCCCTTGGCAAGCACTATGGCGTTGCTCTTGGTATGCTTGACGAGGATGGTGGCGAAAGCCAGGTCCTCGGCCTGCTGCTTGGTGATCTTGGTGCTGGTCACGCTCTTGCCCATCTCCTTGGCGGTGGGCACCACGGTGTCGCGGTCCTGCACCAACACACCGTCAAGCACCGAGCGGAACATGGGGTTGGCCATCTTGAAGCCCTTGCGGCGCAGTATGATGCGGTTCTTCTTGCCGCGGAGCACGGCGAGGGCGTCCTCGTCGTAGTCGGGAGCTATGCACACCTCGAAGAATATCTTGTGCATCTCGTCGGCCACCTCCTTGGTCACCTTCTTGTTGCATACCAGCACACCGCCGAAGGCGCTCACCGGGTCGCCGGCTAGGGCGTCCTTCCAGGCCTCGAGCAGCGTGGGGCGCACGGCCATGCCGCAGGCATTGTTGTGTTTCAGTATGGCGAAAGCGGTCTGACCTTCGAAGTCGTCGATCAAGGCACAGGCGGCGTCGATGTCGCCCAGGTTGTTGTAGCTGATTTCCTTGCCGTTGAGCTTGTCGAAGCAATCCTCCAGGTTGCCGTAGAAGACACCCTTCTGGTGGGGGTTCTCGCCGTAGCGCAGCACCTCGGCATGGCGGCAGCTCTGCTTGAACACGGGCAGCTGCTCCTCCTTGTTGAAGTGGTTGAAGATGGCGGTGTCGTAATGCGAGCTTACGTTGAAGGCATAGGCGGCAAAGCGGTGGCGCTGCTCCAGCGTGGTGCAGCCGTCCTGCTCCTTGTAGATGTCGAGGAACTCCTTGTAGTAGTCGACTGCAGGCACGATGACCACGTCGTTGAAATTCTTGGCAGCGGCACGGATAAGGCTGATGCCGCCGATGTCTATCTTCTCGATGATGTCCTGCTCCGAGGCGCCGCTGGCCACCGTCTGCTCAAAAGGATAGAGGTCGACGATGACGAGGTCTATCTCGGGTATCTCGTACTCGGCCAACTGCTCGCCGTCGCTGTACATGTCGCGGCGCGACAGTATGCCGCCAAACACCTTGGGGTGCAGGGTCTTCACTCGGCCGCCCAGTATCGATGGGTAGCCCGTGAGGCTCTCGACCGTCACAGGCTCGATGCCGAGGTCGTGGATAAACTTGCAGGTGCCGCCCGTAGAATAAATCGTCACCCCCTGGGCGTCGAGGGCACGCACTATGTCCTCCAGACCGTCTTTGTAGAAGACCGACACGAGGGCAGACTTTATACGTTTAGGTTCCATATTACTGTTTTTGCTATATTACACTACACTCAAACCACTGTACCCGTACCACTTACGCAATACACGGCACAATAGTCACAGTTTGCAAATATACGCCATTTTTTTATTTTGGCAAAAAACATTTTTCAACACCGCGGAAAACCACCCGCCGCACAGCCGTGTCAGCCGCATCGGCCAGCCGGCCGTGGCCGGCTGGCCGCAGCCACCATACCTCCTCCCCACCCCACTAACATTATTTAACATAAACACCCCCCACAACAGCCCCAAAACGACATCGAGCAGACACCTTAACCACACATACACAGCCCCTTGCAAAGCCACACCACCCCTAAACACCTCAAAACCAGCTCCCCTAGCCTTCCCCTCCCCTTCCCCTCCGGTAGTTCTTATATCGTTCTTATGTATTTCTTATGTATTTCTTATGTTTTAAACATAAATACAACATAAGAAATACATAAGAAGTACATGTGCATGGCAGGGCGCCGTCGGTCAAGAGCAGGATGTGCGCCGCAGTGTTACAGCAGCATTCCCACACCAAAGTAGAGACCGTTGACGGTGGTCTTGGTATTGTCGTTGTTGTCGATGTCGAGCAGACCATAGTTGTAGCCGCCGAACAGACGGTACTGATGGTAGTTGATCGACACGCCAGCGGTGCCGCTGACGTTCAGCTGCTTGTAGTTGCGGTCCAAACCAGTGGTACCGAACCAGTCGATATCGCCCTCGGGGTTGAGAATACCTGCGATAGAGCTCTTCCAGTGAGTGTTGCCCGAAAGGGTATAGGTCACCTTGGGACCGACAAAGACACTCAGCGAGAGGTCCTTGCTCAAATGCAGCGTGTAGTTGAACAGCACCGGCACGTCGATGCCGACAAGCGTGGTGGCATACTCGCCGTTGACAACACCGCCAAAGATGTTGCCGTTGCCACTCTTGGTGCCGTAGCGAGCGCCCACGCCGATGGCGAGTTTCAGGTCGCCGCTGAGGGTGAAGTTATCCTCGACGCCCACGAAGAAGCTATTGAGTTCGGTGGGGTCGTCGGCAGTGCCCCAAGTCTCGGGCGAATAGCCTACATGGATACCCAGCTGGGCGTTGCTCTTGCCGGCAAGCAGAAGAGCCGCCGCGAAAATTGCAAATGCAAAAAACTTTTTCATCACTTTCTGTTTTTGGTTAAACATTGATATTTAGGGTTTCTTAACAATATCGACCCTCGGGACACGCCCTCGTTCGATGCTGCAAATATACACTTTTTTCAAGACATGGAAAAAAAAACAGCACTCGAACCCCACCGCCATCCAGGTGAAAGGTGAGAGGTGAGAGGTGTAAGGCTAAATTCGAATTTCGAATTTTGAATTTCGAATTTCATCGTAAGGGAGAGATGTGAAAGGTGGGGTATGGGTGAAAAGGGAGCGGCCCCATTTGGCTGGTGCCAAACAGGGCCGCTCGGGTTTAGAGTGTGTATCCTACGACTGTAGACTACCTCTTGATGACCTTGCGGATGGTGGTTCCCTGGTCGAGGGTGATGCGCAGCGTGTAGCTGCCCTCGGCCAAGTGGCCAATGTCGAAGGTGTTGGTGCCATGGAAGGTAGCCACCTTACGTCCGGTGATGTCCATCACCTCGACCTTGACGACGTTGTCGCTCGAGATGGTGACGCGGCCGGTGGTCGGGTTCGGGTAGAGACTGATGACCTCGAGGTCGACGTCGTCGATGCCTACGGGGTTGGCCACCACATGCAGGTAGACGGTGCTGTCGCAGCCGGCAGAGGTGGTGTAGTCGAAGGTGTAGTCGCCCGCAGCGGCTATCGAATGGCCGTCGTAGACGGTGGGCAGCTCGTTTTCGCCGACCACCAAGGTGTCGTAGGTAGAGACACTGTGGTTGATGGTGAGGGCGATGGTGACGACGCTGTCGCAGCCGGCGGCGGTAGTGCCGTTGTAGGTGACGGTGGCAGACTCGGTGTAGACCGTGCCGTTGAGCTCGTACTGGTCGCAGACGGCAAGCTGCTCGCTGGCGGCAACACTGTGGTTGATGGTGAGGTTGATAGTGGCCATGCTGTCGCAGCCGGCGGCGGTGGTCCCGGTGTAGTTCACTACGGCAGACTCGGTGTAGACCGTGCCGTTGAGCTCGTACTGGTCGCAGGCGGCTATCTGCTCGGTGGTGACGACGCTGTGGTTGACAGTGAGGTGGAGGGTATCGACCTGGTTGCAGCCGTTGGCGTCGGTGTGGGCGTAGGTGTAGTCGCCAGAGGTGGTGTAGTTGTTGGTGTGCCAGTTGTAGATGTCGCAGACGGTCTGCGAGGTGACAGTGGGCACGCTGTGGTTGACGGTGAGCACAAGGGTGGTCACGCTGTCGCAGCTGACGGCATTCTCGCCAGTATAGGTAGCAGTGGTCGAGGAGGTGTAGGTGGCACCATGCCAAGTGTAGCTGTCGCAGGCGGTGACATTGACGATGCTCATGCTGCTGCGGTTGATGGTGAGGCGCAGGGTGTCGGCACCGTCGGTGTAGACGCCGCTGGTGTTGTAGACGCCGCCGTGCCAGGTGTACTGGTCGCAGGCTGTGATCTCGGTGGTGGAGCACTGGTTGATGGTGAGGTGCAGGGTGACCACACTGTCGCAGCCGTTGATGTCGGTGTAGGTGTAGGTGGCATCGTCGGTGGCGGCCGAGTAGTCGTGGCCGTGCCAGACGTAGTTGTTGCAGGCCGTAACCGTTTCGACGGAGGTCGTACTGTGGTTGACGGTAAGCATCAGAGTGTCATGGCCGACCATGTAGGTGCCGCTGGTGGTCAGGTTGAAGCCCTTCCAAGTGTAGCTTTCGCAGACAGCGGTATCAGTGGTAGAGCAATGGTTTACGGTGAGATGCAGCGTGACAGTGCTATCGCAGCCGTAGATGCTACCTCCGGGGAATACGTGGCTGATGCTCTGGCTCTCGGTGAGGCCGGTATGCTCGTACCAGTCGAAGCCGTCGCAGACCACTGCAATAGTGTCGGCTGTGACGGCGCGGTTGACGGTGAGCATCAGAGTGTCAGTACCACGGACGTAGGTACCGCTACTGGTGAGTGTAAAGCCCTTCCACTGGAAGCTGCCACAGACGGCGGTGTCGATGGTGGAGCACTGGTTGATGGCGAGGTGGAGTGTAACGGTGCTGTCGCAGCCGTCGACGTTGGAGCCAGCAAAGGTGTGGGTAACACTCTGGATATCCCCGGTCAAGCCCTCGTACTCGTACCAGTCGAAGCTGCCGCAAGACACAGCCACGGTGTCGGACGACGAGGCACGCTTGACCGTCAGGTTCAATGTGTCGTGGTCGGAGACGTAGGTGCCGCTACTGGTCAGGTTGTAGCCATGCCACTGGTAGATACCGCAGACAGTGGTGTCGACGGTGGAGCAAGCATTGACACTGAGGTGCAATGTCACGGTGCTGTCGCAGCCGTAGACGTTGGCGCCACTGAAGACATGCGTCTTATTGCACGACTCAGTGATGTCGAGATGCTCATACCAGTCGAAGCTGTTGCAGGCGTCGGCAATGGTGTCGCCAGTGTTGCTGCGGTGGATGGTGAGCAGCAGGGTGTCGGAGCCGAGCGGATAGAGGCCGCTGCTGGTCAGCGTAAAGCCGTGCCATGTATAGCTGTCACAAGCAATAACGGTGTCACAGCTTGAGGACTTGGACTGTGGTATGTCGGCAGGAACAACCAACAGGTGCAGGGTAACAATACTATCGCAGCCATAAATGTTGGCGCTATCGAAGGTGTGGACAACCTCCTGCGTGGTGCTGAGGCCAGTGTACTCATACCAGTCGAAGCTGCCGACAACGCGTGCAAGGGTGTCACCGTACGAGTTGCGACCGATAGTGAGGACGAGAGTATCGTCACCCATCACGAAGGTTCCGCTGCTGGTGAAGGTTTCACCATTCCACACGTAGCTATCGCAAGACATACGATGCTCGATGACGCGATGCTTGATGGTGAGGTGGAGGGTGACGGTGCTGTCGCAGCCGTACTGGTTGCCGCCATAGAAGGTGTGGCTGAGGGTCATCGAGCTGTCGATGCCAGCGTACTCGTACCAATCGAAGCTGTCGAATGCCGAGGCTATGGTGTCGCCTGAGTTGGCATGCTTGATGGTGAGCACGAGGGTATCAGCGCCATCGACGAAGGTGCCACTCGAGGTGAAGTTAAAGCCCTTCCACATGTAGCTCTCGCAAGCCGTGACATAGTCGGTGCCGCAGTGATTGATGGTCAGGTGCAGAGTAACAACACTGTCGCAACCGGATTGGTTGGTGAAGGTACGAGTGAGGCTCTGAGACTCGACAAGTCCAGTGAATTCGAACCAATCGTAGCTATTGCAGGCATCTACAAAGATGTCGCCGGAATTGGCGTGGGCAACGGTGAGAATTAGTGTGTCGGTACCGTCGCCATAGATTCCGCTGGTGGTGTAGGTGTTACCGTGCCAGGTGTAGCTGCCGCAAACGGTAGTATCGAGGGTCGAGCACTGGTTGATAATGAGGTGCAAGGTGACGGTGCTGTCGCAGCCGTACTGGTTGCCGCCCTCAAAGATGTGGCTGAGGCTTTGTGTCTCGGCGATGCCAGTGTACTCATACCAGTCGAAGCTGTTGCAGGCGGTGGCGAGGGTATCGCCGCTGGTGCTGCGGCCGATGCGCAGGTTGATGGTCGTCGTGCTGTCGCATCCGGCTGCGTTCGCCGAGTTGTAGGCGAAGGAACCGCTTGTGGTGAAAGTAATACCGTTCCAAACATAGGAGTCGCAGGCGTAGACATTCTCGACACCACTGTTGCTATAATTCACTGTGAGGTTGAGATAGGCAGTGCTGTCACATCCATTGGCGCCCATGGTCGTGTAGCTATAGGTGCCGCTGATGGTGTACACCTCGCCATGCCAGGTGTAGCTGTCGCAGACAGTGTACTCTGATGTGCTGGTGCCACCATTGTTCACGATGAGTTCGAGACTTACAATGCTGTCGCAGCCGTTGACATTGGTGGTGACGAATACCGGCTCATTGGTCGAGGCGGTGTAGGTCACGCCGTGCCATGTGTAGCTGTCGCAAGCGACGATGAACTCGGATGCGGTGTTGCTACGGTTGATTGTGAGCACGAGGGTGTCGTTGTCGTCGACATAGGTGCCGCTCTCGGTGTACTCGTTGCCATGCCAGGTATAGCTGTCGCAAGCGGCAATCTGAGTGGTGGAGCAGTTGTCGATGGTCAGGTGGAGGGTGACGGTGCTGTCGCAGCCGTTGGCATTCTCAGTGGTGTAGGTAGCATCGTCGGTAGAGGCAGTGTAGTCCATGCCATGCCAACGATAGCTGTTGCAGGCCTCAACGGTCTCTATGGCAGTGGTGCTACTGTTGACCACGAGGTTGAGAACCATAATGCTGTCGCAACCATTAATATTGGTTGTGTCGAAGCTATAGACGCCGCTGGCAGTGTAGGTGGTACCCATCCAGGTGTAGCTGTCGCACTCGGTCTTGGCGATGGAGTCGACGGTGCTATGGTTGACAGTGAGGTAGAGCACCGACACATTGTCGCAGCCCTCGTTGTTGGCCGAGGTGTAGGTGTAGGCGCCGCTCCTGGTGTAGGTCACGCCGTTCCATTCGTAGTTGTCGCAAACCGTGACAACAGAGGTATCTCTAGTACTACTATTGACAGTCAGCACAAGCACATCGGTGTGGCTACAACCAACGTTGTTGGTGCTGTTGCGAGTGTAGACACCGCTCTCGGTGTAAGGCTCGCCGTACCACTCGTAAATGTCGCAAGCGGCAATCTCGTTGGTGTCGGCGGTGCTGTAGTTGACAGTAAGGTTGAGTACCTCAGTGTTGGTGCAACCCTCGTCGTTGTCGTAAGTGTAGGGATAGAGACCGCTCTGCGTGTACATCGCGTCGTGCCACTCCATGCTGTTGCACACCGTCTCGCTGATGGTGTCGACATGGTTGTAGCCGACGGTGAGCATGAGAACGGTGACGTTCTCGCAGCCCTGACCGTTGCTGATGGTGTAAGTGTACTCACCGCTCTCGGTGTAGACACTGTCGTGCCACTCGTAGCTGTCGCAGGCGTTGGCATAGACGGTGTCAAGGTTACCGTGGTTGACGGTGAGGTCGAGGACGACAAGGCTGTCGCAACCATCGGCGTTGGCATACATAAAGGCATACACATCGCTGTTGGTAAGCATGCTGCCGTTCCACTCAAGGCTATTGCATACGGTCATGACGACGGTGTCGACAGTGCTGTAGCCAACGGTGAGGTCAAGTACTGAGACATCGTAGCATCCAGCCTCGTTGGCAACAACGCTGCGATATATGCCGGTGGCGGTGTACACGCTGTCGTTCCACACGTAGCTGTCGCAAACATTGGCAACGATGGTGTCATTCATGCCATAGTTGACAGTGAGGAAGAGATCCATAATGCTGTCGCAACCGACGGCATTGGGGATAACGTAGGTGTAGACACCGCTCTCGGTGTAGACGCTGTCGTGCCACTCGTAGCTGTCGCAAGCGGTGGCCTCGGCCTCGTTGTACGTGCTGTAGTTCACAGTGAGGTCGAGCACGAACAAGCTGTCGCAACCGACGGTGTTGTTGATGACGAGGTCGTAGACACCGGTCTCGTAGAACCACATGTCAGCAAGCACGTACTCGTCGCAAACCGTGGCAACAACGGTGTCGCCAACGCTGCTGTGGTTGACGGTGAGGTAGAGGGTCTCGGTGTTCACGCACTTGTTGTCGCCCATGCCAGTGAAGGTATAGACGCCGGAAGTAGTGTAAACCGTGTCATGCCACCAGTACTCGTCGCAAGCCATCTGGAAGTGCTCGGTGTTTGTGGGTTGGTTGATGGTGAGCACGAGGGTGTCCTCGCCGTTGACATAGGTGCCGCTGGCGGTATAGACGCTGTCATTCCACTCGTAGCTGCCGCAGGCAGTCATGTGCAGAGTGTGGACACCAGGCTGGGGTCCGAAGATGAACTGCACAGTGTGGTCGGCGTTGTAATAGATGCGGAAGTAATACTCAATCCAGCCATCATCAAACACAGTAGGTACAATCATGTAGTCATCGGTAGTGTCAGCAACCGTGAGGTCGACTGACACGCTGTCGATGATAATCTGGTTGAGGTGGCAGCGGTCTTCGCTGATGCCATTATTCTGAGCTTCCTCGGCAGGCATCGTGAGGATATAGGTGCCATACGACCAGCCATCGTAGTAGTTGGAGACGATAGTAGTGTCGCGACCACTGAGAGTCTGGTCATTGAGATAACCACCGTTGTTGGAGAAGGTGATGCTGTGCGGGTCACCGCTGGTGTAGAGGTCACGATAAGTGTACCACCAGCCATCGCTGTTCTCGCAGAACATCTTCAGCATGACGATGTAGTGCGAACTGGGCTGCAGGTCGTTCATCTGATAGACGAACTGCTCCTGGTCACCAGTGATTACCTGCTCGGTGTAATCACCGTAGAAGTCAACGCTGTCGTAGTTGAAGTTGTCGGCAAGACCATAGTAGAGGTGGTAGGTATTGGTACCGTTACCAGCCACCCAGCTCACCACGGCACTGGTATTGTACTGCTCGGAGAGCTGCATGCGTGTCATCGTGGTGCAGAGAGTGCTGTCGTGGTATGGTCCGAAGACGGCATGCACGGTGTGGCTACCATTCAGATAGACATAATAAATGATGTATCCATTGTTCCATAAGTAATCATACGTATAAACGTTGTAACCATCACCATTGATATTACCATCGAGGCTGACATACTCACCGTCTATAATAAGTGCATTCAGGCGGCAGCCTTCCTCAAAGCCGTAGTTGCTGCCGACAACAGGATCAAGCGTGACAAACTGGAGTCTTGTCCACGAGTCATCGGAGACAGTGAACGTGGTATCGCCAGTCACCATCATGCCCTCATCCATGTTGTATACATAACCTTCGCCTTCAATGGTGAGTTCAACAGTATCGTAAATGTATTCGCGAGTCCACGGCTCGAACCAAACCTCGAGAGTGTGATCGGCATCGAAGTAGATGTCCTGGACTCCCCAACCGTAGTAAATCTCGTTGCCTTGGTCATTGATAAACACACGGCTGTCGCTGCCGTCGAAGAGGTATTCCTCGCCGTCGAAAACAAGGCGTACAAGCATGGTGCTGTCGTGATTTACTAAGTACGGAGCTCTATTGGGGTGCATGGAGATGAGGCGCAGGCTAATGTAGTTGCCCTCATATCCGGTGATGACGTTGGTATCCTGGGTGAAGAAGCCATAGCCGCCACTCATCTGGTCGTCGACATAGCCGCCGCCATGGTTGATGATAGTGATGGTGTGCTCAACAGCATCGTAAGGACCGAACTCGGCCACAATGCTATGGTCGGCATTGAACCATGTATAAATACCATAGGCATCATATACAAGGGCATTTTCATTGTAATGCTCAACGTCGAAGATATAATTGCTCGCGCTATCGCTGTACGAGGCCATAATATCCACGCTGTCGAAGTAGAGGTGCTTGAGCTGCCACTTGGACTGGTCGAGGTCAAAATACGAGAGAATACCCTGACCGTCGGCGGCAAAGGAGAGGAAGCTAACAACAAAGTCCTGACCTTCGTAACCGGTGAAGGTAAGGTCAACAGGAGAGGTGTAATGCTCGCCGCTATTCGTTGCAATAAAGCCACCGTTGCTGCTGAGGGTGATGGTGTGCATCTCACCACCGTAGGTCTGCACATTGATGGCAGAGGTGCGGTTGGTGCCGTTGGGGCAGACAGTACCCACTACAGCGTAGTACTCCGTATTGGAGGCCAGGTCGGTGAACTCGTAGTAGCCGCTGAAGGTCGTGTCGTGATACACCACCTCGCCATCAAGAGTGTAGAGGTCAACAACGTAAATGTCCTCATAATGCTCCCAAGTGATAGCCACACTGCTGTTGGTAGCGTAATCCAGGTGGAGATCCCGCGGTGCAACACAGTACTCAGGCCACTCGGTCTCGTCGTAAGGTCCGAAGACATACTCCACGATGTGGTCAGCGTTGTAGTAGACATTCAGTTCGTAATAGATGTAGTCGCCATCCTGGTTGACCCACAAGTCATAGACATCGCTGGACGAGTTCTGCAGGACATCGATGGTATCGCCGTCGATGATGATGTTGTGCAGCTGGCAACGATCGGTACGACCATACCACATGGAATCTGTCTCAGGCATGTGGCTGTAGAGGTAGGTGAAGAAACTCTCACCTTCGTGGCCAGTGAAGACAACCGTGGTGTCGAGGCGGTCGAGTTCTTCACGCCATGCCGAACCTCCGTTGTTGGTAACGGTAATGGTGTGCGGGAGACCCTGAGTAGTGAAGCCATATGCATATTGATACAACTCACCGTCGTCACAAGTCATCTCAACCAGCACTACATAATCAGTAAATGATTGCAGATTGGAGAGTTGATAGGTAATGGTGGTGTCAGTGCTAGTAAGGGTTTCATTGACATAATCGCCCTCGAAATAATAATAGCTGTTGCTGTCAGAATATCTCACATTATCGCTGAGACCGTAACTGACAGTATAGGTATCGGCACCGCTACCGCGAATCCAAGTGACAGTGGCGCCCTCAGTGGTCTCATCATAAACATTCATCCTACCGAACGAGAGACAGACGCTGTCGTTGTAGTATGGGCCATAGACGGCTTCGATGCTGTGGTCGCCATACATGTTGAGATCGATGTTGTAGATGTTGTAGCCACTGCTTGCAAGATAATTGTAGATGTTTAAGGTATAAACATCATTGGAAACAGACTCTGACAGGTCGACAGGCTGACCGTCGATGTACAACTCGTACAGACGGCTGTGCTCGCCATCGACGTCATAATAGCCACCAGTGACGGGGTCGAAGGTAACAAGCTGCAGGAACTGATAGCCTTGACCGACCATAAGCACCGTGTCGCTCCTGATGTTTTCACCGAGTGCGCCAACATACAGGTAGCCGCCATTGGTGTTGACAGTCAACTCATGGATTACCCGGACATCAAGGTTAAGGCCAATGGTACTGTCACACCCGTTGACAGCCGTAAATGTCTTCTCATACCATCCGCTCTCGGTCAGTGTATCGCCACCGAAGACATAGTAGTCGGGGGTGATTACACTGGTATCAAACCAATAACTGTGGTTGATGGTCAGGTTGAGGAGGTAGCTACGGGTGTTGCCCTCGGCATCGGAGGAGTCGAAGGTGTAGAGACCACTCTCGTAGTACCACCAGCCATTGGAAGTTTCATACCAATCGCAGGCGGTGACATTGATGGTGTCGCCAGATATGATAAACAATCTAATATAAGCATTACTGTCGCAACCACCAGGCACCGGGAACGAATGCTCGTACCAGCCACTATTCGTCAGGGTGTCGCCACCAAACACATAGTAGTCGACAGCATAAATGGTGTCGTCGTGCCAAGTGCTATGGTTGATTGTCAGGTCGAGGAGGTAGGTACGGGTGATACCATCGGCATCGGTGGAGTCGAAAGTGTAGAGACCACTCTCGGTGTACCACCGACCATCGGAAGTTTCATACCAATCGCAGGCGATGACATTGATGGTGTCGCCAGAAATGATGACGAGGTTGAGGCCAACAGAACTGTCGCAACCACCTGGCACCTGGAAGGTATGCTCGTACCAACCGTTACTCTCCAAGGTGTCGCCACCAAACACATAGTAGTCGACAGCATAGACCGTGGTGTCGCGCCATGTGCTGTGGTTGATTGTCAGGTCGAGGGCGAAGGTACGATTGTAGCATTCGCGTTCAGTATAGTACGAGGTGTCATAACGGGTGACGTACTGACCGTTGCCGGTACTGTCACTGTACACATAATCCTCATAGGTTTCAACATACATCCTGTTCACCGTGTCGCAGATGGTGGAGTCGTAGTAGTGGATACCCGACTGGTAGAACCATCTGCCATTGGCGTTGAAGTAATCGCAGGCGGTGGCATACCTCACATCACCCGACAGAATAGTAAGAGTCAGGTAGGCGGTGCTGTCGCAACCGTTGGCTGCGGCACCGGGGTAGTTGTGACTGTACATCCAGCTGCTGTTGCGGAGGGTGTCGCCATTCCACACGTAGTAGTCGGCATAAGTGGTGTCGTAGGTCTCCGACCATACATTGTTCTTGATAGTCAAGTCGAGGACGAAGTGGTATAGCTTGGCATCGAGGTTATAGACCTGCTCGAGATTGTACCATGTATAAACCATCATGCTGTCATACTCGTAGACAGTATCGTAGTAGTAAACGGTATCATAGAGGTAGAGTTCTCCAAGCACCGAGTCATACTCATAGATACCACTCCCGTAAGCATAATATCCATAACCATAATTGTAATATTCGCAAGCCGTCACATGCTGTGTGTCGGTCGTGGCATAGGGAGTAATAATAATATTGTAACCGACTGTGCTGTCGCAACCGTCGACGGTCTGATAGGAACGGTAATACCAGCTTCCCTGGGTGGCGAAGATATCGTTGGCTTCGTCGTAGTAACTACCTACAGCCACCACGGTGTCATTGCTAAAGTAGTTGGGGTTGATGGTGAGGTTGAGGGTGGTGTAGGAACTGTAGCCAAGCGCATTAGATGTCTGAACAGTGTAGACGCCACTCTCGGTGTATTCGTTATTGGTCTTGTTCCACCAGTAGCTTCCGCATGCCACAATATCGATGGTGTCGTAGACATCCGTCGGAATAGAATTGCAGTTGTCGAGGGCAAGGAATATCTCGCCGCCGGTCAGCACGCTGCCGTCGCTGATATCGGCTACGGTAACACCCTCTGCGTTGACAACCTGGAAACTGGTCTCATAGGAATAACTGCCAGTTGTCCAGCTGAAGCTGATGGGTTGGCCTTCGGTGACGCAGTATCCTGTAGTCTGGTCAGAACCATCCGAGAGGGTGAATGTACCAACGGTCTCACCATTCTGGACAATGTTGATGGCATTGCCGTTCCAACCGTCGCCATAAGAGTCGTGGCCCACGATAGTGACAACGCACGTGCCATTGCCGCAACCCATCGAGGTGGTGAACTGGGTAGTGGCCATCATAGAGGTGTCGCCATCGCTGCAGAGTGCACGCACTCCGGCGGTATAGGTCATCTCGCTGTTGAGGTTGGTGAAGGTATAGCTGTTGTTGTCGTAGACGTTGTTGATGTATTCGCCGTTCAGGTATACCTCGTAGCCATAGGCTCCGTCATTGTTGTAACTCCATGCGATGGTGGCCTCGGAGGCGGTAACACCGGTGGCAGTCAGGTTGGCAACAGCCGGGCAGCTGAGAGGCATGACGCTCACATTGTCGATGGCGATGGCCGGCTGGTTACCCGTAGAGTTATCGTTGCGCCACATGAAGACGAGGTTGTAGTTACCGGCTTCGGCGACATTGATCTGCTGCATAGAGGTCTGCCACTCTTCCTGGAGGTTCATCTTGCCGCCCAAGTCAATCCAGCCGTCGGGGGTATAGCCGCTCTGGTAGCTTTGACCGCTAACAGGATAGGCGTCGGCAGTGAACACAAAGCTGGCGGGAGCCAACCAGACACGCAAATAGTCATAGTTGCCTTCGCCCTGACCTTTCCAGTTGAAGCTGACGGAGTAGTCGCCAGCCTCTTCGAACTGTATCGTGCGCCAAGCGTAACTTGTGGCTTGCGTATTATCAGTATAGGTGTTGCTGACGCCGTTGTCATTGGAGATATAGAGGCTCTTCTCGCCGCTGTTGGCAGTGGCGGCACCGATAGTCCAAGCGTTGACGCCGTTGGCATATTCCCAACCCTGGTCCTCGCCGTCCTCGAAGCTTGTGACATATGGGACGGTGGTGGGGATACCGGTGGTACGGAAGCTAACGGTGGAAATGGTACCCATCTCATCACCGCAGACGGCGGCCACACCGTAGGTATAGTCTGTCGTGGGTGCTAGACCCTCAATATAATAGACTGTGTCGAACACCATTTCGACAGTGCCGTTATCAATATAGACCACGTAGTAGTCGGCGGCAGTGTTCCAACTGATGGCGGCGCTCTCGGCGGTGATGTCGGAGACAGTCACACCGGTGATGTCGGGACAGCTGGGGATATAATCGAGCGTCACATCGTCGATGTAGACATAACTATAGTTCGAAGTGGGTTCGCTTACACTTATGGCAATATAGTTACCCATGCCGGTGGGGAAGCCAGTAACGACGTAGGGTTCGTCGGAATAGTTGGCGCCGGAAATCTCCATCGTGCTGACAACAAACATAGCAGTGTCGGCGGGATTGTTTATCACACCCACACGAACCGTGGATCCTCCACCATAGGCGTTACCGCGGCCATAGAAGCGTAAGCGGAGAGCACTCATATCGATGCTGGCGTCGATGGCCGGCATCACGGCAATCTGGTTGCTGGCAGCATAGCTGCTTGAAGTGGAGAGGTAGAAGTACAGTGCATTGTTGCCGCTACGCGGACTGGTGTTATAGGCGTAAGGATAGTTGCCCACGCCACCATTGTTCTTCTTCCAGCAATAGGGCATCTGGGCGTCACCCTCGGGGACATTCTCAAAGCCCTCAGTCCACGGCAACACACTTATGGCATTGCATTCAGTGCGGAAGCTGACACGGGCCATTGTGGAAGCATCATCGGCCGAGCAGTTGGCCTGGATAGCAAACACATACGGTGTGTTGGCATCTAGGTTCGTAACAACATATAATGTGTCGTACACACCGCTGGCCACAAGTGTATTGTCGTCACCTTCGATATGGTAGATACTGTAAGAGGCACCTTCGTTGGCATTGTCGCTCCAGTGGAGAGTGGCACTGCTAGCAGTAATATCTGAAACATGCTGATCGCGTACACGGTTGCAGGTAATTACTGCTCCGTCGTTGCAGCCAACGAGTTTGTACCAAGCTGGTGTGTTGGTGGCGGTACCACCAGAGATGCTGCCCAGGACAAACGAATCGTTATCATTATAAACGTAACGACCAAGCTGAGCCTCGGCAGTGTAAGCGGCGAACAAAGATCCATTTTGGTAAGCACCGTGGTTGCGGCGCACGGCAACGACCACATTGCTGGTGCCATCCCATACAAACGGGGTAGTTAAGTTCAAAGTCTGCCAATCGGTAGTGGTGTAGCTCATGTCGCCGCTCCAGACCAACTCAAAGTTGTTGGGATCCTGAATAAATCCACCAGAGAGGTCATCCATATCGGTGTTGGCCAGATAAACCTCGCAATTGGTAAAGTAGGTACCACCGCTCGTGGATTCCGGCTTGAACTGCAGGGCCTTTACGGTACCAATGCCTTCCATCTGCTCGGCAGGTATAATCACCTCGCTGTAGCTGTTATTGTAGTAGCTGTAGCCGGGAATATAGGCGATAGTGGCATCGTCTGCATCGGCATTGCTGACGGTAATCGGACTACTGCCCTCGCAAGAGGCGTCGAAAGCAGTATTCACCGTAAGGTATGTGAAGTCGCTGATTGACTCAACATCGCAGATACGGGCCACACCGAAGGTGAAGGCGGTTTGCGACGCAAGGTCGGTGAAGGTGTAGCTGTTGGCCTCAGTGGTAAAGGTATTCTCATTGTCGTACACGTACCAGTTGCCAGCATCTGTGCTGTCACCCCAGCTGATAGTGACGCTGTGGGCTGTAACATCGGTGACGGTGACATCGACTGGCATGCAGCTGGGCAGAGTCTTGAAGCTGACGGTGCGTTCGCTGGCGTAGGAGCCGTCCTCGCAGACGGTGGCCACGCTGACAGTGTAGTCGGTGTTATCTAAGAGACCTTCGAGGTAGAGGGATGAGCCGGTGACCTCATATTCCTCGCCGTTGACTATCACGCTGACGGTAACGGCCGAGTCATTGTCGGCGTTGACCCAGCTGACGATGGCGCTATTGGTGGTGACGTCGTCAACCCAGACATTGCTGACAGGCATACAGCTGGGGCAGGCATCGTCGAGGGTGAAGAAGGTTTCACTCTGGGCGCCGGAGCCGCTATATACCTGCGAGCCGCCTCCGTCCTGTATTTCAAACGATGTCTCATCAGAATACATTCCGGTAGTCCAAGTAAATGCGATGAAATCACCCTTGCAGACTTCATAGCTGGCAGTTCCTTCGCTACCACTGGCAAAGGTGAATGTACCAATGACATTGCCGTTTACCGTAATGTTGACGGCGTTGCCGTTCCAACCGTCGCCGTAACTATCGTGTCCGACGATGGTGATTTGGCACACACCGGCTTCGCAGAACATGCTGGTGGTGAACTCCATCATGGCTTGTTCGGAGACAAGAGAGTCGCCACAGACAGCCTCGACAGCGGCAACATAGGTCGTCAGGCCGGAGAGGCCTTCAAATGTGTAGACGGGCTCAGTGACGGTAGCCACCATCTGCTGGTTGAGGTAGACATTCCATAATGTTTCCTCACCCATGGGCGACCAGGCAACAGTGGCGTTGTTGCCGCCGATTTCAGTGGCGGTGAGCTCGGCCACAGCCTGGCAATTGGCGACTGTCTTGAAGCTGACGGTGCGCTCGCTGGCGTAGGAGCCGTCATCGCATACGGTGGCCACGCCGACGGTGTAGTAGGTGTTGTCGAAGAGACCTTCGAGGTAGAGGGATGAGCCGTTGACCTCATATTCCTCGCCATTGACTATCACGCGGACGGTGACGGCCGTGTCATTGTCGGCGTTGACCCAGCTGACAATGGCGCTATTGGTGGAGACGTCGTCAACCCAGACATAGCTGACAGGCATACAGGCGGGGCAAGGAGTCTCCACCATAGCCAGGACCTTACCATCGCTCATGCCGCTACCGCTATAAAGCGTGTCGCCGGCGATGTCGGTGACAGTAACGAAGGCATAGCTGTTGGCGTACGCGGACGAGGCACCCTTGTACTTCAACTCGACCGGATAGGCGGCGAAGACCTCCACGGTGCCCGTTGCGGAAGTAGAGCCGACGAGGATACCGTTCTGATAGGCCTCGATGGCGGCGCCGCTACCCCAAGGATCATAATAGCTATATGTTGTCGAGCACTCCAGGTTAATCTGGCAGGTGTTGCCTTCGCCCTGGGTGTTGAAGGAGGCAGTGCGGATGAGCGATGAGTCGCCGCCGCCACAGACAGACTGCACACCTATATTATATATATTTAGTGCGTCGAGATTGTTGAAAGAATAGAAGTTGTCGGTGACACTGGCATAGACCTCACCATTAAGGTAGACAAGGTATTCAGCGCTGTCGCCATCCATAGTCCATGCGATGTCGGCAGAAGAGGCGGTGATGTTATCAATGGTGATGGCGCCGGGACGTGTACAAGCCACAGCCGTGCCAGGAATATAGTTTATGGTGGTCTTGGGCAGGAAATTCTGCTGAGAGGCAGTGTTGTTGCCACCCAGTGAGGCACCTGTAGCCGACACACCATACCAGTTGCTCTGGCTGTAACCGCCGCTCGCAATCTCCTTGACACCAATCATCAGGTTACCACCTAAGTATTGGTACTCGTTATCAAGTTCAACCACCATTTGACCGCCACTAATCGAGAGGACACTTTCGTTTTTGACCAGCGTCATCGAACTCCAGTCAACCAAAGCCGTCGAGGAGAATGTGGTGTAGTCGACCTCGGTCATGTAGACCTCAAAGGTGGCATTGTTCCAGCTGGAGGTAGCCTCGCTGCTATAGAATGTCAAGTCGGTAATAACGCCATTCGTCAAATTATCCAATTGCTCGGCGGGGAAGATGAACTGGCTCACAGTGCTGCCATCAACATAGAAGCCATAGATGGGTACGTAACCGTTGGTGTTGGTGCCGTCGTTGACAGTGATGCTGTAGGCGTTGGTGGGGATGAAAGTGATAGCCTGGCTCCAGGCACTGAAGCCGTCGTAGTCGCCACAGTTGGCGCGCACTTGGGCGGTGTAGGCCTGCTCGGCGGTGAGGCCGGTAAGGTCGTAGCTGTTGGATGCGACATCTATTATATTACTGGTGTCGCCGTTCAGACAGAGCTGCCAGGCCTCGGCCTCTCCGTTCTCGGTCCAGCTGAGGGTAGCCACGGTGCCATTGCCTGGGGTGAGGGTGGCGGACAGCGCCGTAGGAACCGGGCAGGCGATAGTGGTGGTGAAGGTGACAGTAGGCATACTGGCTTCTGCATCGCCACAAATGGCTTTCACACCGATGGTGTGGTTGGTGCTGGGCTGCAGACCCGTGAGGGTGAAGGTGGACTCGTTGGTGGTGCCGAGGACGATGGAGTCGCCTATTTCATACACAGTATAGAACTCGGCATCGCCTTCCCATGTGAGGGTGGCCTCATGAGCTGCAAGTTCGCTGACGGTCAGATTGGCCACCGGGGCGCAACTGGGCTGCGTTACAACAGAAACCATAACCTCGGTGGAGGCATCATCTTCCGAGCAGTTGGCCGTCACAGTGAAAGTATAATACGTCTCGGGCTCGAGGCCGGTGACGGTATAGAAAGTTTCCTCTGTATTTAATATGGTATCATTATATATGATAGTATAGGTGGCACCGCTGTTGATTTCGTCTGTCCATTCGAGGAGGAGACTCTCGGCGGTGATGTCACTGGCTGTCAGTTCGGTGACAGGCAGGCAGGTGGGAGCTGCATCAACGGTAACGTTGTCGAGATAAATGTAGGCATCACCACTGCCATAGTTACTGGTACCACAGAAGTAGAATCTGACGGTCTGGCCATTATACTCAGGGTCAAGGTTCAGCTCAAAGAATGTCCATGCACTAACACCCGTCAAGCCGGTAACCAAGTCGGCGAAGGTCTCACCATTATCGGTCGAAACTTTCACTGTGAAGTCACCGCCGGTGGGGTTCTTGAACCAGAAACTGAGACGCGGGTTGACATTGAGCTGCAGCAGCGGAGTCGCCAGAACATTGGTCAGGTTGTTGCTATTGCTATAGCTATTGAAGCGCAGACCAGCACCCTCATGTCCGGTAGCAAAGTAATTCCAGCGATAAGCGGCATTTATGGTGGTGCCTTCTGCATTGTCCCAGCAAGTGGGAATGCCCGAGGTCAGGCCGTCGAAAGTCTCATTGAATGGGCTCTCGGCATCGACCACGACTGCCACACACAAGGTTGTGAATTCAGCAGTGGTAACGGCTCCTTGCTCACCACCGCAACTGGCGGCTACACCGTAGGTGTAACTCGTCATCGGCTCGAGACCGTCGATGGTGTAGAAGGTATCGGTGATGGTGGCTATAACATTGTTATTGGTATCCACGATGATGTACTCATCTGCGTCGGTGTATGGCCATCTGAGGGTGGCACCATCGGTGAAAAGCTCGTCAACAGTCAGACCCACAATATCGGGGCAACTGGGGATATGACGCAGCACCACGTCGTCAAGATAAACGTAGTTGTAGGCATACGAACTTGAACCTGAGAGTTCCGGAATGGGGCAATAGAACACTACATACTTTCCGTTGCCATCGTAGTTCGCAAAACTCACTCTACCCTCCATAACGGTGCTTGATGGCTCCGGGGTGAGGTCCATGGTATCGATCCATACAACATTACTGTCAATGGCTTCGGCCGAAGTTAAGCCCTCCACCGACTCTGCTATACCAACGACAATCATCGAATGATAAGAAGCAGACGATGAGGAGTAACGCTTGCCGTTAAAGGTAACCATCATAGAATTCATGTCTATTGCCTCGTCGACAGGAGGTAATGCTGCCCATGAATAATATGACGATGATGATGTATGAGTGCCATAGAAATACAATCCACGCGAACCGTTAACGGCAGCAGTGGCATAAGGGTACGGATATGTATTAGAAGAATAATTGGTACCCTTTGTCCAGCACGGGCTAATGGGCTGGGTACTACCGCTACCATAAGACTCGAAGTCTTCGATATAAGGCAGATTCTCCTCAGTCAACGGGACACAGGTGGTATAGAAGCTGTATACAGCGCTCCAAGCACCGAAGTCCTCGCCGCCGCAGTAAGCACGCGCTTTGACATAATATTGGGTCGCGCTTTCCAAACCGGTGATTTCAAGCGTAGCATCTCCGACAAGCGGCTCGTAGGCGTTGGCAAAGTCGCTCGTGGTGCTGTAGACGACATGCCACTGAGTGGCCTCACCGGCAGTCCAGGAGAGGGTGGCAGTGGTGGCAGTGATGTTGCTCGCAGTGAGGTCTGTCACGTCGTATGCACATGCAATACGGGTGATGCTCATATTGTCGATGGCAGCAGGAGGGTTGGTGCCGCCGCCATTGTCGTTGCGCCATACCAGCACAAAATAGTAGTTGCCGGCAGCCACGTCGACGGCCAGACTCTTGTTTTGCCATGCGGTTACCCCATTCAGCTTGCTGCCGCCGTCGAGGGCAATCCAGCCGGAGGGGACAGCCGAGGCGGTGAGGCCGGAAGGAAGCGAGGTACCGGCGGCGAGGTTCACCGAGGCGGGAGCCAAGGCCACCCTCATGTAGTCATAGTTGCCTTCGCCGTTGCCGTTCCAGTCGTAAGAAATCTGGTATTTGCCGTCGGTAAAGTTGAGGAGTTTAGTAGCGTACACCACAGTACTGCCACTGACAGTATAGGCGTTTGTAGTGCCGCCGTCATTGGAGATATAAAGGGCGTGTGTGCCACCGTTGCTGGTGGCAGTACCCCAGGCCCAGGCGTTGGTAAGGGTGCCGTTGATGAACTCCCATCCGCAGCTCTCGCCCTCGAAGTCGTCGCTCCAGGCGTCGCCGACAGCTTCAGCGACTGCCGTGGTAACAAAGGTTACGTTGTTGGTCCAGTCACTTTGATCACCATCACTACAGTACGCACGGACCTTCACGGTGTAGGTCGTGAGCGGAGTAAGGTTGGAAAACTCATAGGTGGTGGCGTCGGTGACGATAAGGCTGTCCTCGTCATCGTTGAGGCAAATCTGCCATGTCGTGGCGATGCCTCTCTCGGTCCAATTGAGGGTGGCAGCCTCATGGGTAACATCCGTCACACTGACACCGTTGGGCTTGATGCAACTGGGGGCTTCGCCGCCTGCCTCATAGGTAAAGGTCACCTTGGGCAGAAAGTTGGCTGCCGAGGCAGAGACTCCATCCAGACTGCTACTGTTGCTGCCGTAAACAGAAGCCCCGGTAACGCTTTGTCCCAAAAAGTTGATGCTCTTCCAGGAACCCTTTGCGGTGTTTTCTATGCCAATCAGCAGGTTTCCGCCATTGTAGGTGTACGGCGTTTCAAGCTCAATCGTAAGAGCACCGCCACCGTCCACACTCATAAATTCAAGTGTGCCGCTGTACAGTACATCGCTTTTGGCTTCAAACGCGCTTATCGAGGTGTAGTCAACCTCCATAAGGTATACATCAACAGCGCATGTCGTCACATACGGGACATTATTGCTGTTGGTGTAGAATGTAAGGCTGCTGATAGTACCTCCATTCATATCCGACAACTCCTCGGCGGGGTAAACAACCTGACTCCGCGTAAAAGCATCGAAATAATAAACATAGGCCGGAACCTTTGTGTTTGTCGTTGTACCGTCGGCGACGGTCAGTGTTTCTTGTGCTTTTGTCAACCACGGCACACACAATAGTGCAACCAAGGACAGAAGTTGTAGTGTTCTTTTCATACGCTTATTGTTTATTTAATTATTTTTTCTAACTGCTACGTGTTAATGGAGCACGCCCGGTTACAAACAACCAGCTGACTGTCAACCAATATCGCAACACACCAGTCAACTAATCAACAGTGCAAAGTTAATAAAAATTCCGATACACCAACAAGAATAATGTTAAAAATTACAGTCAAATCGTCAAACAAGGCATTACTGCATGCCGCCATCGCAGCACCATACTGCTATAGCGGAAAATAGTAATTGTTGAAAAAAAAATGCGGAACCTTCCCTACGAAAGATTCCACACTTGACAAACCTACCGCTGCAGGGCGGGCGAGAACGTCACATACTCTGACGCAGTATATCGACAACCTCGTCGCGGGTCATGGTGCGGTAGCCGACAGGCAGTATCTTCACAGCATCGGTCACCGCCTCCAGATTCTCTTCGCTGACACCGAGCTCGCGGCTGTGCATCACCACACCTATCTCCTTCATCCATTGCTCGAGGCAGGCAAGCCCCTCGGTAGCCACCTGCTCGTCGGCCTTGCCCTCAGGACGCACACCCCACACGTTGATTGCAAAGCGACGGAACTGATGCAGACCGTCGCGCATCATATGGCGGTAGTAGGGCAGCGACACCGAGGCAAGCGTCATGCCGTGGGCGGCATCGGTCACAAGGCCTATGGCGTGCCCTATCTGGTGAACCTCCCAGTCGCCACCTTTGCCACACTTGAGCAGCGTGTTGAGCGCCCAGGTTGCAGTCCACATGATGTTGGCTCGAGCCTCGTAGTCTTGCGGGTTCTTGGCCGCAATGCGGCTGCTGTGCACCAGCGACCGCATGAGGCCCTCGATGATATAATCGGTGGTACAGTCGGCAGTGCCGGCGAAATACTGTTCCATCAGATGGCTCATAATGTCGAAAAAACCAGCCACCATCTGGTACTGCGGCACGGTCATGGTGAATCGAGGGTTGAGGATGGTAAACTTCGGATACAGCTCCGGGCCAAAGACCTTGCCCAACTTGAAACCCGCCTTGCGGTTGGTGATCACGCTGCCGCCATTCATCTCGCTGCCGGTACCCACCATGGTGAGCACAGCGCCCACGGCGACGGTCCTGCATGTGGGCCAACCCTGACCGACCCAGTATTTCTCCCAGGCGTCCTCCTCGCAGTAGGCGCTGGCACTCACTGCTTTGGCATAGTCGATAGTAGAACCGCCACCCACAGCCAGGATGAGGTCCACCTTGTTGTCTCGCACACGCGCGCAACCCTCCATCACCTTTTCGTAAGTGGGGTTGGGCATGACGCCTGCATCCTCGACCACCGTCTTGCCAGCCTCGCGGAGGGCGGCGACCACGGCATCGTAGACGCCGTTGCGCTTGATGCTGCCGCCACCGTAGCTGAGCATCACCACTGGACCATAGTTCTTCAATTCGCCCACCAGATGGGTCATTGCATCCTCACCAAAGTAGAGTTTGGTGGGATTGTAGTATTTGAAATTGCCTTGCATATTGTTTATTTTTAACTTTTATCCGGTAGTCGGTAGCGGGTGGCGGGCTCAGTCGCCGAACTCTATGCCCACACCTTTGGCGGTGTGCACCAAGCGACTGTCGGGAGCCACCAGGTTCTGCTCGCGGACCGCCTCCTCGAGCGGAATACCTACCACGTCGGGGTGGTGGTAGGCCACCATCTGGCCAAAGCGGCCTTCCATGACGAACTCCATGGCGCGCACGCCGAACTCGGTGGCCAACACGCGGTCGAAGGCTATGGGGGTTCCGCCACGCTGCAGGTGACCGAGGATAGTGTAGCGTATGTCGTGCTCGACGCCGGCTGCCTTGAGGTCGGCGGCCAGCTGCTCGCCCACGCCGCCCAACTTAATATGCTGATAGCCAACCTCGGTAGAAGTGCTACCCGTCACGGTGCCACCCTTGGGCATGGCGCCTTCGGCCACCACGATGATGCAGTATCCACGACGCTTGTTGTAGCGCTGCTCTATCTTGGTTTTAACCTTCTGTATGTCATAGGGTATCTCGGGTATCAGGCACACGTCGGCGCCGCCGGCGATAGCGCTGTGCAACGCTATCCAACCCGCATCACGCCCCATCACCTCGAGTATGAACACGCGGTTGTGGCTCGCCGCCGTGGTCACCAGCTTGTCGATGGCGTCGGTACAAATCTGTACAGCTGTCTGGAAGCCAAAGGTGTAGTCGGTCATCGACAAATCGTTATCGATAGTCTTTGGTACACCCACTATATTTAGGCCTTTCTTCGCGAGGCCCAACGAGATGCGCTGGCTGCCGTCGCCGCCGATGTTGATCACGGCATCGACACCCATATACTGCAACTTGCGCAGCATCTCGTCGCTGCGGTCTACGGTGGTCCAGCTGCCATCAGCCTGCTTCACAGGCCAGGCAAAGGGGCCTCCCTTATTGGTGGTACCCAAGATAGTACCGCCTTGTATCTGAAGACCTTCGACCGTCTTCTCGTCGAGCATCACAATCTCGGTCGGTTCGCGCAACACGCCGTTGAACGACTCGACACAACCCACGACCTCCCAGTCGTTGGCCTGGGCGGCGCGCTTCACCACGCCGCGAATCACAGCGTTCAATCCCGGGCAGTCGCCGCCGCCGGTTAGAACCATAACTCTTTTCAGTGCCATATCTTCTATCTTTTCTTATTCTAAACCACACATTTAAACCAAATAGCCACGCTATTCCGATACTACAAAGATACTAATTTTTCGCTTATCTGCAGCATTTCCTACAACATTTTTTCCACATCTATAACAAACACCAAGAGCACCAACAACTTACCACAAGCGCAGTTACACCGTATCGACACCGTATCAACTCCGGGCCGAGTCGGAGTTGAGTCGGACTTGATTCGGACTTGAGTCGGACTTGGGTCGGACTTGATACGAGTGAATGGCTGACACACAGGGGGTTGTATTTTCTTTTTGGGGGATGGTTTTTTTTTCGTAACTTTGCCGACATATTATAATAATAAAATGCGACTACAAACAACCCGTACTGCACTGATGCTGACGGCAGTAGTGGTGCTTGTCGGCTGCGGCCACGGACAGGCAGGTCGTGTATTTGCCAAACAGGCCACCGACACAAACATTGAGCTGCCAGCCTACACCTCCGACGAAGACATTATCGTCCATCTTGGCTACACGGCCTCGTACAACCACACTACGCTGTGTCCCGACTGGGTGGCATGGGAACTGACGGACGAAGAAGCTCTGGGTCAGAACGATGGCCAGTACAGTTTCAGCCGCGACCCTGACGTACACTTCCCCAAAGCCAGTCGCGAAGACTACAGCAACAGCGGCTGGGACAAAGGTCACATGGCGCCGAGGGCCGACATGCGGTGGAGCTGCCAAGCTATGGAGGAGAGCTACTACTTCACCAACATCTGCCCACAGGATCACGAGATGAACAGCCAGGCGTGGCGCAAGATAGAGGAACTGACACGCCGCCTCGCCCGCAGCCACGGCCGTGTGTGGGTCGTCTGCGGTCCCATCTATGACCACGGCAAGCCCCTGACCACCATTGGCCAGGCAGGCGTATGGGTACCAAATGCTTTCTACAAGGCACTGGCCATAAGCACCTCCGACAGCACCTACGCCACAGTGGGCTTTCTGGTAGACAACAACCCTCAGAGCTTCTCGCCCCGGCACTATGCCGTCGCGGTCGATAGCGTAGAAGCCATTGTCGGACGCGACCTCTTCCCCACCCTGCCCGAAGAAGCCGAAAACAGTTTCGAATGGCGCTTATGGAATAGATAACAATAACAAAAACAAACAAAACATTATATGAAGACACAGACCCTATTCATCGTTGCACTGGCCCTCGGCACCCTCGTAGGCTGCCGCCAGCACCAAGAACCTGCAACCGACGCTGCCTCGGGCGCCACCGTCATCGACACCACCCTTCCTCAGGCCGAAGTGATCCTCGAGGAAGCCGACCCCGTCGAAGTGACACCGACTCCCATACAACGCAAAGAGAGCAAGAAAGCCGTCCAACAAACCTCGGGCAAAGCCGAGACCATCTATGTCGAGACCGAAGGGGCACAGGGGCGCGTGTGGGGCCATGTGACCATGCGGGGCGACCGCGGCACCGGCACCATCCACGACTGGGACGAAAACACGCTCACCGTCAGCGTCACCCGCCACGGCAACGAGCTCTTCGCCGTCGACCAGAACTCCCGTCAATACGTATTCAAACTGAAACAAAAATAAAACACAATAACAATGAAAACAACACAAGAACTCCAGCAGATTGCGACGCAGGTGCGCCGCGACATTCTCCGTATGACCACCAATGCCAAGAGCGGACACCCGGGCGGCTCGCTTGGCACCGCCGACTGGTTCGTGGCCATGAACTTCAACCTTATGGACTTCGACCCGAAGAACTTCACCATGAGCGGCGAGGGCGAGGACATGCTCTTCGTGAGCCAAGGCCACATCACGCCGGTCATCTACAGCACCATGGCGCGCCGCGGCTACTTCCCCGTCAGCGAGCTCAACACCTTCCGCAAGTTCGGCACCCGCCTGCAGGGCCACCCCAGCACCGAGCACGGCCTGCCGGGCATCCGCATGGCCAGCGGCTCGCTGGGCCAGGGCATGAGCGTCGGCGTCGGCGCAGCCCTCGGCAAGAAGATGACGGGCGACAAGCACCTCGTTTATACCATGCACGGCGACGGCGAACTCGAGGAAGGCCAGATCTGGGAGGCCGCCATGTTTGCTGGCGCCAAGCACGTAGACAACCTGATAGCCACCATCGACTATAACAACCAGCAGATTGACGCTACGGTCGATGAAGTCATGACCCTCGGCGACCTCAAGGCCAAGTTCGAGAGCTTCCTCTGGAAGGTGGTTGTCATCGAGAACGGCAACGACATGCAGCAGGTGCTCGACGGCATGGCCAAGGCCAAGCAGATGAGCGGCCAGGGCAGCCCCGTGTGCGTGCTGCTGAAGACCAAGATGGGCTACGGCGTGGACTTCATGCAGGACACCAACAAGTACCACGGCTCGGTGCTCTCGGCCGACGACCTGCCCAAGGCCCTCGCCCAGCTGCCCGAGACCCTCGGCGACTTCTAATCCTCCTGCTCGCTTCGCTCGCGAAATCTTGTAAATCTAGTAAATATGTTGCGCCATGTTGCTGCGTCAGCAAATAATTTACAAGATTTACAAGATTTCTGCCCGCAGGGCAAGGAGCCTAAAGATATACAGAGATATGCGTAGAGTAATAACATTCGCCGCGCTGTTGCTGCTCGGCATCGCCGTGCAGGCCCAGCAGCCCGAGAAGACCCGCCTGCTGCTCATCATGGACTGTTCCAACTCCATGTGGGACCACTGGCAGTCGGGCTCCAAGATCAAGGTGACGCAGCAGGTGCTGCTGTCGTTCCTCGACAGCATCTCGCGCCAGCACGATGTCGACGTGGCCTTGCGCGTCTTCGGCCACCTCAACAAAGAGCAGTTCGGCACACGCCTCGAGGTGCCCTTCGGCAGCGACAACATCTACCAGCTGCAGAGCAAGATAAAGACCCTAGTGCCGCAGGGCGGCTGCACGGCGGCGGCGGCGCTGACCGACGCCCTCAGCGACTTCCCCGCCACGGGGTCCTCCAGAAACTTGATACTTATCATCACCGACGGCATGGATGACTGCGACGCCGAGATATGCGACGTGGCGCGCCAGGTGCAGCTCAGCGGCGTGGTGGTGCAGACTTTTGTGCTCTGCATCGGTGGCCAGCTCTCGGCCCACGCCTCGTGCGCCGGCAGCGTCTTCCCCGTGGTCAACGAGGAGGAATACTCCAAGACGCTCTACGACATCTTCCGCCTCAGCGGCCACAAGGCCAAGGTAGTGCTGAACATGGTGGACGCCACCGGCGACCTCTACGAGACCGAGCACCCCGTGGCCTTCTACGACCACCGCACCGGTGTCATCCGCCAGAGCACCATCTACAGCGTGGACAACAAACTGAAGCCCGACACGCTGCTGATGGACCCCCTCGTCACCTACGATATGGCCGTCTTCACCCACCCGCCCCTGCGGCGCGAGGCCATGCAGTTCAGCATCGACCGCCCGAACAACATCGACATCACCGTCAGCGAGGGCACCCTCAAAGTGCAGTACACCGGCCAGCGGCCACAGTGGCAGCAGACCGCCGTTGACGTCGTGGTGCGGCGTGCCGGCAGTGGCGAGCGCGTGGCGGCGCAGGAGGTCGGCGAGACGGGCCAATACCTCGCCGGACGCTATGACGTCGAGGTGCAGACCCTGCCCGTGACAACCCTGCGCGGCGTCGAGGTGCGTGGCAATGCCGCCACCGAGCTCTCCGTGCCCATGCCCGGCATGCTGGTCCTCAGCAAGCCCAAGGGCATCACCACCGGCGCCATATTTAGATTACGCGATGGCCAGGTGGAATTTGCCACCGACCTCAACCCCAGCACCGCCGGCGAGAGGTTATTATTGCAGCCCGGCCAATACGAGCTCGTCCTCCACCCCCAGAACGCCACCAAATACGACAAAGTGCAGACAAAACGCTTCGTCATAGAAAGTTCACAGACAACCAAGATACAGTTTTAACTTATGAAAGCAAAAACCATACGCAGAATTATAGGCATCACAGCATTAGTGCTGTGGGCGGTAGCGATTTCTTCATTATTCTTGGGTGAGGATGTTAGAATGGCATATCACCTTGATGGGTGGGTCTTCGGGATTGCGTTTGTGCTCACCCCAATCTATGCTGTCATGCTGACTATCCACATTGGCATAGGCAAGCATTGGTTGATAAAGGTTGCGGCATGGATTGGCTGTGCCATCGTTCTTTATGTCTGTGGGGTGCTGCTTTTCGTCTCGACAATGTTCTCCGACCATAGGGCTTGGAGCAATAAAGACTATGTGGTATACTCAGAGTCCAAAGGGTGGATTGACCCTAATGACCTTGTGCTCTATCGGCGTGAGGGGTTTATAGACAGGAAGATGTACCGTTTGCGATGCGAGGGCTGGAGAGATTGCCGCGAGGAAATGAAATACACAATGTTTGACACGCTGGACTTGATTAAAGAAGAAATCACTTATACCTTATTTTCCGAGAACGACAGTATTTGCTACGATACCATCTTCTATCGCCTGAGTGATGGACATCGGTATAGCCAAGACAAAAATGATTCGCTCATGTCGTTAATCAAGTAACTGACTATGGACAACAAGGACTTTATACGGCAGGATAACAACTACAGGACGTTGAAGGCGTTCCGCAAGGCGGAGTGCGTCTATGACGTTACCTATTATTTTGCCAATAAGTTCCTGCAGAAGGGCGACCGCACCATTGACCAAATGGTGCAGGCGGCGAGAAGTGGCAAACAGAACCTTGCCGAGGGCAACATCGACGGAGTAACCTCCAAAGAAATGGAGCTGAAACTGACCAACGTTAATCGAGCATCCCTACACGAATTGCTGCTGGACTATGAGGACTACCTGCGGGTGCGTGGCTTGGAGCAGTGGCCCTACAATGACCCGCGCTGTGTGCAGACGCGCGAGTTCTGCAAGCGGCACCTCGACTCGTCGGTCTACCGCGAGAAGATAAAAGACCGCTCCGACGAGACCATCGCCAATATTGCCATCACGCTGATACACCAGTGCGACGTGCTGATAAAAGGCCTCATCGAGTGGCAGAAGAAGAACTTCCTAGAGAACGGAGGGATAAAAGAGGAGATGTACAGGGCGAGGAAGGCCTACAGAGATAATAATGGGTTTAATGGGCAATTTGGGCAATTTGGGCAAAGATAATCATACCGCCCATTAAACCCATAAAACCCATTAACCCCACCAAAAGAAAACAAACAATAAAAACAACAATAACAATGACCCACTACGAAAACAAATCAAGCAAAGAGTTGCGCGCCGGCATGGGCGAAGGCCTTGTCGAGGCTGGCCGCAAGAACGAGAATGTCGTCGCCTTGAGCGCCGACGTGAAAGGCAGCGTCAAGATGGACGGCTTCGCCAAGGAATTCCCCGAGCGCTTC
>CACYZN010000015.1 GCA_902778925.1 uncultured Bacteroidota bacterium
GGCTATGGTTACGACACCGCTCATGGTGTCGGGCATACCGTTATAGTCGGTGCTTACGACCAGTTGCAGCTCGTCGTCGGCCTGTTCCCATTCGAAGGTGGCGGACTCGCTGGACCTGTCCACGAGCCATGGCCGTGCCGGTGCCGTGCACCCGTCCATGCGTGGATATAGGATGGGAAACACGTAGCCCCAGATACCAACACTGGAAATATTGAAAAAAGAAGAAGTTTCAAAATATAAAAAATGTGTTTGCCATATTTCATCAAGAACAGTGTTTGGCTGGGCATGAATGTCGTTGTTCGGGAACTGAACCCATTTAGTGGCAGAAGCACGCTCAAACATTATGGCATGGTATAAGGAAGAAGAATAATAATAACATTCATCATTTTTTGAATCTGTATGAAATAATTCTTGTGTACCTACGTAGAATGTATCATAGACTTGTCGTGGCGAGTCGAAGTAAAACTCGACAGCCCTATATAGTCCGCGTGAAGTGTCGCCGTAATTTAGATATGAATGATAGTTAGTCATGCATACTCCTACATATTCAAAATTACGTTTAGTGACAGGATATTTCCAACCGATGGTGTCTACAAGCATCAATTGTCCTGTTTCCGGATTCTGTTGGTGTAGAGTGGCCATAAAACAGTTTGATTGTATCAGACTGTCGATAGCATTCCACATGTAAGAGTGACCTGCTGAAATTGTATCAAACGTAACCGCTATACCGTACAGCCAGATTGCTGTATCGGTGTGATAGGCTTGTGAAATTGCATTTGCAAAATGGTTCCCACCATCAAGAGCTGGGTATGCCCAAGCCGGAGTTGTTGTTGGACTATTAAAGCCCCCTCGAGCAATAAGCGTGTCGTGCGGGTTGAACATGTATACGCTGTCGCCTTCGCGAACAGTATCCTGTGCGGACAATGATAATACTGATAGAAACGTGGCGATAAAAAGGAATTGCTTTTTCATGGTTTTTCTCCCTTCTACTTCATGGCTTTAATATATGATTGTTCCCTGTTTGTCGTGGGTGTTTGGATGTCTGTTTCGTGCTGCAAAGATAGGTTTTTTTTTCCAACCCGGCAAGAAAAAGTTACTGGCTTTCGGTGAATCGCGGATTGTAATGGTAGTTTGTAGGCGCCGTTAGCTTAAGTCTAACTACTTGTCAATCACTTATCAAAGGCATATCATGCCCTTGTCAACACCTACCGTGGAGGGTTTTGGCAGGTTGATGGAGTGGCGCGGTGGGTGTGCCAATCGGCAGAGTGTGTGTCGGTTGTGCTGGCTGGCGGTTGGAGAAGAGGGATGACGGTTGCTGTTAAATAGGGTTAAAATGATGTTAAAAATCCTAAAAATCCCCGTTCCTCCCTCCTCAGCTCCTTATATTATATAGGACCAATTTTTTTCAGCTATGGCAAAACAACAGCATGGAATCAACGATGGGTGCCTCGGCAGTGTGGGTACCGTGGTGGGCTATAAGTGGCGCGGTAAGTGGTGCTTACGTGCGCGGCCGGTGCATGTGGCCAATCCGCGCACGTCGCGGCAGGTGGCTGCACGCAGCCTTTTTGCGGAATGTGTCCGCCTCTCGGGCTGCATGAAGCAAGCCCTGCGATGGGGATTGCGCGAGCGTTCGCTGCGTGAGGGCATGACGGAATGTAACCTCTTCTACCGTATCAACCGCGACTGTTTCGCTCAGGGCGACAGCGGATTGGAGGTGCGCTGGGCGGCGCTGTGCGTGGCCGATGGACCGGTGGCGCCCGTGGCATCGGTGGAGACGACGGTCGACGCCGGCGGGGTGGCCACGGCACGTTTTGCCGACGACGTACACCATCTTGGTGGGTCGGCCGACGATGAGGTGAGGCTCTATGCCTACTGTCCGGCCATGCGGGCCGGAGTGATGGCTGCGCCGACGGTGCGTGCTGTCCGCGCAGTGCAGCTGGCGCTGCCCGTGCTGTGGGCGGGCTGCGAGGTGCATTTCTATCTCTGGGCGGCCGACTACCGTGGCCGGGCCTCGTCGAGTTGCTTTGCCGGCACAGTCGCCTTCCGTGATGCCACCGCCGCCGGATAAGATACAAAAAAGAGGATGATGCTTCGCAAGAAGCATCATCCTCTGTAGGTAGCGGGGGAAGGATTCGAACCGACGACCTCCGGGTTATGAGCCCGACGAGCTACCACTGCTCTACCCCGCACTCTCTGGTTTCGAGGGGTGAACCCCCTTGGAAATCGGGTGCAAAAGTACGAACATTTTGCGAATTGACCAAATTTTTATTGCAATTTTTTTGCTATTGTTTGATTACACGGCTGTTGTGGATACCGTCGGCGGTGCGTACCTGGAGGGTGTAGATGCCCGAAGTGAGGCCGTCGAGGTCGATTTGGAGGGTGCGGCCGAGGGCGGTCTGGTGGCGCTGTAGTGTGCGTCCGAGGGCGTCGAAGAGGGTGACGGTGGCGTCGGCATCGGTGCCGGGGTCGACGGTGAGGGTTGTGGTGGCGGGGTTGGGGTAGAGGGTGGGAGTGGGGGCGAGGGCGGTGGCGATGCCGGCGGCTTCGGCCGAGTCGCGCCAGATGGCATAGAAGACCACGTTGTGGTTGTAGTGGGCCACTTGTCCAGGACGGTAGATGCTGTCGCTGAGGTCGCGTTGCGAGCACCAGCCGCGGAAGAGGAGGTCGCCGTTGGTGAAGGTGCATTCGGGCATCACTATGCCGTCGACGGGGCAGAAGACGCGGCTGATGCGGTCGCCTTCGGCGCCGTTGGGTGTGAAGTAGGCATAGCGTTTGGTCTGCACGACGAGGTGGAGGGTGAGGGTGGTGTCGAGGTGCTGCAGGTGGTAGGTGCCTTCGGTGGCGGGCAGTGTGTAGTCGTAGACCTGGTAATCGGCCGAGGTGTTGCAGATGGTGTCGGTGCGCTCGAAGTCGACGAGCTGTTCTTCGCGCGGGAAGAGCGAGAAGATGGCGGTCTGGTTGAGGTTGTAGGAGTTGGAGGAGTTGCCGCCGGTGCCGCTTTCGAGGGGGTTGAGGCTGTCGATGACGAAGTAGCCGTTGCCCATGCCGCTCCAGCCCCAGTTGAAGTGGTAGCGGCCGCTGTTGTCGGCGCCGTCGAGCACGAAGGCGTGGCCGGCGCCTGCACCGTCGCCGGTGTAGAGGATGGGACGCTCGAGGGCGAGGTCGTTGTCTATCTTCGACCGCCAGACACTGTCGGTGTAGTTGTTGCGTTTCACGCCGTAGAGCGACGAGTCGTATTTGAAGTAGTCGCGGAAGGCGTATTCGGCGCAGGCCGGGTGGTTGCCGTAGCTGCCCGAGGCGATGGTCCAGGCGCCGCTGCCGCCCATGTTGGAGGTGCCGTACTGCATCTCGACGGCCACGCCGCAGTGGTAGGAGAGGGTGGCAATGGCGTTGATTTCGCGTGGACGGGCGGTGAGGTCGACGGCGTCAATCATTTCGTCCCAGTGGTAGGTGGTCTGCGAGAAGTCGACGCTGAGGTTGCCGTAGGAACGGAGCTGGCCGTTGTGCCAGTTCTCGTGCAGGTAGGTGTGCTGGCCGGTCCCGAAGGTGGGGTGGTTCCAGTATTTCATGATCTGGGCCATGGCGGTGGCGGTGCAGCCCACCACGGCACGGGCGTGGTCTATGGAGTCGTAGGGGCAGAGGCGGTTGTAGGGGTCGGTCTGGTCCCAGAGGGTGGTGAGCATGGCCGGCACGTTGAGCAAAGACAGGGGCTCTTCGGGCACCTCGCCGCTCTCGAGCGACAGCCATTCTTCGGCGGTGCTGGGTATGGCAGTGTAGCCCATACGGGTGGCGGCGGCAATCTGCAGGTCGTAGCTCTCGAGCCATTGGCGCAGGGCGGGGCCGGGGGTGGCGGGCATGGGCTGGTCGAACGAGTAGGCCAGCACGGGGCGCACGCTGTTGTCGGCGGCCATAACGACGAAGCCTGTGCCCAGCACGTCGTAGATGTGCAGATGGCTGATGCCTTCGTAGACTACGGGCGTGAGGTCGGCAGCCGTAATGGCCTTGGTGCCGGCGGTGCGGTAGGTGTTCCAGAAGGCGAGGGCCGCGCGGCGGGTCAGGGCGGTGTCGACGGGCGAGGCTTGGGTGGCAAGGCACATGGTCAGGAGCATGGCGATGCCCAGAAGCGTCTTTTTCATTGTTTATGTTTGAAATTGGTTATACCTTCGTTGAGCCAGGCGACGAACTTTTGCACATCGCGGTCGTACTTGTAGTTTTCCTTGGTCAGCACGTTGCCGTCGGCGTCGACGACCACGTAGTAGGGCTGTGCATTCATGTTGAAGGCCGTCTTCTGGTAGTTGAGATTGCGCCGGCCGAGGGTCTTGAGGGTGCGGCCCTTGTCGTCGACTACCCAGTCGCTCTCGGGCAGTTCTATGGTGTTCTCGTCGGCGAAGAGCGACACCATGACGTACTCGTCGTTGAGCAGGCGCTTCACCTCGGGGTCGGTCCAGACGTAATGCTCCATCTCGCGGCAGTTGGCGCAGGTCTTGCCGGTGAAGTCGATGAAGACGGGCTTGCCCTGCTGGCGGGCGTAGGCCTTGGCCTCGTCGAGGTCGAAGAAGGCCTCGAAGCCCAGCGGCACGTGCAGGCGGTCGGCATACTTGCGGTCGGCGGGCAGCTTGCCGTACTGCACCGTGGCGGCGCTGGCGGCGGGCGTGTTCTCGGCTACCAGGCGTTCCATGTCGAATTCCTGGCTCGATTGTGGCGGCAGGAAGCCGCTGAGGCTCTTGAGGGGTGCGCCCCAGAGGCCGGGAATCATCCACACCACGAAGGCCAGGTCGGCGATGGCCAGGAAGAGGCGCAGGGTGCCTATCTCCTTCACCTCGTCGTCGCCTTTGAAGCGCAGCTTGCCCAGCAGGTAGAAGCCCAGCATGCCGAAGATGACAATCCACAGCGCGAGGTAGATGTCGCGCGGCAGCAGACCCCAGTTGCAGTAGAGGTCGGCCATCTGGAGGAACTTCAAGCCGAAGGCCAGTTCGAGGAAGGCAAAGCTCACCTTCACGGTGTTCAGCCAGCTGCCGCTCTTCATGTTCTTCAGCGCCTGCGGGAACATGGCCAGCAGGGTGAAGGGGGCGGCGAAGCCGATGCCGAAGCCGAGCATGGTGATGAGCGAGACCCAGCGGTCGGTGCTGCTGGTGGTGAGGCCCACCAGGGCGGCGCCCAGTATGGGGCCTGTGCAGCTGAAGGAGACCAGCACGGTGGTCAGGGCTATGAAGAAGGGGGCCAGGAAGCCGCCTTTGTCGGCCTGCTCGTCGCTGCTGTTTATCCATTTCTCGGGCATCTTGATCTCAAAGAGGCCGAAGAAGCTCAGTGCGAAGACGAAGAAGATGACGAAGAAGAGCAGGTTGGGTATCCAGTGAGTGCCGATGAAGTAGAGCGCCTCGGGGCCGAAGATAAGGGCCAGGATGGCGCCCAGCACGGCAAAGATGAAGACTATGGAGAAGCCGAAGAACCAAGCTTGGCGGCGGCTCTTGCGGCGGTCGTCGCCGTTGTGCATAAAGAAGTTCACCGTCATGGGTATCATGGGGAACACGCAGGGGGTGAACATGGTCAGTATGCCGCCGCCTATGGCCAGCAGGAAGATGACCAGCAGACTCTGGTTCTTCTCTTCGGGCTCGGGTGCGGCCTTGGTCTCGGTGGCGGCGGGTTCGGTACCGGTGACAGCCACGGTTTCGGCGGGCTCCGTCACGGCATCGGCCTCGGTCGCGGTATTCTCCGCCTCGGCTGCCGTTGCCACGGCCTCCTCTTTGGCGCCCGGCACCTTGAAGGTGAAGTCGCGGTCCTCGGGGGCTATGCAGCTGCCGTCGTTGCAGAGTTGGTAGCTGAAGATGCCGCTCACGGTGAAGTCTTTCTGGCTAAGGCGTTTCACCTTCTGGCGGAAGACCACGGTGCCGCTGAACGACTTGACCACCACGCCGAACATCTCGTCCATCTCCTCGTGGGGCTTGGGCTCCTGTACCTTGCCGATGCGCTGGTAGTCGTTGCTCTCGTTGAAGGAGAACGAGATGGGCAGCGGCCCGTTGTCGGAGGTGTACTGCGAGTAGAGGTGCCACCCTGCGTCGAGCTTGGCGGTGAAGACGAGTTCTGCTTCGG
This sequence comes from uncultured Bacteroidota bacterium, assembly GCA_902778925.1. Classification (GTDB taxonomy): domain Bacteria; phylum Bacteroidota; class Bacteroidia; order Bacteroidales; family P3; genus Colimorpha. The sequence continues at coordinate 6,091 of CACYZN010000015.1, forward strand.
TGGCCGAGGTCTCCTTGACAGAATAGGACCACTTGACGGGGTCGAGCTGTTGGGCGAAGGCTCCGATGGCTATTACGGTGCACACCAGTGCCAGTACGATTTTCTTCATGGTTTATTTCAGGTTGAATTTGATTTTCTTCTCGCCGCGGACGGTTTTCACTCCGACGCTGTACATGCCTTTTGGCATACGGTTTATCATTATTTTCTGGCCGCTCTTGTAACCGTTGACGGTTTTGACGACCTTGCCGTTGCTGTTGGTGAAGCTCACGTCGGCCGAGGCGCTCTCGATAGAGATGGTGATGTAGCCTTCGGCCAGGTAGGGGTTGATGCGCACCTTCTCGTCGCTGATGTTGGTCTGCTGCTTTTTGCCGGCCTTGGTCTCGGTCTCGGTGTGCGTGGGCTCGGCGTCCTTGTCGGGCATGGTGAAGCCCGAGAGGCGGGCGAGGCCCTTGGTGTCGTTGCCGAACCAGTGGTTGCCCTTCTGGTCGTTGACCACCTTGTAGATGTTGCCGGCCGGGAGCTGGCTGTTTTTCGAGGTGAAGACCACCCAGCGGTCCACGCCGTCGAACACGGCGGCGCCGGCGTTGGTGGCTATCCACATCAGGCCGTCGTCGTCGATGGCTATGTCGTTGATCTGGTTGCTGGGCAGTGGGCTGTTGGCGGTATTCCAGGTTTGCCAGTCTTCGCCGTCGAAGCGGGTGAGGCCGTTGAGGGTGCCGAACCACTTGACGTTGTTCTTGTCGATGGCCACGGCGGGCACTATGTCGTCGGGCAGGCCCGAGTTCTGCACGGTGTAGCTTACCCAGTTGCGGTCGTCGTAGACGCTGATGCCGGCGTTGGTGGTAATCCATTTGCGGTTGGCGCGGTCGACAGCCAGGTCGAGCACGAAGTCGCTGAGCAGGTCGCAGTCGTCGGGCGTGTACTTGTCCCAGGTGTAGCCGTCGTAGCGTATGATGCCGCCCAGCGTGACGCCGATCCAGAAGATGCCGTCTTTGTCCTGGACTATCTCTTTGACGAACTTCATCTTGAGGCGGCGGGTCTCGGCGTTGTATTCGGTCCAGTGGGTGCCGTCGAACTCGATGACGCCGTAGTCGTCGGTGCCAATCCAGAGCACGCCGCGCTTGTCGACCATGAGGCAGTTGACCGACTGGTCTTTCAGTTTCTCGTTGAACATGGCGTAGTCCATCCATTCGGCGCCTTTGAGGCGGCAGAGGCCCATGTAGGTGCCTACCCAGATGCCCCGTTGGTCGGGTGCGAGGGCCGAGATGTTGTTGCCTCCGATGTCGGAGGTGCGGGTGTCGTAGATGGTCCAGTTGCCATTCTGTGCGTTGACGCTGATGCCCATGGCGAGCAGCGCGAGGGCTATGATAGCTGTCTTTCTCATGTTTTGTGTTTTTCTTTTTTTGCGGCGGGGAACAGTATGTTGTTCAGTATAAGTCTGTAGCCGGGTGAATTCGGATAGAGCGAGAGGTCGGTCGGGGGGTCGCCCACGAAGTGGCGGTAGTCCTCGGGGTCGTGGCCGCCGAGGAAGGTCCAGGTGCCTTTGCCGTATTCGCCGTGCAGGTAGCGCACCTCGCCGAGCTCTTTGTTTTCGGCCAGTATCACGCACGAGGTCTTGACGTATTGGCTGCGGAAGGCGGTGGTCTGGCCCATGAAGCCGTGCACCACACGGGTGTGGTTCTGGGTGAGCATGGTGGGTATCCAGTCCCACTTGGCCGAGAAGTCGAACAGCACAAAGAAGTCGGTCTTTTCGTTTACCTGGCGGTTGCGGGCGCGGTCGTCGATGTCGATGGAGGAGATTTCGTATTCCGACGGATTGGTGCTGATGCGGAAGTCCTTGAAGGCGAAGCAGCGGCTGTAGTCGAGGTGCTCTTGCGCCAGCGGGTCCATGGGGTCGCCGTCGAACATCTCGGCGCAGATGTCGACTCCCTCGGCGGCCAGGGCCACGTCGTAGCTGTCGGGGGCCGAGCACATGGCGAAGAGGAAGCCGCCTCCGCTGACGAAGTCGCGTATCTGCTTGGCCACGGCGAGCTTCAGCTGGCTCACCTTGCTGTAGCCCAGGCGGTGGGCGGTGGCTTCCTGGGCGCGCACGTCCTCGACGTACCACTGCTGCGAGCGGTAGTTGGCCCAGAACTTGCCGTACTGGCCGGTGAAGTCTTCGTGGTGCAGGTGCAGCCAGTCGTAGGTGGGCAGCACGCCGGCCATCACCTCGTCGTCGTAGACCACGTCGTAGGGTATCTCGGCGTAGGTGAGCACCAGGGTCACGGCGTCGTCCCACGGCAGTTTGTTCTTGGGCGAGTAGACGGCTATGCGGGGGGCTTTCTGCAGGCGCACGGCGTCCATGTTGACGCCGGGGTCGGCAATGTGGCTCAGTATGGCCGAGCTCTGTCCGTCGGCTATCACCTCGCAGGTCACCCCGCGCAGCTTGCACTCGCGCTCCAGTGCGTCGCTGTGTTTGGCCATGAACGAGCCGCCACGGTAGTTGAGCAGCCAGGTGACCTCGACCTCACGCTCGAGGGCCCAGTAGGCCACGCCGTAGGCCTTGAGGTGGTTCTTCTGCACCTCGTCCATGGGCAGTATCACGTACGTAGCGTGCGCGTGCGCGTATAAAAAAAAGCACAGCAGCAACACCGCGCCCTTCCTCAGAGCGTTCAGTGTCGCTGTGCTATGGCTGCCTGTTTTCAATTTGTGCGGATAGGGGGGCTCGAACCCCCACTCCTCTCGGAACAAGATCCTAAGTCTTGCGCGGCTACCAATTACGCCATATCCGCATTGCTGTGGGTGTCAGAGTGCATCTGTCACGCCGGCGGCCACCAGTCCGATGCCGAGCAGTATGACCAGCACTATGAAGGCTATAGCTATGCAGCTCAGCACGATGCCTACTATCGAGGTCACCTTGCCGGCTATCAGCATGCTTTCGCCGCTGTACATGCCCGGGTTGCGGCGGCATTCGGCCAGGCCGCGGTTGCTGTATACCAGGCCCAGTATGCCCAGCACCAGTGTGAGCCCCAAGGCGCTGGCCATGAGCGACACGATGCCCAGCACCATGGCCGCCACGGCGTAGGGGGCTGTGCGTCGCTCCTGCATGCTGTAGTTATTGTCTTGATTTTCGTACATTTGTGCTATACTGTCTTTTTTTTAGCCGCTGCAAAGATACAACAATTTCCGTATCTGGCAAAATTAATTCGCTTTTCTGGCCACTTCGAACAGTGCCTGCGGCAGGTGGCAGTAGCCGTCGGGGTGCTTGTCGAGGTAGTCCTGGTGCGACTCGTCGGCGGGGTAGAAGCAGTGTATGGGCTCGACCTCGACGGCCAGGGGGCTCGAGTAGTCGCGCTGCACCTCGCGCATCACCTCGTCGATGGTGGCCACGTCGCCATCCTCGATGTAGTAGATGCCAGTGCGGTAGCGGGTGCCGCAGTCGTCGCCCTGGCGGTTCACGCTGGTCGGCTCGATACTGAGGAAGTAGAGCTGCAGCAGCTTGCGCAGCGGCAGCACCTCGGGGTCGTAGACCACGCGCACCGCCTCGGCATAGCCCGTGCGGTCGGTGTAGACCTCCTCGTACACAGGGTTTTCGGTCTCTCCGTTGGCGAAACCGGTCTGGGTCTCGACCACGCCGCGTATCTGTTTCAGGTAGTGCTGCGCGCCCCAAAAGCAGCCCGCCGCAAGGTATATCGTTCTGTTCATGCCATCCAAAACGGCCGCCACCGCTTTTTAGTACATCGCCACCCGATTTTTTTTGCCTCCTCACCCCCTCGCCGCCTCTTCCCCTCCGGTTCCGGTGGCCTCGTTGTACTATCGTTGTACTATTGTTGTACTATTGTTGTACTATCGTTCTTATGTTTTCAATAGTACAACGATAGGGGTGAGGAAGAGGGTGGGAGAGGGGCGGCAGGCTGGCGGCGACGGGCCGCTTTTTTGTGATTAACTATTGTTTTTGTGTCGGCGGTTCGGGTTTTTTGTGTATCTTTGCAAGTCATGAATTACGTTGCTGTTATATCCAACCGTTTGGAAATCAGCCAGCGGCAGGTGGAGAAAACCATCGAGCTGCTGGAGCAGGGCGCCACGGTGCCCTTCATAGCCCGCTACCGCAAGGAAGCCACCGGTTCGCTCAACGAGGTGCAGATAGCCGCCATACGCGACTTGTTGTTGAGGCTCAAGGAGCTCGACAAGCGACGCGAGGCCATAGTGCAAAGCATCGACGAGCAGGGCAAGCTCGACGCCGACCTGCGGGCCCGCCTCGAGGCCGCCGAGACGCTGACCGAGCTCGAGGACCTCTACCTCCCGTTCCGCCCCAAGCGTCGCACCCGCGCCACCATCGCCATCGAGAAGGGCCTCGAGCCGCTGGCCGACGCCATCATGAGTGGAAAGTGGAGAGCTGAGAGTGGAGAGTGGACCGACGACGACCTGCAGGGGGCGCGCGACATCATTGCCGAGCGCGTCAGCGAGGACGCCGCCGGCCGCCAGCGCGTGCGCCACATATTCCGCCGCCGCGCCGTGCTCAGCTCGGCCCTGGCACGTGGCGTCGCCGCCGACGACGAGCGGGTGGGCAAGTTCGAGTCGTGGATCGACTGGAAGGAACCCATAGCCAAGGCCCCGTCGCACCGCATCCTGGCCCTCTTCCGCGGCGAGGAGGCCGGCGTACTCAAGGTGCACGTGCGGCCCGACAGCGACGACGAGTGCACCGCCGCCCTCGGCCCCAAGAACCGCCCCCTCGGCCCCTCGGGCCAGCAGTTCGAGATGGCCGTGGCCGACAGCTACAAGCGCCTGGTGGGCCCCTCGATAGAGACCGAATTCCGCAACCAGCTCAAGGAACGTGCCGACCGCGAGGCCATACGTGTCTTTGCCGACAACCTGCGGCAGCTGCTCCTGGCCCCGCCCGCCGGACAGATGCGCACCCTCGCCATCGACCCCGGCTTCCGCACCGGCTGCAAGGTGGTCTGCCTCGACGCCCAGGGACAGCTGCTGCACAACGAGACCATATACCCCTTCACCTCGGTGCGCGAGGAACGCGCCGCCGTGGCCAAGCTCGAGGCGCTGGTCGAGGCATTCCAGATCGACGCCATCGCCATCGGCAACGGCACCGCCGGCCGCGAGACCGAGGAGGTGGTGGGCCGCTGCCACTTCTGCCGCAAGGTCATCGCCGTCAGCGTCAGCGAAGCCGGCGCCTCGGTCTACAGTGCCAGCGAGGTGGCGCGGCGCGAGTTCCCCGACTACGACATCACTGTGCGCGGCGCCGTCAGCATAGGCCGCCGCCTTATGGACCCCCTCTCCGAGCTGGTCAAGATCGACCCCAAGAGCATCGGCGTGGGACAGTATCAGCACGACGTCGACCAGAAGATGCTGGCCGCCTCGCTGGCCGACACCGTCGAGAGTTGCGTCAACAGCGTGGGCGTCGAGCTCAACACCGCCTCGCGCGAGCTGCTGGCCTACGTCAGCGGCATAGGCCCCGCACTGGCCGACAAGATTGTGTCGCACCGCAACCAGCATGGCGCCTTCGCCTCGCGCGCCGACCTGCTCGAGGTCAAGGGCCTCGGTGCCAAAGCCTACGAGCAGTGCGCCGGCTTCCTGCGCGTGCGCGAAAGCCAGAACCCCCTCGACCGCAGTGCCGTCCATCCCGAACGCTACCAGCTCGTGCAGCGCATGGCCGCCAGCGTGGGGACCGACGTGCAGACCTTGATGCAGGATAAAGGGCTCCGCGCTCGCATACGCCTCGACGACTTCGTCGCGGCCGACTGCGGCATGCCCACGCTGCACGACATCATGAAGGAACTGGACAAACCGGGCCTCGACCCCCGCGCCAAGTTCGAGGTATTCGAGTTCGACAAGAGCGTCACACGTATCGAGGATGTGAAGCCCGGCATGGTGCTGCCGGGCATAGTGACCAACATCACGGCCTTCGGCGCCTTCGTCGACATCGGCGTGCACCAGGACGGCCTGGTCCATGTGAGCCAGATGGCCGACCGCCGCGTGGCCGACCCGGCCGAGGTGGTGCACCTGCACCAACACCTGCACGTCAAGGTGCTCGACGTGGATCTTCGCCGCCATCGTATCAGTCTAACACTAAAAGGTATTTAATATGGAAAGGAAACCCTTAAGCTTCGGAATGACCATGCTCGCTTCGGCGGTCGGCGTGGTCATAGTGTCGCTCCTCAGCGGCCTCGTGTCGCTACTCTTCTTCATCGCCATGGTAGTGGCCATAGGCAGCAGTGGCAAGGACTCCACCACCGTCGTGCTTCCGCATTCGGTGCTGAAGGTGGAGCTCTCGAAAATCAGCGGCGACCGGGTCGCCACCGACCTCTCTTTCTCCTTCTCCGAGGGAAAGACCGTAGGCCTCGTCGATGCTGTCCACGCCATACAGGCCGCCGCTACCGACGACAAGATAACGGCCCTCTACCTCACTGGCGCCGGCGAGATGTCGGTCTCGTGGGGCTCGGGCACCGAGCTGCGCGACGCACTGCAGGTCTTCGCCCAGAGCGGCAAGCCCATAGTGGCCTACGACGCCAGCTACTCGCAGGGCGCCTACTACCTCTGTTCCGTGGCCGACCGGCTCTGCCTGCATCCCGCCGGCATGGTCGACTTCCGCGGCATGGGTGCCGAGGTGATATACTACAAGGATCTGCTCGAAAAGCTTGGCGTCGAGATGCAGCTCGTGCGCCCCGCCAGTTGCGACTACAAGAGCGCCGGCGAGGTCTATACCCTCAACCACATGAGCGCCGCCAACCGCGAGCAGATACGCGCCTACATAGCCAGCATCTGGAACACTGCCACCGCCAGCATCGCCGAGAGCCGTGGCCTGTCGGTGGCCGACCTTAACCGCATAGCCGACGACCTGAGCGGCTATCTGGCCACTGACGCCCTGGCCACCCGAATGGTCGACACCCTGTGCTTCGAGGCCGACGTGAAGGCCATGCTGCGCGACCGCTACGACGGCAAGCAGATGGTGCTGCTGGAGAAGTATGCAGCCAACGTGAAGGCCATGCCCTCCACGGCCAAGGATGCCGTGGCGGTGATATATGCCGAGGGCGATGTGGTCGACGGCACGGCACGTGGCTTCTCGACAGCTGTCTATGGCGACGACATAGTGAAGGCGCTGCGCGACGCGGCCGACGACGATGACGTGAAGGCCATCGTGCTGCGCGTGAACTCGCCCGGCGGCCAGGCTACCGCCAGCGAGAGCATGGTGCATGCCGTGATGGCGGCCCGCGAGAAGAAACCCGTGGTGGTAAGCATGGGCGACCTGGCCGCTTCGGCCGGCTACGAGATGTCGTGCATGGCCGACGTCATTGTGGCTCAGCCCACAACCATCACTGGATCGATAGGCGTCTTCGGCGTGATACCCAACACGGGCAAGCTGCTGCGCCAGAAGCTGGGCCTGAATAGCGACACGGTGGGCACCAACCGCAACTCCAACGGCCTCTCCGCTTTCCGCCCGCTCTCGCCCACGGCGATGGCTATGATGGAGCGCAATGTGGAGGATTTCTACAAGGTGTTTGTGGGCCGCGTGGCCGAGGGCCGCCACATGGACTACGAGGCCGTGCACCGCATCGCCCGCGGCCGTGTGTGGACGGGTGCCGATGCACTGGGCATTGGCCTGGTCGACACCCTCGGCGGTATCGACCTGGCTATCGCAATCGCCGCCCAGCGCGCAGGCATTGCCGACGCCTACCGCGTCAAAGAGCTGCCGGTCGAGAAGGATACCTGGGAGCAACTGGCCTCGATGTTCGGCAACGGCGACGACGACCTCTCGCTGATGGCCAAGCTGGGCCTCGCCGCACGCTGGAAGCTGCAGGGCAAGCAGTGGAAGCCCCTCTCGCGTCTGGAGCAGGACCTGCTGTTTGTGAGCCAGAGCGAGGGCGTCATGGCCCGCCTGCCTTTCGTGCTGGTTGCCGACTAGCGGCTGCCGGCCTCTGGATGGTAAAAGAAAAGGCTCCACCGCGGTGGAGCCTTTCTTGTTTATGGCTGATAGCTTGCGGCTACCGGCTGTCTTACAGCTTGTCGTTCGAGCCGAGGACGTTGACAATCTTGTGGATGTACATCTTCTTCATGCTCTCGCGGGCGGGCTTGAGGTACTGGCGCGGGTCGAAGTGGTCGGGATGCTCGGCCAGGTGCTTGCGGATGGCGGCGGTCATGGCCAGACGGCTGTCGCTGTCGATGTTGATTTTGCACACGGCGCTCTTGGCGGCCTTGCGCAGTTGTTCCTCGGGGATGCCCACAGCGGCCTTCAGGGCGCCACCGTTGGCGTTGATGGTGTCTACCTCATCCTGCGGCACCGAGCTCGAGCCGTGCAGCACGATGGGGAAGCCGGGGAGCTTCTTCTCGATGGCTTCGAGCACGTCGAAGGCCAGCGGCGGGGGCAGCAGGCGGCCCGTCTTGGGGTCGACGGTGCACTGCTCGGGTTTGAACTTGTAGGCGCCATGCGAGGTGCCGATGCTGATGGCCAGCGAGTCGCATCCGGTACGGGTGGCGAAGTCGATGACCTCTTCGGGCTTGGTGTAGTGGCTCACCTCGGAGGCCACTTCGTCCTCGACGCCGGCCAGCACGCCGAGCTCGCACTCGACGGTGACGTCGTACTTGTGGGCGTATTCGACCACCTGGCGCGAGATGCGGATATTCTCCTCGTAGGGCAGGGCGCTGCCGTCGTACATCACGCTCGAGAAGCCCATGTCTATGCAGCTCTTGCAGGTCTCAAAGCTGTCGCCGTGGTCCAGGTGCAGCACTATCTGCGGGTTGGGGCAGCCCAGCTCCTTGGCGTACTCCACCGCGCCCTCGGCCATGTAGCGCAGCAGGGTGGGGTTGGCATAGTCGCGGGCGCCTTTCGACACCTGCAGTATCACGGGGCTCTTGGTCTCGACAGCGGCCTGGATGATGGCCTGCATCTGCTCCATGTTGTTGAAGTTGAAGGCGGGGATGGCATAGCCGCCGTTCACAGCCTTGCGGAACATCTCGCGGGTGTTCACCAGGCCTATTTTCTTGTAATCTACCATATTGTTGTTGTTGTTGATTTATTGTAGAATTGATTTTGCAAAAGTACAAACAATAATCGACATGGCCAAATTTTTTTGCCCCCACCCGCACTGCCCGCCCACCGCCGTTTCCCGGCCCATAAACTATGGCCCTGACAATCAGTCCCTCTGCTGCTCCTCTCCGCTTTCCCTCCGGTATTTCTTATGTACTTCTTATGTATTTCTTATGTATTTCTTATGTATTTCTTATGTTTTAAACATAAATACAACATAAGAAATACATAAGAACGACATAAGAACGACCGGACCGGAAGGGGAGGGGAAGGGGACGCGGAGGTGGGCGCGTCGAAAGAAAATGCACTATTTTATCTTGCACCGTATGCAATAATTGCAGCCAGTGTCGCGTTATGTGGTGAAAATATTACAAAGATGTTGCAGTTACAATACATAAAAGATCATCGTGAGGAGTGTATCTCCAGACTGAAAATCAAGAATGTGGCCGATGTGGAAGCCCGCATCGACGAGATAATACAGCTCGACGCCGAGCGCCGTGCCCTGCAGGTGAAGGCCGACGCCGTCAAGGCCGAGCAGAACCGCGTGGCCAAGGAAATAGGCATGCTGATGAAGCAGGGCCGTAAAGACGAGGCCGAGGCCGCCAAGGCCCGCACCGCCGAGCTGAAAGCCGAGGAAAAACGCCTCGGCGAGCAACAGACCGAGGTGAACAACCGCCTCGACGAACGCCTCATCTCGCTGCCCAACGCTCCGCACCCCTCGGTGCCCTGCGGCAAGAGCGAGGCCGACAACGTCGTGGTGGCAGAGTTCGGAGTGAAGCCCGAGCTGCCGGCCGACGCGCTGCCCCACTGGGAGCTGTGCCGCAAATACGACATAGTCGACTTCGAGCTCGGCAACAAAGTCACCGGAGCCGGCTTCCCCTTCTACAAAGGCAAAGGCGCCCGCCTGCAGCGCGCGCTGATAGACTTCTTCCTCGACCAGGCCGCCGACGCCGGCTTCCTCGAGGTGCAGCCCCCGCTGATGGTCAACGAAGCCAGCGGCCTCGGCACCGGCCAGCTGCCCGACAAGGAAGGCCAGATGTACGCCGTGCCCCTCGACGGCTTCTACATGATACCCACCGCCGAGGTGCCCATCACCAACATGTTCCGCGGCGAGGTGGTCGACCAGAAACAGTTCCCCATCAAGTGCGTAGGCTACAGCGAGTGCTTCCGTCGCGAGGCCGGCAGCTACGGCAAGGACGTGCGAGGGCTGAACCGTCTGCACGAATTCTCGAAAGTCGAGATTGTCGTCATCGAGCACCCCGAGCGCAGCTACGACCAGCTGGAAGAGATGAAGCGCCATGTGGGCGGACTGCTCGACAAACTCGGCCTGCCCTATCACATACTGAAGCTCTGCGGTGGCGACATCAGCTTCACCAGCGCCATGACCTTCGACTTCGAGGTGTGGAGCGCCGCCCAGAAACGCTGGCTCGAGGTGAGCTCGGTGTCCAACTTCGAGACCTTCCAGGCCAACCGCATGAAACTGCGCTTCCGCGACGAGCAAGGCAAGATGCAGCTCTGCCACACCCTCAACGGCTCGGCCCTGGCCCTGCCGCGCATCGTGGCCGCACTGCTCGAGAACAACCAGACCCCCGACGGCATAGTGATGCCCGAGTGCCTGCGTCCCTACCTGCACTTCGACGTGATCAAGTAAACATCCCTGGCTATATACAACAAAGCAGGGCTGGCATGCGCCAGCCCTGCTTTGTTATTTCTGTGTTGTACTTCTTAGAAGTGGAAGCCGATGCGGAGGGCGAGGCTACCCATCGAGCGGGTCTCGCGGCCGTGGCCGTTCTGCTCGTTGGCGTTCACCTGCAGGGCGGCGACAGCGTTCTTGTCGAGGGTCTTGCTCGTGTAGTCTATGGGGTGGGTGCCGAAGCCGTAGTAGTAGATACCGGCACTTACATGGCGGCCGAACCAGGCGCCTGCGCCTATCATCCAGGTCAGGGCCACGTTCGGCTTGTAGGCATAGTACTTGGTGCCGTTGTTCTCACTGGCGCCCAAGCCCTCGCGGGTGATTATCATAAGGTCGGCGCCGATACCGAACTCGGCATAGGGGGTGATGTCGTTCCACAGCTCATCGTAGAAGTAGCTGACACCGGCCATGATGGGGATGTTGAGGTAGGTGGGGGTGGTGAAGGTTGAATCGAGGTAGATACCGCGCCACTTGCCCTTTATCATGTTCCAGAATATGTCGGCACCGACGAAGGGGGCCACTTCGCCCACGCCCACGTCGAAGCGGTAGCTGGCACGGTAGCCGAGACCGAAGCCTATCGATGCGTCTTTGCCAATCTCCTCGTAGGTGAGGGGTACACTGGTGTGGTTGCTGCTTACACGGCCGAAGAAGGGGAGGTTGCCGTTGAGGAACACGGACTGGCGGAATTGGGCCTGTGCCATGGTGCCGGCGCTCAGCATGAGGGCGGCGAGGCACATCACTTTTACTATCTTTTTCATCGTTACAGGGTTTTGTTTATTTCTTGGTTTTCTTTGTCTTGGGAGCTGCTTTGGCTGGAGCCTTGGCCTTGGCGGCGGGTTTGGCGCTCTTGGTGGCTTTGGCCGATGCTTTGGCGGGCTTGGTCTTGGGGGCTATGGCGTCGGCCTCCTCGTCGGGAATGGTGGCGTCGAGCGGCGGTATTTCGGCGTCGAGATATTCCTCCTCGATACCGCGCAGGTCTTCGTCCGACGGCTCGAAGTCTTCGTCGTCGGGCTCGTCGTCGTCGAGGCGCTCGTAGCTGTCGAGCTCGTCGGCCTCTTCGTCGTCGGCAAAGGCTTCTTTCAGACCTTCCTTGTCCACTCCGAGCGAGGCTTTTTTCTTCTTCTCTTCGCTCAGCAGGTCTTCGAAGTCGCCGTGCCTGAGGTGGCGTTCGCGGTGCGAGGTGTTCTCCTCCTCTTTCTCGAGGGCTTCGCTCAGGGGGGCGAACTCGTCCTCTTTGCCCTCGTCGGTGTCGTCGTCGAAGAGTGCCTTGTCGAGGTCTTCCCCGAGGGTGTCTATCTTGACGTCGAATTTTACCATGTAGGCCGTATCGTCGGTCTCGAACGGGACGACAAAAATAGCCTCACCCGTGGGCTTCAAGAATTTAGTGATATAGTTGTTGTATCCTTCGGGATAGGCTTCTTTGAATAGTTCTTTTAGGTTGTCAGGGAGGTTCTTGTAGCTGACAATCAAGTTTTTCTTGTGTTTTCTTGTGCTTGCCATGAGTGCAGTATTTGGGTGCAATATTACATAAAAAATCTATTATGACAAAATTTTTTTCTATTTCTGTCTTTATCGACGCGGTGCGGGCCGCCGTTGCCAGTCTGCAATTCCCTCCATCGGCGCCTGGTCATCGTGTGCCGCGCAACGGTTCACTGTCGCTTCCGGTCCGGTCGTTCTTATGTACTTCTTATGTATATCTTATGTTGTATTTATGTTTAAAACATAAGAAATACATAAGAAGTACATAAGAACTACCGGAGGGGAACAGGAGGGGATGCGGCGATGGACTGAAATAGAGACGGTTGCGAGGATGGTTTTTGGGAGCGTTTTTCTATGGGGGTGGTTCGGTGGGACGGGAGGGGTGGGGTAGAGTATACGAAAGCCCCCGCCCCGGCCTGGAAGGCCGGGGCGGGGGCTGGGTGGTGCAGCCGCGTGCAGGATCAGGCCACCACGATGCTCTCGTCGTCCTCGATGCGCAGGTTCTGCATGATGAAGTCGCGACGTTCCAGGCTGTTGTCGCCCATGTAGAAGTTAAGGACACTCTTGATGTCGAAGTCCTTGTGCAGTATCACTGGGTCGAGCCTCATGTCCTTGTCGATAAAACCTTTGAACTCGTCGGGGCTGATTTCGCCGAGGCCTTTGAATCGTGTGATTTCGGCGCCTGGGGTCGAGGCAATGGCGGCCACGCGCTCTTCCTCGGTGTAGCAGTAGGTGGTTTTCTGCTTGTTGCGCACGCGGAACAAGGGAGTCTGCAGAATATATACGTGGCCCGACGAGATGAGTTCGGGGTAGAAGCGCAGGAAGAAGGTGAGCAGCAGCAGGCGTATGTGCATGCCGTCGACATCGGCATCGGTGGCTATCACCACGTTGTTGTAGCGCAGGTTGTCGAGCGACTCGTCGATGTCGAGTGCGTTGTGCAGCAGGTTGAGCTCGACGTTCTTGTAGACGTCGACTTTGTCGATTTTGAATGTGTTCTGCGGTTTGCCGCGGAGCGAGAAGACTGCCTGGGTCTCGACGTCGCGGCTCTTGGTGATCGAGCCCGAGGCCGAGTCTCCCTCAGTGATGAATATGGTGCTCTCCAGGCGGCGAGAGTGGTTGGTGTTGTAGTGCACGTGGCAGTCGCGCAGCTTGCGGTTGTTGAGGCTGGCCTTCTTGTTGGCTTCGCGGGCCACTTTCTTTATGCCGGCAATCTCCTTGCGTTCCTTCTCGTTGGCGTTGATTTTGTTGAGCAGGGCCTCGGCGGTGTCGGCGTGTATGTGCAGGTAGTTGTCGAGGTTGCGTTTCAGTATGTCGAGCACGTAGGTCTTCAGCAGCGGGCTGTCGTTGCTGCCGTCGGCCTTGTTGGGCTCGAGGTGGGTCGAGCCTAGCTTGGTCTTGGTCTGGGCCTCGAACACGGGCTCTTGTATTCTGACGCATAGTGCGCAGACCAGACCCTGGCGTATCACTTCTGGAGCGTAGTCTTTCTTTATGAAGTCCTTCACCACACGGGCATAGGCCTCGCGGAAGGCGCTCTGATGGGTGCCGCCCTCGGTGGTGTGCTGGCCGTTGACGAAGCTGTAGTAGTAGTCGTTGGCCTGGCCGTTGATGTGGGTGAAGGCGGCCTCGAAGTCGCCCTCCTTGATATGGATTATGGGGTAGAGGGGTTCGCTCTGCAGGTTCTGTTCCAGCAGGTCGAGCAGGCCGTTCTTTGAATAGTAGCGGCGTTCGTTGTAGTACATCGTGAGGCCTCGGTTGAGGTAGGCGTAGTTCCAGATACGCCGTTCGACGTACTCGCTGATGAAGTGGTAGTTGCCGAAGAGCTTTGCGTCGGGTATAAACTCAACGAGGGTGCCGCTGTCTGGACTGCGGTCGGGCTGTATGCCGCTGTCGGCCACCAGCTGGCCGTCGGCGAATTCGGCCCGCCTCGTCTTTCCTTCGCGGAAGCTCTGCACTGCGAAGTACGACGAAAGGGCGTTCACAGCCTTGGTACCCACGCCGTTGAGGCCGACCGACTTCTGGAACACCTTGCTGTCGTACTTGGCGCCGGTGTTGAGCTTCGACACAGCCTCGACCAGCTTGCCCAGCGGTATGCCGCGGCCGTAGTCACGTATGCTCACCTTGCGCTCGGCAAAGTTAATCTTCACCTCGATTTTCTTGCCGAAACCAGAGGTAAATTCATCTATCGAGTTGTCGATAACCTCTTTGATGAGAACGTAGATGCCGTCGTCGTGGCTCGAGCCGTCGCCCAGTTTGCCGATGTACATACCCGGGCGGAGGCGTATGTGCTCCATGTCCTCGAGGTGCACTATGGAGTCGTCGTTGTAGTCGGTGGGGGAGGTCGGTGGGGTGAAAATGTCGTCTTCTTGCATGTGGCTTGTGTTATTCTTCAATCTTGATTTCGCTGCCGATAGCGTAGCCGGTCTTCTCGTCCTCGTCCACGGTGGTCGAGGTGATGCGCAGGCGGTCTTCGCCGAGGCCTTGCTCCTGCAAATAGGTGGCTACTTGGCGGTTCAGTATCTCGTAGCGCCGTGCCACGGTGTCGTTCTGGGCCTTGGGCATGCGCTGCTCGAGGGTGAGCACCAGCAGGCTGTCGGTCCCAGCGATGGTGGCCAGGTCGGCCAGCGTGTGGTACTGCTCAGAGGTGAGACTGAACTGCGAGGGATCGACGGGCATGAACTCCAGGTCGTCGCCGCCCATGCCGAGGGCGCCGGCCAGAGCACGTGCCGGCGAGGTGGCTACCTTCACCAGCAGGTTGCCCAGTGTCTTCCATACCAGCTTCATGTAGTTAAACTCAGGGCTGTCGATATTGCCGGTGACGGGCAGGTCTATCAGTATCTTGTCATCTTTGTCTTTCAGTATGTAGAGGGCCGTCTTGAGGGGAACCTTTATCTCGGGGTCCACGTCTTTGCGGCGATTACCGACCTTGGCCTTGAAGATGTCTATCTTGTTCTGGTTGTCCAACTGACTGTTGTCGATACTCAGACGTGTGGTAAGTCCAAAGATGCCGTCCTCTATGGGTTGGCCGGTATAGGCCACGGCGAGGGGGCTCAGCTGGCGCATGTCGAGGCCCTTCACGGCAAGGAAAAGGTCCTGGTGGAGTTTCCACTGGTCGATGTTGCCGTTCCAACGCAGCATCAAGTGGCCGCCGCCAGGCAGTGTGGCCCGTACCATGGCATTGTTGTCGCCGTCGGTGCTGAGGTTGTCGGCGCTAACCGAAAGGTTGCTTATGGTGAAGTCGAAGGGGTCCGGCATTGTATGGTCGACATAGGTGGCGGTGGTGTTGTCGACCCGCAGGGTTCCGACGTGGATGCGCATGGGCTTGCCAGTGCTGGTCTTGGCCGGTGCCGGTTCGTCGACGGTGGTCTGTAGGGTTACCGTCTCGGCCGGTTCTTCGGTTGTGCGCAGTATGCGGCTCAGGTTGCTGCCGTCTTCCCACTGCTCGTAGCGCGCACTCAAGCCCGACAGGTGAACCTCGTCGATGTCAAAACTGTTTGTGCCAAGGTTTATGTTGTTTATCTTTACTTTCAGTGTCTCGAAGGCGGCAATCTGGGCTTCTTCGCTAGATAGGGCGATGTTGCTTATATCTACGGTACCGCCTATCCGGCTATGCATTATCTCGTCAATGCGGCCACGGGCGGTGAGGTGGGCGGCCGCGGTGCCGTCGAGGGTTGCTTCTTCTAGCATGTCGGCCAGCAGGCTCTCGATATTGGCAATCTTGAAGTCCTTCAGTTTCACATCAACCGTGAAGGCGCTCTGCTGCATGTCGTAGTTGGCGTCGACATACAGGTCTCCGCCTTTGTCGAAGCCTATGTGCAGGCCGCCTTCGCTACTATCGTCACCGTCGAGCACAAAGCCTGGTACCCGCAGGTTTACGTCGGGCAGGTTCCAGTTCTTGCCCGAGGTGAGGTCGTTGTAGTCGAAGCGTGCGTGACTGATGCGGATGTTGTAGAAGCGCATGGCCCAGTTGCTGGGCGTGGTGTCTTGCTCCTTGGTGCTGTCGGGTGCGAAGTGGTCGAGCAGGCTGCTGAAGTTGAACCGCTCTCCCTGCTGCTCGATGCCGGCATGCAGGCCTGCCAGGGTGATGTGCTTGAAGTGCAGGGTGTGGAACGGTATCTTCAGCAGGTGTGCACTGACGTCGAGAGTGTCGAAGCCGGCAAATACCGTCTTCCCGTCTTCCTCGTAGATGGCGAGGCCGCGCACACATACGTTGCCGCTGAAGAGGTTCAGGCCCACGTGGTCGACGTGCACGTGCCGGCCGGTAATATCTTCGCCATGGTGGTTGACATAGTTTTTGGCTATAGGCCCGCCGATGAGCGACAAAAGGATGAGGAGAGCCAGCACGATGCCGACAATCCACAACAGTATCTTGGCTACTTTTTTCATTGGTAGAAGTGCATTTCTGTGAGGTACTTGTATACTGGTTCCGTCAGCAGGTAGCGCACATCGCGGTGCTCTGCTAGCAGTCTCCTTATATAACTTGACGATATGTCTATCATGGGTACGTCAACTATGGTGACCGAGGGGTGGTCGCGCAGTGCACAGTGCTCGCTGCCTGGGCGGGGATATACAAGAATGTGGTAGTTCTGCAGAATGTACTCGTAGTTGCGCCAGCGGTGCAGGCTGGCCAGGTTGTCGCTGCCCATGATGAGGCAGAACTGGCGGTCGGGGTATTTCTCGCCGAGGGCGGCAAGGGTTACCACGGTGTAGCTGGGCTGGGGCAGGTGCATCTCGATGTCGCATGCGCGCAGCCGGTAGTTGTCGTCTATGGCGCGGCGTACCATCTGCAGGCGATGGTGGTCGGCCAGCAGTGCTGAACGCTCTTTGAGTGGGTTGTGGGGCGATACCACAAGCCACACCTCATCAATGCCATCCTGCTGCAACATGGAATTGGCTATGATGAGGTGCCCCACATGTATCGGGTTGAAGGACCCGAAAAAGAGCGCCGTGGTCTTCATTAGTAGTACTTATAAGCAGTCTCTATCTTTATGTGACGCAGTTTCTGTCCGTGGAAGGTGTATATCTCGGCCACCTCGCCGGCGCCGCTCACCACCTTCAGCACTGCCACGTCGGCGGTGTACGATTTGGGGTACTTCTTGAAAAACACCTTGAAGACATCGTCTTTCGACATGCCCACATGCAGGCCGTTGACCAGCTGCACCTCGGGATCGGCTATGTAGCCGCCCACCAGCTCCACCTGCTTGGTCCAGATGGAGTAGTACATGTCTATGTAGCTGTCGTCGGTGCGGCGCATGCGGTTCACGCTCACTTCCATCGAGTCGTAGTAGTTGCGGTAGCCGATGTCGCGGTACCAGTGCAGCTGGTTGTCGGTGATGTACTGCTCCACCGAGGACCATTCGCCGAGGGGATATATGATATACCGCGAGAGCGAATACACGGTCATGGTGTCGGTGTATACCTTTATGTCCTTTATTTCGTATTCAGGACGGCTGAAGTTCATCATGCGCATCGCCTTGGCGCGCGATGCCACCTGCTGCGAGAAGGCCATGCTCGACGCCAGCAGCAGGGCTACGATTGTGAGTGTGCGTTTCATCTTATATACAGATAATTCTAAAAGGTAACGCGGGATGCATGCTTTTATTGCATCCCGCGTTACTTTTTTTTTGCTTTATAGCCAAGTATGGCGCCGTTTACTTCACAATGGTGAGGCGCTGGCTGGCCATGCCACGGTCGGTGGCGACGGTCACGAAGTACACGCCCTGGGGCATGCCGCTCACGTTGAGCTCGATGGTGTTGACGTTGACGTTCTTCTCATCGATCACCTTCTGGCCGAGGGCGTTCACGACCTCGTAGCTGCGGATGGTCTCGCCGTTGGCGTCGATGTAGGCCATCTCGGTAGCAGGGTTGGGATAGGTGGTGATGTTAAGGCTGGTCTCAACGCCGTTGATGCCCACGTTGCTCTGGGTCGGGTCGGTGCCTTCGAAGATGTAGTCGGTCTTGGCGGCCTGGGCAACCATGCGGTTCTGGATGCTGCTGTTGTAGTTGCTGATGAAGGCCACAACGCGCACCTTGTCGGCGTGGCAGCGGGTGGGCAGGGTGTAGGTGTAGGTCTTGCTGAAGTTGCTGCCTTCCTCGGTGCTGGTGATGACGTCGTTGTCGCCCCACAGGCTGGTCATGAGGCCGCGGGCCACGTGGTTGTGCTTGTAGTTGGTGATCACCTGGTCGGTGCTCTGCTGGCGGTAGGTGATGCCGTCCTCGGTGACATAGATGGTGAGGCGGGGATCAGGAATGTTCATAGTTTCGATGAAGTTGCCGCTCACGGTGACGGTCAGTTGGCGGGTCTGGGGGTCGTAGCTGTCTTTGGTGACGTTGAGGTTCACATAGGTCGGTACGGCGGTGGCGTCGGCGAAATAGTTGGCCACTCTGGCAACTGAGCTTACCGAACCCACAACGCCTTCCTCGCCACGGGCGTAGTACGGGTCGCGGTCAAGAGCCATGGCGGGAGCCCACGAGCTGCTGCCATAGAGCGAGTAGAGGTTGTAGTCCTCGTCGAGGAGCATGGCATCCTCGTAGTAGCCGAGGTGGTGGGCCACCCAAGCGATCTTGTCTTCGTAGCCTTCCATGGCTGCTTCGAGAGCCTCATGGCCACCGGGGCAGTACTGGCACACGGCGGTGGTGAAGTGGTCGAGCAGTGAGGTGCGGGCAACGGTGGTCGAGGGGTCGTACACGTTGACGCTCATGGTGATGGTGTTGTCGGCAGGATGATCGTCGGTGGTGTCGTTGGGGTTAATGGCGGTCACATGGAGGGTACCGGCCTCGGCGGTGGGGTGGCTGAGGAGCAGGTCGAAGAACTGGTAGCTGAACGGAGCAATCTCGGTGTCGACGAACATGGTGTCGGGAGTCTCGTTGTTGATGCCATAGACAATCTCAAAGGTGCGTAGGGTGTCGCTACCGTTGTTGTAGGCAACTACCGAGGCGTTGAAGGTGGTGTTGGTGCTGACGTTGCGCTGTACGAAGTCGCTGTACATGATGATGTCGTTGGCGGGCCAAGATCTGGTGACAATGATGTCGTCGACAGCGATGAAGGTGCACATGGCATTGAGGGTGTTGTTCACGAAAGCAATGTGGATGTTCTGGCCGGCGTAGGCGCTGAGGTCAAACAAGTGCATGGCGTCGTCGGTGGGGAACTCGTTCATCAGGGTGTCGGTGAAATTGGCCTTGTCGGTACCGTTGGTGCTGACGAGCACTGCCAGACCCTCGTAGTAGCCGCTGGTGTACACTTGGAAAACCAGTTTGTAGTCGTCGGTGGGGACGGTGAGCTGCGGGGTGATGAGCCAGCGGTCGGCTTCGGCATACTGGGTCATGGTGTAGGTGATGCTGAGGGCGCATTTGCTGGCACCACCAAGGTCGTAGACAGTCCAGCCTTTGCCGAAGGGACGAAGGTCGCCTTGGTTCGAATGGTAGTTCTCGTTGTTGTCTTCATAGACCGTCCAGCTGGTGGGTATACTACCCATGCCTTGGTTGTTGACCTGAACGCCCTCGAAGTTCTCAAAGAGAAGGGTGTCCTGTGCGTTGACTGCCAGACCCATCAGGGCGGCGGCAACAAAGAATAATGCTTTTTTCATAATGATTGTTGTGTTTGTTTGTATTATTGTTTTTCACTTGTGTTTTCAAACTGCAAAAGTACGTATTATTTCCTTTCCGGCAGAAAAAAAATGTCTCCGCAGATTGTTTTTAACATTATTTCAAAATCGAAGCTAGGTGTATCTATCTGGCAAACAGTCCGAAGACGGCTGCGCCGCTGCCGGTCATCGAGGCGTAGGCGGCGCCGTCGGCATACATCTTGGCCTTGAGTTCTGCTATGGCGGGGTGGGCCGGGAGTACCGATTGCTCGAAGTCGTTCTCTATCAGGTGCCGCCACTGGTCGACGGGTTGCCTTATGGCTTCGCGCAGGTCGACCCGAGGCTGGCCGAAGCGGCTGGTGTCGAGGCCTTGGTAGGCTTCTTTGGTGGCCACGTGCTCGCCCTCGGGTATGGCTATGCGTATGTCGTAGGCCGCGAGGTCGAGGTCGATGGGTTGCAGGCGGTCGCCAATGCCGGTGGCGAAGGCTGTCTGGTTGGCCACGAAGAAGGCGCAGTCGGCGCCGATGGCGGCGGCCAGGCTTTCGAGGGTGGCGGTGTCGAGGCCGAGGCCGAAGAGACTGTCGAGGGTGCGGAGGGTGAAGGCTGCGTCGGCCGAGCCGCCGCCCAGTCCGGCCCCGTAGGGTATGTGCTTGTCGAGCCTGATGCTGACGGTGGGTATGCCGTAGCGCTCGTGCATGAGGCGCCAGGCCCGCATGCAGAGGTTGTCGTCGGGCGCGTTGTCCAGGGCTATGCCGTCCTGCGTCATGGCCAGGGGGCCGGGCTCTATCTCGAGGGTGTCGCACAGCGAGTGCACGGGCACGAAGATGGTCTCGAGGTCGTGGTAGCCGTCGGGCCGGCGTCCCACCACGTGCAGGCCGAGGTTAATCTTGCAGTTGGGGTGTGTCGTCATGGGTCTTCAGCGTCTCGTAGGCTCGTATGATGTCGGTGACCAGCCGGTGGCGTATCACGTCGCTGTTGTCGAGTTCTATCACCTCGATGCCTTTCACATTCTGCAGCAGGTGGACGGCCTGCAGCAGGCCGCTCTGCTGGTGGCGCGGCAGGTCTATCTGCGTCAGGTCGCCGGTGATGACGAATTTGGCGTTGCGGCCCATGCGGGTGAGGAACATCTTCAGCTGCGAGCTGGTGGCGTTCTGTGCCTCGTCGAGTATGACGAAGGCGTTGTCGAGGGTGCGGCCGCGCATGAAGGCCAGCGGGGCTATCTCGATGGTGTTGTCTTCCCAGTAGGAGAGCAGTTTCTGCTGCGGTATCATGTCGCGCAGTGCGTCGTAGAGTGGCTGCAGGTAGGGGTCGAGCTTGTCGCGCAGGTCGCCTGGCAGGAAGCCCAGGTTCTCGCCGGCCTCGACGGCGGGGCGGGTCAGTATGATGCGGCGTATCTCTTTGTTCTTCAGCGCGCGCACGGCCATGGCCACGGCGGTGTAGGTCTTGCCGGTGCCGGCGGGGCCTATGGCGAAGACCATGTCGTTTTCGTAGACGCTGCGCACCAGGCGTTGCTGGTTGGGGGTGCGGGCCTTGATGAGCAGCCCGTTGCGGCCGTGCACCAGCACCTCGTCGCTCACCTCGGCCTCGGGGCCGCCACCGCCGCTCTCCATTATCTGCATCACGGCGTTCTCGGTCAGGTGGCCGAACTTGTCGTAGTAGGTCATCATGGCCTGCAGTTTGCCTTCGAACCACTGCAGCTCGTCGTCGGGGCCCAGGGCTTTCAGCATTTCGCCGCGCACTATCAGTTTCAGCTTGGGGAACAGCAGCCGCACGAAGTCGAGCATGCGGTCGTTCTGGCCCCAGAAGCGCTGGTAGTCTATCTCTTCCAGCGAGAATATCTTTTCGTTTGTCTCTGCCATGGTGTCGCTATAAGGCGAATGCTGCCCGTCGGTAGCTGTTGGTTGCTCGGCGGACAGCATTCGTGGAGTCTGTTTTTGTGCGGAGAGAGAGGGATTCGAACCCCCGGACCCTCGCAGGTCAACGGTTTTCAAGACCGCCGCAATCGACCGCTCTGCCATCTCTCCAAAAATTGGCGCAAAAGTACTACATTTTACCGAACTGACCAAAATTTATTTCTAACCGGTTGGCAATCATTGCCTTTTCTCGGCCTGCGCGGCCCTTGTGCCGTCGCCCGCACCCCTGCGCCGCCACCCCTTGGCCCCCGTTTGCGCACCGAAAACGACATGCCGCCACCCCCGCCCGGCAACCCCTTGGATAGGGTTTAGGCTGCTGATAATCAGCGGTTAGTATGCTGCAGACCCCGTAACCGCCTGACAACCAGTTCCTCTGGCCTTCCTCTCCGGTTCCCCTCCGGTAGTTCTTATGTCGTTCTTATGTATTTCTTATGTATTTCTTATGTTTTAAACATAAATACGACATAAGAAATACATAAGAACGACATAAGAACGAGCGGACCGGAGGGGGTGGGGAAGGGGTGAAAATGGGGGCGCGACGGGGCCGGGACGGGGTGGGACCACGGTGCGGTGGGTTGTGAACTGCGGTGTGGATAAATATTTTTTTACAGTTCGTACATTTTTTCGTATCTTTGCAGTCGCATATGAAGCGTATCTGGATTGCAATAGTCAAGCTCTGCGGCTGGCGGCTACGCCTGCCCGAGCCTGGTTCGAGGCCCGAGCTGGAGCGTTGTGTTTTCGCCGTGGCGCCGCACACCGCGGCGGCCGATTTTTTGGTCGGCGCGGCCTATCTGTGGTCGCTCGGCGTCAACGGCAAGGTCTTTATCAAGAAAGAGTTCTTCCGTTGGCCGCTGGGGCCGGTGCTGCGCAGGCTGGGCGCCATCAGCATAGACCGTGGCAACCGCAAGAACGGCATGGTCGAGGCCGCCGTGCGCGAGTTTGCCAAGGGCCAGGGGTTGGCCATAGCCATCACCCCCGAGGGCACGCGCAAGCCCACCCGCCGCTGGAAGCGTGGCTTCTGGGAGATTGCCCATCAGGCCGGGGTGCCCATCGTGCCGGCCTGCCTCGACTTCGGGCACAAGGAGATCAGGATTGAAGAGGCCATATACACCACCGACGACTACGAGGCCGACCTGCAGCGGGTGCGCCGCTGCTTCCGTGCCTCGATGGCCAAGCATCCCGAGAACTTCATTGAATTGGACGAAAAATAATAACACTACATAACATGGTAAGACGTATTTACGTAGAAAAGAAAGCCCCCTACGCCATCAAGGCCAAGGAGCTGAAGAACGAAATGAGCGAATACCTCGGCATCGAGGCCGAGGAGGTGCGCGTGCTGATACGCTACGACGTGGAGAACGTCGGCGACGCGACCTTCGCCGTGGCCAAGCAGACGGTGTTCAGCGAACCGCCGGTCGACGACGTGTACGAGGAGACCTTCCCCCACAAGGCCGAGGACTTCTGCTTCACGGTCGAGTACCTGCCCGGCCAGTTCGACCAGCGGGCCGACAGTGCCGAGCAGTGCGTCAAGCTGCTCAACGACAGCGAGGAACCCATCATCAAGAGCGCCACTACATACGTCATCAGCGGCCGCCTCACCGACGAGCAGCGTCAGGCGGTGGTGAAGCATTGCGTCAACCCGGTCGACAGCCGCGTCACCGACGAGCCCAAGCCCGCCACGCTGGAGGACCACTTCGACGAGCCCGCCGACGTGATTGTCTTCGACGGCTTCAAGGATATGGCCGAGCCTCAGCTGAAGGAGCTCTACGGCAGCCTTGGCCTGGCCATGACCTTCGCCGACTTCAAGCACATACAGCGCTACTTCCACGACGAGGAGAAGCGCAACCCCACCATGACCGAGATACGGGTGCTCGACACCTACTGGAGCGACCACTGCCGCCACACCACCTTCGCCACCGAGCTGAAGGATGTGAAGTTCGACGAGGGCTATTACAAGCCCCTCATCGAGGACGCCTTCCGGCAGTATCTGGCCGACCACAAGGAGCAATATGCAGGCCGCACCGACAAGTTCGTCTGCCTGATGGACATCGGCACCCTGGCCGCCAAGCGCCTCAAGAAGGCCGGCATACTCGACGACCAGGAGCCCAGCGACGAAATCAACGCCTGCTCCATCGTGGTGCCCGTGGTCATCGACGGCAACAAGGAGGAGTGGCTCATCAACTTCAAGAACGAGACCCACAACCACCCGACCGAGATCGAGCCCTTCGGTGGTGCCGCCACCTGCCTGGGCGGCTGCATACGCGACCCATTGAGCGGCCGCACCTACGTCTACCAGGCCATGCGCGTCACCGGCGCCGCCGACCCCACCAAGCCGCTCAACGAGACCCTGGCCGGCAAGCTGCCGCAACGCAAGATTGTCACCACCGCCGCCCACGGCTACAGCAGCTACGGCAACCAGATTGGTCTGGCCACCGGTCTGGTGAACGAGATATACCATCCCAACTACGTGGCCAAGCGCATGGAGATAGGCGCCGTCATAGCCGCTGCACCGCGCCGTGCCGTGCAGCGCCTCACCAGCGACCCCGGCGACATCATCATACTGCTGGGTGGCCGCACCGGCCGCGACGGCATCGGAGGCGCCACGGGTGCATCGAAGAGCCACACCACCAAGAGCCTGACCACCTGCGGCGCCGAGGTGCAGAAGGGCAACGCCCCCACCGAGCGCAAGATACAGCGCCTGTTCCGACGCGAGGAGGTGTCGCACATCATCAAGAAGTGCAACGACTTCGGCGCCGGCGGCGTGAGCGTGGCCATCGGCGAGCTGGCCGACGGCCTGCAGATCAACCTCGACCGCGTGCCCAAGAAGTACGCCGGCCTCGACGGCACCGAGCTCGCCATCAGCGAGAGCCAGGAGCGCATGGCCGTGGTGGTCGACCCCAAGGACGTGGACCTCATGCTCAAGTATGCCGACGAGGAGAACCTCGAGGCTACCGTCGTGGCCACCGTCACCAAGGAGCCCCGCATGGTCATCAGCTGGCGTGGCAAGGAGATTGTCAACCTCAGCCGCCGCTTCATCGACACCAACGGCGCCCACCAGGAGACAACCGTATCGGTCACCATGCCCACCGAGCCCATTAAACCCATTCAGCCCACTAAACCTGTCAAAGACCTCTGGCTTTCCACCCTCGCCGACCTCAACGTCTGCTCGCAGAAGGGTTTGGTCGAGATGTTCGACAGCTCGATAGGCGCAGGCAGCGTGGTGATGCCCTATGGCGGCCGCTACCAGCTTACGCCCACCCAGAGCATGGTGGGCAAGCTGCCGCTGCTCGACGGCAAGTGCGATACCGTCACCATCATGTCCTACGGCATGGACCCCTACCAGACCAGCTGGAGCCCCTTCCACGGTGCCGTGTATGCCGTGCTGAGTTCGGTGGCCAAGATTGCCGCCGCAGGTGGCGACGCCAGCCGTGTGCGCCTCACCTTCCAGGAATACTTCAAGAAGCTGGGCAACGACCCCTATCGCTGGGGCGAGCCCTTCGCAGCCCTGCTGGGTGCCTACAACGCCCAGATGGGCCTCAAACTGCCCGCCATCGGTGGCAAGGACTCTATGAGCGGTACCTTCAACGACATCGACGTGCCGCCGACCCTCTGCTCCTTCGCGGTGGGCATCAGCGACCTGCAGCATGTGGTCACCCCCGAGTTGAAGCAGGCTGGCAACAAGCTGGTACTGCTCGACGTCAAGGAAAAGGAGTTCGGTATGCCCGACTACGAGGACGCCCGGAACCAGTATGCAGCCTTGCGCAAGGCCATCGAGGCCGGACAGGTGAAGAGCACCTATGCCCTCGGCTTTGGCGGCATCGTCGAGGCCGTCAGCAAGATGGCCTTCGGCAACAAGCTGGGCGTGAAGCTCACCACATCAGCCGAGCTCACAGCCAAGCACTATGGCTGGATTGTCGTGGAGGTGGCCGATGCCAACGGCCTGCCGTTCCACGGCACCGAGATTGGCGAAGTGACCGCCGAGCCCGTGTTCGAGGTGGCTGGCGAGAAGATTGCACTCGAGGAAGCCCTCGCCGCCTGGCAGAAGACCCTCGAGGGTGTGTTCCCCACACGCAGCACCTCGCCCATTCAACCCATTCGGACCATTCAGCCCGTCAACTACGCGGATGTCCACATCTGCTCGCACAAGGTCGCCAAGCCCCATGTCTTCATCCCGGCTTTCCCCGGCACCAACTGCGAGTACGACAGTGCACGCGCCTTCAACCGCGCCGGTGCCGAGAGCGAGATCATCGTCTTCCGCAACCAGAACGGCCAGCAGATACGCGAGAGCGTGGACGCCTATGTCGATGCCATCCGCCGCAGCCAGATTGTCATGATACCTGGCGGCTTCAGCGCCGGCGACGAGCCCGAGGGCTCAGCCAAGTTCATCACCAGCGTCTTCCGCAACCAGCGCATCGCCGACGCCGTGATGGAGCTGCTCCAGAAGCGCGACGGCCTGATGCTCGGCATCTGCAACGGCTTCCAGGCCCTGGTGAAGCTCGGCCTAGTGCCCTACGGCGAGATACGTCCGCAGGCTGCCGATGCACCGACGCTGACCTTCAACACCATCGGCCGTCACCAGAGCAAGATGGCCTACACGCGCGTCACCAGCAACCTCAGCCCCTGGCTGCGCAAAGCCGAGCTGGGCGCCACCTACGTCATCCCCATCTCGCACGGCGAGGGCCGCTTCGTGGCTCCGCAGGAGTGGATAGACCGTCTGTTCAAGAATGGCCAGGTGGCTACGCAGTACGTCGACCTGCAGGGTAATCCCACTATGGACGAGGAGTACAACATGAACGGCAGCTACATGGCCATCGAGGGCATCACCAGTCCCGACGGCCGCGTGTTCGGCAAGATGGGCCACTCGGAGCGTCGCAGCAAGGGCAGCGCCTTGAACATCTACGGCAACGACGACCAGCTCATATTTGAGAGCGGCGTGGAATACTTCAAGTAAACGCCTGCTGCATCCACACACACAAGACGGGAGTGCCCGCGAGGGACTCCCGTCTTTAATCCCTGCAAGAAATACAGTATATGAATATCGAAGAATTGAAACAAGCCTTTGCCGATGTATACCATCGTCAGGCCGAGAAGGCCTTTTTCGCACCGGGCCGCGTCAACCTCATCGGCGAGCATACCGACTACAATGGCGGACATGTCTTCCCGTGTGCCCTCAGTTTCGGCACCTACCTCTTGGTCGCTCCCAACGACAAAGGACGGTTGCGGTTCAAGTCGCTCAACGCCGACGAGACGGTGGAGCTCCCGCTCGACGGGTTGTCGGCTCCCTTGGAAAAAGGCTTGTGGGTCAACTATCCGCTGGGCTGCATAGCCCAGTTTGTGCGACAGGGCTTTCCTCTACGGCAGGGCTACGACCTCCTCTTCTGGGGCAATGTGCCGGCTGGAGCAGGCCTCAGCTCGTCGGCGGCCATCGAGGTGGTTACGGCCTTTGCCTTCAACGATATTCTTGCGGCCCGGTGCGACAAGACCCGGCTGGCACAAATAGGGCAGCAGAGCGAACACGAGTTTGCCGGTGTCAACTGTGGCATCATGGATCAGTTCGCATCGGCCTATGGCAAGAAAGACCACGCCATCTATCTCGACTGCGGCTCGCTCCAGTTCGAGTATGTGCCACTTCGGATGGACGGCATCAAGTTGGTCGTCGCCAATACGCATTCCCCACACAAGCTTGACTCCGGCGCCTACAACGACCGTGTGGCCCAGTGCCAGCTGGCCGTCCGGCAGCTGCGCTCGGTATGCCCCGCATTGCAAAACCTCGCCGAGCTGAGTGCACGCCAGTTCGAGCAAGTCAAGGGGGCAGTCAACGACCCCATCGCCCTGAAGCGTGCCACGCATGTGGTGGCCGAATGCCAGCGTACCGTCGACGCCGTCGGCGCCCTCAAGGCTGGCGATATAGAGCTGTTCGGACAGCTGATGAACCAAAGCCACGCTTCGCTGCGCGACAACTACGAGGTCACTGGCCCTTACCTCGACGCGCTGGCCGAGGAGGCTTGGAAGGTGCCAGGCGTGCTCGGTAGCCGCATGACAGGCGGTGGTTTTGGCGGCTGCACCGTCTCCCTTGTGCGGGAGGAGTCGGTGCCGGTATTTATAGAGAAAGTGGGCTCTGCCTACAAGGCACGGACCGCCATCGACCCCGACTTCTACGTGGCCGAAATAGGCGACGGCGCCCGTGCAATCGAACTATAGTCTATGCTTATGGTGGAAGAAAAGCACTTCGCAAGGCAATATGGTGGGAAGCAGGTCGTGCTGGCCACCCTGCGCGGACCTAAAGGCATGTGTGCACAAGTGACCAACTATGGCGCCAAGGTGGTCAGCCTATGGGCACCCGACGCACAAGGCCGGATGGCCGATGTCGTACTTGGCTTCAACACTCTGGACGAATGGATAGCACAGGAGCCTTACTTCAACGCCATCATTGGCCGCTACGCCAACCGCATCAAGAACGGCCGCTTCACCCTCGATGGCAAAAGCTACCAGTTGGCAGTGAACAACGGACCCAACGCGCTCCATGGCGGCATCGTCGGCTTCAACCAGCGCCTATGGGATGTCGTCGGACAAACGCCGTCCAGCATCTGCCTGCACCTCCGTGCGCTCGACGGGGAGGAATCCTACCCTGGCAACCTCGACGTGTGGGTTACCTATGCCCTTACCACGGAGAACGGACTCAGGATAACCTACGAGGCCCAGACCGACAAACCCACCGTCGTCGGCTTCACCAACCACGCCTACTTCAACCTCAAGGGTGAAGGTGAGGGCACGATACACGACCACCTGCTGCAGGTGCTGGCCGACGAGTACACGCCATTCGACGACACCTCGTGCCCAACGGGAGTGCTGGCACCGGTCGATGGTACCCCGATGGACTTCCGCCAGCCTACTCTGGTGGGCGACCGCATCGACCATCCCTTCTTCGCTCCCGGACGCGGCATAGACAACAACTTCGTCCTGCGCCCCAACCCCGCTCGGCACTTGCAGCTCGCAGCCACCCTCTCGGCCGCTGGTCGCACCATGCAGGTGCTCACCACCATGCCCGGACTGCAAGTGTACACCGGCAACTGGGTGGAACGCCACACCGGCAAATCGGGCCGCCAATACGACGTGCAGACCGCCATCTGCCTCGAGGCGCAGAACTTCCCCGACGCACCCAACCACCCCGACTTCCCGTCGGCTGTGCTGCGTCCCGGCGACACCTACTTCGAACAAACAGAATACCGTTTCCCTGTCAAACCATAACCCCCTTTAAACAAACAACCAACATGGCAAGCAACCCCGACTTCGTGCAGTATATCGTCGACCAGTGCTCCGGTGCAGGTGAAATATCAGCCCGCAAGATGTTCGGCGACTGGTGCGTCTACTGCGGTGGCAAACCCTTCGCCCTCGTCAGCGACAACGGCTTCTACATCAAGCCCACCGAGGCCGGTCGCCGTCTGCTGCGCACCGAGGACATGCGTCCGCCCTACGACGGCGCCAAGCCCCACTTCTACATCGACGACGTCGACGACCGCGACTACCTCTCGGCACTGGTGCGCGCCACCTGCGCCGAGCTGCCAGCCCCTAAACCCAAAACCAAGAAGAGATGAAACGTACAACACTCCTTATCGCCCTTGCCGCACTGCTGCTGGCAGGCTGCAAACATGACAACAAAGAATTCAAGACGCACACCCTCAGTGGTGAAAAGTGCTGGCTGCAGATTTTCGACGAACCCTACATCTTCGACCTCGATACTGTCGGTGTGAAGGTGACCTACTCCTTGCAATGGCCCGACAAAGGCGTGATAAGTCCGGCGGCCGAGCGCGAGCTGATGTTCCTCTGCTTTGCCGACAGCAACAAAGTCAATGTGGAGTCCGCTATCCAGGGTTGGATTGTCGAAGATGTCAACGATTTGCAAACCGTAGAGAGCATCAACGAGGAACCTGGTTACAGCTATCTCGACATCCGGGGCACCTGCCGTAAGGACAGCACGCTCGCGACCTTCATCATCCAAACCGAAGGCTTCCCTTTCGGAGCTGCCCATGGTATGTATTCGGTCGACTACCTGACCATTGACAAAACCACCGGCAACGCCATCCACATCGCCGACCTCGTCGTCGACACCAACCTCCTCTGCGAAGCCATCGCACGTGCCATTCAGAACCTCGACATCAACAAAGACTCTCGCGAATGCCTCTTCGACGAATTCCGCGACGCCGACCGCATGCCCATGCCTGGCAACTTCATCGTCGACAGCGCCCGCAACAACATCACCGTCGTCTACGGCCTCTATGAAATAGCACCCTACGCCTGCGGCATACAGAGCGTGGTGCTCCCCATCTTCTGGCTCTCCAAGCATGTCGCCCTCACCCCCTACGCAAAACGCCTATTCGGTCCCGAAAGCTACATTGAATAAAAAAATCACTATAAAACACCATACCTATGAAACAGAAAAAAGACATCCTGAAAGGACTCCAGCCAGAGCGCGTGTGGCACTGGTTCGGCGAAATCATGCAGATTCCGCGCCCCTCGAAGCACGAAGAGCGCATCTCAGCCTACCTCGTCAACTGGGGCAAGGAGCACGGTCTCGAGACCAAGAGCGACAAGCTGGGCAATGTGCTCATCCGCAAACCCGCCTCGAAGGGCTACGAGAAGAGCGCCGGCGTCTGCCTGCAGGCTCACATGGACATGGTCTGCGAGAAAAACAGCTCCAAGAAGTTCGACTTCATGAACGACCCCATCCAGCCCATCCTCGACGGTGAGTGGCTCACGGCCGACGGCACCACCCTCGGCGCCGACGACGGCATCGGCGTCGCAGCCATCCTCGCCATCCTCGAGGACAAGAAGATTGCCCACCCAGCACTCGAAGCACTCTTCACCGTCGACGAGGAAACCGGCCTCACCGGAGCCAACGGCCTCTCCAAAAACTGGCTCAAAAGCCAGATACTACTCAACTTCGACGACGAGGACGAAGGCGAATACTGCATCGGCTGCGCCGGCGGCATCGACACCACCGCCGAAATGGACTACAAACTCGTGCCCGCCGTCCGCGGACACAAAGCCTTCCTCCTCAAAGTCAGCGGCCTCGTCGGCGGCCACAGCGGCGACGACATCAACCGCGGCCGCGCCTGCGCCAACAAGCTCCTCAACCGCATACTCTGGGAAGGCACCTACAAACACTCCATGCGCCTCGCCTCCATCGACGGCGGCAACCTCCGCAACGCCATCGCTCGCGAAGCCGAAGCCATCGTCACCGTGCCCGTCGACAACGTCCGCGCCTTCAAAACCATGGTCACCAAAATGGGCAAAGCCATGGTCTTCGAGTTCCGTTCCACCGAGCCCGACATGGAATTCGAACTCCGCGACGTCGACATGCCCAAGAAACTCATAGACAAAGACACCCACGAGCGCCTCGTCAACCTCCTCTACGCCTGCGCCCACGGCGTCCTCGCCATGAGCCGCGAAATCGACAACTTCGTCGAAACCTCCACCAACCTCGCCTCCGTCAAGATGAAAGACGGCGTTATCCACATCGCCACCAGCCAGCGCTCCTCCGTCGAAAGCGCCAAACTCGCCGCCGCCGCCAAGCTCGAAAGCACCTTCCGCCTCGCCGGCTGCCGCGTCAAGCACTCCGACGGCTACCCAGGCTGGACCCCAAACCCCGACAGCCGCGTCCTCAAAGTCGGCGTCGACGTCTACAAGAAAATGTACGGCCGCGAGCCCGTGGTCCGCGCCATCCACGCCGGCCTCGAATGCGGCCTCATCGGCGAGAAGTACCCCAACATGGACATGATCTCCTACGGCCCCACACTCCGCGGCGTCCACAGCCCCGACGAACGCATCGAAATCAAAACCGTCGAAATGTTCTGGAACCAAACCCTCGAAATACTTAAAAAACTCAAATAGCAGCCAAACCGTCGCTGCTTAAGACTCAGGGCGTTACGATACCGACAGTATCGTAACGCCCTCATTTTCACTTCCCCAAGCCTTCCCCTCCCCATCCCCTCCGGTAGTTCTTATATCGTTCTTATGTATTTCTTATGTATTTCTTATGTTTTAAACATAAATACAACATAAGAAATACATAAGAAGTACATAAGAACGGCCGGAGGGGATGCCTTGGGGAAGAGGTCTGTATGGCTGGAATACAGGCGGTTGTGCCTGTCCGCAACAGGAGAGGGGCGGACAAGGGCGCGGTGGGGGCGCCGAATGTCCGTAGCTGGGTGGCCGCGGGGTGGGGGAGGCTACTTGATGACGAGCTTCGAGGCGACTGGACCGCTGTCGGTGTCGACGAAGAGCATGTAGTGCCCAGCTGGTAGGGCGTTGAGGTTGAGGATGCAGATGCTGGCTGAGGGCTTTTCGGACCGGACCAGGTGGCCGCCGAGGTCGTAGATGTCGATGCGGGTCATGTTGCTGCCCGCCACCGTGATGCGTCCGTCGGGGCTCGGGTTTGGGTAGACGTTGATTTCCACCTTGACGCCGAGGTCTATCTTGTCGATGCCTTGTATGTAGGGCTTGAAGCCCTGGGCCGTGGCGCAGAAGAAGGCGCCGGCGAGGGCCCTGTCGGACGACAGGGGCATCGAGGCGGTGCCGTCGGCTTTGGCGTAGGTGGCGGCTATCACGTCGAGGGTGGCGCTGTCGACGAGGGCCACGTAGGCGTTGGGCGCGCAGTTGATGGTGATGGGGCGCGAGGCGGTGTCGGCTCGGAAAGGCATCTGCATGGCGGTGCCGAGCCAGGGCATGAGCGAGGGGTCGCCCATGAGGGTGTAGATTTCCCAGTAGTAGGGCGCTATGAGGTTGCCCCAGTCCGAGCCAATGGTGGACTGCACGGCGAGGTTGCCGAAGTAGACGATGCTGCCGGCCGTGGGCGACTGCTTGTCGCGGCTCTCGTTGTGGGTGTGGAAGGTGCGGTCGTAGATGCCCAGGTGGGCGGCGTCGTAGGTGGCGTTCATGGTGCCGAAAACCTTGGTGCGCACACCCACGCTCCAGTAGAAATCCTCGCCCCAGTAGGTCGAGTTGGTGGCGCCGATGTAGGCCACAGCGCCCGCGTTGTCGGCGCGGCGCAGCAGGGTCTCGCCGAGGCAGGCGGGCCGGTCGAACTTGTTGCTCAGGCAGCAGTTGCCTATCATGAACGACGGCTGGCCGTAGTTGTCCATCTTTACGGCGTCGGCGGTGGAGAAGTAGGGTGTGCCCCAGCAGTTCCACTCGCCGTGGGCCGAGTAGTTGACCCACCCGATGCCGCCGTTGTACAGGTTGCGCAGTATGGCGGCGGTTGTGTCGGGTCGGCTGCTGCCGCTCACCGTCACGCCGGTGGGGGCGAAGGTAGTCAGGTTCTTGTAGTAGTAGAGCTTGCCGAAGCCCGAGGCCGAGTTGACGTAGTACTTGGCGGCATAGTCCATCGAGGGGTCGGAGTAGTTGTAGCCGTTGTCGCCGTTGACGCCCTGGTCGATGCCCGAGATGAGGACGGCGCGCCCGAGGTAGCTGTCGTCGTCGAAGCTGTAGTTCTCGTACAGGATGGTCTTGTTGATGATCTGGGCCAGGGTGACGGTGTCGGTAGCCGAAAAGCGGCCTATGTAGCAGTCGGGCAGTCGGTCGTTGGGGGTCCAGGTGGTGTAGTAGAGGTCGGTGATGTGGTTGGTGGTGAGGCCATAGCTGTAGCTGGGAGTGGCCTTGCTGTTGAAGGCGGGCACCTGCTGGCGGTCGCCGACGAGCAGCACGTAGGTGGGCGCCGCCGAGTCGGCGGTGGCGTTGTTGTAAAGGTCGGCAATCCAGTTGGCTATGCTGGTGGCCGTCGAGAGACCGAGGTCGTCGGTATAGGCCACCCTGACCTGCAGACCCATGCGGCGTTTCCAGTCGGCAAACTGCTCCAGTCGGCGGCAACGGAGGCTCGTGGGAGCCACGATGAGCATGCCCACCGCCTGGTTGGCGGGGTCGGCTTTGGTGCTGAAAAGGGTGTTGAGGGTAGCACCGGCGTCGAAGGCGGGGGTGTGGTAGCGGCGGTAGTGGTCGACGGTGAGCAGGCTGTCGGCGTTGTGGTAGAGCACACGGATGTCGGCCGAGCGGCACACGACGGCCTTGTGGGCCACGGGGTTGATGCGCACGGGCGAGAAGGTGATGGCGGCCAGACGGCGGTCGCGGGCCACGCCCAGCACCTGGACCGAGGCGAGCGGCGTCGACGGGTAGGCGTCGATGGAATAGGCTTTCTCGTCTATATAAACGCGGCGGCTGCCGGTGTCGCTCTTCGACAGACCGGGTTGGGCCGGCAGTATGGGCATAGCCGGGTCGAGGGCTATGGTGTCGTAGACGGCGTTGGCGACCTCGACGCTCACACTCTGGCAGAAGGGGATGGTGAGCAGCGAGGTGTGCACCGGCACAGCGGGGCTGCCGATGGTTCCGCCCGGCAGGTAGCCGTCGGCCTCAAGGGTGAGGCATTTCTCGCCGTTGAAGACTTCGGCTGTGGTGAAGATGGACGGCATACTGTAGCGGATGCCGAGGGTGCGGAAATTGTCGACCACCACCTGCTGGGCGTCGAGGCTCAGGAACGAGGCGAGCAGAACGACTATGGAAAAGAGACGACGCATGGCTTGCTAAATGTTGAATATGGTGCTTATGAACTGATTGGGAGCGACAATGTCGACTTGCTGGTGCGATACGGGATGCTCGAAGACGATGCGGCGGGCGTGGAGCGAGATGCTGCCGTCGGGGTTGCTGCGCGGTGCACCGTACTTGAGGTCGCCGCGTATGGGACAGCCCATATGGGCCAGCTGGCAGCGTATCTGGTGGTGGCGGCCGGTGTGCAGCGCCACCTCGAGCAGGTGGTAGCCGCCGTTGCTCACGGCCACCTCGCGGTAGGCCAGGCGGGCCAGCTTGGCGCCGCTGCGCGTGGAGTCGACCACATAGCTACGGTTCTGTCGCTCGTTCTTCAGCAGCCAGTCTTCCAGCTCGGCGGCCGGTTCCGGTGGCGCGTTGTAGACCACGGCCCAGTAGGTCTTCTCGAAGTCGCGGGCTGCAATCATCTTGGTCATGCGGCTCAGGGCCTTGTCGGTCTTGGCCAGCAGGACCACGCCCGACACGGGGCGGTCCAACCGGTGCACCACGCCGCAGAAGACGTTGCCGGGTTTGTGGTCGCGTTCTTTCAGGTAGGCTTTGACCAGCTCGGGCAGAGGGGTGTCGCCCGTCTTGTCGCCCTGCACTATCTGGCCGGGCAGCTTGTTGAGCGCCAACAGGTGGTTGTCCTCGTAGAGTATCTGGTCGGCAATCATCAGCGTATCTCCGCTATGGGGCTTATGCCGTTTTTGACTTTGTCTTGCAGGCCTACATTGATGGGAAAGTCGAGCGGCAGGAAGAGGTCGATGCGGGAGCCGAACTTTATGAAGCCCATCTCCTGGTTCTGTTTTACTCGGGTGCCTTCTTTGGCGTAGCAGACTATGCGGCGCGCCATCACGCCGGCCACCTGGCGTATCATGATTTTCTTGCCGTTGTCGAGCATCATGCCCACCTCGGTGCGCTCGTTGAGGTCGCTGCTCTTGGGGTACGAGGCCACGAAGTAGTTGCCACGACGGAACTTGACGTACTCCACAGTGCCGTCGCAGGGGTAGCGGTTCACGTGTACGTCGGTGCCGCTCATGAAGATGGACACCTGCATGCAGTTGCCCTTTATGTATTCCTTCTCGTATACCTGCTCGATGGCCACGATGGTGCCGTCGGCGGGCGAGATAAGTTCGGCCGAGCTCTCGGTGAAGATGCGGCGCGGTATGCGGAAGAAGGCCACCACCGCCAGGAAGAACAGTAGCAAGGCCGACAGGAAGACGTAGTGGTAGACCGTCCAGTTGTTGACGAAAAACAGCATTACGGCCCAAATGGTGACGGTGATGCCGAGGCCGATAAGGATTATTTTCTTGCCTTCGCGGTGTATCTTCATAACATGGATATTAGGGTGAGGTAAACGAATGCGAACGGTATGATGATGAGCAGGCTGTCGAAGCGGTCGAGGAAACCGCCGTGACCGGGCATGATGTTGCCGCTGTCTTTCAGTTCGACCGACCGTTTCAGCATGCTCTCGACCAGGTCGCCGAGGGTGTCGACTACGCTACAGATCAAGCCCAGAACAAGCCAGTGGTACCAGGCGATACCGTCGTTGAAGAGAGGACCCATGAAGAAGGCCAGCAGCAGGGTGACCGCCACGCCGATAAGGGCGCCGGAGAGGGTCTTGCCAGGCGAGTGGCGGGGCCAAAGCTTGCGGCCGCCGGCCAGCGAGCCTCCCATGTAGGCCGCCGAGTCGTTGACCCACACAAGTATGATGAGCGGCACAAGCACGTTGTGGCTGATGTGCAGCAGCGGCATAAGACCGAGGGGTACGGCTACATAGAGCATGGGCACCACGGTATAGGCGGCATCGCGGAAGGGCTGTTCGCTGTGGCCCCACAGTTGCACGATGGCCGCCAGACCGAACACGATGGGCAGAAGGGTCATGCCGATGCCGAACACGGCATATCCTTTCGCGCTGCTGAAGGCCGAAATGCCGGTTAGCGAGAGCAGGGCAGCCACAGTGTAAATATATCCCAGGGGACGGCTTGGGGTGGCTCCCTGGCGGGCTACGATGCGGAAGAACTCGAACGTACAGCCACAGGCTACAAACAGCAGGAAGAGGGTGAAGATCACTCCGCCCCACAGCTGGTTGTTCAGCAGCTGTGCGCTGTAGATGGAGCCGAGAAACAGTATGGCGTAAATGCTGGCACTTGCAGTGCGTATCCAGAAGTTCTTCATTGTGCGTCGGTATTGGTTATTACTTCGGTGTCGGTCGTGTCGGTTTCCGTCTGTTCTTCGTCTGTCGCTTCGGTCTTCTCCTCTGGAGTGTCCCAGGGGCGTGGGCCATAGATGCGCTCGAGGTCTTCGCGGAAGAGCACTTCTTTCTCGTAGAGCTGTGTTGCCAGTTGGTCGAGTTGCTCACGGTGGCTCAGAAGGAGCTCTTTGGCTTTGCTGTAGGCCTCCTCGACCATTCGGCGCACCTCGCTGTCGATTGTCTCGGCGGTCTTCTCGCTGAACGGTTTGGCAAACGAGTAGTCTGATTGGCCGGTGCTGTCGTAGAAGCTGATGTTGCCCACCTCGGGGCTCATGCCGTAGTAGGTGACCAGGGCCTGAGCCATCTTGGTGGCGCGTTCTATGTCGTTGAGGGCGCCGGTGCTTATCTTGCCGAATACAATCTCCTCCGAGGCGCGACCGGCCATAAGCGAGGTCATCTCGTCGAACATCTGCTCGTAGGTGGTTATCTGTCTCTCTTCGGGCAGATACCATGCTGCGCCGAGGGCTTTGCCGCGAGGCACTATGGTTACCTTCACCAGCGGATTGGCCCAGCGCAGCAGCCAGCTCACCG
The DNA here is from genome assembly GCA_902778925.1 of uncultured Bacteroidota bacterium. Taxonomy (GTDB): domain Bacteria; phylum Bacteroidota; class Bacteroidia; order Bacteroidales; family P3; genus Colimorpha. Next base: position 43,130 of record CACYZN010000015.1, read on the forward strand.
AGGCATGGCCGCTCTCGTGGTATGCTATGGTGTGCTTCTCCTGGTCGGTGAGCACCTTGGTGCGCTTCTCGAGGCCTCCCACTATGCGGTCGACGGCATCGAGGAAGTCCTGCTTCTCGATTTGCTTCTTGTTCTTGCGGGCAGCGCACAGGGCGGCCTCGTTGCACACGTTGGCAATGTCGGCTCCGGAGAAGCCGGGCGTCTGCTTAGCCAGGAAGTCCCGGTCAACATAGCCTTCACTGTCCTTGTGGTTGTTCAGCTTCAGGTTCTTCATGTGGACTGCGAAGATGGCCTTGCGCTCTTCCAGGTCTGGCAGCTCCACGTATATCTGGCGGTCGAAGCGTCCGGCGCGCATCAGCGCCTTGTCGAGCACGTCGGCTCGGTTGGTGGCTGCCAGTACAATGACATTGGTGGTGGACGAGAAGCCGTCCATCTCTGTCAGCAACTGGTTGAGGGTGTTCTCTCGTTCGTCGTTGCTACCGGCCAACCCGCCACGGCCACGGGCCCGGCCGACGGCGTCTATCTCGTCGATAAAGACTATGCAGGGTGACTTCTTCTTGGCCTCTTCGAAAAGACCACGTACTCGCGAGGCGCCCACGCCGACAAACATTTCCACAAAGTCGGAGCCGCTCATGCTGAAGAAGGGCACCCCCGCTTCGCCGGCCACTGCTTTTGCCAGCAGGGTCTTGCCGGTGCCTGGAGGGCCTACCAGCAGCACGCCTTTGGGTATCTTGCCGCCCAGCTCGGTGTAGTGCTTGGGGTTCTTCAGGAAGTCCACCACCTCCATCACCTCCTCTTTGGCTCCGGCCAGTCCGGCCACGTCCTTGAAGGTTACGTTGACCTGCTTGGTGGCGTCGTACTGCTTGGCGTTGCTGCGGCCGAAGCCGAAGATGCCGCCGAAGCCACCTCCACCACCGTCACCGCCCATCTGGCGGCGTGTGATGGAGCTCATCAGCCAGAAGAATAAAATGAGCATCAGCAGTGGGCCGAACCATACCAGCAGTTCGCGCCAGGCGTTGCTGCGGCGTTCTATGTTGTAGCTGATATGTTCGCCAGTGCGGGCCTCGACGATGGCCAGCTCTTTGTCGAAGTGCTCCAGGTTGCCTATGTTGTAGGTGTAGTAGCCTTGAGGCCCTTTGGCGCCGGTGAAGTTGCGGGTGATGATGTCGCGATACATCACCGTGTCGCGCTTCACGGCCTCGTGCTTGATGTGTATCTCGGCCACCTCTTGGTTTATCACATTGATGCTCTCGTAGTCGTGACGTTCCAGCACCTGCTCCAGCTTGGCCCATTCGATGGGCTGCTTGGAGGCGGAATTGCCGCCGCCACCGAAGAACATCCATGCTATGCCGAGCAGTATGAATGCGTAGGCAATATACAGTATCTGCGATCCCTTCGGTTTCTTGCCGCGGTTGGGTTGCTGGGGTTGCTGCCTTCTCGGTTGGTCTGCCATTGTAGTACTATTGCTTTGTGTTGTTGGAATTGCTGATTGCCACCTCTTCGCCGTCGCTCCATAGTTGGTCTAGCCTGAAGAACTCGCGTTTGTCCTTCTGGAATATATGCACTATGACGTCGAAGTAGTCCATGAGTATCCATTCGGCGTTCTGGTAGCCTTCTATTTTGTGGGGCGCCTGCTGGGTGGCTTTCTTGATGGTCTCGTACACTGCATCGCTCAGTGCCGATACGTGCGACGGCACATTGCCCGATGCGATGACGAAGTACTCGGCCGGTGCGCCGTACACTTTGCGGAGGTCGATGATACGCACATCCTCCGCCTTTTTCTCGTCCATGGTCTGTGCTGCCAGTCTGGCCAGCACCAGTGTTTCTTTCTCCTTGTTTGTCATTGCTCTGTTATCTTCGCTGTCAGCGTCCTTGTGTTGTCTTTTTCTGCCATCTCCACCCTTACGTAGCGCTCGGGTAGCAGTTCCTCCACTTTCTCGGTCCATTCGGTGAAGCAGTAGCAGCCGCTGTAGAAGTACTCTTCGTAGCCTATGTCATAGGCTTCTGCCACGCTCTTCATCCGGTAGAAGTCGAAGTGGTAGACCGGCTCCTGCTCGCCGCTGTCGGTGGTGCGGGTGTACTCGTTCACTATGGCGAATGTGGGGCTGCACACATTGTCCTTCACCCCCAGCGTCGCACACAGCTCCTTGATGAGTGTCGTCTTTCCCACTCCCATCTTGCCGAAGAAGGCGAAGAAGCGGTCGTCCGGAAATGTCTCTATCAACTTCCGTGCCACTTCCGGCAACGCTCCAATACTGTCAATCTCTACTCTCATCTTTCCACTTTCCTTTTGTCACATGCCAATCTCCGCTTACCTCAGTCTGTCGGCTGCGCGCACCTTGGCCTCGTCCTTTTTGATGCCGCGGTGGGCAAGGATGAAGAAGACGATGGCCACAATCGGGGCATAGGCGCCGACAAACCAGCTCACCGTCGGGTCGTTGCCTCCCATGGCCTGTGCCATCGTCTTGCCATAGGCATCGACGGCCCAGAAGAACACCAGGAAGACATACACCACATTCAGCAGGAAGCCGATGGCCACCACGCGCATCTGAAGCACGCGGTTCTTGAACAGGAAGATGGCTGCCACTGCCACTGCCATCACCACGATGGCCAGCACCACCAGCGGCCAGGTGTGGAAGCCGCTCATGCGCTGGCTGTATTCCACCACCGGGCTTATCTCGACCATCTGCTTCATCATGTCGGGGTTGTCTTTCGCCACGAGGTCCAGCCGGGCCTCGACGGTCTGTCCCGTGGAGGGCAGTTCCAGGTGGTACTCCGCCACCGGCGACATGAAGCACAGTGCCATGCAGCACGCTGCCAGCACCAACCAAAAGCTTTGAATTCTCTGTATCATATTCTTTCCAGTTCTCAGTTCTTAATGCTAAGTTCTAAGTTTTCAATTCTCAATTCTCAATTTTCAATCTTCAGCTCCACGGCCGAGCGGCCCTTGTCGACCACCACGCCGTCGCGCATGTACATGAAGCCCGGGTTGCCGCGCATCATGGTCTCGATGGCGGTGGCGTCGGCGAACAGGTAGTCCAGCCCCTCGATGCCGTTCTCTGTCATCCAGGCCTGCACCTCCTCGGGCAGAGCCGCTGTGAGCAGCACCATGCGGATGCCGTTCTCTTCGGCCAGCGTCAGCGCGCGCCGCACCTCGGCGGTGCCTTTGGCGTCGACCTTCTCGATATGGTGTATCGTGGCTATGAGCAGTCCGTCGTCGGCCGGCAGCAGGTCGGTGGCGCGGTCCTCGCCTTCCATGTCGAGCATCGAGAAGCCTGGTGCCGCAATCTCGCGCGGGTCCACCACGCGGCTGCTCTCCCATTCCCATTTGGCGGCCCACTCGGCGTCGGCCATACGCTCCATAAGCAGTGCCGACTCGAACTCGTCGGTCTCGCCGGTCTCGGTGTTGCGGTAGGTCACGTAGCTCTTCACACCCTCGTTGCTGCTGGTGTCGAGCATGCGGTTGCCGATCTTCCACGGGCGGAAGTCGATCACCGGCTCGTGCCTGATGTTGTACAGTTCGAACACCACCATGGCAATCACCGCCGCCAGGGTGATGATGCCGTCGCGCTCGAAGCGGCGGCGGTAGCGCAGTCCGCGGGTGAGGAATATCCACACCGTGGGCACGTCGAGCGCCACGTTCTTCCAGAAGGTCTGCCAGTTGGTCAGCTTCACCGCGTCGCCGAAGCAGCCGCAGTCGGTCACCTTGTTGGTCAGTGCGTCGACAAACGTGGTGACGGTGAAGAACACCATCATCAGCACCAGCAGCCAGGCCGACAGCTTGCGGTAGGCGTTGGTAATCAGCAGCACGCCCACCAGGAACTCGGCGCAGATGAGCACCACTGCCATCAGGCCTGCCATGGGCACCGCCCACTCGAAGGTGAGGCTCCCCAGGCTCCAGGCCGTCATGTACTCCTCTATCTTGAAGGTGGTGCCCATCGGGTCCACACCCTTCACAAACGACGAAAACAAAAACACCAGTCCGACAATCCATCGGGCTGCCACATTCAGTGCATAGTTCAGTTTAGTCTCTTTCATATCGATATTTCAATTTTCAATGCTCAATCATCGTTCTTCGCCAACCGCACCAGGCAGAACAGCGAGTAGTTCACGATGTCGGTGTATCCGCCCGTCACTCCCTCGCTCGCCAGCGTGCATCCGTTGTTGTCCTCGATCTGCTTGATGCGCAGCAGCTTCATCAGTATCAGGTCGACCATCGACTCCACGCGCATCTCGCGCCAGGCCTCGCCATAGTCGTGGTTCTTCGCCATCATCAGGTCCAGCGTCGCCTTCATGTGCTTGTCGTACAGCTCCATGGTGCGTTCCAGCGGCAGCTCCAGCGGCTCGTCGGCCTTCAGCTCGGCCTGTATCAGCGCCATGATGCCGTAGTTCACCATGGCCACAAACTCGCCGCCCACGCCGTCGCCCACGTGGTTCTCGCCGCTCTCCTCGATGCTGCGTATGCGGCTGGCCTTGATATATATCTGGTCGGTGAGCGACGGCAGCCGCATCACTCGCCACGAGGTGCCGTAGTCGCGCGTCTTCTTCTCGAACAGGCTGCGGCACACCGCCACCTCGCGCTCCATCTCGGCTCGTGTATCGTGCTTCTTATTCTCTGTTTTCAACACTTCCTTGGTTTTTGCTTTTATCTTTAACTATCTTCAAACGCACCTCGTCCCTTTTTATTGTATTATATCCCCCTTTTTAATGAAAAAAAGATGCGAGCGACGGGCGAAGCAGAAAGTAAGAAGTTAAAACTTAAAGCCTTGGCTTGCGAAAAAAAACGCTCTCCACTCTCCGCTCTCCGCTCTCCACTCTCCACTTTCCGCTCTCCACTCTCCGCTCTCCACTCTCCACTCCCCACTCTCCACTCTCCACTCTCCGCTCTCCACTCTCCACTCTCCACTCCCCACTCTCCACTCTCCGCTCTCCACTCTCCGCTTCCGGTCCTGCCGTTCTTATGTCGTTCTTATGTATATCTTAGTATATCTTATGTCGTATTTATGTTTAAAACATAAGAAATACATAAGAAATACATAAGAAGTACATAAGAACTACCGGAGGGGAAGCGGAGGGGAAGGCTTTTTGGCCTTTTGATTTAAATTAGGTTAAAATAGGGGGTGGAAAGTGGAAAGGGAAGGGTTGGAAGCGGCAGGGGTGGGGTGGGGGTGGCTACACCCGGGGGTACTCCATGATCTCCAACTGGCCGGGGGTGGGGTCGAGGACGAAGCGGACCAGCGTGGCGACCTTGTGGAAGCCTTGTCGGCCGGCGGCTCCGGGGTTGATGCACAGCATGTTGTAGTCCTTGTCGTACATGACGCGCAGTATGTGGCTGTGGCCGCAGACGAAGATGTCGGGCGAGGCCAGCTCGAGGGTGCGGCGCAGCTGGTAGGGGTAGTGGCCGGGGTAGCCGCCTATGTGGGTCATGAGCACCCGCTGCCCTTCGCATTCAAAGAAGAGTTGCTCCTCGAGCTCGTAGTGCAGGGCGAAGCTGTCGCAGTTGCCCCATACGGCGCGGGTGGGCTTGAAGGCCTGCAGCTGCTCGAGCACCCCGGGGCCTATGTCGCCGGCGTGCCACAACTGGTCGCAGTCTTTGAAGAAAGTGAAGACCTGCGGCGGGAGGGTGCCGTGGGTGTCGGAGAGGACGCCTATGCGTGTCATTCGTTGGCTCCTATCTCCTTCAGGTTTTCGGCAATCATTTCTTTCAGGTACTGCATGATGTGCACGTCGCCGAGTGGCATGCCGTCGAGGGCCTCGTGCAGCTCGTCGGTGTCGAGGACGAACTCGTCGTTGTCGGTGCGGTAGGTGATGACGAAGTGTATGTCTTCGTGGCCCGAGAGGAGCATGACGAGGGTGCCCGGCAGGTCGCCCATGGGCGGGCGGTCCCAGTGGTTGTGCTGGAACCAGAACTCGAGGCGGGTGCCTACGCCCAGCTGGCTGGTGAGCTTCATGCCGCCGCCGCAGTTCTCGGTGTTCATCTTGATCAGGGGCAGTCCGAGACCCACCTTGCGGGTGGTACGCGAGGTGGTGTAGGGGTCGGTGACGCGGGCCAGGAACTCGGGGCTCATGCCGCGGCCGTTGTCTTCAATGGTGAAGTGGAAGTCGTTGTTGGCCAGGCTGTCCACGATGGTAAGCTTGATGTCTTTGGCGTTGGCGGCGGTGGAATTCTCCATCAGGTCGTAAACGTGCATTGCCAGTTCTTTCATGGGTCTTGGTTTTTGCTGCAAGGGTTGGTTTGCGGCTGCAAAAATACGCAATTATTTTCAAACGGCAATAATAAATGGTATCGAACGCCGTTATAGGGCTGTGAATGCAATGATGGGAAAAAAGTATAGAAAGGTGCGCAACGCGCTGGTCTGTTGCCTGGTGGCGATGCTGGCGGTGGGTTGCACCGACGACGCCGACTTCGTGGCGCCGGCCTTCCTGCATGTCGACGCAATCGACTTGCTGTCGCCGGCCTATTGCCAAACGTCGGATGGCAATCTGGAAATTATCACGGATACGGGCTTCACGACATCCAATATCGTGGCTGCCTATGTGGTGGCCTATTTCAAGGACAGCAAGAAGCATGACAGCGTAGGCCTGTTCCGACTGCCGTTCACGGTGCCGATACTGCCGTCGGGCGAACTGGAATACCTGCGCATCTATCCCGCCATTCCGCAGAGCGGGCAGATGGTCTTCCTGCCGTACTACACCTACTATAACTATATCACCATCGATGACACCACCCTGGTGAGCGGCGACACGCTCAATCTGGGACGCCTCAGCACCACATACGACAAAATGTCGGACTTCCCGTTGCTGTTCGAGTCGTTCGAACCGATAGGCCGCACGTTGAAGCTGGACACGGTGGAATGGGTGCGCAACGACCCTGCCGGTGCACGCTGTGGGTCGGGCTACGGACGTGTGCACCTCACTCCGGATCAGGAGAGCTACGACTTCGAAGTCAATATGGGACACCAGTTCAGCGGGCTCGATTTCTATGTGAATACGTCCAAGAAAATACCGTTGCTTTACCTCGAGCTGGATATCAAGAGCCAGTTGGAGCTGCAAATCAACATGAAAGCACCCTACCGCGAGGGCGGCAATCCGTCGACGGTCGAGGTGATGCGTATTTACCCTACGGGCGACAAGTGGGTGCACATGTATGTCAACCTGGGCCGCACCTGGAACTGGTTCAACCACAGCAATATATTCTCCATCACCTTCTCGGCCCTCAATTTGCAGGGTATCGACGGCGAGCTGCTGATAGACAACGTCAAGCTCCAGACTACTCCGAAGACTATCTAGACCAATCATGAAGAAGAAACAAACCGCCAAATACATACTCTGCGACACCTTCTCTGCAATGCTCGCGTGGGCATTGCTCTACATCTTCCGCAAGGTGGTGCTCGAAAACAGCGGCTTCCAGGATGTGAACCAGGTCTTTACCGACTCCAACTTCTGGCTGGGCCTCATAGTGGTGCCGCTGGGATGGCTCATTCTGTACACCATCATGGGTGCCTACCGCAATGTGCTGCGCAGGGCCCGACTCAAGGAGTTTCTCGACACCGCCATCGCCTCCCTCATCGGTGTCGTGGTCATCTTCTTCTCTCTCCTCATCGACGACAATATCAGCACCTATCGCAACTACTACGCCTCGTTCCTCTTCCTGCTTTTCGTCCATTTCGTGCTCACCTATATCCCTCGACTGCTCATTACCTCGCAGACGGTGCGCGATGTGCATAGCCGCCGCATCGGCTTCCCGACGCTGATGATTGGCTCGGGCAAGAAGGCCTACCAGACCTATCTGGACCTGGAGAACCAGGAGACCTACTCGGGCAACCTGTTTGTGGGATATGTCGGTGTGGATGGCGCCGATGCCGGGGAGGGTTCGCCGCTCGACAAGATTATGCCGCGGCTCGGAACCGTCGCCGACCTGCATCAGCTGGTGTCGCAATACGATGTCGAAGAGGCTATCGTCGCCGTGGAACCCGACGAGCAGGAGCGTATAAACAGCATACTCAGCGCCCTCGACTCCAGCGGCGACCTCATCATCAAGATTACGCCCGATGCACGCGACCTCATCGTGGGCTCCATCAAGCTCGACTCCATATTCCACTCGCCGTTCATCGTCATCAACAACCGCCTGATGGACGAGTGGCAGTACTCGCTGAAGCGCATCTTCGACATCGTCATCTCGTTGTTCGCCATGCTGCTCCTCTCGCCGGTGTATCTTGTCACGGCCATCGTGGTGAAGTGCACCTCGCCCGGACCGGTCTTCTATGCACAGGAGCGTGTGGGCTATCACGGCAAGCCGTTCAAGATGCACAAGTTCCGCTCCATGTATGTCGACGCCGAAGAGAGCGGCCCTGCCTTGAGCAAGGACGACGATCCGCGCATTACTCCGTTCGGCCGCTTCATGCGCAAGGTGAGGCTCGACGAGATACCGCAGTTCTACAACGTGCTGCGTGGCACTATGAGCCTCGTCGGTCCCCGTCCCGAACGCCAGTTCTATATAGACCAGATAGTGAAACGGGCTCCCGAGTACCTGCTGCTGCAGCGTGTGAAGCCCGGCATCACCTCGTGGGGCCAGGTCAAGTACGGCTATGCTTCCAGCGTGGACCAGATGGTCGAGCGGCTGCGCTACGACCTGCTCTACCTAGACAATATGTCCCTCACCACAGACCTGAAGATACTGCTCTACACGGTCATTATCATCTTCCAGGGACGCGGAAAATAATAATACTATACTATGAAACACCTTAGAAAACTTTCGTTTGTCGCTTTAGGGCTGCTTCTGGCATCGTGTGCAGGACGGCAGGCCCCGACGCTCGACGACCGCAACGACACCTTCTCGTGGGTGCTGGGCGAGAATGTCGCATTGTCTATTCTGCAAGGCAACACCATCGATGTCGACCATGATGTCTTTGTGCAGGCCATTCGCCACACCCTCGACGGCAAGGAACAACCCCTGCCCGACAGCGTCTACCAGCAGGCGCTGCAATACATCATGGCGCAGGCCCAGCTGCAGCAGATGCGGTCTACCGGCACTGCCAAGGAGCAAGCCCAGCAGGCCCAGCAGCACTACTTCGAGCAGCTGGAGAAGACCAATCCCAACGTGGTCAAGCATCCGGACGGTTTCTACTACGAAGTGCTGAAAGCTGGACACGGCCCCAAGGCTGTCTATGGCCACAGTGTCCGCTTCGACTATCGCAGCTTCAAGATGCTCACCGGCGAGCCGTTCGACCAGACATACGGCGTTCGCGACCCTATCGACCATGTGGTAGGCTCGCCTATGTTCAAGGGCCTCCTCGAAGGACTTCAGCTTATGAACGCCGGCAGTATCTATCGTTTCTACTTCCCCTACCAAATCGGTCCATATCCGAATGTGGGCGGCATGCAGTTCACTCCCATGATTTACGAGGTGGAGTTGCATGAACTGCTCGATTAACTAGGCTTTTAGTGTCCCTGAAATATAGGAGGGCTGCATGTTGGTGCGGCCCTCTTTTGTTGTCGAATTTGGCTAAAAAACAAAATATTTTTGTATTTAAGTGAATTAGTTGTATATTTGCAAATGCAATCCGGCTGAGTTGGATTGTGAAAAAGATTGTAAATTAAACTATTTGGGTGCTATGAAGAATAAGTATTACGACTTAATCGACCAGACGTTCGACTTTCCACAGGACGAATTCCGTACCGAAGATGGAGAGCTGTACTTTCATGACATTCCTTTGATGGAGGTCATAAAACAGTATGGTACACCGCTCAAGATAACATATCTGCCGAAGATTAGTTCGCAGATACAGCGGGCCAAGCGTCTGTTCAATGTGGCTATTGCAAAGACCGACTATCGTGGCACCTACAACTACTGCTATTGCACCAAGTCGAGCCACTTTGCCTTCGTGCTGGAAGAGGCTTTGAAGAATGACATTAATCTTGAGACTTCGTCGGCTTTCGATATTAACCTTATCCAGGAGTTGCACGCCCAGGGGCTGATAGATAAAGAGAAGGTGATAGTGTGCAACGGCTTCAAGAAAGAGCAGTACATAGAGAATATTGTCGGCATTTTCCAGGATGGATTCCATAATGTGATACCTGTTCTCGATAACAAAAACGAGTACTATAGCCTTGATGAGATGATTCCGGACGGTTCGGAGCCGATGTATCTGGGTATCCGGATTGCTTCGGAAGAGGAGCCCAAGTTCGATTTCTATACCTCCCGTCTAGGTATCCGGTACAACGACATCGTCTCGTTCTACGAGGAGCAAGTGAAGCCGAATCGCAAGTTTCGCTTCAAGATGTTGCACTTCTTCATCAATACCGGCATACGCGATACCGCCTACTATTGGAACGAGTTGGCCAAGTGTGTCAATGTTTATTGCGACCTGAAGCGTGTTTGCCCTGAACTGGATAGCTTGAATATTGGTGGCGGTTTCCCGTCCAAGGTGAGTCTCGCGGCAACCTACGACTACGAGTACATGGCCGAGGAGATTTTGGCACAGATAAAGAATATATGTACGTTGCGTGGGGTCGAGGAACCTAATATATTCACCGAGTTCGGAAGCTTTACCGTCGGCGAGAGCGGTGCTACCCTCTACAGTATTCTCGACCAGAAGCAGCAGAACGACCGCGAGCTGTGGTACATGATCGACTCCAGCTTTATTACCACCTTGCCCGACACCTGGGGTATCAACCAGCGATTCATCATGCTGCCCATCAACCATTGGGACTGCGAGTACCAGCGGGTCTTCCTCGGTGGCCTCACGTGTGACAGCGAGGACTACTACAATGCCGACAGCCATGCCAACGCCATCTTCCTGCCCAAGTTGCAGAAGGACGAGCCACTGTACATTGGCTTCTTCCATACCGGCGCCTACCAGGAGAGCATCGGCGGCTACGGTGGCATACAGCACTGTCTGATACCGGCCCCGAAGCACGTGATAATCGACAAGGACGAGAACGGCGATTACACTACCAAGCTTTTCGCCAAGGAACAGAGCTACAAGTCAATGCTCAAGATACTCGGCTACTAGTCCTTCGGCTCGATTGCTACTGTTGTTGAAGCTGAAATGCAACAAGCCCACTTCCGGGAGGAGGTGGGCTTGCTGTTTGTTGTATATGTTGGTGTAATCAATACGACTGCGACAGGCACTCGTCGAGGGCGGCTGTGATGGCAGCCTTGTCCATGTGTTGGCCTATGAAGACGAGTTTCTGCATGCGGTCGCCGTAGGTGTCGTCCCAATCGCGCTGCAGGTCGGGGTTGCGACGCATGAAGTCAAGCAGTTCCTCGTCGGGCATGGTGGCGTACCACTGGCCGGTGTCGCGCAGCGAGACCTGCTTGCCGGCTTGTTCGAATAGGTAGCAGGTGTCGGGCTCGGACAGGAACCAGCAGATGCCCTTGGCGCGGATGACCCCTTTGGGCCAGTGACGTGCCACGAACTCGTCGAAACGGCCTATGTTCATCGGCTCACGGCGGTAGTAGACGAAGGTACTGATGCCGTACTCCTCGGCCTCGCCCTCATCGTCGTGGTGATGGTGGTGGTGATGATGGTGTTCGTGTTCATCGTCGTCGTCATCATGGTGGTGGTGATGCTCTTCTTCGTCCTCGTCGTGGTGGCCTTCTATCTGGTCGATCCATGCCGCCGAGGTGGCCACCTTGTCGAAGTCGAACATGCCTGTGTAGAGTATCTTGCGGAAGTCGATGTCGCAGTAGTCGCAGTCGATGATCTCTGCTTTTGGCTGGATGGCGCGGATAATCTCGCGTATGCGGTTCAGCTCGTCGGGCGCCACCTCGGAGGCTTTGTTGAGCAGTATGATGTTGCAGAACTCTATCTGCTGTATGACGAGGTTCTCGATGTCGTCCTCGGCCAGGCCGGGCTTGAGGAGATCCTTGCCACTGCCGAACTCGTCCTTCATGCGCAGGGCGTCGACCACGGTGACGATGCTGTCGACCACTGGAATGCCGTCCTTGACGTACTCGGGTCCCATGGTGGGGATGGAGCAGATGGTCTGGGCTATGGGGGCGGGCTCGCAGATGCCGCTTGCCTCGATGACGATATAGTCGAAGCGGCGCTGGCTTGTGATGTCGCGCAGTTGCTCCACGAGGTCCATCTTCAGCGTGCAGCAGATGCAGCCGTTCTGTAGTGCCACGAGGCTTTCTTCTTTCTGGCCCACGATGCCGCCCTTTTCAATGAGGTCGGCGTCGATGTTCACCTCGCCGATGTCGTTGACGATGACAGCGAAGCGGATGCCTCGTTTGTTGTTCAATATCCGGTTTAGTAGGGTCGTTTTGCCGCTACCGAGGTATCCGGTGAGTAGCAGTACTGGGGTAGATTGAATGTTCATTGCTTATATGTGAAAAAAATAAGGCGCCGTTTGTCAGCGCAGTTTTTGCTTTCCCTGACGCACTTTTTATCTGGGGCCGTTAGGGCATCGAATTATCGTATTATTGATTATATATTTACTTTTATTTTGTTTTGGAGACTTTATTCTCTCTAATAATCATTACATTCTTTCAAATTTGGTCATGGTATAGGTCATGTTGCTCTTTTCGTTGAATGCTCTTGTAAATTGACTGCAAAAGTACACAATTTTTTTCATTCTGGCTGTATTTATCTCCAAAAGACGAAAAAGATGGGCGCTTTTTCTTTCCCAACCCACTTTATTACTTTATGCTTGCATTGACAGTATGCTCACTGCCATCGCATGCCGCGTGGCTGTCTGGACAGATGAACCTACGGGTAAACATTGTTGTCTGCACTGTAGTGCGAGGCTTTGGATTAAACACGTCTTTATGGCAGAAACGACAGCAGATAAATAATAGAAGAGAGGTCAAACTGATGCTTGACCCCTCTTCTTTTGCTGAGAAACAAAATCAAGGTCTCTCAAAGCATCATTCTCAATTATTCCACATCGGCGCGAGCCATGGCGTCTTTGTAGTATTTCTGGTTGACGAAGACGTCCTGTTTGTAAGGATTGATATGACGCTTCTTTGAGACGCAGATGATGTAGGTGAGGGCGATGATGTTGGTCACCAGAGCCAGTGCGCTGATGACGGTCATCATGGTGGGGTTGGCGGCCACGGTGTCAACTGTGGTGCCGACAGCGGCTGCTTCACCACCGGCGACATCGTAGAGCTGCTTAATGGTCTCGACACCATCGGGATACTGCACGGGAAGCACGGCCCAGCTGAACCACTGGCGACCATCCTTGAAGGTCTCCTGGAAGAGGGGGAACACCTGTGCGAACATACACCAGATAGCCAAGGTGTTGGCGCGGTTTTGGATCCAGCCACCACGGTTCCACAGCAGGGCAGCCACCGTGGGAGCCAGCAGCAGGGCGATGCCGCAGTACCAGCTGTGGGTGGGCAGGCAGTTGTAGGTGTAGGCGAAGTTCCAGATGTCGTAGATGACGATGTAGACCCATGTCATGTCGGCCCAGATCATGTCCTTTTTGTCCTTGGAGGCATAGACATTCCACCAGGCGGTCATACAGAAGATGTTGAAGATGCCGGCGAGGCCGTTGAAGACGTTGTGCCAGCCACCGAAGAGCCACACGCCCTCGCTGCTGAGCCACCACTTGTTCCATCCCATGACAGCGCTCTCGAAGTCGGAGACCACGGCGATGAGGATGTTGATGGCGACGATGACGAAGGGGAAGGGCTTGAACCAGTGTTTGGCGCCAATGCCCCATTTGTACTTAATCATCATGAAGCCGATGCAGCCGGTGAGGGCGGCATAGAGCTTTGCATAGTGGAACCATCCGTTCATGTAGATATGGGTCTGGTTATTCACAGCCCACTCGGCACCGCTACGTGCTCCGATGGCGATGGCCACGAAGTAGACGGTCAGCAGCACCGGGATGACGAAGAAAGTGATGGCTCCGCCCATTTTGGTGCGACGGGCAAATTCATTCCAGAGGATCAGGCCTGCCAGTACGACAAGCAGCATCCCCCATTGGATAAGGGCGTTAGCCCCATAGACTTGGAAAAACATAATGTTGGTTTTTTGTTTGTGTTATTGTTTGATTGTTTGAGTTTTTCTCTCTTTGGCGAAGGCGTACACCACCCATACGGCAGTGAGAACGAGTGACATGGGTACGCCGACGGTCAGCATCTCGCGAAGCATCACTTCGGCGCCGCCAGATTCGGTGAGGGCTGTGAAGAAGGGGTATCGCCATGTGACTTCGCCGTTTATGATGTGGTCGACGACAAGCATCACGGTGCCGCCCCAGAGCATCTTCTCCAATGCCGGCACATGACGCATCAGGGCTGTAGCTCCTGTCGCCTCTATCTTTTTAGCGTTAAGTTTGCGATAGGCAGTGGTGGCTATCGCCTGGGTCATGGGTACTATAAAACAGGACATGTTTGTTAAAGTTTAAAGGTTATACTTTTATCTCGCGTATTTCCACTTCGTTGCCGCGGAGCAGCCAGGTGTTGCCGCTGCCGCAATGTGGGCAGGTGCGTCCGTGGGCGACGGTGGGATATTCACTCTTGCATTGGTCACACCATGTGACGGCCGGTATGGTATTCACCTCTAGTTCGCAACCTTGCAGCATAGGCTCCTTGTCGGCAGCCCAACGCCAACAGTCGCTGAGCAGGTGCGGCACAACGGTTGACACCTCGCCGATGTCCATCACCACAGAGGCCACATGTTCCACATGGTTGGCTTCCGCCACCTGCTTCACATCGCGGATGATGTAGAACACTATGCCCAACTCGTGCATCAGTCTTTCTTGCTGAAGATGATTTTACCGGTGCGTTTTATCATGTAGGGTAGTATGTCGCTGAATTTATCCTCCGAGGTGCGCATGATGCTTGCCTCGGGATGCTCACGGAAGAGGTGGATGGCATCGAAGGCGCATTTGGTGGTGCAGATGCCGCAGCCTATGCAGCGGTTCTCGTCAACTACTGAAGCGCCGCAGGAGAGGCAACGTGAGGTTTCGATGTGCACCTGCTCCTCTGTGAGGGTATTCATGTACTCGCTGAACTTGTCGGGCTGTTCGGTCACGCCTTCCTCCTGACGTGAGGCGTTGTCGTAGCTCTCCACGTGGATGTCATCCTTGTCCAACTCAATGAAGTCGCGGCGGTTGCGCCCGATGGTCATGTGTCCGTGCTGCACATAGCGGTGCAGGCTTTCGGCGGCCTCATGTCCGGCGGCTATGGCATCGATGGCGAACTTAGGCCCGCTGTAGCAGTCGCCACCCACGAAAATGTCAGGTTCAGCCGTCTGGTAGGTCAGCTTGTCGGCCATCGGATATACGCCACGCGCAAACTCCACCTTGGTGCCTTTCAGCAGGTCGTTCAGCACCACCGTCTGGCCAATGGCGAAGATGACCACGTCGGCGTCGAGGGTGATGGTGTTGTTCTCGTCATACTTTGGCGCGAAGCGGTGCTGCTCGTCGAATACAGAGATGCATTTCTTGAAGACAATGCCGCTGACATTTCCTTCGCCGAGCACCTCTTTGGGACCCCAGCCGGGGTTTATTGCCACACCGTCTTCACGGGCTTCGCGGCGCTCCTCCAGGGATGCCGGCATGATGTCCTCGGTCTCCAGAGAGAGCATGGTGACTTCTGTGGCACCACTTCGTTTGGCCACACGGGCTGCATCAATGGCTACGTTGCCCCCACCCACGACGACTACCTTGCCGTTCACTTTTGTGTCTCCGCAGTTGGCGGCATGCAGGAAGTCGATGGCTGTGGTGACGCCGGTGAGGCTCTCTCCCGGGATGCCGGGCAGGCGACCCCCCTGGCAACCGATGGCTACATAGAAGCCTTTATATCCCTCCTCGCGGAGCTGCTGCAGGGTGATGTCCTTGCCCACCTCCACGCCGGTACGTATCTCCACGCCTATCTCGCGCATGATGTCTATCTCGGCCTTGATGACGGCCTTGTCCAGTTTGTACGACGGGATGCCGTATTGCAGCATGCCGCCGGGGATGGCGTTCTTCTCGAACACTGTGGGACGATAGCCCATGGTGGCGAGATAATAGGCGCAGCTCAAGCCCGCAGGGCCACCGCCGATGATGGCAATTTTCTCGTCCCAACGTTTGAGGACGCTCGACGCGATGTTGATTTCTGGCACGAAACGGTGCTCTGCATGCAGGTCCTGTTCGGCGATGAATTTCTTCACGGCGTCAATGGCAATAGGCTTGTCGATGGTGCCGCGGGTACAGGCATCCTCACAGCGTCGGTTGCAGACGCGGCCGCAGACGGCGGGGAATGGGTTCTCTCGCTTGATGAGCTCCAATGCCTCGCGGTATTTCCCTTCGGCGGCTTTCTTCAGATAGCCCTGCACGGCGATATGCGCCGGACAGGCAGTCTTGCAAGGCGCCGTGCCTGTGGGGTAGCAGTTGATGCGGTTCTTGTCGCGATAATCCTCATCCCATTTGTGCGGCCCCCATTTCTTTGCGTCGGGCAGCTCCTGCTTGGGATAAGTCTGCTCGCCGTGCTTGGTGCAAAGCTTTTGTCCCAGACGGACGGCTCCGGCGGGACAGTATTCCACACAGCGGCCGCAGGCTACGCAATTCTTAGGCTCTACTTTGGCCACATAGGCGCTACGGCTCATGTTGGGTGTGTTGAAGAGCTGTGATGTGCGCAGGGCATTGCATATCTTGACATTGCAGTTGCAGATGGCGAATATCTTGCCTTCGCCGTCGATATTGGTCACCTGGTGTACAAAGCCGTTGTCCTCGGCAATCTTA